>CAYFUX010000025.1:0-46434 GCA_964346455.1 uncultured Spirochaetaceae bacterium
GAGCTGCGTTTTTGACTACCTCAAGGAGGGTATCTAGTATGAAGTATTACATTTCCACAACGATCGGCGGCTCCTTTGATGAAGCCGTTGAGAAGGTCACTGAGAAGCTGGGCGAGCAGGGCTTTGGCGTGCTCACCGACATCGATGTAAAAGCTACCGTGAGGGAAAAGCTGGGCAAGGATTTTCGCAACTACCGCATCCTCGGCGCTTGCAATCCGCCCTATGCCCACCAGGCGCTGCAGTATGAAGATAAAATCGGCACTATGCTGCCGTGCAACGTGATCGTACAGGAGCAGGGGAACGGGATCGAAGTTGCCGCGGTAAATCCGGTCGCTTCCATGCAGGCTATCGACAACCCTCAGCTGGAACCGGTTGCGGAGGAGATCCGCGGGCGGTTGCAGAGAGTGATCGAGTCGATCGACTAGTATAATATGCCGGAGCCGAATAGTTTCGAAATCCGGCATATACTCAAAATTTCAGCGTTATTGAGGATATGTATTTATTACTACAATTTCAGTAGCACCCCAATGAGACCACTGCTGTAATAGCCGTAATAACTTCCTTCGAAGGTGATAGCGAAGTTAGGTGAGAGAAAATAGCTGACACCACCTGTAGTTCGGAAACCGATGCCAAAGCCTTCGTAAGAGTAGGTGTAGTAAGAGTCCGAGTAATCGTAGAATCCTATACCGAGGCCGATGTAGGTATCTACGTTTGCCAGCCATTTCAGGTTTTCGTCGAGGTTTTTGTCTTGCAGCCCGAAGTGAGCGGTAGCGAAGCCCCCTCCGCCGAGATATGACCAGTAATCGTTACCGGATAGACCGGAATAGTCGTATCGGTAGTAGCTCGCCTTGCCTGCTACACCGAAGGTGATGGGAAACTCACCGGCCAGGTCTACGCGGCTGAGCATCACTTCTACACCGCCGGAGACATCGATCGCACCCCAAAAGAAGCCAGTGCCTAGGCCCGCGGTAACAGCCAGGTTGCCGGGAGCCATCAAGGGCTCATACTTGGAGCCGCCGCCATCTTCCTGCGCAAATGCAGTTCCCGAAAACGCCAGTAAAACGAGCAGCACAAATACCAACAGTTTTTTCATACGAACCTCCTTTAAAATACGGGTAGAAGGGCTGGTGTTTTTTTCCAGCACAACACCTTACCTCATACTATACGAGCCTTTTTGCCGGAACGCAATCTTTTTCGAATAAAAATTACAAAAAAAGTAATCTAAAGCTATGGAAAGACGGTGAAGAGCATATTAAGAGCGCTCGGGGGAATCGAGAACCGCGGGAGGACTGGTATGAAAGACTACATGCGCCGCAGCATCGTCTCTACATAGCGGGAGTTGAGCATCTTTGAGGCCAGCAGCCGTTTGGCCGGTGGGAGCTTGAAAATGGCCCCGAAAAACGCTCCGAGGGCGCGATGGCTGAAGAGGACCTTGTTGTCGAAGATGAGGTCCTGCAGCTTTCCGCGTTCGAGGGCCATGAGCACCACGCGGTGGGCGCTGTTGACCGGGGTGATCACCCGCTGGTCGCGGCGCTCAAGAGTGATGGCGGCGGTGGGGCAGGCGCGAACACAGACACCGCAGCCGAGGCAGACTTCCTCGTCCAGTTTAGCGACTTTACGATTCGGCTTATGGGGATCGTTGGCGGAAATCAGGGTCATTGCTTCCACCGGGCAGGCGGTCACGCACTTCCCGCAGCCGGTACAGGCGGCAGAGTCGATGGCGGGGATGAAGTTGGTGGTGTGGATCGGGTTCAACGCCGAGAACTTCCGCTGGGCGATCATCGCCTCACAGCAGCAGCCGCAGCAGTTGCAGATGAAGTTGACCTTTTCGCGGACATTTTCGCCGAACTGCACCAGGTTGTGCTCGTAGGCTTGTTCGAGAAGCGCCATCCCTTCCTTCGTGTCCACCTCCCGCGCATACCCGCTTTTGATGAGGGAGGCGGCGGTGGCATTGAAGGTCATGCATATGTCCATCGGCGCGTCGCAAGCAAGGCCCATGTGCTCCATCTTGTGGCGGCAGTAGCAGATTCCCACTCCCATGTGCGAGGCAGTGCGGATGACCTCGGAGGCACGCTCGTAATCCAGCACGTAGAGGGATTCGTCTTCGGTGAGTGCCGGTTCTTGGACGAAAGTGCGTCCGAGCTGCGTTTCCCCGTCGGTGAAGAGTTCCCGGATAAAGTCTTCTTCGACGTTCATGTACTGGTAAAAGAGTTCCGCGAGCGTCTTCTGATCGACATCCTTACGGTAGCGCATCATCGAGAATTCGAAAAAGCCGGCCATGGGAGGCGGAAGGGTGTAGACAGTCTCGCCGTTCTGTTCGATATCCACCAAAATAGCGCGGGAGGCAAGCTCGTCCAGCACGGAACGGGCGTCTTCCTCTTTCATCTTCCAGATGCCCGCCGCCTTGCGGGCGGTAAAGGGCTTGATGGGAAGGGTGGAGAGGAGATCGGCCTCCTTCTCGGAGATCAGAACGTTGAGAATCTTGAACAGCAGCTCGGTGGGGGGCGCCCCCTGGGGAAAACGGTTGAGCCGCTCGGCGAACCTGGAATAGCTGTTTTTGAGGGTGTGATGCGCCATGCTGCCTCCTCCGGGGAAGGTGCGTCCAGCCTATTATACACCACCCCGGTAGAACGTGGCAAAAAGAAAACTGAGCTGATTTCATCAGGGGCTCTATAGGAGGTGCCGGTGGAGACCGGGGCCGCACAACGCAACGACGAGATTCGCAAAAGCCGGGAATACCTGCGCTTTCTGAAGCGGCGTATCGAACGGCAGATTCGCTATGCGACCGGCTGTTGCGGGGGCACTATGAGTCAGTGCCATGTGCTGCTGGAGCTGGACCGTGGCGAGGCGAGAACTGAGACGCCTGGCTTGCAGAGGAGCTGCGCATGGACAAGGGGGCGCTCAGCAAAACGGTGGAAGCTCTTGTCCGGAAGGGGTATCTGCAGCGCGAAGCCGGCCGGGAGGACCGCCGCAGGGTGTTTCTGAAGCTTAGCGAAGAGGGGCAGAAGCAGGCGGAGCATATTCACCGCTGCTGTGACGGCTACTATCACTCCGTGTTTCGTCACTTGGAAGACGACGGCTAGCTGCTAAGGAAGCACACGCTCTAAGGAGGCTACGAAACGTCCCGCCGCATGGAGATAGTAAAACCCCCGCCCCTCCGCCGGTTCGATTCCGTGCCGGCGAAAGAAGGCTTCGGGGGCACCGCGGACCGAGTCGATAAGGCTGAGCAGAATCCGCTCCTCCGGTGCTGTTTCGCGGCGATAGTGAAACAGGGAGTAATAGCCGTAGTGCCCGTCTTCGGCATACGCTACGGCGCGTCCCTCTTGCTTCCCTCCGTAAAGCTGCAGAGCGAGCAGAGTATGGGAAAGTCCCTTGGCGGCGCCTCGGATGAGCGCCTCCTCCCATGCGGCCGGCCGGGGAAGCTCCCCGGTGTCGAGCACGAAGCGCTCGCCGTTCCAGTGGTAGCGCGAACGGAGCTCCAAGTTCCTTCCGTAGGTAACCTCGGCGTTGAGCGCTCCGGAGTCGCGGAACAGCTCTACCTTGCCCGCCACCGCATCGGGACCCGAACGGCCGCCGATGTTGCCGCCGGAGAAGCGCAGCGGCTCGAGGCTGCGCCGGTCCGGCCGGTACAGGAACAGCCAATTGTCGGTGAGTCGGGTGGGCTGCGCATCCTCGGAAAGAATAACCGCAGTCGAACCGTCCTCGAAGAGGGGAGCGAGACGGATATGAGGGGCGCTGGTTGAAATACGGAGCTCTCTTCGAGCGAGGATGGAAAACTCTGCCGGGCCGGCTCCCGTTGGCGGGGGATTGCCGATCACCAGCAGCCACTCCCGTCCTAGCGGCGGCGCGTATTGAGGATGATAGAAGGCGTGGGCATAGAGCACCGCCTCGCTTTTTCCATCCGCATCGAGGTCGAAGAGGAGGGCGGGGGATTGGATGACAATGGTATTCGCTCCTATCCGGGAGGCAAGCTGCTCGCGGAAGCTGCTGTCTGTTGCCGCCGGTTCGTCGGCGGGGGATTTCAGAGAATGAAGGGGTAGGTGACGGGGAGAATTGAGCAGGACCGTGTACAGCACGAGTACGGGGAGAAGGGCGGTGAGCAGGGGAGCGATAAAGAGGGAGTTTCTCATTGTTCTTCCTCGTTTTTCCCTATACTAGCGCGGAAGCGGGAAAAAAACAAGCGGCGTTCGAGAAGCGGTTTTCGAACGCCGCCGTAAAGAGGAGGGTGGGGAAAACTCAGGAGACGACGCGGATGGAGGAGTCCAGCTGCTTCTGCAGCGTCTGTTCGATATACCCGAGGGTACCGGTGGTGGCGCTGGCGCAGCCGCGGCAGGCGCCGCCATAGTTGATTACCACATTGACGGTCTCATCTTCCACTTCGATATCTTCGACCTCTACGCTGCCGCCGTCGGCGGCGAGTTGCGGACGGACGTACTGATCGAGCACCTTTTCCACCGCATTGTGCTTACCAATGAGGTTGAGTTCGGTAAAGGATTGTTCGCCGGCAGAGCTGCGAGAGGACGAGGAGCGCTCTTGCTCCATTTCGGCCCGCACGTCCCGCAGGATATCGACCAGGTAATATTTCCGGGTTTCGTGACCGCCGGGGCGGACACAGGACTTACAAAAGGCTCCCGCTTTCGTGTAGTTGGTAACTTCCTCTACGGTGCTGAGGTCGTTGAAGCGGATCACCTCCTTGATAGTACCCAGAGACACCCGGGCGCACTGACAGACAATCTCTTCGTTCTCCAGGTCTTCGACTTCGACGCCCTTGTAAAGACTCACCGCATGCTTGATCACGTCGTAGGCCATCACGCTGCAGTGCATTTTTTGGGGGGGAATCGCCTCTTTGTTCTCTTCGTCGCGCAAGGCGTGCTCCACATCGATGTTGGTAATGTTCAGCGCCTCGTCGGCGGTTTTCCCGATGCATATCTCGGTCATTACGTCGCTGGAGGCGATTGCGGTGCCGCAGCCAAAGGTCTTGAAGCGGGCGTCGAGGATGGTGTCGTCCTGGGGATTGAAAATCAGGGTGAGGCGAATCGCATCCCCGCATGATTCGGCGCCGTGGTCGGCAACAATCAACTGTCCGCCGAGGCGCCGGGCATCTTCTTCGCTCAGCTCGCCGAAGTGGGTCGGATTGGCCATCCGACTGTTTACCTTATTGGAATACTGTTCCCAGAGGGAACCGCCTATCAGATCTTGTTTAGCCATTATATCTGCTCCTCTATACTATCGCTCTTTTCGGGCGCTGCCGGTCGCCGCCTCAGCCGGCGGTGGAAATCTTCCGCAGCCGCTCTACGCTCGCACGAAAGGCCTCTATAGTGTAGTCGATCTCTTCCTCGGTGGTAAAGCGCGAGAGGGAGAGGCGAATGCCTGTGTGGGCGAGTTCGTTGCCGAGGCCCATGGCGATGAAGGTCGGATTGGACTCCAGGGACTCGGAGGCGCAGGCGCTGCCGGTACTGGCGGCGATGCCCTTCTGGTTCAAATCCCAGATGAGCGCTTCCCCCTCAACCCCGCGGATGCTCACCAAGATGGTGTTGGGGGTGCGGGCGTCCCGCTCGCCGAGGATGAAACTACCCTCGATGGCGGAGATCCCCTCTTCCAGGCGATCTCTAAGCCTGCGCACTTCTGTATTCTCATAGTCCATATAGTCGTTTGCCAGCTGCATTGCCAGGCCCATACCGACGAAGTAGGGGACGTTGACGGTACCGGCCCGACGGCCGCCCATTTGGTGTCCGCCGTGGATGAGGGGCGGCAGATCCATACCCTTGCGGATGTAGAGGGCTCCCACTCCCTTGGGGGCGTGGAACTTGTGGCCGCTGAAGGTGATAAAGTCCGCCGGAACATCCTGCATATCCACCGGCACCTTTCCGATTGCCTGAGCGGCGTCGGTGTGGAAAAGCACGCCCTGCTCGCGGCAGTACTCGGCCAGCTCCTTCACCGGAAAGATCAGCCCGGTCTCGTTGTTGGCCCACATGATGCTCACCAGGGCGGTACGGTCAGGGTGGACGTACTGCCGGAGTGTGTCCACATCCACGATGCCGTGCTCGTTGACCGGCAGATAGTGAACCTTCACGCCGAGGGATTCGAGAAACTCGCTCGCCTCCATCACGCAGGGGTGTTCCACCGTGGTGGTGACGATCTCGCTTTTGCTTCCTTCGCGAATGAGGCTGTGGTAGACGCCCTTGAGGACGGTGTTGTTGCCTTCGCTCGCACAGCTGTTGATCACTACATCGTCATTGTCGGATGCGCCGATCCCCTCGTAGATCCGGTCCAGCGCCAGCCGCAGGTAAGGATGCACCTCGGTCCCAAAGCTGTGGAGTGAATTGGAGTTGCCGTACATCTCCGAGAAAAAGGGGATCATTGCGTCGGTCACCTGTGGGTCGACGATGGTCGTTGCGTTATTGTCCAAGTATATCCGTTCCATGCTTCCTTCCTAAAGATTACTAAATAAATAATAAAATAAAATTGCGTATTGTTCAAGTGTGACAGCAGTTACTGCGCCTGGGCATTTCAAAGATCTTCGATTTATTTTTGAAAGTGCCTTCTGTAATTAGACAACCGACAGCCGCGTGGTGTCAAGTGTCAGGGCACATGCATACAGGGTCACTTCAAACTCGCGGCAGACGGATAGAAAGCCTCAAGCTCAAGGACATGTTATCAGGCGTAATCCACGGTGAAAATTGCCGGTCTCCGCCTATGACCTGGCTCTATCTTGCTCCTTCTCGTATCCCCCGCTATAGTGACCTCTGAGAAAGGAAAAAAATAGGGCTGAAAATCCTGGCCGCAGCGGGGCGGGAAAGTTAGCGGCGGTGCGGTACGCACGGAAAGAGGAGAGGGACCGCGAGGAGGGAACGGCCCCGGATTGAAGGAAGAGCGCCTCCAAGCTATACTGCCGTCATGCTCGGAATTCTGAAGGCAATCGGCAGAGACTGGCGCGGCTACCTTTTCATCATCGCGGGCTGTTTTATCGCCGCGATTAGCTTCAACCTCTTTCTTACTCCCAATAAGATCGCCCCCGGCGGAGTGGGAGGTATCGGTATCATCCTGCATCACCTCTTTGGCTTTCGTGTCGGCGTGACGATGCTGGTGATTAACGTTCCTCTCTTTATTGCGGGCATTGTAATCCACGGCCGGCACTTTGGCATCAAGACCCTCCTGGCGACGGTGCTTTTGTCGGTCTTTATCGACAGCACGGTGTTTCTTCCGCTGCTCACGGAGGATCTGCTATTAGCCGCACTACTTGGGGGGGCAATGCTCGGTTTGGGACTGGGCCTGGTGTTCTCCCGCAACGGCACCACCGGCGGAACTGATCTCATGGCGAAACTGCTGCACACCGTGCTGCCGTTTATCAGCATGGGAAAGCTGCTTTTCTTTGTAGATGTCTGTGTAGTAGTGGGAGCGGCGGCAGTTTTCAAAGACTTTGAGCTTGGCCTATATGCGGGGATCAGTATTTTTATTGGTGCTCGGGTGATCGATCTCGTGCTAGAAGGGGTTGATTATGCAAAGCTGGCAATAATTATCAGCGACCGTTCGGAGGCGATTGCCGAAGGGCTTCTCAACCGGCTGGACCGCGGGGTCACCGGGCTGCACGGGGAAGGAATGTATACCCGACAGGCCAAAAACGTGCTGCTCTGTATTACCCGTAATCGAGAAATGCCCAAGATGAAACAAATAGTAAAAGAGGAAGACCCGGAAGCCTTCGTAATTGTCACCGACGTGCGTGAAGCGCAGGGCGAGGGCTTCAAACGTCCGGAGTAATCTTCTGCAGCGAAAATAATGCGGAAGCTGCGGGGGGAACTTTACACCCAGAGCAGCTACTGCTGCTCCTCCCCTTTGAGTTTGAAAAAATCGGCGATGCGTCTGACCACGCGGTCCATATACAGCTTTACCAGGTGGGAAGTCGGGGTGGAACTCTCCTGTACTCGGCGGGAGAATTGGGGGTCTGCCATCTTTCTTTCCACCATAATACGTGCAATTTGCTCGCTGAGCGCCGGGTTGTGCTGTATGATCGGTTCGAGACCCTCCTTGGGCACGATGATGCCGCTCACCGGAACAATGGCGCGGACGGTTGCAGAACGGGGCTTGCCGGTCATGAGGGACATCTCGCCAATGAAATCGCCCGCTCCCAAACGGGCGATTTCGATTTCCCGGCCTGCACTGCCCTGTTTTACGATCTGAACTACGCCGCTGGTGATAATGAGCAGGGAGGTGTCGGTACTGCCTTCTTCTATCACCACATCTCCGGGACGGAAGATTCTCTCATGCGCATAGGAGGCAAGCAGATCGATATCCTCCGGTGCGAGGGGGTGAAAAATTTCGGTGGTGGAGAGCTCCTCTTTAAGCGAAGGCCTGGAGTAGTTTCGCGGGACTGCTTCTTCTGTACTCACCGCATATTTGATGGCGGAAGGAATAATTCCGGCCCGCTCGAGGCGCTGATGAATGGCCATAAAGAGATCATTTTTTCCACGGTAGTGTTTCACAAAATTGTGAAAAGAGGCATAGACTGTGTAGCTGTAGGGATCTTTAGAAGCATCCGAAAGGTTGACCGCCGGCGGCGGGTCGGTGAGAATGGCGTTGCAGCTGAGCGCCGCTTCGGTGAGCAGCCGCCGAATGAGTTCCGGCGGAAAACGGGCCTCTACAGAGACGGTGATCCAGAGGGCGTACTCGGAGGAGGGGCGGGAGAGGTTGTGGATGGTGTTGCGGGCAATGGCACTGTTAGGGACAATGTAGAGGCTGTTGTTAAAGGAGAGCAGATGGATAGCATGCCAGCTAATTTCTACTACCCGACCGAGGGTCCCGTCACTAAGTTCGATCCAGTCGCCTTTGTGAAAAGGGTCTTCTATCGTAATCGAGAAACCGTAAAAGAAGTCGGAAATGAGATTTTGCAGCGCAAGACCGAGCACGCCTACCAGGACTCCCGTGGACACCAGCAGGCCGCTAATCGAACGTTCGAGGACAACGGTGAAAATAAAGTAGAGGGCCAGTAAAAACAGCGCCACTGCTACGATATTGGGTAATATCTTTGGCGCTGGAGTTCCGTAGCGATTTTCGAAATATTCGGACCAAAAAAAACTGTGTAAATATCGGTTGATCAGCCACGCAACGGCGATAATGAGGAGGGAGAGCAGCAGCGAGCGGAGGGGGCCGGTAAAAGCAAGGGATGGGTAGCGGTTTGCCAGGAGCAGGAGCACAACCAAGATGGCCGGGAACGCGGCAGTGTCCGCAAGGAGCACGATCCGGGGGGTGCGGCGGCCGGTGCTCCGCCGCCGCAGGAAGCGGCTGGCAAAATAGTAGATCACAAACCCGCCGACTGCTAAGGCACCGGGAGTGAGGGGTATAGAACGGATCCTGGTGGTAAAGAGCTCAATAAAATCCACAGTTTAGTATCGGCAATACCGGGAATAAACATGACGCACCGGCTTTGATTCGGAGATACGAGGCAGCTTCCCTAATATGCCCGCCGTAGGGGGGGAGCTGCACGTTCAGGGGGATGCCCGCTGTAGGGGGGGTAAAAGATCTTTCAGTGCTGCACTGTGTGTTCGGCCCGCTCGAGCAACTCCCCCAGGCGCAGCTGAGAGGCAAAGACCTTAGGGCGGCCGAGCTTTCTGCGGACGGTAAAATGGCCGTGCGTGTCGGAACCGCCGGTAATCAATAAGCCGTGCTCGTCGCAGAATGATCTCGTAAATGAGGTCTGTTGGGCGGTGTGGTAGGGAGTGTGGCACTCCATGCCGTGAATACCGTAATTGAGCAGTTGTTGAAAAAGCTCCTCCACATTTCCGTCTCCGGTTCCTCCGATGCTGCCAAAGGGATGGGCCATGATCGGCACCCCGCCGGCATTCCGGATGGCGGTGATCGTCTCTTTTGGATGGGGATAACGCGGGAAGGGAATCTGCCGTGGGGGAGCGAAGAGACGGCCGAAAAAGTCGGAGACGTCGCTGCAGAAGCCTTCGTCGATGCAGAAGTTAAGGGCTTTGAATCCTCCCCGAGAGGGGTCGTAGCTGTAGTGTTCGAACTTCTGCCAGTCGATAGGAAAATCATCCTTCTCAAGGACCTGGAGGATTGCATAGTCGTTGTGCTGCATTAAGCTGCGGTTCTCGTGGAGTAAGAGCTGCAGTTTTCGCTCTTCGATATCGATGTCGTAGCCGAGGATATGGACGATCCGCCCGTCAAGGCTCGTGTTGATCTCAACTGCAGGGAGAAAATGGAGCTCCGCTTCCCGGGCAAGGGCCTGCGTAGCCGGGACGTTGGCGGTGCTGTCGTGATCGGTGACGGCGAAAAAGCCGATCTCCTCCCGGCGGAGCTCTTCGAGCAGCTCCTGGGGAGACCATACGCCGTCGGATGCACGGGTGTGGATATGGATATCGACGCGGATATTGGGATTCACGGGACACTCCTCGGATAAAAACGTGTGCGGCTGCGGTATTTCCCCTTATACCACAGGGGCGGCGCGAAGGTGAATAGGGGGTGACTCGGGTGGAGAGGGCGGGGGCTGTATGCAGGTCCGGTGCTGAGGGTGTACAGTGAGTCTAACAGTGAGCCTATAGGAGATACCGTATGTCGCTGCGTTTTTTTCGCCGGGTGAAAATTGCTCCCGGTATTTCGCTCAATTTCAGTAAGTCCGGTGCCAGCGTCTCCCTGGGCCCTCGGGGGGCGAAGGTGACGATGGGCAAGACAGGAGTCCGCAAGACCGCCGGTATACCCGGAACAGGGATCTACTATACCGAACATTCCCGCTGGGGCGGCCGCGATGAGCCTGCAGGCGGTGAAACGTTCGCAGGGGGAGACGGCAGCTCCGGCACTCCTCAAGAAGCGCGTGTGGCGGAGGAAAACGAACATCCGCCCGATATGGGCGGCGTCGAGAACCGGCTGCACCTCGGCTTCTTTCAGCGCTTGTTTACCTCCGAAACCGAAAAGGCCCTGGTAGAGGGGCTGAAATCCTTTGTCGCCGGCAACGAGGAGGATGCGTTGGATCGCTTGGCTGGAGCGCCGCAGATAGCGGATGCCCGCTACACCGCCGGGTTTCTGGCTCTCAAACTGGAACGGTTTGATGAGGCTGCCGAGCATCTCTCGGCAGCCGCCGCTTTGAGTGATCGTCTGGGTACCTATTTCGAAAAATATGGACTTTCACTCACATTCTTCCTGCCCATTACCGAGCACGTCCGCGCCCGCATAACCCCCGGTCGCCGGGGGGCGCTGCTGGCTCTGGCCGAGTGTCAGCAGGAGACTAATCGGCTCGAGGAGGCTAGCCAAACGGCCCGTTCCTTGTTGGAGACGGACCGAGAAGACCCGGCGGCGTTGCTCTCCCTGGTGGAGCTGCGCTCCCAGGCGGAGGGGCGGGACGAGTTGGAGGAGGTCATCCGTCTGACCACCGGGGTGGAGAATACGAGCGAGCTGCATGCCGCTCTTCTCTATTACAAGGGGAGAAGTCTGCGCAGGCTTGGGATGCCCACTGCCGCCCGAGACGCTCTCACCGCCGCCCTGCGGCGGAGGAAGAACCGCTCGGAGGAGCTCCTGCGGGCGGCCCGCTATGAACGAGCACTGGTCTATGAAGAGCTGGGCGACGGTTCCCGGGCCAGAGAGGAGCTGGAGAAGCTCTACGGTGAGGCCCCGGATTATAGGGACGTGGCTGAACGGCTCCGCACCTAGGGCGGGGAAGGCGGCAGGAGAATATCCCGCAGACTGGAGGCCTGGACGGGGGTAATCGAATATGAATGCCCCTCTATGATCGAGCGGGCGGCGAGCATGCCGCTGTGAATCGCCGGGCCGATTCCTTCGCCCAGGTCGCGGGTGGCAAGGCCGGCGGCGTCGCCGGTGAGGTAGACCCTGCCCCGCTGCAGTTGCTTCCGGGCTCCGCGGAGGTAGTAGCTGTGGCCGGCGGGGTGAAAGCTCCGTCCGGTTACAAGTCCCTTGCGGGCGAGCTTTTCGGTGAGCCGATTCCAGTGGTCTCGAATCGTGAAGCCCCGCTGCTGAAGCCCTTCCAACAGTCCGCCGACTCCGGCGGCTACGTAGCCGTCGTTTTTTGGAAAGTACCACGCGTAGCCCGGCAGTCCTTTTTCGAAAAACCAGAGATAGCAGTTGCGGTCCCGGATGTCGTGGGGAAACTCCTCCTCCAGGGTGACGATGCGGCGGGAGGGAGAGTCCTTGGAGGGGACGAAAAAGCTGCGGGCCACCGGGCACTGAGTTCCGCCGGCCCCTACCAGTACGGGGGCGGCGTAGAGGTCGTCGATGACAAAGCGATCGGCGTTGTGCTCGATCTCCTTCACTCGATGCCGGTATAGCTCGGCCCCGGAGCGTTCGAGCAGCCAGCGGTCAAACTCAAAACGGCGGATAGCGTACTGCCGGGTGGGAATGGCGAGAGGGAAGCCCTTGAGCCGGAAGTGAAGGGTTTTGAAGTGGGTAAGCGTGTAGGGGTACTCCTCCGGGGGAAGCCCCAGGAGCCGAAACACCCGCGGGGTGATCCAGCCGGCACAGAGCTTGTTCCGCGGGAAGTCGGCCTTATCCAGGATGAGGGTATGCCAGCCGGCGGCGGTCAGTTCCCGGGCACAGCTGGTGCCGGCCGGCCCGCCGCCCACGATAATTGCATCCGCCTCTATCATAGACACCTCATACCGCCCGGCAGTCCGGCTGGGTACGTCCCGGCTTGGTCATCACTACCTGCCACAACTGGTTGCGCCGGCTACGGAAGCCCGCCGCGGCGGTGAGGAGGTAGAAGCGCCACATGCGATAGAAGCGGTCGCTGTAATTGTCCTTCAGCTCCGGCCACGCTGCTTCGAAATTGGCGTGCCAGGACATCAGGGTGTGGTCGTAGTGGGGGCCAAAGTTGTGCCAATCTTCCATGACAAAGAGCCCCTCCATGGCTTTGCCCAGGTACGCGATGGACGGCAGCATCCCGTTGGGAAAGATATATTTGTCCGTCCAGGCGTCGGTGCTGGTAGTGGTGTGGTTTGCTCCGATGGTGTGGAAGAAGGCGATGCCGTCGTCCTTCATAGTCCGGTCCACCGTCTCCATGTAGGTGCGGTAATTTTTCCAGCCTACGTGCTCCATCACTCCGATGGAGATGACGCGGTCGTAGAGTCCCTCCGCGTCCCGATAGTCCTGCAGCTTGATCTCCACCGGCAGTCCCTCGGCCATCTTGTTGCCCAGATCCACCTGATCCTGGGAGACGGTGAGGCCGGTTACCTTTGCGCCGTAGTGCTCGGCCGCGTATTTGGCAAAAGAGCCCCAGCCGCAGCCGATGTCGAGGACGGTCATGCCCGGCTCGAGGCCGATTTTCCGGCAGACCAGATCCAGTTTGGCCTCCTGGGCCTGGTCCAGGGTTTCGGCAGTCCGCCAGTAGCCGCAGGTGTAGTTCATTCGGCTGTCGAGCATGCGGCGGTAGATGTCGTTGCCTACGTCGTAATGCTCCCGGCCTACCTGGTAGGCGCGGCTCTTGCGCTGGCGGTTGAAAAGCCTGGCCCGCAGGGAGTAGAGGAGGATTCGAAGGCTCCGCCCGGCCTCCTTTTCCAGGTCGGCTTGCAGAATACGGTAAAAACATTCGTCGAGTGCATCGCAGTCCCACCAGCCGTCCATGTACGACTCGCCGAGTCCCAGCATGCCCTCGGAGAGAGCTCGGTTGAAGAAACCGGAATTGTGGACCTTGATATCGAAGGGACGGTCACCGTTGATTTTGACATCCGCTTTATCGAGAAGCTCCTGTACTGTTTGTTCTGTTTTTCCCATACCTGTCGTTACCTACTTTCCATAAGAGTTTATACCAGAGTAGCAGGGGAGCGGTTTTCCTGCAACAGAAAAGCATTATCTGACTGCAGGGGCGGGCATGGGCTGCAAAGGATTTCTGGGGTTGGAGATATAGGCTGAGGTATTTTCATTCTTCCCCACGGTTGCCACACCGGCTGAAATACGCTACATATGAAGTGGCATTTCAAAAATCGGAGTTTATTGAAAATGCCTCAATTGCTAAAATGAAGGCAGGTGTACTATGCGACGTGGATGGATCGTCTTAGTAGTGTGGGCAGCGGCGGTAACGGGTGCTATCGCCCAGGAACACGGCCCCTTTGGAGTGGGTGCGGTGCTCGGAGAGCCCACCGGATTAACCGCCAAACAATATGTCAGTGACGATATTGCCTTTGATGCGACCGTGTACTGGTCCTTTGTAGCTCGCGATACATTTTATGTTCATGTCGATTATCTGCACCACACCGACAGCTTCTTCGATATCAGAGCGGAGGGCCTCTCTTTCTATGCCGGTATCGGCGGGATGATTCAGTTGAGTGCCGACCCGGCTTTCGGCCCGCGGATCCCCTTTGGCGTCTCCTACATGCTTCCCGGTTTGCCGGTAGAGACCTTTTTTGAAATCGGGCCTATGCTGCTGCTCTACCCGGAGACCGCAGCGGCGGGTAGTCTAGGCATCGGCGCCAGGTACTATTTCTGAAGGCGGTCTGGGGCATACAAGCAGGAGCTTGCCGCGGGTTTGCAATCGCGGGAGAGCTTATTATAGTAGTAAGGGGAGTGAAGGAGGAGCAACCATGAAGCTGCAGGATTTCAAGGGCTTTTTTCAGACAGCCGAGATCACCCTGGCGGAGCAGAAACGCGCCGCCGGCGACCAATATATTTTTGATTTTACTTTCGACCCGGCCCTTTCGTGGCGGCCGGGAGAACATGCGATTATGAGTTTGCGCCGCCGAGGGGTACGAGGGAAGTACTTTCGCGCCTTCAGCGTGGCCTCCATACCGGAGGAGGGGGTGCTGAAAATCGGCACCAAGATTCCCGCCAAGCCCAGTGAGTTCAAGCGGTCCCTGGTGGCACTGCAGATAGGCGACACAGTGCCCATTCGCGGCCCCTTTGGATGGTTTACCCTGAAGGATCAGAGCTCGCCGATACTGTGCATTGCAGGAGGAGTCGGCATAACGCCGTTCAGAGCCCTGTTCAAGCAGCTGGCCAAGCACAATTCCCGGAGGGTGCGTTTGATCCACTCCGGGTCGCAGCATCTCTTCAAAGGCGATATTGCGGGTATCGCGTCGGCGGACCCGAATATCACTGTCGAATACGTCAACGACCGCGACGAGGCCGAGGAGGCAGTAACCGAATACATTCTCGAGTACGGAAGTCACGGCTATTTTTACATTGCCGGCGATCCGGGGATGATCCGGGCAAAGAAAAAGCTGCTGAAATCCCTCGGGGTCAGCGGTAAGCAAATCATCAACGACCCCTTTTTCGGATATTAGGAGCACTATGGCGGTCATGCGGATGGCAGCGATCGGCTGCGGATCGCGGGCGCGGACGTATGTACGCATCGCCGCCGGAATGCCGGAGCGCTTCCGGGTGGTGGCGGGCGCCGACCCGGTTCCGCAGCGGGTGGCGGCGGTGCGGTCGCTCTCCGGGGAGCCCGGGTTTCGGGGCTTTTCCTCCGCGGAGGAGCTGCTTGCGGAGAGGCCGCCGGCGGAGGTGCTGCTGATCGCCACCGGCGATGTGCTACACTTCCGCCACTGCGTGGCGGCGATGGAGCGCGGCTACGACATCCTGCTGGAGAAGCCGATCGCGCTGAGTGCCGAAGAGGTGGCGGCGTTGCGCCGCCGTGCGCGGGAGCAGGGACGGCGGGTGCTGGTCTGCCATGTTCTGCGCTACACACCCTTTTACCGTAAAGTGAAGGAGATGCTCGACTCCGGAGAGCTGGGCGAGATCGCGGCAGTCAATGCGGTAGAGGGGATCGGCACCTGGCACTTTGCCCACTCCTACGTCCGAGGGCACTGGGCGCAGGCGGAGGAGGGCACGCCCACGCTGCTGGCAAAGAGCAGTCATGACCTGGATATACTCCACTGGCTGACGGGAAGGCGCTGCCGGCGAGTCTCGAGTTTCGGCGGGCTGCATCTCTTTCTGCCCCGCAACGCTCCGGCGGGAGCGCCGCTGCGCTGCACCGACGGCTGCCCGGCCGGCGAGGTGTGTCAGTACAACGCGCTGCGGTATATCGATGAAAAACGCAGCTGGCTGGCGACGGTGATGGACGGGGCTGCCGAGGCGAGCGCGGAGGCGATACGCCGCTGGCTCGCCGACAGCCCCTGGGGACGCTGTGTCTACCGGGCCGGCAGCAGCGCTCCGGACCGTCAGACGGTGCAGATGGAGTTTGACGGCGGGATTGCCGCCACCTTTACCATGACCGCCTTTGAAGAGGAGCGGCATATTGAAGTGTTTGGCAGCGAAGGCCGTCTGCGGGGCGGCGCCTTTGCGGCGGCGGCCGGCGGGACGTCCCTCCATATAGCCCGCCACGACGGTCCCTGGACCGGCGTCGAGCTTCCGGAGCCGCCGGGTGAAGACGAGCACGGCGGCGGGGATATCGGCCTCATGGAGGATCTCTATTGGCAAATGAGCAATGCACGGCCGGAAGAGATGCAGACCTCCCTCGACGCGTCCGTCCACAGCCACGAGATCGCCTTTGCCGCCGAGAAGGCGCGCCGCCTGGGCACGGTGGAGCGCTGCGACGAGTTCCGGCCGCGCGAGGCAGGCGGTGCGTAAAAGCACGAAGGGGAACCGGGGCGGCCGCTTAGCCTTCCCGGTCGATAGACCCGTCTATATAGTCCGCAAGTAGCTGAAGAAACGCCTCGTCCTCTCCGAGGACTTGCTCCAGTTCGATCCGCATCCCCGAATGCTGGCTGCAATACTCCTCGATCCGCCGGGGAATGTCGCGCCGCAGGTGAATGCCGGCGGCAAGGAAAAGCGGGATAATGCGGACGTCGGTTCTACCGGCCTCCCGGAGGCGGTCCAGACCCTGCTCGAGAGTGGGCTCGGCAAACTCCATAAAGGCGAGGGGCAGCTCTGCCAGCCCTCTGCGCTCTTGCAGGAGGGTGCGCAGCCGGTAAAACGGCTCCGCCCAGCCCTCGCTGCGGCTGCCGTGAGCCAGCAGCAACGGCGCCGCGGGGGTATCCGCCATAATCTAGTCGAGCTCCTTGAGACTCTCGTACTGCGCCCGCAGGGTCGCTTCGATATCCTCATCCGTGTGTGCGTCGGAGAGGAAGGCGGATTCGAACTGCGAAGGGGCAATGTAGATTCCCCGTTCGATCATCCCCCGGAAGTAGGCGGCGAAGCGGCGGATGTCCGCCTCCCGGGCTTCGGCATAGCTGGTGACCGGAGATTGCCGAAAAAAGAGGGCCATCATGGAGCCGACGCGGTTGAGGGCGTAAGGGAGGCCGAGTTTCTTCAAGTTCTCGCGCATACCCTCCTCCAGGGCGGCGGCTTTCTCCTCCAGACGGCGGTGGACCCCCTCTCTGGAGAGAACGCGCAGGGTCTCGTAGCCGGCGGCCATGGCAAGGGGATTACCGGAGAGGGTGCCGGCCTGGTAGATCGAGCCGGAGGGAGCGAGGTGCTGCATGACCTCGGCGCTGCCGCCGAAGGCACCCACCGGGAAACCGCCGCCGATGATCTTGCCCAGACAGGTGAGGTCCGGAGTGACGCCGTAGAGCTCCTGAGCGCCACCGAGGGCTACCCGGAAGCCGGTGATCACCTCGTCGAATATGAGGAGCACCTCCTCCTGCCGAGTGAGTTCCCGCAGTTCACGGAGAAAATCGGGGTCCGGGGGAATGACGCCGGCGTTTCCCATCACCGGCTCCAGGATCACCGCCGCCACCTCGCCGCGGTTGGAGGCGAGCAGTTCTTTGACGGACTCGATATCGTTGAAGCGGGCGGAGAGGGTGTCCCGGGCGGAAGCCTCGGTGACGCCGGGGCTTCCGGCTATGCCGAGGGTCAGTACGCCTGAGCCTGCCTTGCTGAGGAAGCTGTCGCCGTGTCCGTGATAGCAGCCTTCGAACTTGACCACCTTGTTGCGTCCGGTGTAGCCGCGGGCCAGCCGCACCGCGCTCATCGTCGCCTCGGTGCCGGAGTTGACCATCCGTACCTGTTCGATGGAGGGGACGAGCTCGACGATCAGTTTGGCGAAATCGAGTTCGATCTCCGTGTTGGTACCAAAGCTGGTGCCCCGCCGCAGATACTCCTCCACTTGGGCGTTGACTTTGGGGTGGGCATGGCCGAGAATCAGCGGTCCCCAGCTGCAGACGTAATCGATGTACTCGTTGCCGTCCACATCGAAAATCCGCGAGCCCACGCCACGTTCCATAAAGATCGGGTTCAGCTCTACCGACGATCCTGCCCGGGCGGGACTGTTGACCCCGCCGGGAATGTACTTCTGCATTTCTGCATACAATTGTTCGGTTCGTTCGCGTTTCATACGTCCTCCAGGGTATAGTAGATCCGCTCTTTTTTGAACTCCCGGGTGCTGAACAGGAGCAGATATTGCGAGGTCCCGATTTCGCGGGCGATCTCCGCCGCGGCGGAACGGCAGAACTCCTCATCACTGCCGTGTAGCATGGCAAAGAGGGGATAAGGCCAGCGTTCGGGGGCGCGCCGCAGAATGCAGTGAGAGACTTCAGGCCGGGAGGCGGCTGTCAGACCCGCCTCCTGCGCTTCTCCGGGCGCAGGGCGTAGACACAGCATGGCGTTAGCCGGGTAGCCGCTCCTGCGGTGATAGAGTACGCCGGAGATGCGCCGCACGACCCCCGCCTCCTGCAGGGCGGCGGTGCGGGCGAGAAAAGTCTCCTCGGAGAGTCCGGCACGCTCGGCGAGCACGCTCCAGGGGCGGCGGACGAGGGGAAAGGGCTGCTGCAGTTGCCGAAGTACTCGGCGATCCACTTGGTCAAAAGTCGGCGGTGCCGTGTCGCTTCTCGCGCCGCTGCGGTTGCCGGTGGAGTCGTCCATGCCGGCGGTGGCGTCCTTTCCGTCCTTCCCTTCGCCGGTTCCGGCCTTGCTATTGTCTCCGGCCGCCTCGACCGGCAGCCTTACGCGCAGCTTAAAGGTCCGCTCGGCGGGAAGCAGCAGGTAGTCCTTCCGGCCGGTGCCGTCGAGGAGAGTCTCGACTTCCCGGGATAGATCACGGGAACCCGGGACGGCCAGGGTAAACCAGATGTTGTAGGCGTGGTCCCGCCGGTAGTTGTGGCTCACTCCCGGGTGGGCGCTAATACGGGCGGCCGCCTCCTCAACCCGTTCCGGCGGCACCTGTGCGGCAACCAGGGTGCTGGTGTAGCCGAGTTTTTTACCGTTCAACAGAACGCTCAGCCGGCGAAGGTAGCGCTGCTCCTGCAGCCGGGCGAGCCGCTCGAGAGCCTCTTGTTCGGAGAGGCCGGCCGCCTCGGCGATGCGGGCGAAAGGACGACGGACGAGAGGCAGCGGTTCCTGTACCGCATCGAGCAGGGCGGAGTCGGCCGGGGTGAGCTCATTCATCGCCGGCCTCCCGCATGGCGGCGGGGGTGTAGAGACAGTAGGGTTCGGAGGCCATCGCGTCCCCCTCGACGGCGTAGGCGCGGGCGCGGCAGCCGCCGCAGACGGCGTGATACTCGCAGACGCCGCAGCGCCCGCGGTACTCCTCCGCAGCGCGGACCCGGCGGTAGAGGGGGGATTCGGTCCAGATGGAGTGGAAGTCGTAATCGGCCGCCCGCAGGTCCCCGGCCTCCTGATCGAGGAAGCCGCAGATCTGCGCCTTTCCGGTGTGGGAGAGGAAGGCAAAGCCGTGACCGCCAAGACAGCCCCGGGTCATGGCGCTCATGCCGTGGCTCTCCCGGGTCACCGCGCGCCCTTCGGCGGCCTCCCGCTGACGCATCACCCGGTAGTAGTGAGGGGCGCAGGTGGGCTTGATGTGCAGCTCTCCCTCGCGGCTCTTGTCGTAGAACCAGTGGAGGAGCTTTTCGTAAGTGCGGGCGTCCACAGCCATCTCCTTCAGCGCCTCTCCCCGGCCGGTGGGCACCAGCAGAAAGGGGTGGAAGCTCACCGCACCCAGCTCCCTGGCCAGGGAATAGATGGAATCGAGCTGCCCGGCGTTGAGGGTGGTGACGGTGGTGTTGACCTGAAATTCCAGTCCCGCCTCCCGGGCAAGCTGTGCGGCCCGCAGTACCCCCTCAAAGGCGCCGGGAACGCCCCGGAAGGCGTCGTGGGAGGCGGCATCGGCACCGTCGATGCTGAGGCTGATGCGCCGCACTCCCGCCGCTTTCATCGCTCGGGTGTTCTCCGGGGTCATCAGGAGGCCGCAGGGGGCGGCGGCCATGGGCAGACCCAGGGCGGCGCCGTAGCGGACGATTTCCAGAAAGTCCTCCCGAGCCATCGGCTCGCCGCCGGTGAGAATCACGATAGGGCGGGCAAAGGAGGCGAGCTTGTCGAGGAAGCGAAAACACTCCTCGGTGCTGAGTTCGCCTTCATAGCGGCGGTCTTCCGACGCCGCCCGGCAGTGGCGGCAGCCGAGGGAGCAGCGGCGGGTGATCTCCCAGGCGAGAATGCGCAGCGGCGGGGGAGCAGGGGCGGCTGAAAAGGCTGAAAAGGCTGAGGAGGCTGAGGAGGAAGGCGAGGTCTGCGAAGAATCGAAGGAGCTCATTTACTGCGCCTCTCCGGGGAGTTCTCCGGCTGCGCCGGCGAGCAGCGTCGCCGCATCTTTGGCAAAATAGGTGATTACCAGATCGGCACCGGCCCGCTTGATGGAGGTGAGGGCCTCCATCATCACCCGCTCTTCGTCGATCCAACCCTTCTCCGCGGCGGCTTTGATCATGGAGAACTCGCCGCTGACGTGGTAGGCGGCCGTCGGCAGGCGGAACTCGCGGGAGACCCGGCTGAGAATGTCCAAATAAGGGAGGGCCGGTTTTACCATCACGATATCCGCTCCCTCGTGAACGTCCAGCTCCACCTCCCGCAGCGCCTCGTCCCCGTTGGCCGGGTCCATCTGGTAGCCGGCGCGGGTTCCGCTCTGGGGGGCGCTTTCGGCGGCGTCGCGGAAGGGGCCGTAGAAGGCGGAGGCGAACTTGGCGGCGTAGGCCATGATCGGGGTGTGGGTGAAGCCCGCCTCGTCCAGGGCGCGGCGAATCGCCTCCACCCGGCCGTCCATCATGTCCGAAGGGGCCACCATGTCGGCTCCCGCCCGGGCAAGGCTCACCGCCTGCCGGCCGAGGAGCTCGAGGGTCTCGTCGTTGGCGACGTCGCTGCCGGTGAAGACCCCGCAGTGGCCGTGACTGGTGTATTCACAGAAACAGACGTCGGTGATGACCATAAGCTCCGGCACCTTCGCCTTTATCGCGGTCACCGCTCGCTGGACGATGCCCTCGTCGGAGAGGGAGGCGGAGCCGGTTTCGTCTTTCTCTTCAGGGATGCCGAAGAGGAGGACCGCCGGGATGCCCATGTTGTAGACCGCCCGGCACTCTTCGGTCAGGGTGTCGATGGAGAAGTGGTAGTTCCCCGGCATGGAGGGGATCTCCTCTTTGACGCCCTTGCCGGGGCGGACGAAGAGGGGATAGATCAGATCCGCCCGGGAGAGGTGGGTCTCCCGGACCATCCGGCGCAGGCCGGGATTCTGCCGCAGCCGGCGCATTCGCGTTTCAGGAAACAGCATCGCGTCCTCCTTCTTGTTCTCTTTGTTGCTCGTGCGGGCTATATCTCTCGCCACCGGAAATGCCGATCTCCGTATCGCTGAGGTAGCAGGCGGGGTCGGCGGCCCAGGTGTCGCCGGTGACCGCCTCCGCCCGGACGCGGAAATTGCCGCCGCAGACCTCCAGGTAGCGGCAACGGGCGCAGCGGCCCTTCACGTGAAGCCGCTTCTCTTTGAGCTTCTTCATCAGCGGGTCGGAGAGGTCGGTCCAGACGGAGCTGAAGGGCCGTTCCCGTACATTGCCAAAGGAGCGGTGGCGCCAGAATTGGTCGGCGTAGATCTCCCCGTCCCAGCCGACGCTGGCAATGCCGACCCCGGAGCTGTTGCCGCCGTTCATCCGCAGCAGTTCGTAGACCGCCGCGGCCCGTTGGGGATCCTCCTGCAGCAGCCGGCGGTAGAGATGGACGCCGTCGGCGTGATTGTCCACCGTCAGCACCTCCGCCGGGTGCCCGCGGCGGTGGAGGTCGGCGGTGAGGTCGATAATCTGGTCCACTGTGCGGCGAGTTTCCGTCAGGGAGAGATCCTCCTCCCGGAGCGAGCTGCCGCGGCCGCTGTAGACCAGATGGTAGAAGCAGATACGCGGGATGCGCCGCTCCTCGACCAGCCGAAACAGCTCCGGAATCTCCGCCGCGTTTCCGCGGCTGATGGTGCAGCGCAGCCCCACTTTAATGCCCGCCGTCTCGGCGTGTTCCAGCCCTGCCATGGCGGCGTCGAAGCTTCCGGAGGCTCCGCGGAACCGGTCGTGAATATCCCGGGGGCCGTCCAGGCTGATGCCGATGTAGGAGAGGCCGACGTCGGCCAGCCGCCGGGCGGCCGCGGCGTCCAGCAGCGTGGCGTTGGTGGAGAGGACCGCCCGCATGCCGAGCTGCCGGGCGGCGGCGATCAGCTCGAGGAGGTCGGGGCGCATCAGCGGCTCGCCGCCGGAGAAGAGGACCACCGGGGAGCCGAAATCGGCCAGGTCCCGCAGCATCGCCTTTGCCTCGTCGGTAGAGAGCTCGTCCGGATAGGGGCGGTTGCGGGAGCCGGAGTAGCAGTGGCGGCAGTGCAGATTGCAGCGGCCGGTCACGTTCCAGACCACCACCGGCCGCTTGTCCAGTGAGAACTGCAGCAGGCTGCTCGGCAGGTCCGCCGAGCGGCGGCGGTAGCGCAGCGGGTCGGAGGGTTCCACCGTTCCGCAGTAGAGTTTCGATATGCCGATCATAACGGCTCCTTTGTAGTCGATTCGTTGGAAGGGAATGAGGCCGATGAGGCCGAAGGGGAGCTGCCCGGTTGTAGGCCCCAGCGACGGGCGGCTTCTACGAGTCCCGCAGCGCTGTGCTCGCCCGCCTCGGCGGCCACGGGGATGCCGAGTTCCCGGGCGGTCTGCGAGGTGACCGGGCCGATGGAGAGGGCGGCGAGCCTGGAGAGGAGTGCCTCCCGGCCGTGGCCCCGGAGAATGGCGGCGAGATTGCGGGCGGTGGAGGAGCTGGTGAGGGTCACCAGCTCCGGCTCCGGATCCAACAGACGCTCGAGCTCTTCTGCGCTATACTCCGGGGCGAGGGTCCGGTAGATCGGCAGCGTCTCTACCACCGCCCCCAGCTCCCGCAGCCCCTCGGGAATCACCTCCCGGGCGATCTCCGAGCAGGGGAGCAGGACCCGGGCGCCGGAAAGGTCGCAGCCGGCGGCGCGGAAGGCGGTTACCGTACCCTCGGAGGTGAACTCCTCGGGTACCAGATCCGCGGCGATCCCGCGGGAGCGAAGCTCTTCGGCGGTGCGGCTGCCGATGGCGGCTACGCGGCAGCCGGCGAGTGCCCGGGCGTCCATTTCACGTTCCGCCAGGCGCCGGAAGAAGATCCGCACCCCCTGCAGGGAGGTGAAGACGAGCCAGTGGTAGGCGCCGAGGTCGGCGAGGGAACGGTCGAGGGCGCTCAGGTCGGCATACGGGATTATCTCGATCGCCGGCATTTCGCTCACTGCCGCCCCCAGCTCCCGCAGTTCCGCCGCCAGCGGCGGCGCCTGCTCCGCACTGCGGGTGACCAGAATCTGGCGGCCAAAGAGAGGCAGACGCTCGAACCAGTTAATCTGCTTGCGCAAGGCCACCACCGTCCCGATGACGACAAGCGCCGGCGGGGCGAGCCCCTCCGCCTCTGCCCGATCGGCGAGGGTGCCCACCGTGGCGGTAAGGCATTCCTGGGCGGCGGTGGTACCCCAACGGACCGCCGCCGCCGGGGTCTCCGGCGTCCGGCCGGCCGCTTTTACCTGCTCAAGAATGGCCCGCAGGTTTTTGACCCCCATAAAAAAGACGAGGGTGTCGGCGCCGGCGGCCCGCCGCCACTCCTCCTGCCGCTCCGGAGTTCCTTCCGCCGCATGGCCGGTGATAAAGGCGAGACTTCCGGCCTCTCCCCGGTGGGTGAGGGGAATCCCTGCGTAGGCGGGGGCGGCGACTCCGGAGGTGACCCCGGGGATTACCTCGAAAGGGATATTTGCTTCGGCGAGGGCCAGCGCCTCTTCTCCGCCGCGGCCAAAGACAAAGGGGTCGCCCCCTTTGAGCCGCACCACCCGCCGGCCGGCGCGGGCGCGGTCTACGAGCAGCGCGGTAATCTCCTCCTGGCTGTAGCGGTGGCGGCCGGCCTGTTTGCCGGCGTAGATGCGCTCGCAGTCGGCGTTGCAGTGGCGCAGCAATCCGGTCCCGGCAAGGTAATCGTAGACCACCGTATCGGCCTGCCGGAGCCGTTCGGCGGCCTTGACCGTCAGCAGCCCCTCGTCCCCCGGCCCGGCGCCGGCGAGGGTGACGAAGCCCTGCTCTCGTTCCTCACGCATTGTCGAGCTCCTCCAGGATGGTTTTTCCGCCGGCCGCGAGCAGCTCATCCGCACAGCGGCGGGCGAGGGCGGGCGCCTCCGCCCGGCTGCCGGAGAGGCGGCGGTAGAGAGGCGTCTCTCCGGCCGGGTCGCTGACGAAGCCGAGCAGTTCGCAGGTATCCTCCTCCGGAAAACGGGCCAGGCAGCCGACGGGGGTGTGGCAGCCGCCGCCGAGGGTGGCGAGGAAAACCCGCTCCGCCGCGGCGGCGTCAAAGCTTCCGGCGTGGCTGACAGCGGCGGCCGCCTCATAGGCCCGCCGGTCGCTGCTGCGAACCTCCAAGCCGATCGCCCCCTGACCGCCGGAGGGGACAAAGCGCTCCGGCGGAAGGTGCTCGGCGATCCGTGCGCTGTAGCCGGCGCGCCGCAGCCCCGCCGCCGCCATCACCAGGGCCTCCACCTGCCCTTCGTCGAGCTTGCGCAGGCGGGTATCCACGTTGCCCCGGATGGAGAGCACCTCCAGGTCGGGACGCTGCGCGCGGATCTGCGCCGCCCGGCGAAGGCTGCCGGTTCCGACGCGGCTGCCGGCGGGAAGCACGTCGAAACGGCTGCCGGCGGTGTTCAACAAAACATCCCGGGGGTCTTCTCGTGGCAGGACCCCCGCCAGGGTGAGCCCGTCGGGAAGCTGCGAAGGAAGATCCTTTAGACTGTGGACGGCGATGTCCACCTCGCCCTGCTGCAGGGCGGCCTCTATCTCACGGATAAAAATGCCCCGGCTCTCCATCTCCGCCAGCGGTACCTCGGCCCGGCGGTCGCCCTCGGTGCTGATGGTGCGGATCTCCGGCGCCCAGCCGCGGCGTAGCGTCCGCAGGGCGCCGGCGGTCTCCTCGGCCTGCAGAAGGGCGAGACGGCTGCCGCGGGTGCCGAGCCGCAGGGGTTCAGCCGCGCTCATCGTGTGTCTCTCCACTGCTTCCGTCGCCGTCGAAGAGCCGGCGGGCAAGTTCGATATAGTCCAGGTTTTCACCGCCTTCGGAGAGGCTGCGGAGCCGGCCGGCGATCAGCTTGACCCACTTCTCCTCCAGATAGCGGCTAAACTCCTCCACCCGGGCGTATTCGTTCTCCGGTAGCCGCTCCTTCAGGCCGGCGAGTTCCCGCTCGTGGAGGGCGCCCACCTTCTCTTTGACGGCCCGAATGGCCGGCTGGAGGTTGAGGGATGTGAGCCAGGCGGAGAACTCTTCCGCCACCTCGGCGACGATCGCCGCAGCCTGTTCGGCCTCCTCCCGGCGGCGCCGGTGGTTTTCCGCCGCGAGCTGCCGGAGGTCGTCGAGGGAGTAGAGAGTCACCCCGTCCAGCTCTCCCGTAGCTGCTTCGATATTGCGGGGCACGGAGATGTCGATGATGAGCGCAGGAAGCTGACCCCCCTCCCCGGCGAGCTGCTCGAGTTCCCGGCGCCGAAACACCGGTTCGGGAGAGGCGGTGGAGACGACGGCGATGTCGGTTTGCTGAAGGGCCGATAGGCGCTCGCGGTAATCTACCGCCTCGGCGTCGTAACGCTGGGCCAGGTAGTAGGCGCGCCGATAGGTGCGGTTGGTCACGGCCAGGGAGCGGCAGCCCCGTTCTGCAAGACTCTGCAGCATCTGTTCACCGGTCTCCCCGGCGCCGATGAGCAGCACTCGCCGCGATTCGAGCTCCTCCAGCTTCTGACGGGCCAGTTCCGCCGCGATATAGCTGACCGAGGAAGCGCCGCAGGAGAGGGCGGTTTCGCTGCGGACCCGCTTGCCGGCCTCGAAGGCTTTGTGGAAGAGACGGTTGAGAATGCTGCCGGTGCAGCCGCCGGTGGCGCTCAGACTGTAGGCCTCCTTGACCTGGCCGAGGATCTGGTTTTCGCCAAGAGCCATGGACTCCAGTCCCGCCGCTACCCGGAGGAGATGGCGGACCGCCGCGTCATTGCTGTGGGTGTAGAAGTAGCCGCCGAGCGGCTCCTCGAGCTGCTGAAAGGCGTGCAGCCGGCGCTGCAGCTCCTGCCGGCACGCAGCCTCCGTGCAGTTGTCCGAGCGATATATGTAGAGTTCGGTCCGGTTACAGGTAGAGAGAATCACTGCCTCTTCCACCGCAGTCTCTTCGATCAGCTGCGAGAGAAAGGGGAGCTGCTGTTCCTTGTGGAAGTACAACTGCTCGCGCACATTGAGCGGAGCAGTTGTATGGCTGAGTCCGGTTACTACTATCAACGTTCCTCTATCTTTCCGATGATCGCGTCGATCATAGGTCGAAGCTGCGAGCGCAGCGCCTCCGGCTCCTCGCCCGTAGTCTTTTGCCGCTGCCGCTGCTGTTGCCGCTCGGCGAGCAGGCGCTCCCGTTCGGCAGCGGCCGACTCTATCTCCCCCCCGATCCCCGGATAGAGCTTGCGCTCAAAATACTGCCGCAGGGCAGCCGTCAACGCCGGTATCCTCCCGGCGGTGGAAACGGCGAGGGTGAGCGGCCCGCGGCGGATCGTCGCCGGAGCTGCAAAGCCTCCCGCCGGCGGACCCTCCACCGAACCGTAGAGTATCCCTAAGTCGGCGGCCTCGGTGCAGACCTGCGTGTTTACCGCCGGGTCGTCGGTGGCCGCGTAGACCAGAACGAAGCCGCGGCAGTCTCCCGGCTGCCATTCCCGCCTGCAAAGCCGGATACGCTCCTCCCCGGCGAGCCGTTCAATCTCCTCCGACGCCCGGGGAGCGATCACGGTAACCCGTGCGTCCGCCTCTAGGAGCCCCTGCACTTTTCGTGCGGCCACCGCCCCGCCGCCGACGACGAGCGCCGGACAGTCGGCGAGGTCCAGGAAAAGCGGGTACCGCGGCTGTACATGACCGGAGGGCTGCTGATTCTGCATAGTTACCTGACACGAAGTAGTCTAATCTGCTGCTCCCGAAAAGTAAAGTGGCGTTGTAATATTCTTCCGGCGGGTCGGAGTCGGCCGAGGAAGAATACGGAGGATACGAGCGAAGACGGTTCGAACGGCGGCCGCAGTATCGCCCGGCGGATTCGGCCATCAGGTTTCACCAACTCGTCTATTGGATTATCATCGGTATCGGCGCCGTGCTTATCTATCAAGTGGCAGCCCCACTAAATTTCTCCCCATATCCACTGCATGAGCCGATACAACGTACCTGCATAAAAAACGGGGCCGTCCCCGTGCAGAGGACGGCCCCGAGGGGTTCTATACCCCTTTTAGGGAGGGAACAGGGGCCTTAGTAAGAGGCCTCGTCTTCAGCCTTATCCTGAGCGTCCTGAGCTTTGGAGCCGCTCTTGTCCTGTGCTTTTTCGCCTTCGGCTGCCTTCCGGGCTTCCGAACGGACGGTGGAGCGGACGATTTCGCCCAGGTTCTCGCTCTTGTCGCCGCTCTTCCAGTCTTCGATCTGACCCTGCATCGTCTGTACGGCCTTCAGGACCGAGCGGGAAACTTCGCTGCGTTCATAGCCCTCTTCCTGCAGCGCCTGGGCGTTGCGGGCTATCTCCAGTCCGAACTCTGCCTGATCTTCCGCACTCAGCTCCTCGTTCTGCGCATTGGCATTCGTGATAGCCTCAGCGACGAGCTGCGGGTCCGCTTGGCGAGCCTCGTCCCAGGAGAGCTCTTCGGCGGAACTCATGATCTCCTGCACTTCCTCCTCGCTCAAGTCGCTCTGGTTTAGAGCGGTCTCGAGCCGGGGAAGAAAATCCCCTTCCTGTGTACCGGCGGCCGCAAGGGCGCCGACGCCGACCAATGCTACAATAGATGCAAAGACGAATAATCGTACGGTCTTCATATCTGCCTCCTTGAATGTATGTAAAGTCGGGAATCGTTCTTTTTCCCGCTGTTCATGTAACCTGTACGCGTGAACGGCAGGTGAGGTTTCAGGTCGAAGTGAGGAAAGCACCGCACTTTTCCACTATTCCCTTACGAATATATTCGTGATAGTATACAGCCGTCTCTCCATACATATGAATGCGATGAGGATATACCAATGCAAGCATTACGAGGGCACAGATGTATGCTGTTGTGCGCACTGCTGATCGTACTGGCGTCCGGCGCAGCGAGCGCTCAGGAGAAAAAAAACGTGCTGGTTCTCCACTCCTACCACACCCCCTTCTCGTGGACCGACGGGATCCAACAGGGAATCGACGAGGTCTTTGCCCGGGAAGGTGTTGGCTATGATGTACAAGTGTTTACCGAATATATGGACACCAAACGCTTCGACAGCACTTCCCACTACAAGAACCTTGTGGAGCTCTACCGCGATAAGTATTGGGACCGCCGCTTTGATGTGGTGATCTGCTCGGACAACAATGCCCTCACCTTTCTCCAGGAGCACCGCCGGAAGTTTCTGAACAAGACCCCCCTGGTCTTCAGTGCCATCAACGGCTACTCCCGCGATACGATTCAAGAGCGCGAACTTACCACCGGGGTGGCGGAGGTCTTTGACCTGGAGAGCACCATCGAGATCATGCTGGAGATGTCGCCGGAGACCGAGCGGGTGATCGTCATCAACGACCGCACCTCTACCGGCAACTTCGTCCTCTCCGAGGCAAGGCCGGTGTTCGAGCAGTATTCCGACCGCCTGGAGTTCGACATTTGGCGCGACAAGACGCTGGACGAAATCAAAGCGGATGTCATGGATCTGGAGGAGAATACGACGATCCTGATGCACCTGCTGAACCGGGATGCGGCGGGCGACTTCTACACCTATGCCGAGGCGAGCGAGGCGATATCCCAGGCGGCAAACCGGCCGATGTACAGCTTTTGGGACTTTTACATTGGCCACGGTATCGTCGGGGGGATGATCACCAGCGGCGTCGAGCAGGGCCGCGAGGCCGGGCGGATGGCCGTGGAGATCATCCGGGGCGAGAGCCCGGAGAATATCGAAGTAGTGACCGAGGGAAACAACAAGTGGATGTTCGACTACCGGCAGATGGAGCGTTTTGACATTCCCCTTTCGGCAGTGCCCGAGGGAGCGGAGGTGATCAATCGTGACAACTGGATACGTGATCTTCCGACTGCCGTAAAGGCGCTGGGGGCGGCACTGATCGTGGCGATCATAGTGATATTCGCCTTCCTGGTGGTTATTCTACTGCGCAGCAAAAAGCGGATGAATCAGGTACAGCGCATGGGCGAGGTGATCCTGCAGGCCGCCGAGGGGGACCTCACCGGCCGTGCCGAAGAGGCGCGTAGTAAAGAACTGCGTAGCCTCTCCCAGGACCTCAACACGCTGATGGACAATCTAAACCGCCTGGTGGGGCGGCTGAAGAGCCGCGTGCCCCGGCTGAACGAAAACGGCGAACAACTGGGCAGTGCGGTGGAGGAGGGCAGCTCCTTCTTCAAGACCTTGAACGAGCATCTGGAAAGCACCAAGGAGCGGGCCACCGAGCAGTCCTCCCACGTCGAGGAGACCTCCTCGGTCGTGGAGCAGCTGGCGCGTAACATCGAATCGCTCTCGAGTTCGATCTCAAACCAGTCCTCGGCGGTCAACGAGTCCTCCTCCGCGATCGAAGAGATGATCAGCAACATCCGCAGCATCTCCGAGACGGCGCAGAAGGCGAAAAAGCAGATCGACAATCTGACCGAAGTCTCCTCCGAGGGACGCACGCGGATGGAGAAGACCAGCGAAACGGTCAAGTCCATCTCCGACAAGTCGGACAACTTGATGGAGGCGAACAAGGTGATCGCCTCCATCGCCGCACAGACCAATATGCTGGCGATGAATGCGGCCATCGAGGCGGCTCATGCCGGCAGCTCAGGCCGCGGGTTTGCCGTAGTGGCGGAGGAAATTCGGAAGCTCGCCGAGGCGGCGGGCAGCCAGTCCAAGAGTGTCACCCAGAACATCCGGGAGATCACCCAGCTGATCGAAGAGGTGGTCGAGAGTACCCGCGACACCACCCAGCATTTTGACGGGATCGTCTCCACGGTGAGCGAGACCTCTCAGGTGGTCAACTCCATTCACGAGGCGATGGAGGAACAGTCCTCCGGAAGTCAGCAGATTCTCGATTCCATCGGCTCCATTCGCGATGCGATGCAAGAGATGCAGAACAACTCTTCCGAGATGGAGGAGGGCAACAGTCAGATTCACCAGGCAGTCTCAGGTTTGCGCGATATCAACAGCAAGACGATAGAAGGGGTGGAAGCTACCGGCAAGGAATCGGAGAAGATGGAGCGGAACATGGAGAGCTTGCGGGAGCTGAACAAACACAACCGCCGCTACATCCAGGAGGTGGCCGAGGAGGCCGAGCAATTTACCGTGCAGGAGGCCGGCAACGGCCGGGAGGATGCTGCAAAGCAGCCCGGATCGGCCGAGGCACAGCCCGGGCCGGATGAAAGCGGTGCGGAATCCGGCAACGGCCGGGGTAGTGAAGCAGGAAGCCAAAGCTGATGCCCGCTGCATTAAAAGGGCCGGTCCGCCTTGGCGGCGGGCCGGCCACATTGTCGTAAAAAAGTCCTCCGCTGCGGCTACTCGTCGAGCCGGATGACCCGCGGGTGAGGGGGAGGATCCTGAATATTCACCGTACTGTCGAGGGACTGCTGGATGTATTCCACGAGGACCTGCTGCTCGCCGATTTCGGTTTTTTCGGCACCGCGCTCTTGAGAGGCGGATTTGAGCATCCGGTAGCCGTCGCCACCGGTCAGCAGAAAGTCGTTGGTGGCCATGACGATGCTGCGGTCCGACAGGTTGCCCTGCACCTGGCCGTCCTGCACGAGGGTGTCGGTGCTGCCGTCGTCGTAGGTCACCTCCAGGTTTACGACCCGGCTGGGCTCGGTGACGCTGGTCTGGTTCTGAACTCCCGGGTTCCTTGCGTTGTATTCAAGATGAATACCTGCGATCTGCGGGAAGCGTCCGTCCGCCGCGGGAACGCGACTCACAGCGTTTTCCATTGCGGCGAGGAACTCGGGACCGGTAAGCTCCACCACGGCGGTCTGGTTGTTGAAGGCCAGCGCGCTTTCGATGGTAAGGCGGGTGATGTTGGGGCCGGTGATCGAGGCACGAATGCCGCCGCCGTTCTTCAGGGCCACGTCAACACCGAGGTCGGGGAATTGCTCGCGGGCGTACCAGAGGGTGGAATCGGCCGCCAGGCGTCCCAGGTTGGTTGCCCGTCCCCGGACATGGACGCGTTCGCCGTTGAGCGGCTGTTCGGTGGTACCTACCTTCTCAAAGGCGGTTTGAATTGTGGGCGTTTGGACCAGCTTGTCGTAGATCGACTGAACCTTCTCAGGCGTTTCTATGGATTGGCCGACACGCTGCTCCAGTTCTGCAACCGCCCCCTCGGTGGTGGCCACCGGTCCGCTGCGGGAATCTACCTTGGTGATGTGGCCGTTGTCGTCAAAGGTGACGATAAGGTTTCCCACATAGCGATACTGCTGGTCGCTGTTGACGTTCACTACAAAGTTGCCCTCGCTGTCGCGCAGTAGCGTAGGATAATCCACCCCGGAGCTGTCTTCGGGGCGCAGCATGTTGTAGGGGCCGTCCGCCTCGGGCCGGGCCATGAAGCCGGTAGAACCGGCGGTCACGAGGATGTCGATGCCGTGCAGCTCGGAAGCTGCCAGGGGATCAGCGGTGAAGTCCTGAGCGTGATCGAGGAGAATGATCTTGTTGATGCCCTTCTCTTCGAGGAGTCGCACCTGCTCCAGTACCTGATCAACTGCAGAGACCTTGGGCTGATTGTTTTCCGGGTTGCGCCCGCCTTCAAAATCGAGCCCGGGAATGGTTTCCTGCGGATCGTTGATCACATTGAAGAAATCCGCCGGCGCCCGGCCGATCAAGCCGATGCGCTCGCCTCCTACTTCGACATAGGCGCTCTTGACCACCTTGCCGGCGTTCTCTTCTACGCTGGCGCCGTTTTCGCCGATTTCGATCTCCGGCACACCTTCTTTCACCTCTACAGCGCTGAAGTCCAGGTTGACCGCGAGAAAGGGATAATCAGCCTTATCGAGCATGCGGGCAAAGTCGTTGATGCCACCGTCAAACTCGTGGTTGCCCATGCCGTTGGCTACCAGGCCCATCGCGTTATAGAGGGCGATGTCGCCGAGGCCGGGGGCGCCGAGGCTATCGACCTGAGCCGCTGCCTGGTAGAAGGGGCCTGGCAGAGTGTGATCGCCGGCCGTGACGTAGATCGAGTTCTGTCCGTTGTTCGGGGCAATTTCGCGCAGCCCTTTCATAACCGTGCCGTAGTGCAGAATCTTGGGCTCCAACGTGTTGGGGTCCTGAAAGGACGACTCGTTGTCAGAGCTGTGCAAGACCTGCAAGGAGAAGGTCTCCTTCTCTTTGACCAGCTCGCCCTCCTGGGTTCCTTCCGCCGACAGGCTTACAGACAGGCCGGTCAGCAGAGCCGCGACGAAAAGTGTGACGAATAATGTGCGTACCTTTACATTTTTCATTGCAATAACCTCCTGCTAATAACTTATAAATAAGGTAATGGTATTGCAAGTTTTGTGCTGTGTTTTTGCTGCCCGGTCGTACCGTCGGGGGCGGAGATGAAAAAAGGGAGGGGGTAGATTATGCGTATTCGTCATAAAATGATAGCGGTGTTCGGTGTCTTTTCTTGCTCGTGATTTTTGTCTCCAATCAGCTGGTAAAACCGATCTCCTTTACTGTCTCTCGCCTCGAGGAGGTGAGCAGCGGAGAAGCTGACCTCACCCAGAGTCTCGACGTCAGCTCGAGGGACGAGACGGGGCAGTTGGCGCAGTCGTTCAATACCTTTGTCGAGAGTCTGCGCGGGACCGTAAACAATCTGAAGGAGCAGTACGGTTCGATATCGGAGCGAAAGGACGACATCGCCTTCAGTTCCAACGAAACCGCCGCTTCGATATATGAGATCAAAGAAAACGTTCAGTCGACCAAACAGCAGTTCTCCTCTTTTCAAGAGATGATGCAGAAAAACCTCAAAGCGTTCTCCGATATGCAGAAGAATATAGAGAATCTGCGGGGCGAGATCGAAAGCCAGTCGTCCGCCATAGAACAGACGACCAGTTCAATCGAAGAGATGAACGCTTCCATAGAGAACGTCAGCAAGACGAGCAACGAGAAAAAAGAGTCCTCGGAGAAACTGATCGAAGTCATTAACAACACCCGACAGGGACTCGAGAGCATCAACGAGAACATGAGCAAACTTGACCAGCGTGCCAACGAAATAATGGACGCGGTGGGGGTAATCAACGACATCTCCTCCCAAACCAACCTGCTCTCGATGAATGCCTCGATCGAAGCGGCTCACGCGGGCGATTCGGGCAGAGGCTTTGCCGTGGTTGCCGAGGAGATTTCCAAGCTCGCCGAAACCTCCGGAGAGAACGCCAAGAATATCGGCGACAATCTCAAAAACAGTGTCGACATCATCAAGACCCTCAACGAGCACGTCTCCGAGATAGACGAGAACTTTGGCGATATCGAGAACACGGCACAAGACACCGTCGAGAGCTTCAAGGAGATTGCTTCCACTATGCAGGAGATGGCCGTGGGTACCGACGAAATCAACAACGCCGTTGCGTCCCTGCGGGATGTAAATTCGACGGTGAACGAGAACTCCTCCGGCTGATAGAGACCTTCAAGACTTGAGTTAGGGGAGGTGTGCAAGGGCCGGTACTGACGGTTCCCCATCTGTCCCTCCATCGCCCGATAAGAGGGGCGCGGATAGAGCACGGCGAGGAGCGTCACTGTAGATAGCGGGACTGAGGTTCAAATCTTAGCAGGCGTCAGCTATACGACGATGGATCCGTTTCTTTTACAGGCCAGACTTCGAGGATCCCTGCCAATAGTACGAAGGAGCCGCCGAGGATTTCGTGAGGACCTATATATTCATTCGCAAGGAATGCGGCTGAAATTGTCCCTACGATCACCTCGGTCATCAAGAGAATCCCCACTCGCGTAGGTTCCAAACGCGGGGCGGCCCACAACAAGCTTGCCATGGAAAGCGCCCACCAGAGGCCGCCTGTTACGAGTGCCCAGCCGATGATCGGAGCTGTGTCATCTAAGGCGATGTGTGTCGGCCAGGGTTCGAGAAAAGGGGCGAGCGCGAGGGCTCCCAGGCTTGCTCCTGCGGCAAAGACAAAGGCCGACTGGGCGGGGGCGGGAGTGGAACGGGCCCGCATACCGGTGGTTGCGATAGACCAGAACATGCCGGAGACTAACGCCAGCCATTCTCCGGCCCCTCGGGGGATTGGGAGTGTGCCGTCCGCACTCAGCATCACAGCAAGACCGGCAATGCCGACGGCGATGGCCGCGATGCGCAGACGCGGCGTGTTCCAGCCCATTACATAGCGGGCAATCAGGGTGCTCCAGACCGGTGTCAGATAGAACAACAGGATGACGATCGCCACGCGCCCGTAGGCAAAGCCTACCGAGTAGAACATGAAGCCGACTCCACCGAGCGCGATGGAAGCAAGAGCCGCCGGATCGGCGCGGAATAACTGCCGAGGGTGCAGCAGCGCGAAGGGAGCCAGCAGGACCGCCGCGCAAGCCACGATAGCCAGAGTTCCCCAGGCACCCGGCAAGCCGAGATCGGCTACCCGTCGAACGGGAAGCCAGTAGAGGCCCCAGAGGGTGCCGGTCAGAATCACAATCGTTGAGGCTATTGTTGTTGTTCTATTGCGGGACTGTGAGCTTTTCAACGGTTCCGGCACAATAGTAAGAAAAGATCCTTCGGTGTGCAAGACATCCACGCAATGAGCATCTTGATGGAGGAGGAAATCGATGCCCTATACTCCGAAAGAGGTGATAGCGGCCTATACTGAAAACGCGGGGGAGGAGAACGAGACCGAAGATGAACTCTCCCTGCGCACCGCTATTCCACGGGAGTTTATACGGAAGTACATTGCCTCCGCGGATCGGGCGCTGGATGCCGGCGGCGGTGCGGGGCGCAATGCGGCGCTTTGATGACGGTAGTTTCTCCTTCGTGGTCTGTGTGGGCGACGCCCTCTCCTTCGTGCGGGACCGGCGCGAGCACGCCCTCGGCGAGCTGGTGCGAGTGGCACGCAGCGGTGCAGTCCTGATTCTGGGCGGGAATTCTCTCTATGGTTTTATGCGTATGGCCATTGACGAGGGGCGCCTCGGACTCTTCATCGAGGCACTCAACCCTCGGCCCGCAGTTCTTCCATCTCCTTCTTCAGAGAACGAAAGTTTTCGATATTCTCCTCCCCGGTGTTCTCCAGCGTTCCCGCCTCGCTGAGAATAGTTGCGGAGAGCTCATCCAACGTGCTGATGGAGTTCTGCAGCTGCCCGGTGGCCGTATCTATGTGCTGGATACCCTCCATCCCGCGCTGAATATCTTCTTCCATACTCCTGAGGGAGGTGTTGACGGTGTCGTTGATACTGTTGAGGTTCTCCATCGTAGTACCGATTTTATTATAGCCCTCGTTGAGCTCTCCCATAGAGGCAATCATCTCGTGCAGCGCATCGCGCACATCGGAAATCGTGTCGATTACCTCCCTGAAAGTCTGCTGCATTTCTTCGCTATCCGTCACCGACTGTTCGATCAGATCGCGGTTTTCCTCAAGAGTAGAACGGATCGATCCGGAGTTCTCATTGGCTTCGGCAGCGAGATTGCGGATTTCTCCGGCGACTACGGCAAATCCCCTTCCCGCATCCCCGGCATGAGCAGCCTCAATGGCCGCATTCATGGCCAGAAGATTAGTGCGGTCGGCGATGTCTTCTATCACTTTGATGATCTCCAGCATATCCCCCGATGATTCGGCTACACGCCGGTAGTTTTTCAAGGATGCGTTCAGTTGCTGAGACCCTTGTTCCGCTTTGTTGACCAGTGTATCGATCATCGCCCGTTTTTCTTCCGCCGAATCAACGATTGATTTGGACTGACTGCCGATCTCCTCAACTGCGGATGAAGTCTCCTCTACCGCTTCCGTCTGCCGCTTCATGGTCTCTTTGACTTCGTTTTTGGAGCTTTGGATATCTCCGCTCGCTTCTGTGGTCTTTTCCAGATCGTTCTGCAGAGTGCCCAGCTTTTCCTTCATATCCTCCAACTTCTCGGAGATAGCGTGGGCATTCTCCGAGTTGCGCTGTGCATGACCGCGCAGTTTCTCGCCCAAATCGAATGCATCCGCTGTGCTCTCGAACACTGTAGAAAGCCGTTTATACTGTGTGTCGCTCTTCTTTGCCCGTACTTCGATCAGATTGAGGCTCTGAGTCTGCATGCGGAAGATTTGATAGACGAAAATACCGGTGAACAGCATCAACATGAAGGTGACCAGAAAGTCCGGCAGAGAGCCTGTCTTTTCCGCTGGTTCCAGAATTGGCCGAATACGCAAAAGATACTGACCTGTGTGTACGCTCAGACCGGCGATGATCACCCCCACCACCTGCCACCTGGTGTAGGCCAACAGCGGAACGGTAATGAAGGCGGGTATCATGTAGGTTGACTGGATAAAGACATCTTTGCCGCTGTTGATATCCTTGAGAAAGAAGAGCCCCGTGGCAGCGACGATGAAAAGGATGATCGTCCCGGTGCTGACGTATCGAAACAGCCCCTTCAGCAAGGCAGTGATAAAGATCAGTAGAACCGCGCTGACCGTCAGCTCGCCAATGCCAAGGTAGAGATCACCTGCAGAGAGGCGAATTGCCCCGAGGATGAGAAAACCGAAGAACAGAATCAGATTGAGAATGAAGAGGGAAACGGCTTTCTCCTGGACCGTTGTATTCTCCTTCGAATACAAATGGCGGAATCGATCGGTCGCTTTCATTGTACATTCCTCATGCCGGAAAGCTTTTTTACTGGAACAAGTATAAATGAAGCTCGATCGGTACGCCACCATTATTTACTCTGATTTTTCAACTCTGCGGCGCAGTGTTTTCCGGCTTCTGCCGTGCCGATGAAAGCTACGTGAGGGCGATGAAAGCTACGTGAGGGCATAAAAAAACCGCCCGGGCTTAGAGCCGGACGGTATTCGATTTCGGCGAATAGCTCGCTTACTTTCTCTTGGCTTACTACCGGTCGAGGCGGGCAGCGGCGAGCTGGACGAGAGCAAAGTATTCCTGAAAGTCCGATGCGGTAGCACCGGTCACTGTGTCGGCAAGCTCCCACTTGTTGTCGTCGTTTTGAGTCATCTCGCCATAGGTGAAGCTCACGCCCTGCTCTTCAGCGGCAGTTTCGATTGCCTCGATGTTAGCATGCCAGCCAAGGCCGGGTCCGCCTTCAGCCCAGTATTCCGAACCGCGTTTGGTGAGGCTGCCGTAGGAGGTGGTCTCTACCGCCATTGGTTCGCCGCCAAACTCGGTCATGATCTTGAAGGCGCCGTTCTGGATACCGTTGTAGTAGGTGCGCATGGTGTTCTCGTTCCGGATAATGGCCATCTCGAGAGAGGTGTTGCCGGAAGGATTGCCATCCTCGTCGGCCTCTACCCACACCGAGTTGGTGCCAAAGGTCGTGCCCACGTAAGTGGTGCCGTTGTAGACGACGTACTTGGCGAGGTTGCTCGTATGGCCGTGCGCAGTGTAGGTAATGGTGTTCTCTTTGGTCCACTTGTCCGACTCCATGTCAACTGCGGCGAGGGTGTGCGGAAGGAAGGCCTCGTCGAGGGTCACATCGAGGTTGCCGTCCTCGTCAGTGGCTACCACTGCCTTGCCGACGTATCCGCCGTGGACGTAGTCGTAGGCCTCGACTTCCTGACCGGGTGCATAACCGGTTGAAGTTCCTGCTGTCTCTTCGTTGCCACCACAGCTAACGAGTGCTCCGAGTGCAATGGCTGCTATAAGCGCAAACATTAATTTTCTCATACTTTGTCTCCTTTTGGCAAATAGTGTTTGCCGTGTTCTGTTTAATTAAAACCTAACATAAATACTAAAGTTATGTAAAGCCTTTTATCAATAAAAGTATACTAAAATAGAAGGATTTATGAGGTGGCGATAGGGGGCGGATTCGAATCCTATGGTGAGTGCGGCGCTACTGAGCGCGTATTTTCAGGGTAATATGATAAAACTTTATAGATAAACGGTTGTAATTGTATGGTTCAGAGGAGGACCTTCAAAAGGGCGGCAGCGTGCGTTGTATTCTCAGCGTGCAGCTTCACTTTTGTGAGTAACCGCCTTTCGGCTGGAATGTTCCTAACGGGACGGCGCAGGAGACAAGCCCTTTTTCCTATTTCACTCTTCGGTGTCTTGATGGTGAAGCTCCAAACCGACAGCGGTGCGTTTCGGGAACCCCTTCCAGTGGGTATGATTCTCTTTGAAGTTACCGTCGTCATTTTGCGACCACACTCCCTCGTTGGCTTGAGGAATTAGATCGAGGTACTTTTCATACTTTTGCCCTTTCAAGTGGATACCAAGAAAAGCCGCGGCAAAGTGTTGCATGATGTTATTCAGCTTGCGATTGTCCCAGGCCGGCTCGCCATAGCGCATGTAGTGCTCGGAAGTCATCTTTTGGGAAATAAGAGGATGCGCCCCGTAGGCGTTGGGGGCTATATTGTGACGAGCATTCTGTACCACCAGCATATAGCGATTCGAATTGACCGCCCAGTCGTAAAAGAGCTTCACCCCTTTCTCGTACTGCGCTACATCGTCCTGGTCCCCGACGGCAAAAAATGAGGGGACGTCCAGTCCTTTCATCGTCTCCGCATTCCAGAATAGTCCCGCACCCCAGGGAGCCATAGTAAATATTGCTTTGATCCGGGGATCCAGGGACTCCTCGAAGCTTTCGTTCCCTGATTGTCGAATCTTCAGATGCCCTCCAGGCACGCCCCAGGAAAGGTCAACTCCTTTTTGGCTGAATCCGGCACCTGCGGCGTTGATTGCCCCATAGCCGCCCATCGAATAGCCGATCAGTCCCGTATTTTCCGCATCAACGATGCCTGCAAGAAAACTGTTGCTATTTGCGGCGCCCAGCTCTGCCATGCGGTCGATGGTGAAGAGAAGATCCAGCGGCCGGTTCAGCAGGGTACTGGAAAAAGCTTGCTTATTTAGCACTGTAGAGTCGGGGTGGTCGATCGCCGCCACTACGTAGCCTCGGGAGGCGAGATGTTCGGTAAGGTAGCTCATCATCAGCCGAGTGCCGGGATATCCGTGAGATACGACGATTAGGGGATATTGCGTGCCCTCCCGTTTCAGCGGTTCGGCATCCTGTAGTGCCCGGCCGGTAAACATCATGGGTTCGAAGGTATGCTGATAATCGACGTATTTTGTTCTCTCATTACGATTCTCGGGGATCTCTGCCGGATACCAGATTTCCAAGGTGAGAGTTCGGTTATAACGCGGTTCGGGGGTATCCTCGGAATAGCTGAGAATGTCCAGCCGTTCGGAATCGGTTATCTCCAGCGTTCTACGCCCCACACCGTAGCTGCCGCGCGAGGCAAGGTCCGGTGCATCGGGCATTCGTTCGCCGATCACAAAGGGATCTGCGGAAGGGGATGGGGGCGTGGATCCTTCCTGCACCCCTTCCGCACTCAAGCCAAAGGTACACAAAGCGAATACCACCAACATAGCAAGATGTTTCATAACTTCTCCATCACAATATATAGTAATTGTTACTGTATATGGTAAATATAGGGGAGCCAAATGAAAAAAATTATCGTTGTTCTATCTTCATTCCTCCTGTACTATATACGTAGTGAGCGGCCTTCCCCGCCTTAACCCGCCTTGCTGGGCTCGTCTATTGTACAGCCGTAATACAGCCGTGCAGGTTCCTCTGGATCGCTATATTTGTGACGGAGGTGCAGAGCATGCAAAAGAAGTCAGTCCTGATTCTCATGATTTTTGTAGCTGCTATGGGAACCGGCCTCTATGCCCGGGAGCGGATTGCGGTGCTGGATTTTCAGGTCGAATCCTCTAAGCGCGAGTTCCAACATTTGGGAAAGGGCTTTGCCGAGTTCATCTCAGTGGAGCTCTCCCGGGCAGATGAGATTGCCTTGATAGACCGCAAACAGCGCAACGCTATTCTCGATGAGCAGCGTTTCGGCATCTCCGGGGCGGCGGATGAGGAGACTGCTCAACAAATGGGCCGGCTGCTTGCGGCGGATTACCTTGTATCGGGAATGATCATCGATGTAGCAGGCCTATTAGTGGTCACCTGTGAGCTGGTTTCGGTGGAAACCGGAGAGGTCCTAGTTCATGAAAAAGCCGACGGCAGCCTCGGCGAATATGGGCGGATCACCCGGGAGCTTGCCGCGGCCATCCTGACCGAGCTCGATCCGACCGGCAGATCGGTTCGTCTGGCAGCCCGCCGGGATGAGGAGGAAGACGAGAAGGTTCCGACGGAGGAAGAGGCTTCCACGGTCCTTACTGCCTTCTCCGAGGCTGTGGACGCTTACGACACCGGCGATACAGTGGCGGCCAAGCGGAAGCTGGAGCGGGCGGCCCGGATAGACAAAAACAACCGGGCGGTACGCTTCTATTTGGACAAACTCTATGTGAGCACCAGCAAGTTCAAAGTGGTCCCGGCGGCCTACTTCACCCAGAGCAATCCCGCCTCTCTCGCCTTCTTGAGTGAAGATGCAATGGGAGGAAATTCCCATTACGGCGGTACCTGGCCCTTTCATCAGCCCTGGCCAAACGGAAAAGGGAAGGCTCCCGGCATGTATGAGCTCTCAGGCTCGTATGGTCCCCCGGGATCGGACCGCTACGGAGTCGATGAGAGCGATGCGCGGGCTTTCGGCTATTACAAGTTCCCTCTAGGCAATTCTGTTGGAGCGAGCATCGAGGTGTTCTCTTCGATGATGCGCTATGTTGCCCGGCAGTACGAAGAGCAGGGCGAGACGATGGTGAACCATGAGCTCTACGGCGGAATCCTGAGCTTGGGCTGGACTCCGGCGCAGTGGCTGGGCCTGGGAATCTCCCTCACCGGCGGATATAATCATCTCCAGATTTTTTACCAGGACGGCGGAGGCACTGTTCAAGAGTATCCCTCCGTTCCGCCACTGCTGGCCGCGAGTGGCGGCTTCATCCTGAAAAATCCTTCCGGTTCGCTGATTTTTAGCGCCTATCTGGGGACTTCGACCTTTGAATCCTTCCTGATCGATTTGGAGTACGAGGACAAAGGGGAGAAGCGCAGGCTGCCGCTCTACTCGGATTTCAGTCTGGTGTATGGCTTCAACCGGATGCGCAGTTACTTTATCTTCAAGTTCATCGAGGACTGGTTCATGGAGCCGGACACAGGCCCGTACACCCACATCATGCCGGCAGTGGAACACTGGTTCACCCCCGCCCTCTCTGTGCGAACCGGGCCGGTTATCAACACGCAGTATTCTCTCGATTCCACCTATCTCGGCGCCACCCTCGGAACCACGATCAAATGGAGTGAAGAGTGGGAGACTAACCTCAGCGCCACCTACCGCTACCGGGTCTCCCACGTTACCAACGAGGAGCGGGTTCCGGAGCTGGTATTGAGCCTCGGTTTAGAACGGTCCGGATTGTGGATAGAGCGCAAACCTTAGCGGTAGGTATACTGCCGGAGGCGAGAACAGTAGCGGGCAGTACATGCAGCAGCTGGGGATGTCATTGGAAGCTACCGCCGGTCCGGTCCAGCCGCTCATCCGGTACTACGGAATAAGTCAGAAAGATGTTGCTCTGAAGCTCGGGAAAACAGAACAGCACATCTCACGTCTTCTTGCGGTATTTGACCTGACAGAGGAGGTGCGCCAATCCCTGCATGCGGGGGAGATCTCCTTGGGGCATGCGGTGGAGTTTGGTCCGCTGCGGGATGCGCCGCAGCAGCAGAAGCGCCTCCTTGCGGAGATCACCGAGCGGGGGCTGGGCATGTAGGTCACGCGGATGGGCGCGGATGGTTTCGCCGGAAAATCCGTAGGTTTGTAGCTGTGAACATCCGTGCGAATCCGTAGTTACTGGTCCGGGCTCTACAGCCGGCCCCACCTGTGATGTCTCCAGGGCCTCGTTTCCCGCTGAACTGCCGGAGCGACGGCTAGGAGCGTATGGCGAAATCGTTGTTGAGCCGCGAGCAGAGCGCTTCGATCCTGGGCCCTTGGGAGTCGATGCCGCAGTCAAAGAGGATATCGTCGCGGTGGGTCTCTATCCAGCGGTAGACTTTCGCCCGGCGGCTCTTTTCGGTATCGGCGTTTTGGGCAATTCGCACCATCGCCATCAGCTCCTCCTGGTCGAGGATGGTGCGCTTCCCTTCGACATCAAGGATGAAGGTTTTGCTGCCTTCCTTCTGTTCAAAGAATACTTTGCTCTTGCCTGTGCGGGACGATTCGTCGCTGCGGCCTGGAGGCTCCGTTTCCGCTCTGTTGCGGTTGAACTCGTCTATTGTCTGGTTGTGGATAAGCGTGTCGGCTTGTCGAAGGAGAAAACGCAGGCCCTCCTCGTCGATCTCTTCAATACGTGAGTGTAGCTTCTCGATCAGTGCTTCCCGTTCGCCGGAGGTGTTCTCCTGGGTGGTTCCGTTCTTCGTCTTCGATTTCTTTTTCTTGGGGCTGTTCTGCGGGGATGGGGTGGCCATCTGTACCTCCCGGTGAAGTTGTTACAATATAGTGTAACGCATGCGCGGGCGAATACACAGAACGCATACGAGGGCGAATGTACAGAAAAGAGAGAAAAAAGGAAAAATGACGGTAAGTTGAACTGTAGCTTACAGGTGGTTGACTTGGAGCACCATATGCAGTAGCTGTGCAACTGGTATGTTCGAAGTTCACACGCTCAACTGCGTAATCATCGTTCTGTGAGGGATAGCCTTTGAATCGTTGGGGAATAATTGTTGCTTGTATTGCCGTTTTTGCTTCTTGTACCGCGACTCCGGTACGAGATGTCCCCTCCACCGGGAGAGACAGTATTGCGGTAATGACATGGAATGTCCGCTTTGACACTCCGAGTACGGCTCAGGACCAGCTCGAGGCGAAACTGCAACTCATCCGAAGGAGCGGGGCGGAACTGGTGCTGCTTCAGGAAGTGCTTACTATTGAAGAGCTCGAGGTCAGGGAACCGGCCCGCTTCAGGCAGCTTTTGAGGGCAAAGGGAACTGGGTATGGTATAATAACCGCCGAGGGGGCCTCGCGCGTGAGCGGAGCGAATGTGATTCTCTACGACCGCAGCCGGTTCGTACCCCTAAAGCAGGGGATCCAATGGTTGTCAGATTCGCCCCGGCGACCCGATTCGACCTCGTATGGAAATACCATCCCGCGCTTTTTTGTGTGGGCTGAGTTGTACGATGTCAATCATGCACGGAGTTTCACGGTTGTGAATACGCACCTTCCTCGCGGAGATGAATCGGCCAGAGAGAGCTGTATCACACAGTTACGCCGTTTTCTCGAAGGCTGTGAGGGAAGGGTGGTAATTGGAGGCGATTTTAACGCGCTTCCAAGCAGTTCTACCTATAAACGGATGGCGGCAAGCTATAAGGATGCCGCGAAAGGGAGAGGCGCCACCCTGGATGTTGTTCCCGTGCGGGTCGATTACCTATTTGTCTCTCCGGAGATGACTGTGCGACGGGCGGAGGTGCTGTCGGCTGAAGAGTTGAGCGATCATCGGCCCGTGTATTGTGAGCTGAAGTGGTGAGATAGGTATGCTTCGACCTCATTGCCCCGTATACACTCTCCAGGTGGCTGCGGCACTGCTGCTTTTTGCGGTGCTGCTCCTTCTCTCCGGCTGCGATCTCTTTGCCCCCACCTACACGATCGTCCGGGCTCCCGAGGATATGAGAGTTCGGGCCTACCGGATAGCGGAGAAGTACGTCGGCATGGAGTACGAGTGGGGCGGGCAGGACCACTACAGCACGAAGGGCATCGACTGTTCCGGCCTGATCGTCAACTGCTATCGAGAAGCCCTGGAGGGAACGGGCTATGAGCTCCCCTACCTGGATGCGGCGGCGGGCGACTTCCGCAGGCGCTACTCATCCGCGGTCGACCAACCGGCCCGCGGAGACTTGGTCTTCATGGGCGAGCCCGGGGAGGAGAGCGTCTCGCACATCGCCATCCTCGACCGGATAGAGGAGGGGACCGTCTACTTTATCGACGCTTCCACCCGCGGCGATCTCGAGGGGGTGGAGCGGCGCAGCTACTCCCTGGACAACGACAAGATCAAGGGCTTTGGCAGGGCGTTATTGCTGCGCGAGCGGTGAACGGTACTGGGCTCTGGTGGGTACCAATAGGCTATGTGCAGACCTGCCGCCTTGGCTAACTTCCCTGTATGGGTGTGATGAGCGTGCCTCCGTTGGCATGGCATAGTCCGGCAGTGCGAATGGCGTGTTCCTATTCGGGATAGCCAGCGCCTCTTTTAGTGGAAAAGTGAGGCGGCCCCCTGAGGCGGGAGGAAGATGGGGGGGAGATAAGGAACTACGGATATATGGGGTGTCGCAAGGGAGTCACGCGGATGGGCGCGGATGGGGCTTTAGAGGGGGCAACGCACGTGGTCATACTGCTTCTATTCTGGCAGGTAAAGGAGCGGCTATGAGAGAGCTCCTTGAAGGTAGGTTGACAAGAGAGAGCAGAGAAAGGGAATTTCACTTAATCTTACAGTATCAAAGCGGCACTACTTTTGATGGTGTTGTGCACGGTGAGTGTCATATGCATTTTTCTAAAAATTTAATCTGAGTGACATACGGATTCAGGTTCTTATCATTGTCCGCTCCTTTTTCAATGATAATCCTTGTAATCAACAAGAATAACATCTGCACCTTCGAACAAAAACGTGATCCTCCAGTTGCCACTCACCCTCACAGACCACGTATCTTTCTCTTGCCCCGACAATTGATGAAGATAATAACCGGGTAAGGCCATATCGCTGGGAGTGATTGATGCATTCAGCCTGTCTGTGTGCTCCTCGTCGCCCGAATCACGTCCTCGATGGGCTGACTTTCGACCGCCTTTGCATATATAAGCGATCCGGCCGGAAATATGGCCACAAAAAGCTCTACTTCCCGTTCTATACCTGTCTTTATGTCGGTGAGAGTGGGTTTGTAGCCGGAGAAGTCGATAGATAGTTTCTCTCCTGGCTCATGGGGCAAGTGCATCGCCACCTCGGTGTCGGTGGTGTACATCTGTAGGTGGTAGCAGAACTGAGAATACCCATAGCCGTCGGGATGATCGGTCTTGTATTCTTCCCACAGAAGTTGTCGTGTAACGTATTTCGTTCCCAGTTCTCGGGCAATGTCAGGCAGAAGCCGTTTCAGTTCCGTATACCGCCGGTCGTTGGACTGCTCTTCGCTCCTTTCGAGCCTCTGCAGTAGCTCCTCATCGTTTATTTCCTTCACATCAGCCCATGTGAGCTCCGCCTGTGTGGCTTTCTGGAGGTAATGATCTACTGCAGGTCGGGAAATATTCAGTATTGAAAAGTTTTACCTACTAATGGAAATGGAACAAGATTCTTGAAAAAACTGCATATATCACTTATAATTGTACATATATGTGGAGGATGCATGGGACAAGTTACGATCTATCTCGACGACGAGACCGAGAGAAAAATGAAACGGGTGGTGCAATCACAACACGTATCCCAGAGTAGATGGGTAGCTGAGCTCATCAAGGACAGATTGCGGGAGAGGTGGCCCGAATCGGTGCGGGAGATACCCGGATCATGGAAAGACGCCCCCACCGCAGAGAAGTTGCGCGGTGATCTCGGGGCCGATTACACTCGGGAAGAGCTGTAATGTACGTACTCGACACCAATACGCTCATATATTTCTTCAAGGGAGAGGGGCTTGTGGCGAAAAACCTCTTTTCCCACGCACCTTACACCATCGCTATCCCGAGTATAGTTTTGTACGAATTGAAAGTAGGCATCTTCAAGTCGAAATCTCCCAAAAAACTATCGAGCCAATTGGAGGATTTCCGGCAGAGTGTCTCTGTTTTGGATCTCGGAGAAAAAGAAGCCGAATCTGCCGCTGAAATTCGCGCCCAACTTGAAAAAACCGGCAAGCCCATTGGACCCTACGACACGCTGATCGCCGGAATCTGCCGTGCGCATAGCGCCGTACTGGTCACTCATAATACAACGGAGTTCGGTAAAGTTGAGAGTCTGCAGATTACCGACTGGTACTAGATGCTCCAAGCTCCGCAACTCGCACTGAAGGGTCAAAAACACCGGTTTCACTCATGCGCCGTTTTCACATCTGCAAAGAGCGGGGAATGGCGAGTACTATCCATTCCGATATTGGAGTAGATAACAGTTTCGGGCCTGGCGTATTCGAATATGATTTGTCCGTTATCGTCATGGATCGGTTTCGCGTATATCGTTCTACAGCTGGTCCTCCAGCTCTTGCGACTGTCCATTAATTCAGTGTACACCCATTAGAGATTGCAACCTATTGCATCCAGTTAAATAGCCTCA
>CAYFUX010000026.1:0-46322 GCA_964346455.1 uncultured Spirochaetaceae bacterium
CAGATGACACTTTTTTTGACCACTCAATATCTCGACGAAGCGGAACAGCACACAGAGCACATGGCGCTGCTCCGGGAAGGCAGTATCTGTTATGAAGGCAGCGTCAGTGGCTTTACCCATGGCCTGAGCGGCGACAAACCTCTCTCGCTCGAGAAAGGCTATCTGCACTATATGGAGGAGGCTTACAATGCTCATTAAACGCGGAATATACAAAACCCTTCGCCGCCCCTATGCGCTGCTCGGCGGCATGGGGATGAGTCTCTTTTTTCTCCTGGTATACAACGCCGGTATCGGCGGCATCGACTTTCTTCCCGCATTCGGACAGGGCGGTTACATGGCGTTTCTTCTGCCGATGAGTCTGATCTCCCTCTCCATGGGTTCCGCCGCAGGAGCCGGTCAGGCGCTGCACGACGATCTCACCTCCGGCTACTTTCGGCGGCTCTACCTGAGTCCGGTCCGCCGCAGCAGCTTTGCAGCCGCTCCTCTTGCCGCCGACGGGCTCTCCACCCTCCTCGGCTCCGCCGCCCTGCTGGGAGCCGCCGCCCTGCTGGGAGTCCCCTTTCGCTTCGGCTTTGCATCCGTCGCGGGGCTTCTGCTCCTCTCTCTGCTGTGGGGCGTGACGCTCTCCGCTCTTTCGGCGGGAATCATGCTGCGCACCGGCAGCGCCGAAGGGGCCCGAATGGTCACCACCGCAGTCTTCCCGCTCATCTTCCTCTCCACGACCTTCCTGCCTCGAGAACTGATCACCTCCCGCTGGCTTCTCACCGTCTCCTGGGCAAATCCGGTCACCTATCTTCTGGAAGGGATGCGCAGTCTGTTGGGCGGCACGGCCTCGCTCGACTACCTGCTCGCAGGCTTTGGCATGACCGGGCTGGCGGCCGCAGCCGCTGTCGCCTTCGCCTTGACCGGAGCCAAGAAAATCTTAGTGTGAAACTCACCGCAATTCTCGCATAGCAAAGCGTACCCAGTATCCCCCTGCCGTCCGGCAGGGGGAGGATACGGCGAGCAATATGCCCGATCTTATCTGCTTCCGGTGAAAGAAAGCACCTCCCGAGCCCGCTTCAATTCCACAAACATGTCGCTCTCCCCACCACGGTCGGGATGATACTGCAGGCTGAGTTTTCGATACTGTCGTGTCACCGTAGCGCTATCCGGCCACTGCAGCCCCCCATTCGCCTCCGGATTTACCGGCCCCTGAGGCACACAGCCCAGGATAAAACAGGCCAACAGCCGCTCGGCGGTCTCTTCGGAAAGCGGGCGGTACCGTTCGGCCAGCATATCCAAGTAGGCCCGGAAAAATTGGATCCACTCCCGCTTGTCAAAACGGCGGTATTCGTGAACGCGCTTCTTTGTCCCGGGAAACATATGCCGATTCCAGACAGGATATGCGCCGCTGTGATTGTAATGCTGCTCTACCCGTGCGAGGTACTTGATGAACTCCAGAATCGGCTCCGGCAAGGCCCGCATCGCGGCGGCAATATAACGGATCCGCTCCTCCTTCCTGCGCTGCTGCTCCTGCAGATATTCCCGCTTGATCTTTAAGAAGAGGGGAAAGAAGGGATCTTTCGGCAGCCGGTAGGTGCGATAGAAATGGTGCAGGTTATGGGCTTCGATCTTGGCATGCTGTAGCAGAGAATAACAGCGCCGGCTTATCCGCAGGTTTTGCAGTTTTGACGATTCGTAGAAGTAGTTCATCATGATCGGATAGTACTCGTTCTTCTGCAGCGACTTAGGCTGTTTAGAAAGCAGATAGGAGAGGGAGTAGTTCCTTGCCGGGGTCCTGCGGCTTCGTCTGCGGCGGCGCATAAGTACCGCCAATAATAGCACCGCTTTTTCCGGGCTACAACACGTTATTCGAGATACGCGGGGTCACTCAAAGGAGCAAGGGAGAAGCGCCCCAGAACCTTGTTGGCAGTCATTCGGCCGGCGAGGGCTGCGGATATTACGCCGCCTGGCCAGAGGGCATAGTGTCCGCTGGTGTAGAGCCCCGCTACAGGCGTAGGAATTCTGTTGAGCCCCGCAAGCCGCCATACCGGGCTCACCTGATCGTCATAACACCAGCCACCGCTCGCCCCCTCAGTGTTGCGGGTAAAACGGTGAAGCGAAAGCGGAGTGCCAACATCCATGAACTCAATCCGCTCTCGCAAACCCGGCACAAGTTGCTCCGCCAGTTCCACCAGCTCCATGCCGACCCGCTGCTTCAACTGCCGGTACTCTTCAGTCCGTTTTCCGTCGCCCCCGTTGCGCCAAAAATTTTCCCAGCGGTAGGAGCTAAAGGTCTGCAGGGTAAGGGTGGTTTTTCCCTCCGGGGCCGCCGGACTCTCCTTGCCAAAATGGTTGAGCGCCACCCACATTCTGCGGTGCACGTCGCCGGGTGAACGGCTGTCGGGGAAAATAACCTCGTAATTGGGAAAGTAGAAGGGATGCTGCGCCCCGCCCAGCACGGCGTCCAACTCTTCCGGGCTCATATCCACTCCCAGGTAGACGGAAACAAGGGCCTCCGTCAGGGGAGCCGTGCGGATTTTTTGGGTCGTGCTGCGGGAAAAGTACTCGGGGCCAAGAAGCCTGTCCACCAGCTTTTTGTAATCCCCGGAGTATACCACCTTATCCGCCTCAAAGCGCTCTCCGGAAGAGACGGTCACGCCGCGCACCCGTTTTCCCGCTGTGTCCGTATCAATCGCAGTGACAAGAGTATTGAGCCGCAGCTCGCCTCCATTCTCTTTGAAGGCGGCAGCCAATCGATCGTGAAGCCGCTGCATCCCGCCAACTGGATACCAGTAATCGCCCGACCACAGATGCCAAAAACCGGCGAAAAAGAGAAACGGCATACGGTAATAGCCTACATAGGTGAGCCAATGGCGCAGTCCCGGATGTTCAATCCGCTGCAAGGCCTTTTCGCGATAGCGGAAGGTGCTCCATTTTTTTAGTTTCGGCAGCCACTTGGCCGCCCGCAGCAAGTCCCGTACATTCGGGCGGTTGAGAAGCGGGAAATCCCAGGGCTCGTAATTTTCCTGCAAGAAACGCTGTACCTCCCGAATTTCCCGGAACAGCGGCCGGATGCCCGGTTCCTCGGGAAACGCCTTCTGCAGCTCCTCCTCAACCTGGGAAGGACTCTCGATATAAAAGTCGAAATCCTCCGATACCATACGGTAGCGTGCCTTGATGAAATCCTGCGGCCCGAACCCCGCAAGTTCTCTGAGAATAGGGAATACCAGGCCGAGACTCTCGAAGGACTGGTCGCCGGCGTCAAAGTAGAAGCCTTTACGGCTAAAGCCCGACATGTTGCCGCCGGTCTGATGATTCTGTTCGAGCAGCAGAACCTTCTGCCCCTCTTTCGCAAGGTATCCGGCACATATTTGACCAGCAATACCGGCACCTACGACTATCGCATCGTATCTGCTCACGCTCCCCTCCTCGAACTCTGCACCGCCCGCAGCATATTATCGTATAGGTTGCAGTGCCTCACTGGTACTGTAAAACTTCGAAAACCCCGATGCCAGAACTTTTTCTCGATTCCGTCGGCAGAAAATATCGCATCCGTCGGCCGGGAAATAAATCGGCCGGCAGGTTTTGTTCCCGCCGGCCGAAGATACTCTAATGTTCCGAAAAGACGCTACTCTTGAAAGGGCTCTTCGCCTTCGCTACCGCGGCGAGTTCCGGGTTTATTGACAATTCTCACGGTCGTCGCCTGGGGTCCTTTTTCTCCCATTTCCATCTCATAAAATACACCGGTGCCCACTTCCAACCGGTCAAACTGGTTGTCATGCACCGCATTGCGGTGAAAATAGACCTCCCGGTCATCGTCGACGGCTTTCAGAAAGCCGTGGTCTTCTTCCGGAAAGAGCTGCGTCACAATAGCCACCGGCTGTTGGGCTTCGTGCTTTTTCACCTTTCCGCTCTGTTTCTCCACCAGTTTCTTTAATTGACGTTCGGCTTTCTGAAAAACCTTACGGATCACCGTGTCCACCTCGTAATGCTGGTCTCCCTGACCGGGCTCTTGTTTTGCCACCAGCTCGTGAGAGGGAGGAACGGTAAGATCAATGCGGACACGATAAGGATTGCCCGACTCCATATGTTCCTGAGGTTTTTCGACACTAATCCGGCAGCTGGAGATGTGATCGCAGATCTTTTCGAGTTTTTCCGTTTTCTTGTTGATCAGATCTTCCAGCTGGGGTGTTTTTTCTACGTTCTTGAACGACATTTCCAATGGTACGTACATACACATTAACCTCCACCTAGAACGTACAAACATTTTTCTTTTATTGCAAAGAGTCGGGCACAGCTTTTTCTTCTTGTGTCGTTCATGCCGCCGCGCCGCTGCCGCAGCTCATCTATCACTAACGCGGAGTCGCGCACGCGAACCTTGCGGCCGAACATCTGTGTTACTTACGCCTCGACGAGGGTCTCTTTGAACACGCGCACCTCATGGCCGGCTTTCTCCAGGATCCTGGCCATCTAGATACTTCCAAGCAGCGGCAGTTTATTGAGAAAATAGTAGACATTGAAAGGTGGTTTGGGCTCTATAAAGGCTATCTTCATAGTAATTTCCTCCACTGTTTATATTTGTGTATAACAGACAGGAGGGAAAAATCAAATTATTCGAGGGGCACGAAGTCGAGAGTGGCGGAAAATTCGATCTCCTTCTCCACCTTCCACTGCTCTCCGTTATACGAGAGCGGAACGGTGAGATTCAAATGTGTATCGTCACGGCTAAAGCGTACTGCGGCGCTAGCACGGTTCCCTTCCCGTTCAAGCTTTTCGATGCGCCAGTCAGGGTAGTTTCTAATCGTCTTGAAAAGACGCGTAAGCCCCTCTTCACCTTCTTCAACAAGCGCAGGGGCAATAGTTGAAAGCGTACTGCGGTCGCCATCGTAGAGAGCGGTAACAAAGCGCTCGGTCTGCTCCCGCACCTGCCCCGTGCTTTCCTCCCCGCAGCCGGCGGCGAAAAAAAACACTGGAAGCATGAGAACCGCGACACCTCGCTTTACGTTCACAGTCAAACCGGTCATATTATCTCGCAAAATACCATATCAACGGCGGTACGCAAAAGCGTACCGCCGCCACACTCGAAACGACATCGACACTATTGATATTTTACAATAGCTCCGCTGATCTTTGCGTGCGCAGGCGCATAGATTCCGCCGGTGATGCCGGAAAGCAGAATATCAACAAAAGTAGCCTGATATTCCACGGTTACGTTGACCGCCGCATCCCCGGAGTACTTCTGAATCTCCCGGCGAATCGCATCGTAGATTTCATTATCCATGTTGTCCGCCGTAACGTTTAAGAAATTGGCGCCGCCCGGAGAGCCGAGAAACTCGTTCACCATCACCGTGGTCTCGAACTCGCCTACCGTCTGATAACTGGGCATGTTTTCATTCTGCTGCACACCAGACATCTTAAAGGTGGTACAGGAGGCGACCAGCAAAACCACCGCCGCAAGGGCCAGGAAACGAACCGTTTTCTTCATACATGTTCCTCCAAAGAAATGTTTTATGGTAAAGAATCATAGTAAGGTCTCTTCACCTATGTCAACGTATAATCGTCATATATCGATACTTTGAGGACGATTTTTTTGACGCCGGCGCCTGGATTGACAACCTACTCCATTCTGCGTACATTTACCTATAACTAAGCCGCTCTACTATCCGCGTACGACCATTCCCGGAATGTGTACCCCCGCGTTTTTCCCGGGACGCGAAACCTCATACACACAGCAGGACACTAGAACGAAGCAAGGAGACAAAACCGATGCCTACCGCCCCAGCACAGGACAATACCAAACTCGAGCAGGAGACGGACCGCCGCCTCAATTTCGCCATCATCAGCCACCCCGACGCCGGAAAGACCACCATTACCGAAAAGCTTTTGCTGTTCGGAGGCGCCATTCGGAGTGCAGGGGCGGTAAAATCCAAAAAGAACACCCGCTCCACTACCAGCGACTTCATGGCTATGGAGAAACAGCGCGGCATCTCCGTCTCTACCTCGGTAATGGGTTTCGACTATCGCGACCGCAAAGTAAACCTTCTGGATACCCCGGGCCACGCCGACTTCTCCGAAGACACCTACCGCACCCTTACTGCAGTGGACAGCGCATTGATGGTGGTTGATTCGGTAAAAGGTGTGGAGGAGCGGACCCGCATTCTCTTCGAAGTCTGCGGCATGCGGAATACTCCCATCGTCACTTTCATGAATAAGATGGATCGCGAAGGGCGCGATCCCATCGAACTGCTTGATCAAGTAGAGGAAGAGCTGGGCATCACCATCAACCCGGTTACCTGGCCCATCGGCAGAGGAAAAAGTTTCCGGGGGGTCTACAATCTTCTGGAGAAGAAGGTAACCCTCTTTCGCCCGCACGGTTCGGTGGAAGACGAGGATGTAATCAATGTGGACGACCTCTCCGACCCTGTGCTGGACCGTGAGCTTGGCAGCCTTGCCGACAAATTGCGGGAAGATGTGGAGTTGATCGGCGGAGTGTATCCCGAGTTCGATATCGACGAGTTTTTGGCGGGTAAATCGACGCCGGTGTTTTTTGGCAGTGCTATCAACAATTTCGGCGTACAGGAACTGCTCGACTGTTTCGTAGACATCGCCCCCTCGCCGCTCCCGAGGGAGGCGGAGACTGAAAAAGGTGAAATGCGGGCGGTAGACCCTAAGGAAGAGAGCTTCAGTGGCTTGATTTTCAAAATCCACGCCAACCTGGACCCAAAACACCGCGACCGCATCGCCTTCATGCGCATCAACTCGGGCGTATTCCGACGCAACCGCGACTATCTCCACGTACGGAGCGGAAAGAAGTATAAAACCAGCAACCCCACCGCATTCATGGCCCAGGACCGGGAAGTGATCGACGAAGCCTACCCCGGGGACATCGTGGGTCTCCACGACACCGGGACGTTTCGCATCGGCGATACCGTCACTGAAGGGGAAAAGATTCGCTTTACCGGCATTCCCAATTTCGCCCCGCAGATCTTCCGGGGCATCGTCAATACCGACCCGATGCGCAGTAAACAGCTCAACAAGGGGCTCGACCAGTTGACCGAAGAGGGAGTGGCGCAGCTCTTTACCCTCGTAGAGACCGGTCGTCAGCTTATCGGCGTAGTGGGCATTCTGCAGCTCGATGTGATTGCTCATCGGCTGGAGAGCGAATACAAAGCCAGCTGCCGTTTTGAACCGGTAGAGTACGAGAGCGCTTGTTGGATCACCGCCGACGACTCCAAGGATTTGGATGAGTTTCTCCACCTCCAGCGAGACCGAATTGCCAAGGACCGCGAGGGCCGATTCGTTTTTCTCGCCCGCAACCGCTGGCTCTTAGAACGCACGCTCCAGGAGTTTCCCAAAATCCGCTACTCTTTCACCTCCGGCGAGTAGCGTTCCCGGCGGGGCCAGAGCCATGCCGTCCCGCCGGCCACTGCATAGCACACCGCGGCGCAGCCAAACACCGCGGTGAAGCCGAAGGCGATCGAGAGCATCACCGCCAGTGGCCCGGCGGCGACCGAGGCAAAACCGTTGATCCCCCAGGCCCAGGGGATCAGCCCCTCTGCCCGCTCCCGCACCAACTGCATGCCGGACGGCAGCATCCACCCCATACAAAATGCCAAAGGAGCCAATACAAGAAACGCGACGGCAAAGCGCAGCGGCAGGGAGTACTCTACAAAGATGTCCAGCAACGGATCGAGCAGCCTCGCCGCCACGACGGTCAGCACGATCACCAGCGTCGCGGCGGCGCGTATGCGGCGCCGCGGCGGTGTCGAGATGCGGCTCTGCAGCGCACTCCCTATTCCGGCACACACCAGAATGGCGGTGATCACCGCCGAGGCGCTATACATCGGATCCCCCAAAAACATTGCCAGCTTTTGAATCAGGATCATCTCCAAGAACATGAAGCCAAAGCCGATCCCGCCAAAGTGGAACAGTGTTGGCAGGCGGCTCCCTCCGGCGGCACTCCACCGCAGCGCCGCCGCCCGCCGTGTCAGCAGGGGCAGGAGAATCAGCACAAAGGCTACCACCGTGATCTCCGCCAAAGTGATCACCAGTACCACGTAGCCCAGCTCCATCCGCTGCAGGAATCTGCCCTTGTAGGTCTCCAAAAAACGGTCCAGGCTTTCCCACTTGAAAAAGTTGTGAAAGTAGGGGCGATTGTCGGTGGAAGGGCGCACGTCATAGGCCCAGGAGCGGTAGAACTGTTCCGCCTCACCGGAGAGCATCCGGCGCAGGCTGTAGTGATAGTAGGAGTAGGGTTTCCCGGCGGGCCCCTCTATGCGGTTGCGCTGGCTAATCTTTGCCGAATCGATTCCCGGGTAGTATTCGATGTCCATGTCGAGCCGACGGCACGCCCGCTTGAAGGCTGCCACCGTCTCCTGCGATATCGGGTCGGCACTCACCAAAGTGGTGACCGCCAGGTAGTTCCGGGCCTGCAGAATATGACGCCCCGGCTCCTCCACCCCTCGCTCCCGCAGCGCGGCAATACCGAGGGCGGCAAGTTTTATATTGTCCCGCGGCGGCGTCTGAATTCCCCGGGTGACCGCCAGAAACCCGCCTTTATTTAGCCGTTCGAAAGCTGCGGAAAAGCCCTCCCGAGTGAGGAGATAATTTTCATGGAGCGACTTCAGCCCCCCCGAGGCGGCGGGCATTCCCTCAGCCGAGGCAATATGGATTACATCGAAGCGCCGGTCGCTGCGCTCGAGATAAAGCCGGGGCGGATGCTCAACCGTACTCACGCCGGGCGCGGAAAAGATCGCTCCCCCGCGCTCCTGAAGCGGGCCCTTCAGTGCATTAAACAAGGTGCCGCTCGCCTGCACCGCCGTGATCCGCGGGGCCCCGAAGCGGCGGGCCAGCCAAATATTCGTGCCTCCCACCTCTCCCAATATCAGGGTATCCGGTCCTCTTCCGCCTTCCTCCCCTCGGACGCTGCTCAGCCGGTAGGGGAGCGACTGCGGGGTGGCATCCATGATTCGCGCCTCCTCGAGATCCGAGGTGCGGAACATCGTCCCGCCGGTCTCTCCATCAAAGAGAATCACATCCTGGGGCGGCGGAACTTCCCCCGCCCCGGGTCCGGCAAAGAGGGTCTGGTGGAGCGAGGGCGCCTGGTAGACATCCAGCCGCATACGGGGGCTGTAGCGCGTGAGCACCCGCTCGGCATCCCCCTGCCGCTCGAGGCGCTGCAGATGGGCAAGCGTTTTGTATTGATCCACACCGCCCCCCGGCGGAGGGAGAAAGGCACCCGCGCATGCCACCACTCCGACGATGAGGGCTGCCCCGCCCTCGATTCTCCTTTTCGAGCTCCTCTCTCCCCTTCCGGAAATCCTCCACACCAGCTGGGCGGCAAACGCGAAGAGCACGGCCGCCGCCGGCAGCTGCTCCGCAGGGATCAGAAACATAATTCCTAGGGCACTCAAACCGCCAATTCCGCTTCCAAAAAGATTGGTCCCGTAGAACAGCGGAATGCGGCGGGAATAGTGACCTAAAAACAGACCGATTAGCGTAGCTCCAAAGAAAAAAGGAAAAAACGTGAGCAGGTTGTAGAGCGCCAGCAGCGCCAGCTGCTTCCAGCTGTAGAAGAGATAATGAACGTCAATCGGCAAAAGCCGGGCCAATGCGTGGGCAAGCGGAATAGAGACGGTAAAAAGGAGAAAAAACCGCTGCGCCCAGAGTTCGAAGCGGCGCCGCAGCGCCGGCAGAAAAAAGGAGAGAAACGTGCCGCTGGCACCAAAGCCAAGCAGTGCCGTGCTAATAACCAGGTACGAGAAGTGGTGATACCGAAGTACCGAGAGCCCCCGCATGGAGAAGAGCTGGAGAGCAATCAGGGCAAAGGAGACCAGAAAGATCCCCGCCGCCGCGGCTATGCCGCCTCTGTCTTCTCCGGAAGGTCCGTTGGAAAACGCTCCCTGGGATCGGCGCATGTGAAGACGCTGAGAGCTCATACTATTCCTGCGCCGCGCCAGTCATCGGAACAAAGCGCACCGGCATCAGCCGTTCGGTAGTCACCTCGCCGTCTTCGTTTTTCTGTACCAGCATCAGCGACTGCACCTCGTAGGTTCCGCCGATAGGGATGATCATTTTGCCGTCGAAGGCAAGCTGCTCGATCAGCGGAGTAGGTATGTGACCGGCGGCAGCGGTAACGATGATTCCGTCAAAGGGGGCGACCGACTCCCATCCGTAGTAGCCGTCCCCCTGCCTGGTGCGAACCTCTTTGTAGCCCAGCTGCCGGAGCCGCTGTTTCGCCGTGTCGGCAAGATCTTCAATGATTTCTATTGACCAGACCCGGTCGGTAATTTCGGCCAACACCGCCGCCTGATACCCGCTTCCGGTACCGATCTCCAGCACCTTCTCCTCCGGATCGAGCTCCAGCATCTCCGTCATGTAGGCGACGATATACGGCTGACTTATCGTCTGTCCGTGGCCAATCGGCTGCGGCTGGTCCGCATAGGCCTTTGTTATGGAAACGGTGGGAACAAAGCGGTGGCGAGGAACACTGCGCATCGCTTCAAGAACCAGCGCATCATCCACTCCCCGCTTCTCGATTTGCTGCACCACCATAGTCCGGCGCAGCTCCGCCGCTTCCTCGTCTTGCGGATCAGCCTCCTGCCCGGCTGCCTTCTGTTCCGCTGCAGCTTCTCCGGCTGCCTCTCCACCGGTCTCGCCGGAAGTCTCCCCGGACGGTGTGCCCAGGGCTGCAAGCGGCACAGCCGCACCCATACTCAATAAAACTGCCATCGTCAGAGCCCGCAATAGCGTCTTCGCCTTCCGTACCATACCCGACCTCCTCACGTTTAGTATGACGCTCTCGCAGCGCACCTTTCAAGAGCACCCCTCCGGAAAAAGGAGCCCGCACCCCGGTATATCTTGCCGAAAGCCCGGAAGTCGACGGAATAAGCAGGAGCTATTTCCGCACACTAAGAAGCCGCCCCGGGGGCGGCTTTGTATGAGCGCCTCATTGGCGCACGGTATCATGCTTCCCCTCTAAAGGGGCCTTTCTGCTGCTAGTTGTAGGCTAAAAACTTCTCTTTCTTTGCCCCGCACACCGGGCAGGTATCGGGTGCTTCCCCTTCTAGGGTGTATCCACACACGGCGCAAACCTGTACTGTATCCAGTTCCACATCCTTGCCGGCATCTACCGCTGTCTTGGCCTTCTTATAGAGAGCCAAGTGCTGCTTTTCGGTCTGATAGGACCAGTCGAAACTGCGGTACGCGTCTTTTTCGCCCTGCATCTCCGCAACTTTCATGTATGCCGGATACATCTCCTCTACTTCGAACGTCTCGCCGTCGATGCCCAGCTGCAAATTTTTGGCAGTATCTCCCGGCCCGAATGCGCCCATACTGTTGGCCAAATAGCCGCTCTCGAGGTGCTTCAGCACACGATAGTGGTCACCCGCATGAATGTATTCGGCATAGGCGACGGCATTAAAGAGCCGTGCGACATTGGGAAAGCCTTCTTTTTCCGCTTGGACGGCAAAATGTCGATATCGCATGTTGGCCATGCTCTCCCCGCCAAAGGCGTTTATCATGTGCTGCTCAGTAATCTGTTTCATGAATCCTCCTCAATAAACAAATGTATACAATAATGTCTAATCTGAATGGAAGTGTAATAGGACCGCCAGGCGTATGCAACCAAGATTACGTGAAGATCGGGAGAATCGTGTCTATTTTATATTGCCCCCTCTACTCTTAGGGTCTACAATACCCCTGCGTGTATATCAGGCACTGTGAACCACGGAGGTAGAGGGTGAAAGAATTTCGACTTAAAAAACGTATGCAGCAGGGGGAAGTGCCGCTGGGCACCTGGATAGAGCTCAACAGCGCTGAGAGTGCGGAAATGGCTGCCGCCGCAGGCTTCGATTTCCTTGTGATTGACACCGAGCACGGCTATTTCGATATAGGAGCCGCTGAGAACCTCTTCCGGGCTGCCGATGCGGCACACATTCCTGCACTTGTGCGGGTGGCTCGGCGGGAACCGACCCTGATCGGGAAGGCCCTCGATGCCGGTGCGGAGGGAACCGTCTACCCCGGAGTCAGCACCCCGGAAGAGGCTCGCGAGGCGGCTGCAGCCTCCCGTTTTCCGCCCCAGGGCGAGCGCGGAGCCTGTCCCTTCGTAAGAGCCGCCGATCACCGAGCGGCGGACTGGCACGAGTTTGCTCGCAAGTCCAACGAGGAAGCGCTCAATGTCCTCCTGGTGGAGGGGGCCGAGGGAGTAGAGCACTTTGACGAGATCGTCGCTGTACCGGGAGTAGATGCAATCATGCTGGGTCCCTTCGATCTCTCGGTGGCCCTCGGAGTACCGGGAGAAATCGAGCACCCCACCGTGATGGAGACCTTCTCCCGTATGATCAGCGCGGCCGCAGAACAGAAGGTTGCCGTCTTCCCCAACGTCTTTGCCGCCGATCCGGGAGATGCGGGCCGCCTGGCCGGTCACTGGCGCGGCACCGGAGCCGGCGCCGTTATAGCAGGCACCGACAAGATGCTCCTCGCCGACGCCTTCCGCCGCTACCGGGAAGCCTGCGCGAGGAACTAGAAGCGCGCGAAAATAGAGAATGAAATAAAAATCGAGGAGCGAAGCGGCTCCTCATCGAAGGAGGAGAAACGCAGCACTCCGTCGCTGCCGATCAGTTCCGTTTCGTCTTTTTCCGTACCGGCGGCAAAACACCAGGTTTAACAATACACCCGAACATCGGTTCCATGCTCTGTTTGAATCTCCAGTGTACCGCCCACTTGCTCGGCAAAAAGATATGCAAGATTGAGTCCGGTCCGTTCGGGCTCCCCCATGGAGTGCAGCATCGCCTCGGGGATACCGACACCGTTGTCGGCTACTTGCACCTGCAACTGCCGCTCTTGTTTTACCAATCTCAAGCGAATAGTTCCGCCCTTTCCCCCGACAAACGCGTGTTTGAGGGCGTTCGTCAGCAGTTCGTTTACCAGAAGTCCCAACGGGAGCGCCCGGTTGATCTCCAGCACTACGTTTTCTCCCTGGTAGTCAATGGTGATGCCCCGCGAACGGGCACCGTACTCCAACGCGAGATTACTGCTCAAGGTACGCAGATACGCATCAAAATCGATGTGTTCGAGCCCTTCCGCATGGTACAGCTTATCGTGGATCAGCGCCATTGCCTCTACCCGCTCGAGAATTCCAAAAAATATATCGCGGTCCGGCGGATGTTCCACCAGTTCTTCTTTCATATTGAGCAGGCTGATTATCACTTGCAGGTTATTCTTCACCCGGTGATGAACTTCCCTCAGCAGCACCTTTTTCTCATCCAGCGTCTGCTCCAGTTCCTCCTCTCGCTTCCGCTTCTCGCTTACATCGACAACAATCGACATCACTCCTGTTACTCTCCGGTGCTCATCATACAACGGCACCGCCGCCAAGTTAATGTTGATGTATGTCCCGTCTTTACGCTGACGAACAAGTTCTTTGTCCAGCAGTTCATTTCCCTCCAGCACGCTCTCAAACAGCTGCTCAAACTCCTCCCACTTCTCTTCGGGAACGAAAGGGGCCTTAAAGCCGATCACTTCATCCCGACTCCAGCCAAAGAGCTCTTCCGCCGCCCGATTCCATAGCCGATTGATACGCCCTTCCCGGGTAAAGTCAAAAATGGCCAGCGGCGCAGTCTCAAAGAGCGCCCGGAGATAATCGGCAGTAGTGCGATACTGCTCTTTGTTTTTTTCTATCTCCTGTTGTTTGGAATACAGTTTCAAAAACGCCCTGTAGAGTAAGATATAGATCAGCACCCCGGTTCCCGTCACAAATATGATGCCTTTGAGCGACTGCAGCCGGGCGATTAGCGTCGGATCATCGAAGGTGCTCACCACAATACTGTCGGAGAAGAGAATCCAGAGCGTTCCCAAAAGCACATACACGCCGGTAATGCTCAGAGCATGCGTAGAGGAGTGAAAATGGTTTTTTTCGGAGGGACCTTTTCTACGTTTCATCTCCGGCGACCTGCCTTCCTCAAGTAGTATAGTGAGCAGTGCGGAGAATCGCAAAGCCATGGTTTGCATACTTTCGGAGAGAGATTGTTCATATACTATCGCAACTCTCTTGTATTTTTTTATGTATCTCACTAGTATACAATCAAGAACCATGCCGCACAGCGAATTCCACTACCAGCGTAAACTGCAGGAAGTAACCCTCCTCTTCGAGATAAGCCAGACCCTTGACCGGAGCCTGGATCTGAACAAGGTGATCCTTCCGGTGCTTCGCCTCATAGAGAAGCATTTGGAGCTTTTTCACGGGACCGTTACACTTCTCAATCGACAGTCCGGACTGATTACAGTGGAGGCGGCCCATGGAATCGAGCAAGAGCGGTGGGATGAGGCAGTATACAGTCCCGGCGAGGGGATCACCGGACGGGTCGTGCAGTCCGGGACCCCCGAGGTTATCCCTGACTTGGCCAAAAACACCACCTTCCTCGACAAGACCGGCCTGCACCGCCCCTCCGACGGCAGCCGTCTCTCCTTTATTTGCGTGCCCATTATGACCGGTAAAGAGGTAATGGGCACGCTCAGCGCCAAACGCCTGAATGCCGATCGGGAACATCTGGACGAGGATGTGCAGCTGCTGACAATCGTCGCCAGCATGATCGCTCAAGCTGTCAAGCTGCGCCGGGCTATTCAGGAAGAACGGCAGCGACTGATCGACGAAAACACTCGGCTCAAGCACCAACTGCAAGAAAAATTCCATCCCCGGAACATCATTGGCAACAGCGCCGCCATGCAGGAAGTCTTCACCCTCACCGCCCAGGTGGCCTCCAGCGAAGCGACGGTTCTGATCCGCGGGGAGAGCGGCACCGGTAAAGAACTCATTGCTCATGCAGTCCACTACAATAGTCCCCGTTCCGACGGCCCTTTTGTCAAAGTAAACTGCTCGGCTCTTCCGGAGACGGTGATCGAGAGCGAACTTTTTGGTCATGAAAAGGGAGCCTTTACCGGCGCAGTGCAGAGCCGCAAAGGACGTTTTGAACTGGCCGACGGAGGCACCATTTTCCTGGACGAGATCGGCGATCTGTCACCGCTGCTGCAGTCCAAACTTTTGCGGGTCCTTCAGGAGCAGGAGTTCGAACGTGTAGGAGCCAACACCACCCAGCGCGTCAACGTACGTATCATCACCGCCACTAATCGGGACTTGGAGGAAATGATTAGCCGCGGCGAGTTCCGGGAGGATCTCTATTATCGCCTGGCGGTCTTCCCCATCCATCTTCCTCCGCTGCGCGACCGCAAAAGCGACCTCACGCTGCTTGCCGACCATTTTGCGGAAAAATACAGCCGCAAAAACAATAAAGAGATCCGCCGGATCTCCACCCCCGCTATCGAGCTGCTTTCCAGTTACCACTGGCCCGGCAACGTGCGGGAGCTGGAGAACTGCATTGAAAGGGCGGTTTTGCTCTCCACTGACGGCGTCATCCACGGTCACCACCTTCCCCCCACCCTGCAGTCGGCCGAATCCACCGACACGCGGCTCCACGGCACCTTGGAGGAAGAACTGGAGAAGGTAGAAAAAGAGCTGCTCCTCGACGCCCTCAAGTCCGCCAAGGGCAACGCCGCCCAAGCCGCCCGAGCATTGGGAATAAGCGAACGGGTAATGGGCCTGCGCATCAAGAAATATGGAATCGACTACAAGCGTTTTCGCTCTTAGGGCGAATCTATTATACTAACCAAAAAGTATCGTGCAAGCGATAGAACATAAGGAGACACAATGAGCTGCAACGAACCCGATCCAAACAAAGTAGAAGGAGAGCTTCCGAACAGCCGTCACGGCTGGGACGTTGATTCACTGGCCTGGGACTTTGCCGAACATCTCAAGTATACGCTGGGCAAAGACCGCTACAACGCTATCGGCCGGGACGCCTTCATGGCACTCGCCTACACGATTCGCGACCGCATTATGCAGCAATGGATCCGTACAAAACGGACCCATTACACCCAGAATGTCAAACGGATCTATTACCTTTCCATGGAGTTTCTCATGGGCAGGGCAATGGGTAACAATATCATCAACATGAACTTGGAAGAGGAAGTCCGCGGCGCCTTGAACAAACTTGGCTACTCCTACGAAGAGATTGCCGAACGGGAAGTTGACGCCGGGCTGGGCAACGGCGGCTTAGGACGGCTCGCCGCCTGTTTTCTCGATTCGATGGCTACTATGGATCTGCCGGCTTACGGCTACGGGCTGCGCTACGACTACGGCATCTTCCGTCAGGAGTTTGACAACGGGTATCAGGTGGAGCAGCCCGATGACTGGCTGCGGTGGGAAAATCCCTGGGAAATCGAACGTCCCGCCCTGCAGGTAGAAGTGCACTTTGGCGGGCGCGTAGAGACGATCCGGGAGAAACGCCGCCAGGAGTTCCACTGGGTGGATACCAACTCGGTCATCGGCATCCCCTACGATATGCCAATCGTCGGGTACGGTGGGGGGACCATCAACACCCTGCGCCTCTGGAGCGCCCGGGCGGCGGAAGAGTTCGATTTCGAGGACTTCAACGCCGGTGACTACGTAGAGGCGGTAAGCGGCAAAGTCCACGCCGAGAATCTCACGAAAGTGCTCTATCCCAACGACAAGCTCTATCTGGGTAAAGAGCTGCGCCTGAAACAGCAGTATTTTTTTGTCGCCTGCTCACTTCAGGACATTCTGCGGCGTTTCAAGAAGTCCGGAATGCCCTTCTCCAAACTGCCGGAAATGGCTGCGATTCAGCTCAACGACACCCACCCCTCGCTGGCCGTGCCGGAGCTGATGCGTTTGCTGATGGACGGGGAGGGGCTGCGCTGGAATCAAGCGTGGGACTTGACCGTCAAATCCATGGGCTACACCAACCACACTCTCATGCCAGAAGCACTGGAGAAGTGGCCGGTTCCTATGCTGGAGAAACTGCTGCCGCGGCACCTGCAGATCATTTATGAAATCAATCACCGTTTTCTCAAAAAAGCGATCACAGTCTTTCCCAAAAATATGGAAAAAATCCAGCAGGTGAGTCTAATCGAGGAGAGTGAGCCCAAGCAGGTCCGTATGGCCAACATGGCGGTTGTGGGCACTCACTCCACCAACGGCGTGGCGGAACTGCACACCAAACTGCTGAGCAAGCGCCTGATGCCCAATTTGGCCGCCATTTACCCTCAGCGCTTCAACAGTAAAACCAACGGCATCACGCAACGCCGCTTCCTCCTCCACTCAAATCCTCCTCTCGCCTCCCTCCTGAATGAAACCATCGGCGAGGACTGGATCACCGACTTTAGTCAACTCGCCCAACTGAAACCCTATGCCGACGATCCCGCCTTCCGGGAGAAGTTTGCTAAGGTCAAATACGAGGCGAAACAAAAACTCGCCGATTATATTTACCAACGACACGGCTGGGAGGTGGACCCTGCAAGCCTCTTTGACGTGCAGGTAAAGCGCATTCACGAGTACAAGCGACAGCTTCTCAACGCGCTGCACATCGTCATGCTCTATAACCGGATGCTCGCCGGAGACCCGCAGGATTTCGTCCCCCGCACCTTCCTCTTTGGCGGGAAGGCGGCCCCCGGCTACGCGATGGCAAAACTCATCATCAAGTTCATCAACAATCTCGGTTCGGTGATTAACCACGATGAGCGCCTGCGCGGACGCTTGAAGGTCTTTTTCCTGCCCAACTATCGGGTTTCATTGGCAGAACGTATTTTCCCAGCGACCGATCTCTCCGAGCAGATCTCCACCGCCGGGACTGAAGCCTCCGGAACGGGCAATATGAAGTTCATGTGCAACGGTGCGTTGACTATCGGTACCCTGGACGGGGCGAATATCGAAATTGTCGAAGAGGCCGGCAAAGAGAACGCCTTTATCTTTGGGCTGACCAGCGACGAGGTGGCCGAATTGGCCCCCACCTACAATCCGATGAACTACTACGCCTCTAACGAAGAGATTCGCGAGGCGATCGATCTGATTTTCTCCGGTCACTTCAATTTCTCAGAGCCCGGGCTCTTCGATCCCCTTCACCGCATGCTCTTCCAAGGCGGTGATCAATATATGCACCTGGCGGATCTGGCGAGCTACAGCGAGGCGCAGCAGAAGGCGGAGACGCTCTACCGCGACAGTCCCGATGAATGGCTCCGCAAAGCGGTGCTCAACGTAGCCTCCGCCGGCAAGTTTTCCACCGACCGCACTATCGCCCAATACACGAAGGAAATTTGGCACGTCGATCCCTGCCCTGTGGAAAAAGAGATCGACCCCTGCGACACTCTCGAAGACGCCAAAGCGATTCAGAACCCCCCGCAGGCCGAACGCCGGCGAACCGACCGCCGCAGCAGCGGTAGATAAATCACGAAGGAGGAAAGAAACGTATGTTTATCGACCACATCGACAATATTGCCAGCTCTAAGGTGACGGCAAGCGAAGCACAAGGCGTGTTCAAGCAGGTTCCTATAGGCCCGGATCAGGGGTGGGAGGACCACGCCATGCGGGTCTTCACCATCGAGTCCGGAGGGCACACCCCGCATCATTCCCATCCCTGGCCGCACATCAACTATGTGATCGCAGGGGAAGGCGAACTCTTGCATGAAGGGAGTACGAGCGGCGTACGAGCCGGCTCCGTAGCCTATATTCCCGGAGGAACCAAACACCAGTTCCACAATACCGGCTACTCGCCGCTGAAGTTTATCTGTATTGTCCCTCGGGATGGGGAGAAGTAACTACAAAGTAAATACGTGAGATCCTAGATCAAATTTGAATAGCTTTAGATTGCTTTATACTACTGACCAACGTTAATAAAACCGCCCCGACCGGCTGCCCACGATAGTAGTGGGAACAGCCGCCGGGGCGTATGGTGGTGTGGCTCTGTGCAAAGGCTGCGTGCTCAGGGGGTCTGAGCCGGGGTCTGAGCCTGGGTCTGTATCGCCGGGCCGTTCGAGCCGCTCGCGCCTTCATTCCGCAGACTCTCCGGCATGAGTTTCTCTATTTCGAGCAGCATCGCCTCCAGGTCTCCTGCAGAGAGCAGGAAGGGATAGGGGCTGGTGGAGGCCACCGCCGGGTAGGTGCCGGGTTTTCCTCCCCGATATACCGTCACGGTTTTTTCACTGCCCTCTTTAAGGACAAAGGTGAAGGTGCAAAGCTGCTCCTTCTCCGGAGTGCCGGTGTTAAAGGAGTTGGCCGACAAGGGGGAGACGGTACGGAAGAAAGCGGTGATGCGCTCCTGGCTCACATCTTGTCCGGCTCCTTCGACCCTCCACAGCAGCTTTTGCTCCTCTCGATCCTGCTCTCCCTTTCCTTGTTCTCCGGTTTCCCCGGACTTTTCCTGCTCAGACTCCGCCGGACGCAGGGTTACCGACGGTCCCAATTGGGAGTTGATCTCTATCCGCTGCAGTGCATCCCGATCGATCTCCACGATGGTCTTATCGCGCAAAGCCGAGACGCTGGTATCGAAAGCCCGTTTCATCCTGCGGTCTACCAGGAACACGCGCTCCTTCCCCGGCTGACGAGCGTAGGTTTTCCGAGCCACGCTGCTGCTCTTGCCCAGGTACAGCTCGCGAAGGAGGGAGTCGCCTTCGAACACACTCACCTTGAGCGCTTTCTCCTCATTCAGCTCGTAGCGGTCGTACTCGTCCGCCCGAGTGGAGACCACCTCGAGACGGCCGATCTCCTCCAGCCGATTGAGCATGCGCTGGACCTTGGCGGTATCCGCCGGATAGTCTTTCGAGGAGACGCGCCACTTGCCATCTTTTTGCCTCAGGAGCAGCTTTTCGCCCTGGCTCCTCTCGCTTTCTCCCGATGTCTCCGAAGTTGCGGACTTTGCGGGAGTTGCCGGCTTCCGGATCACGACCTTGTCGGGCTCCCCGTCCCACTTCGCTATGGAAGGGGCCTGGGGGCCAAAATCGATCCGCTGGATCGCCAGAATCCCCCCAAGCACCGCAATGACTGCCAGTAGTATTAGTGTATTTCGTCTCATACTTCCGCCTCTTTCTCCATCATACGCCTGATCGATCGCTGATAGCTCTTTCTTCTCAGCCACACGCCAATGCCGATACCAATGACAATGAGCGGGATTGCAACAATGTGAATCCCCTTGATGAGCTGACGTTCGACGGCCGTCGTTTCACCGAGCCGGTGCATTTGCAGCCCCTTGGTTCGCATAGGTGGTATATCGGTATTGCCGTTCATATAATCCGCCATGTTCTGAATCAGAATCCGGTTGGGATTGGATCCCCGCTGGGGCTGGTTTCCTAATAACTGTGAGCCCGTCAGTGCAGACGTGCCGGCCACTAGGAGCCTACCGTTTTCGGCGGATTCTTCAAGATGGGGAATAGTTTGGCGGATTTCCTCCCCTGCTTGTTCTGATCCATCACTCCCTTGACCGGTGCTTTCCTGCTGCTCCGCCTCTGTTTTTTCACCGGATGGCCTAACAGGCTCATCAAAGTGTGAGCGAAAGTTTCCCTCCGCGAGTACAGTGAGATTGTGGGCTTTACGATCGACATCCGGTCCCGGCTCTCTGATCATCATGGGATTGAGAGTAATGTCCTCTTCCATCAGCCAGCTGTTCTCGGAAGAGCGCGCAAGAGCTGTATAGGCGACATTCCCTTGGTTCTCCCCCTTTTTACCGGGTACACCGATGGAGGAGGAATTGAGATAGAGCACCCGCGCGAGGTCCTCGGTTATGAGGTGAGAATCGTTGAGAGAATCCCCCTCTACCATCGGCGCATTCTTCATCTTTATGTCGGAGCGATTCTGCTGCCGCTGCACATACGACCTGGTATCTAAGACGTAGTTTTGTTTCAGAGAAATACCATAGCTCGAGAGGAGCTCACCGAGACCGGTGTCGAGCGGACGATACTGCGCGCGGGCCCTTCTGGAACGGCCTCCACCCATGCGCTGGAAGGGATCGGCAAAGACCATGAGCGAGCCGCCGCGCATGAGAAACTGGTCGAGTTTGTAGAGTTCCCGTTCGGTAAACTTATTCTTAGGTCCGTTTACAACCACCGTATTGACGTTCTCCGGAATGGAGTTGTTCCGGAGGTCCACCGTACGAAGCTGGTACAGCTCGTTCATCAGCCTTTTGAAGGTCCCCGCCTCAGGCTGCTGCTGAGTTCTGCGGGAAGGCTCCAAGCTCTTCTCGCCGTGTCCGGTCACATAGGCTATCGGCGGGTTAGACTGTACAAGAGAGGAGAGACGCTCTTCCAGCGTCTTCCTGACCTCGCCGATCTTCTCCAGCTCATAGCCAAAAATACTGCCGGTTATGTGTATGGGGACTGTCTTGGTTCGGTCGCGGTACTGCAGCACAAGCCCCATTAGGCCTTTTTTAGTGGCAGTTGCCGAAGCCTGTCCATTCTGAGAGCTTTCGTCCGAAGCTCCGTTTGAATCGCTTTCCCATTCAATCGTCTGCAGGCCGTACTGCTGCTCGATCTCTTCGATCCGGGACTGGCCTTCGGGGCGCCGTACCTCGGCCTCCAAATGTCCGCCGGTCTGCTCGTTCACCTGCTTCAGCATGTCGCGCAGATTGGGTATGAGCTTGCCCATCCCGCTGATCTGCAGCTCCGAGAGATTCTGCGAGACATAGGCGGTGACGTTGATTGGTTCTTCGAGGCCTGCGTAGGCATTTACGCTGTTGACCATATCCAGCATCGTCGTGGTCACATCGTACTCCACCCCCTGGGTGGTGGTTATTCCGTCGATTTTTTCGATCCGATCGCCGTACAGCAGCACCACACTCATATAGGCTCTCGTCTGCTGCAACTCGTTGCCGCGGACCTCTCTGATCTGAACCGGAGTCACCCCGTAGTCGGAGGCTTGTTGTTGATGCTCAGGCTTGTCCATGGAATAGACTTCGTAACTAAAGTTTGAGCCTGCGGTACTGTCGTACTGTTTGACGATGTCCTTTACGTACCGCCGCACTGTCGTATACTTGGCAGGTACATCGGCGGTAAAGAAAACTTTGGCCTTCATCGGCCGATCGAGTCTCCCCATCAGCTCCGTGCTCACCGGAGAAAGGGAATAGACGTTCTGCGCGGTGAGATCGCTGCGCAGGTAGGCACCCTGCCCCACCACGTTCACCAGTACAATGATCACTACCGCCAAGAGAAGGTTGATATCTATCTGTTTTAAGCGTAGCGCACGGAGTGTGCGCGTTATATGCGTTAAAAGACGTTTCATTCCGATGCGCTCCTTTCCTTATACAGCACTCGGTGAGCCAGCAGCAGAAACAGAGCCGCTCCGCTGAGAAAGTAGACTATCGAGCGGGTATCCACTACTCCTTTGGCAAAATTGTTAAAATGGGAGCCGCTGCTCAGGTACATAAACGTATCCGCCGTCTCCGAGGGAAAGAGGTTCAGGAAGCTTTCCAGAAGACCGAGGGAGACACAGATAAGCACGGCGATTATGAGAGCCACGATCTGATTTTCCGTAAGACTGCTGGAAAAAATCCCGATCGCCGCGTACAGGGCGACGAGAAACACGACACCAATATAGCCTCCGATAACCGCTCCCCAGTCGAGATTGCCGATTGCCGAAATCGAGGCACCGTAGAGTACGGTGGGGAGTATCATCAACAGCGTAAAGACGACCACCGTTAGGTACTTACCGACGACTACATCCGCCAGTCGTACCGGCATAGTGATGAGCGTCTCAAAGGTTCCGCGCCGTTTTTCCTCCGCAATCGAGCCCATCGAAATCGCCGGAATGAACAGGCCCAGCGATATCGGCAGCAAATCAAAAAACCTGCGCATATCCGCCGTGCCGGAGAGGAAAAAACTCGAGAAAAAGAGCAAGGCCGACGCGGCAAGAAATATCACAATTACTACGTAGCCGATAGGTCCGGAAAAAAAGCCGTTCAAGTCCCGCTTAAAGACGGGACCGAGGCGTGCAAACATACCTCTATTCTTCTGTTGTGTTGACCGCTGCGGGTTCGCCATGGGTTTCCTCCGTCGTCAGTTGTCTGAACACCTGTTCCACCGAGGTGCTCTCTCTGGAGAGTTCATACAAGGTAAAGCCGTGTTCTGTTGCAAGTTTGAAGAGCTCGGGCCGGAGATCCCGCTCACCGGTGGTGTACACCACGCAGGAGGTGAGATCCTCCTGGTCCTCCCGGGGACTCACGCTCTCCACCCCGGACATTTTTTCGATTTTCCGGGAAAGCTCCGCATACTCGATCCCGCCCGCTTTCACAACCAATTGGGCGCGGTTGCCGAGGGACTGCCGCAATTGACTGGTGTGCTGATCCAGGAGAATGCGACCCTGGTTGATAATCACCACCCGGTCGCAGAGAGCTTCAACCTCCTGGAGAATATGGGTGGAGAGAATAATGGTCTTCCGAGAGCTGATTCGTCTAATGAGATCTCTCACTTCGATGATCTGGTTGGGATCGAGCCCGGCGGTGGGCTCGTCGAGAATGAGGATCTCAGGATCGTGAATGAGCGCGTGGGCCAGTCCCACCCGCTGACGGTAACCGAGGGAGAGCTCTTTGATGCGCTTGTGCGCCACCTCGGTCAAACCGCAGGTTTTTAGGGTATCCATAATTCGGCGGGAATCGCCCACGTTCTGCACCGCCGCTACGTACTGCAGATAATCATAGACGATCATCTCTCCGTAGGAAGGGGCGGTTTCCGGGAGGTAGCCTATACTCTGTTTTACCTCCAGCGGATACTGGCTGATATCCTTTCCGGATATACGCACCGTACCGCCATCCGCCTGCTGGAAGCCGGTGAGAATCTGCAGCGCCGTCGTCTTTCCGGCTCCGTTGGGCCCCAGCAAACCCACGATTTCCCCCAGTTCTATACGGAAAGATACACCGTTGAGGGCTCGTACCGGTCCGTAGGATTTGTACAATTCTTCTGCTTCTATCACTGTAGCCTCCTCTCCTTGTGCTTCACGATGGAGATGAAAAAATTTCCTGGTCCGGACTATTCGGAACCCTAACAAGGTCTCCAAATAGTGTCAAAACAGGTAAGTACTTTCACAGTAGGTAAAAACATTCTCAATCCCCTTTCAATCAGATTACAATCCTGTAATTTTTTCTCTTTTGTGTTTTCTATCCCGCCCCACCGCTTTTAGGTTGAAAACGATACGTCAGAAGCGCATTGCTATTTCATGTATGCATATTGCAGCGGCACGTATCACGTACAACAGAGCGACAAGGAGGATCTGATGAAAAGGAATATATTTTTTTCGCGTAAGTTTTTCATCTTCAACCTAATTGCCGTGAGCGTCATTGCAGGTTTCGTGCTCGCTTTTACGGTCTTCGGCGTCTCGTCCGGCGTTACCCCGGGTGAAGGTGTTCGGGCACAGGAAAAACCGTCCCAAGCAGCGGAACAGAGCGAGAGAGTCGGTTCACCACAATACCTGCAAGACTCCTTTAATAGGGTCGCAAATAACGTGCTCCCCTCAGTGATCGAGTTAAAAGTGACTCAAGAGGTCAAGCAGCCCACACCACAACTGTTCGGCCTTCCCTGGGGAGGACAGCAGCCCGATAACCAGCAGAAGGGCGAGCAGGACAACGGTTCCGATCAGCGGCAGTTTCAGCGGCAGGGGCTCGGGTCAGGTGTCGTGGTACGCTCGAAGAACGATACCTATTTCGCTTTGACTAACGCCCATGTAGTCAAAGAGGCGGATGATATCCGCGTGGTCACGCATGACAGAAACGACTATGCCGCTACCCTGGTGGGAAAGGATACCCGTCTCGATTTGGCCATGGTAAAGTTTGAAGCCGACAAAGAGATTCCCGTCGCGCCGCTCGGGAACTCGGATCGCCTTAAGGTAGGTGACTGGGTACTCGCAATGGGCAGTCCCTTTGGTTTCGTCTCCTCCGTGACCGCCGGCATCGTCAGTGCCAAGGGCCGGGCCGGCCCCGGAGAGATGATCAGCGAGTTTATCCAAACCGACGCTGCCATCAACCGAGGCAACAGCGGCGGGCCGCTCGTTAATATAGAGGGGAAAGTCGTCGGTATCAGCACCTGGATTGCCGCTCCCTCCGGCGGCAGCGTGGGTCTCGGTTTCGCCCTTCCGATCAATACCGCACAAAAGGCGATCAATGATTTTATCGAACACGGGGATATCCAATACGGATGGCTGGGAGTGACGATCAGCGACCTCCCTGAAGAAATCGCCGCTCAGCTGAACCTGAAGAAGGGAAACGGCGCCTTTGTGCATAACGTCTATCTTGGTTCACCGGCAAACAAAGCAGGCCTGCGCCCCGGCGATTACATTGTCAAAATCAACGGTACGCAGGTGAGCGGACACAAAGAAGTCGTACGCATGGTCGGCAATCTCAGAGCCGGAGAGGATATTACGCTTACGGTCGACCGCTTTGGTAAGCGGCGGCAGCTTACGGCCACAATCACCAAACGGAAAGAAGAAGAAGAACTCCGTTCTCAGATCAACAAATTGTGGCCGGGAATGAGCGTAGCTCCGCTGACGGAGACAATACGCAGCCGTCTCGATCTGGACAGTTCCGTTGCCGGAGTGCTTGTGGCCGAGGTGCAGGAGGGCACAAAGGCCTACGGGGTCGGACTGCGCCGCGGCGTTATCCTCACCAAGATAAACGGGAGGGAAATCGATTCCCTCACAGATTTTTACAAGGCCATCGGCGATCCAAACACGGACACGTTCTCTCTCACCTACCTCCGGAATGGAGAAGCGTACACTACGCAGCTACGCCGTTAGGCCTTCACGACGATATGTTGTGATCCGGAGTTCTCTGCACTGCAGGGGGCTCCGATTTTTTTCCCTTCGCACCGTCATAGTTCCCTTACATTTTTGTAATGACCCGGCAAGCCTGTTGCAAGAAGTTTCTCGTATACTCAAGGGCAACATCAGCAAAGACAGGAGTCGCAGACATGTACACATCTGCCCTTTCTACCCATGCCACCGTCGAACAGGAACAGCACAGCGAGTATATCGACATCGTGTGGCAGCATACGTTTCGGATTGTAGAGTTCTACCTCGTACTCGCCGGTATCGAATACAGCGGCGCGAAGCCTTGTTCGGCAATCACCGCGGACCCGCAGCAGTCAAGCGAGTTGATCGACCGCTTACAATCCGGCACAGTACGGACAATCAGCATCGATTTCGAACTGCACAACGCTCAAACCAGCCCCTCTCATCCGGCTCCCAGGCTTACCGCAGAATTACACATCAGCACTACCAAACTCGTGACGATAGTAAGCGATGAACTCACTTGGTTCCACACCGCAATCGAATCGTGGAACGTCCGGCCGGAGCACCTGTCACCCTGATGCCTCTTCCTCCGCGGAGCGCTGCGGCCCGCTCCGCGGGAGGCTGATGATAAAACATGTGCCCCGCTGAGGCTCGCTGCGGGCCTCCACCGAGCCTCCGTGAGCCTCCACAATGGCTTTTACCAGAGTGAGGCCGAGCCCGTGTCCTTTTGTATCTGAGGGAGTAAAAGAGCGAAACCCGTAGTTCCAAATTTTCTCGATATCCTCCTCCGCGACTCCGGGACCTTCGTCCTCCACGCTTATCCGTGTCGTATTCTCCTCCTCTTGGAGCTCTACCAGAACCGTACTTCCCGCCTCAGAATATTTCAGAGCATTGTCCAACAAATTGGTCAGCACCTGCCGTATCCGCTCCGGATCGACCCCGATAACCAAGGAATCGGGCCCCCGATACTGCACCTCTATCTCCCGTTCGGCTCCCATATACCCGTAAAGCTCCGCTACTTCGGAACACATATGAGCAAGGTCCGCCGCTTTCCGCTGCACATGTACGAGGCCCGATTCCGCCTCTGAGGTTTCCAGGATTCGCTTGAGAAGTGCGGTAACATTCTCGCTCTCCCGGATACTCGCCTCCAAGGCCGCAATTCGCTCCTCCTCCCCAGCCTCTTTCCGGAGGGCAAACTCCGCATTCATCCGCAGCCGTGTCATTGGAGTTCTGATCTCATGCCCGATCGAGGTGAGAGCCCGGCGCAAGTTCCCTATCAAGCCCTCCAAAGTGGAAAACATCCGGTTAAACAGTGCCGCTACCTCATCAAACTCTTTTGCGATCCCGCGTTGAGGAAGGTTGTCCTCATAATGGCCGTTATCGATTACATTATGGGCCGCCTCGAGTAAATCGGTGACCGGCTTCATAAGCGATCTGGAAAACCACCAGAGAAACAGCACCAGTGCTATAGCTGCAGGAATGGTGATTAAGAGAAACGTCCGGATCATCGCCGTCACCACATGATCCCGCACTCGCGTGCTGCTTCCCACCTGCAGTATATGCTCGTTGCCGAGCTCATACGTAAACACTTCCAGTGAATATTCCGCTCCAGGGGCACCGAGCACGAAAAAACTGCCGTGCGAGGCTGGTTCTCGCTTCTCAAGATTCAACACTCCGAAACGGGTCCACTCCTGAGGCGTGGAGGCAAAAAGGGTATTGTTGCGGGCGTCAGCGAGCCGCACAAAAAATGGCCGATCGCGTCCCATCATATTGTCTGATTCCACAACATTCTGGAGCTCCCGTACGCCTTTTTGCGCATACGTGGCGGCCAGTTCTACGGTTTTGGAGGCAATTTCCCGCCTGTTGGTCTCCTTGAGAGAGTTGTAGGTAATCAGCACGCCCAAACCAAAGGTAAGCAGCAGCGAAAAGAGAAAAACCGTCAACAAAATACGGGTCAGTTTTAGACGCAGGGAGGGAACGGCGCTATTCGTCTCGGATGACATATCCCACTCCGCGCACCGTGTGAATCAGGGGCTTGTCAAAAGGTCCGTCCACTTTTTTGCGGAGTCGATGAATCAGCACATCGAGCACATTGGTCTGAGGATCGAAGTCGAAATCCCAAATATGTTCCAGAATCATGGTTTTAGGCAGCACCCGCCCCTTGTTGTGGAGCAAATATTCGAGAAGATTGAACTCCCTGGGCGGCAATTCGATCTCCTCCCCGCCGCGATACACCCTTCTGCTCTGACGGTCGAGCCGGAGGTTCCCCACGCTCAACTCCCGGTACTGTTCTCCGCTGCCCGACGAACGCCGAAGCAGCGCATCGATGCGGGCTGCGAGTTCGGTAAACGAAAAGGGTTTGGTCATGTAATCGTCCGCTCCGATGCGCAGCGCATGCACGCGATCCTCCACCGACTGCTTTGCACTAAGCACCAACACCGGCGTCGAATAGGATTTCTTGCGGATCGACTGGATAAGCTCTTCCCCGTCGATTCCGGGCAGCATCAAATCGATCACTGCCGCATCGTAGGCAACCGTCTCCAGCGCCGGCATAGCCTCCTCGGCGCTGGCCACACCGTCTGCGGTATAGCCGCTTTCTGCGAGCCCTTTTTCCAGATACTTCGATATTTCGCTGTCATCTTCCACAATCAACACGCGCATTGCCTTCTCCCAGCTTCCGCACTCCTCCGGACTCTTTGCCGCACGCTCATAATGTTCTCACGCCGCACGCAGAGGCAGTATATCAAGTGCTCACAGTGTTCGTCTGCCCTGCCGAACGCTCGGGCTGAGCATGACCGGCCTCGTCTCTTCCGCTTGAAAAACGCAGAGTCCGGGTGGCGTTGAGCACCGCCAAAAGAGCCACGCCGACATCCGCAATAACCGCCTCCCACATCGTGGCAAAGCCGAATGCGCCGAGCGCGAGAAATACCGCTTTCACCAGCAGCGCCAGGAGAATATTTTGCATGACCACCTTGCGGGTAAAATGCGCTATCCCGAGCGCTGCGGGGATGCGGTCGACCCGGTCATCCATCAACACTACATCGGCTGCCTCCAGTGCGGCATCGGAGCCGAGAGCCCCCATCGCAAAACCTACGTCGGAACGCATTAAGACCGGTGCATCGTTGATACCGTCCCCCGCAAAAGCAAGGCGTTTTCCGCGGGGCAGTTCTCGCTCCATCTCCTCCACTCGCGTCACTTTATCCTGCGGCAGAAGCTCTGCATAGTAGCGGTCGATGCCCAGTTCGCGAGCGACCTGCTGCGCAATATTGTGGTTGTCGCCGGTGAGCATCACAATTTGCTCCACGCCATACTCCTTGAGCGCTGCAATTGCCTCCCGAGCCTCCGGTTTTACCTCGTCGGCGATCAGTAGGTAGCCGAGGTATACCCCGTCCACCGCCACATAGACTACCGTACCCTCCGCCTCGCAATCCGTATGCTCGATCTGTTCACGGTGAAGGAGTTTGTCGCTTCCGGCTGTCACTCGCCGCCCCCCGACCATGGCGGTAATCCCATAGCCTTTCTCTTCCTGCACTGCAGAGACCTCCTCCGGGTTCACCGCTCCATAGGCCTCGCGGATCGACCGGGCGATAGGATGGGTAGAGTGTGACTCCGCACATGCGGCCCACCGCAGCACCTCCTTTTCCGTGTAGCCATTGCGGGGAACCGTACGCGTGACCCGGAAAACTCCCTGCGTGAGCGTTCCGGTTTTATCCAGCACCACCGTACTCACATCCTTGAGCACATCCACGAAGTTTGCCCCCTTTATCAGAATGCTGTTGCGGGAGGCGCCGCCGATGCCGCCAAAATAGCCGAGAGGTATCGAAATAACCAAGGCACACGGACAAGAGATCACCAGCAGCACGGCCGCTCGGTACACCCACTCGCCAAAGAGCGCCCCCGGTAGCAGCAACGGCGGCAACACGGCGATCGCAGCTGCCAAGCTTACCATCACCGGAGTGTAGACCCCGGCAAAACGGGAGATGAAGCGTTCGGTCGGCGCCTTGCGGGAGGCGGCATTTTCCACGAGCTCGAGAATCCGCGAGACGGAGGATTCCGCAAAACTCTTAGTGACTCTGAGCCGCACTTTGCCGGCCCCGTTGACAAAGCCCGAGAGCACCGCATCTCCCGGAGCCACCGACCGGGGAACCGATTCCCCGGTCAAGGCGGAGGTATCCACCGCACTCTCGCCGGCGGTGATTTCCCCATCCAGCGGGATACGCTCACCGGGCAAAACCTCGATCGTGGCGCCCACCTCCACCGCTCCCGGCTCTAGTTCTTGGGGTCCCTCGGCGGTAACGAGTCTGGCAAACTCGGGACGTAAATCCATAAGTGAAGAGATCGAACGGCGTGAACTGTCTACCGCCCGTTCCTGGAAATGTTCGCCTATCGTATAAAAGAGCATCACGGCCACCGCCTCCGGCAGCTGATGCACGGCGATGGCCGCCACAGTGGCGACGCTCATCAAAAACATCTCCTCGAAAACCCGGCCGCGTAGAATGGTCCGGACGGCACCGGCGAGTACCGACCACCCGACAAGCAGATAGGCGCTGAGAAATACCGCGTACTCCGCCCAATTGAAAGCAGTGGCCTGCAGGGGGGTACGAAAAAGCATACCGAATCCGCCCAGCAGTACCGCCGCCACGAGACGCAGGAGGCGTAGTCCGTTTCCGCTCCGTTCCGCAGCGTCTCCCTCTGCGTGCGTCTCCTCTCGGAAGTCAACGATCCTGGCCTCAGGTTCCACTCGCCTCACGATCTCCTGCGCTCTCTGCAGCGTGCCCTCTGGAAGACGGACAGTCTGTGCAGCAAAATTGACCGTAGCCCCCTCTATGCCTTCGTTCTTTTGCAGAGCTCCTTCGATATCACTGGCACACTGGGTGCAATCGAGTCCCTCGATTGTATAGGTTTCCATCCGCTTTTTACCTCTGGTCGATATAGTGCTCCTGCGCTACCTGTATGAGCGACAGGACGTGTTCATCGTCGAGGGTGTAAAAAACCTGTTTTCCCTTCCGTTTAGGTTGAACAAGACGCATTATTTTGAGCAGCCGCAGATGGTGCGATACTGCGGGAAGCGATATCTGCAGTACATAAGCAATATCGCAGACACACAGCTCCTGCTCCGAAAGCAGATAGAGAATTTTTGTCCTGCTCTCATCGGCTAACACGCGAAAAAGCTCCGACAACCCCGAGGCCTCCTCCGCCATTGCGTGCAGCCTCTCTTCGTTGGATCTACAGTTGAGCGAATATTCGCCGCACACATCCCGTGGATTCGCTGGCTCTTCGCGCTCTCTTTCGCTTCCGTTTTCCGCCATGACACCCTCAACAATTAAACAGTTACTTAACTGTGAATTCATTAATGGCAAGTGTCAAGGCATCATCTTTTCCGTGGCCTCTAAAATCCCGCTGAAAATGATCGTTATCCAGCCTATCAGTGTGTTGATCACAAGCAACAACTGCCCCTGCCGCGGCCGGGAGTAGGCGTATTTGTGGAGCCACCACTGCCGCCGAAAAGAAACCGCAAGCATTACTGCAATCAGCAGCCCTTTTACCGCCGCCAGTGGCCAATAGACTGCCAACACCTCCTCCCCGCCCAGACGCCCCCAGCGCAGCGAAAACAACCCGGAGACAAGCAGTACCACAATAACTGGCCGAATCAGTTTTACCATCCGTTTTTGAAGATTCATGAGCAGCGTGGCATCACCCCGCTGACTGAACGAAGGTAGCACCACAAAGAGCAGGCAGGTCAAACCGCCTACCCATAAGGATAGGCTGAGGGTGTGAATACCGCCGGCTATTCCGCTTAATATCGTCATATATGTCGCTCCTTTTGTAACGCTATAGCTCGTTCCCTCCAACATCGTCCGCAGGAAATGAAGTGAGAACTCGTATGCACAGTTCCGCTTTTGACGCCACCTAGCGGTAGAGGGCCGTCTCAGTAATTCCCACCCGTTCGGCTACTCTTCGCAGGGTAAGACCGCTCGCCCCTCTTTCAGCAATAACCTGCAAAGCAGCCTCGAGAATCTCTGCAGAGCAGCCTCGAGAATTTGCGACAAGCGCGCTTCTCTCCGGCGCTTCATTCCCCCTTCTATGTTTGTACCTCTCACACCAATACCTGTCTACTTTGTGATCGATTATTAACTTTTTGATAACACGCTCTACCCGAGCGTACTGTCACGAAGCTTGGGGATAAGAAATGGAAGGGCTGGCTGATTTGCACACTAACGGCAGTAAAATTTTCCACTTCAGCGAAAAATCTTAAGAAAATTTACCCTCTGCGCACCGCTCGCGGCTATCCCCAAGCTTCGTGACAGTAACTCACCTAAGCACAGCCTGTCTATGTATCAGGCGCTCAGAAGGTAAACTGCTGCAGAAAGGGGACCAAAAAGGGGTCGAGCAAGGCTAAAACGAGGATAATCGGCAGCGCAGGGAGAAAGTTGGCCGTCTTCACCTCCCGGATCTCCAACAGATTGAGACCAATCATCATAATCAGGATCCCCCCGGCACCGGAAAGCTCTGAGAGCCCGAGGTCGCCGATCATCGGTCCCACCCAGCCGGCGAGGAGGGTCAACCCTCCTTGATAGACCAGAATAGTGATGACCGAGAACATGACCCCTATGCCCATAGCCGCGGCAAACATGATGGACATGAAGCCGTCGAGCATCGACTTCATAAGAATCAGATCGTATTCCCCCTCGGCACCGGCTTTGATGGCACCAACAATAGCCAGCGCCCCTACGCAGAAGAGTACCGAGGCATTGAGAAAACCGTGTGCAAAGGTGGCACCGCTTTCAGCGTTTTTTGCAAAGGTGCGCTGCAGCCAATCACCGAAGGCGAGGATCCCCCCTTCGATATTCCAGGCGGTCCCCAAAATCCCCCCGATGATTACCGAGAGAGCCAGATAAACGATCCGCTGGCTTTCAAAAGCCATCTGAATGCCAATCATCAGGGCGATAAGCCCCGCCCCGATGTAGACGGCGTTCTTGAGGTCCGGGCGGATACGCTTATTCAGAAACAAGCCAATGAGCGATCCGAGTATAACGGTAATACAGTTTACGACGGTTGCAATCATGACAGCTATTCTATCGAAAACTCAAAGCTGTGGGAATTCTCTTGTTGCACATTTCCCCACTCTACAGCACCGTATCTCCGTACTCGCCGCCCCCCTTTTCCTGTGGAGCGTATCCGCGCTATCTTCTTGATATGCAGCACGCCCCCGACACCGTTCCCCCTGAAGCCCTCATTCCCTGTGCCGGCCTCTCCTCCCGCATGGGAGAGTGGAAACCACTCCTCCCCTACCGCGGCCGCACGCTCGTGGAACACGCGGTGGCCAACGCCCTCTCAGTCTGCAGCCACGTCATTCTTGTCACCGGTTACCGAGGGGAAGAGTTGGAGGCGTTATTTGCCGGTACGGAACGGGTCCGCTGCACCCGAAACCCTGCGTTCCGTACGGGTATGTTCTCCTCTATCCGGCATGGGGTCGGGTATATCGAAGCGCCCAGATTCTTTATCGCTATGGGAGATATGCCGGAGATCCCGCCCCGCCTCTACCGCCGCCTTTTGGCAGCCCCACCGGCGGAGGTAGTCAGACCAAGATACCGCGGGATTCCGGCACACCCTGTTCTCTTTACCCTCAAGGCCGCCGCGGTCATACGCTCCCTGCCGCCGGATGCCCACATGGGCCGTGTCCTGCAAACGTCGGAGGTACGGGAAATCGAGACGGAGGAGCCGGGCAGCGTAAAGGACATCGACACCCGGGAAGAGTACCGCATAGAGAAAGGGACAGGTGATCAGGGCTGACCGGGCGGGTACGGCGGAGTCACTACAGTTTTTTCAGCAGTGGTAAAACGACGCCGGCGGCCGTCGTTCCGTTCGACGATATCGGCAAGCACCTCCCCGTCGGGCCGTAAAATCTTCAACACGTTCCCCATAACGTCGGGAGAATACCAGACGGCTCCCCCCTGCGGCCCGCCGCTGCTGCGAAACAACACCCCGCGGAAGCGGCCGGCGGGCGTTTCAACAGTTCCTCGGCGCTCCTCTGTCATCCCGGCGTAATACATCGGGAGGTTGGAGTTCATCTCCCTGCTGCGACGATTTTCGAGTTCCCTGCGCAGCGCTTCTTCGCCCCGCTGTTTCAGCACTCTTTCAACATACTGGTCCGCCGCTGTCCGGCGGGCGACCACCGCTCCGTCGGCGGGTTCCCGGTAGCGGAGCTCCCGGGGCAGGCCGTATGGTCCCACCAGGACCTCGTAATAGAACTCCCCGCTGTCGCGTATCTGCCGTACACCCCACCAACGTCCTTCATCCGTCTCTTCCAGTACACTTCGGATGAGGCTATGACGCAACTCTCCGCGCTCGGCGTAAAAATTGATCGTCACCTCCCTGCCGGAATAGTAGGGGCCGTATTCAAGGAGAAAAACCGTCTCCAGATAGGCCTCGAAACTACGGTGCCCATCGCGGTACTGCTGAAACTCCTCAAAACTATCTACGAGCCGATGCAGCTGCACAAGCGACTTTAGCACCTTTGTCTGAGAGTAGTCCCGCTGCAGTGCCTCCGGCTCTTTTGAGGGCGGCTTTTCCTCACGGCCCTCGGTCGGAAACGCTTCTTCCAAAGGAGGCTCCTCCACCCATGGCAGCATGCTACATCCGCCCAGCACTACCGCGGCCGCCGCCATTGCTCCGGTGGCCAGCGCCGCCCATCTTCGGCATCGCTTCATTCCATATACCTCTGTGCTTCATTCTTTTCAGGAAAAGTATAACGCACTATCAGCCTTACTGCACGGCTTTGTCTCGTTTATCGCGCATGTTCCGGCTGTCTCTGTGGGGTCTGTACACAGCAGCCGATACTCCTGCTCCACCTTTTGCGCATACCCCCGGCGACTAAGGTCTAGTCCGAGGCGGCGAGCCTCGCGTCCCATGCGACGTCGCTCTTCACCGTGGTCACACAGCCACCGGCAACAGTCCTGCAGCGCCCAATCGCTGTCTGCCAAAAGACCGCTGCGCCCTTCGCGAAGAATCGCTGCAATCCCCGGGTCGCGCCGGCCTACCGCCGGAAGCCCCGCCAGATGCGCCTCGATCAGTGTCATTGGATGGTTTTCACTCAAACTGGCGGTCACAAACAGGTCGGCCGCCGCATACCAAGAGAGCGCTTCCTCCCAGGGAAGGTAGCCGGTGACAACTAGCTGCTCTCCCACGCCTGCTGCCGCAGCGCTGCGCCGCAGCTTTTTCGCTTCCGGACCGCCGCCCACCAGAACCAACCAAAGATGCTGCCGCTCACGCAGCAGCGGCACCAACACCTCCAGCAGAACCTCCGTCCGCTTCTCCCGAGCAAGCCTTCCGCAATACAGCAGTACCTGCGCCCGCTTTGGTAGTCCCCGCCGCCTCATTGCCCTCTCCTTTTCCGCCTCCCCGGTGGGCGATACTGCATTCGTATCCATCCCGTTAGGTACGACGCCAACCTGCACGCCGGGGGCGCATCGGCGGACAAAGCGGCGCGAGCGCTCCGAGGGGCATATCACTGCATTAAAACGGGTCAAAAAACGCCGCCACCAGCCGCACACAAAGCACTCGCTAAGAAGTGCGCCCCCCGGAAGATAGTGGCGATACTCTTCATACGTGGTGTGCAAGGTGTGCATGTGGGGCAAGCCGAGTCGCTCGGCCGCCCTGAGCGCCGCCCGGGCAAGCCAGAATTCGGTATGAGTATGAAGAACTTCGATCCCCTCCCGCTGCAGAATGCGCTGTATTCGGCCGGGAGTGGTCAGACCCACACCTAGTTCAACCGAGGGAAGGAGGGGGATAAGCGGAAACCGATAGACCCGGACGTTCGGGTCGTCGCCATCACTCCCGCCGTTTGCCGCGACAATGATGACGACCCGGTGTCCCCGCTGCTGCAGCCCCGCGGCAAGCTGCCGGAGAGAGGTGACCACGCCGTTTCTGGTAGGTAGGTAACAATCGCTCACAAGGGCTATGCGCACCGCGCTGCTTTCCTCCGCTTTCCAACGCCGGCAGTAGAGCGCTCACCGCCGCGGTGCGGGCGTTCCGGTGGCCAGTTCAACGCAGCGGTAGCCGCCGTCGTAGATCCCCGCCTGCTTATTGGCTACGATACGATTACAGTACATCTCCAGCAGGTCGGTCTCTTCAGTCAGCAGCTCTATCGCCTCGAGGGTCTGGCCGACGCTGCGGCATTCGATCGTACTATCGCCTATCTCCGAACCGCGGACCGCGCCCCACATCTCATGTCCCCCGACCCGGCGGTTGAAAATCTTTGGAACCGGGTAGAAGGCTAACTCGCTCGGTTTGGTAATCAGTACATCCGACACCCGCATCAAATAGTTGGTCGCATAGACGGCATAGAAAATGTTGTCGTAGAGAAACACATGAAGTCCTCTAGCCGTTCCGTTGCGAATCTCCTCAGCATACGTTTTGGTGTCTTCCCAGGTAAAGTGGGGGGTGACCAAGTCTCCGTAGCCCGAGATCTGCTCTTTGAGCCACTCCCAGTTATCGGTGTGGTCGCCGAGGTTGATGAAAAGCGCCAATTCATTCTTTTTAATTCGCGGGACACAGTGGTCGATTACCGCCTTAAAGAGCTCGCGCTGAGCGCCGGCGCCGCCCATAGCCATAAGAAATCGACGCGGCTCGCCCCCCCGCATACGTCGCAGCCGGGCGTCACAATCATCTTCGACATTTTCCACCAACTCGTGATCTACGTGATGCCCTGTCCAGTGCACACCGTCCGAAGGAACCGGATTCTGAAGGCGCCCCTTCTCGTTGAAGCCTCGCATCGTCCTGAAGCCGTAGTAGGCGGCAGGCCCCTGAATCCCGTGCTTCGCCCCTTCAGTAAGTTGAAAAGCCATCGGCCAGTTGTCAAACACCATATCCACAACGTTGTTCATCCCTCCGGAAACCGCTCCCATGCAGTTCCACATGTGCGCGGTGAGGATGGGGATATCCTGCGGCAGCGTTTCGTGGAGGTTCCGGAAGAGTTCGCTCATTTTATAGTCTTTGACGTTGGTTTTGAGAAAACGCCAGGGCCAGCCAACGATCCATGTATTGAGGACGCTCTGCAGGAGCGGCAGCGTGGGTTCGCCGGTGGTGACCGCCTCCCAGATGTACTTGTTAAAAAAGGCGCTCTTTTGACTCATTCGCGACCAGCGGCTGTACCAGGTGTTGCACCAGTTGATCACGTCGCTGGTAATTCCCGGTACAGAGAGAAGGTCCAGCCACAGCGGCGTATAGCCCATTGCCCGGGCGCAGGAAGCGCCGGCCATGGCGATTCGGTAATGTCCGAATCCCATTCGGACAGTGCTTATAACTACCGAGTTCTCGCCGGTAATCTCCTCACCCCGGGATTCCTCGCTGACGCTGTCCACGGCCGACTCACGCGTCCCGGCGGCCGGTCCATTGGTACGGACAATATTCTTTAATCCGAAAATCGGGCCCAGATACGCATTCTCGCGCACCTGAAGGGTATACTTTTCCTCAGGGTCGTAGCCGAATTTCCGCACGAACATATTCTGCCAACGGTCCACCGCACGGCTTTGCGCACGTGTTATAGGGTTGCCGAATACATAGTAACGACCGTTTCTCTTCTCCATCTTTCTCTCCATGCTGTTGTTGAGTATTAAAAGTCTCTGTGACCAAAACAACAGTTTGGGTCACAGAGACATAGAAGTCGTTATTTACTCGAACCGAGGGTAAGCCCGGCGATAAAGAAGCGCTGCAGAAAGATGAAAACGATCAGCGTGGGGATCGTTGCCATCAGCGCTCCCGAGATGATCACCGTCCAGTCCTGCACGTACTGTCCCTGGAGGATCGCCAAGCCTGAAGTCACCGGCATCTTGTCCGCCGAACGAATCAGCACCAGCGGCCAAATGTAGTCGTTGAAGATCCAGGTAAACTCAAGCGTTGCCACGGCGGCAAAGGCCGGCAGCGTCAGAGGAATCATAATGCGCCACCAGATGCCGATTTCACTGCAGCCGTCGATGCGCGCCGACTCCATAATTTGTATAGGCACGGTCATCATATAGTTGCGCAGCACAAAGGTACAAAAACCGAGCTGAAAGGCCGTGTGAATAGCGATGAGAGCCCAATAGGTGTTGTAGATCCCCATCCAGTCGGAAAGCTGAAAGACCGGCAGGAGCAGGATCTGAAAGGGTATCATCGTCCCGCCTACAAAGAGGAAATAGAGCGGCAGGTTGCCCTTGAAACGGAACCGCGCCAGCGCATAGGCACTCAGCGAGGAGAGCAGCAAAGTAAGAAAAAGCGACGGCAGGGTAATAATAAAACTGTTCGGCAAGTAGTTGTGCAGGCCTCCCCGGGCCCAGGCTTCGAAATAACTGCTTATATCTATCGTTTTCGGAAGGGCCAGAAACCCTTGACTCATAAGTTCCGCGTTGGTGCGCAGACTGGTCAGCAGGGCCACAATAATCGGCACCATCCAGGTAACTGTCACTAGAAAGAGGAAAATATACAGTACAACCTTTATCCAGTAGGGAATACTCGACTTCCTAGGCATTGCGCTCCTCCTTGGCGATGCGGGTCAGGTAGAAGGCGATAAACAGGAAGGCGATGAAGAAGATAATCACCGCGATCGCCGCTCCGTAGCCCATGTTGTAGTTGTTGAACGCTTCGATGTACATGTAATTAGCCAGAACGCTCGACTGGTTGTAGGGCCCTCCGCGGGTCATCACCGACACCAGGTCGAAGGCGCGGACGGAATCGATCACACTGATGACGATAACGATTACCGTCACCGGCGCAAGCTGCGGCAAGATAACGTGGAAAAAGCGCTGCATCGCGTTCGCACCGTCTACCTCGGAAGCATCCACTAAGTTTTGATCCACACTCTGCAGGCCGGCAAGATAGAGCACCATCACGTAGCCCACCTGCCGCCAGACGGCGACAGCGATCACCGCCTCCATTACCACCGCCGGATTGCTGAGCCAGCCGGTGGCCAATGCTTTCAGGCCGATTTTTCGCAGCACTTCATTGATGAGCCCGCCGTGAGGAGCATAGAGCCACGACCAGACCAGACCGCACACGACCAGCGAGAGGACCATCGGCATGAAAAAGGCCGTTTTGAATCCTTTCGCTCCGGGAACGTTCCTGTTGAGGACCATCGCCAACGTGAGGCCAAGTACGATGGGAATGGTCATAAACAGCACGATCCATTCGATGTTGTTTGAGAGACTGATATAGAAAACATCATCCCCAAATAGCTTCCGAAAATTCCGTAACCCGACAAACTGCGGCGCCGAAAGGCCGTCCCAGCGGGTGAGGCTGAGGTAAAAGCTGTAGATCGTCGGTCCGATGATCCAGATCATATAAATGGTCACCGGCAGAGCAAGAAACGCTAAAGGGGTAAGCTTATAGCGAATACGTGGGTCGAGCATGTGCGAAACCTCCTCGCGGGATATAGGAAAAGCCGGCGGCCAAAGCCGCCGGCTGATGTTCGTAATGTCGGAAGGATGTTACTCCTCGTTGTTCTCGAACAGCTCTTTGCGCTTTTTCTCGAGCTTCTGTAGAACCTCGTCCGCCTTGTCCGGGTTCTGCCAGAACTCCATAAAGCCGTTCATGCCGGTATCCGCCATCTCAGGGGTGGTGTCTCGGTCGTAGAACTGAGCCACATAGTCGGCGCTGTTTACGATCTCCATGCCTTTCTGCTGATCCTCGTTGTAAACCGACTTGTCGACTTCCTGGTTGGTCACGAGGCGTCCGAGATCCTTAGCAACTTTTTCCTGCACCTCCTTGGAGCCGAAGAACTTGAGCATCTTCTTGGCCTGCTCGGGATGCTGAGTGTTCTTGGGGATAAAGTAGCCGTCGGTCGGGGCGTCCTCGCCCACCGGTACGCTGGGGTCGATGATCGGGAAACGGAAGAAATCGAGGTGCTCGAGGTCTTCTTCCGGATAGGAGTCCCTGATGAAGTCGCCCATCAGATACATCGCCGCATCGCCTTCGGTCATAAAGGGGATCGCTTCCGCCCAGGCATAGCTGGCGGGATCGTCGATAAAGTAGTCTTTTTCGATCAGCGGCTTCCAGTAATCTTTCAGTACCGTCTTGACTCTCTCATCAGTGTAACTTTCTTTGCCAAGCATCAGATTGATGTGGAACTCAGGACCGTTGACGCGCATGTTGAGGTAATCGAACCATGCCGCCGCAGTCCAGCGGTACTTGGTACCCACGGTAAAGGGTTTCACGCCGTTGCTCTTGAGCTTTTCACAAACCTGCATCAACTCGTCCCAGGTTTCGGGAATTTCGATATTGTACTCCTCGAACACCCGGGTGTCGTAATAGACGGCCCACCAGTACCAGTTTCCCGGGAGGAAGTACTGTTTGCCGTCCACCGAGCTCATTGCCTGAAAGCCCTTCGAGTAGCTTTCGGTCCAGCCGGCCTCTTCCCAGACATCGCTGATGTCCATTATGAGGCCCTTGTCGATAAAAAAGCGGGCCCGGTTGCCGGCGAACCAGGTCAGTACATCAGGCGGGGTAGAGGAGGTCAGGTAGGCGCGAATGGCCTGCTTGAAGTCCTCGTGGGCCACGGTACTGTGGATCACCCGGGTGTTGGGATTCTGCTCCTGGAACATCTCCACCAGTTCCGCATCCACCTTCTTGGGATCGGGATCACTCCAGTAGGAGTTGTAGATAACAATGTTCTCCTCTTCTTCGGCTTTCGCCTCTTTCTCTTTTTCCTCCGGCTGGCACCCGAAGAATAGGGTAATGGCGCCCAGCAAGACCAACACGGCACCCATACCGAATAATAGCCTTTTACTCATAAAAATGGCTCCTCCTTGATTTTTTCAGTGGGTAAATTATCCCCCTATCCGGTACTACGGTCAATGTGAAGATATGAATGCTATTGTGAGTATTTTAAGATGCTTTTATAATACAGTGACAGCGGCTCGAGGCCGTAGGGAGCAGCATGGGAAAGTTTAGTTTTACCATTCTCACCGAAAAAGAACTCCAGCTCCCCTTCTACCTAGTAGGGGCCGGAATAGATTTCAATCAGGACTTGGACCCCCACACTCGGCCCAAAGGGTATCCTCATTATCAGTGGATACAATGCGAGGAGGGAGAGGGAGTTCTGCGGCTCGGAGAGCGCGAGCTCAAAATAGGCCCTGAAGACGGGATGCTGCTCTATCCCGACGTTCCCCACGAATACTATCCCACCACCAGCCCGTGGCTCGTCCACTGGCTCACCTTTGGCGGCGAGAATCTTTCAAAACTTCTGCCACTGCTGGGCCTAGAACACTCCGACGTCTACTCGGTGATCTACGGCGAACAGATCGTCAACAAAATCCGGATCATGTTCTACCATCTGCTGTCCGAAACGAGTCTGAAAGGAATCGAGTGCTCCGCCCTGGTTTATGACTTTCTCATCACTCTGATGAAATACGCCTACCGCCACGACAACGAGGCGGTGGCCCAGCAGTATCAGCGCCTCGAACCGGTTTTCAACTACATCCGCGACCATTATCCCGAGATCATTACCATCGACGACCTCTCCGCCGCCATCGACGTCTCCCCTCAGCACCTCTGTCACCTCTTCAAGGAGACGATGAATCATCGCCCCTTCGAGTACGTCAACACCTACCGTATTACCAAGAGCAAAGCGCTGATGATCAAGGAGCCGGAAACCCCTATTTCGCAGATCGCCGTACGCTGTGGCTATGAGTCGATCGGTTACTTCTCCAGAGTGTTTCGGAAGTACGAAGGGATCAGCCCCGGAGCGTATCGGAAGCTGCACTTGCCCGGACGTTAAATTTCCGCTGACAGTTCTCTTCCTCTTTCTTCCTCGGGAACTCTCCACACCTGCGACCACTCCATATATAATGAGCCCGGCACCTAGGCCGGGCTCATAGATTGAAATCAATCGTATGGACTTCTGTCCTTTTGGAAATTGGGTGAATTACTTCTTGGCGCCAAACCAGTTAACCGGCTCGTTGGCATGGTTCTGGTAAATGTGCTTTACCTCGGTATACTCTTCCAAGCCCTGCTTGCCGAGTTCGCGGCCCGAACCGGACTGCTTGTAGCCGCCCCAGGGCGCCTGGACAAAGTAGATATTGAAATCGTTGATCCAGACCGTCCCCATTTTGAGACGCCCGGCAACTCTCTCGGCGCGGTCCTGATCACGGGTCCAGACACCCCCGGAGAGACCGTAGATGGTGTCGTTGGCCCAACTCACCGCCTGCTCTTCGGTGTCAAAAGCTTCCACCGTGATCACCGGCCCAAAAATCTCTTCCTTGGCAATGCGCATCTCGTTTTGTACCCCGGTAATCAGGGTCGGCGCAAAGTAGAAACCGCTTTCGTAGGGGGGCTTATCCGGACGGCCGCCGCCGAGGAGAATCTTTGCCCCCTCTTCTTCGGCCAGCTTCATATAGCCCTCTACCTTTGCACGATGCTCTTCGCTGATCAGCGGGCCCATCTCCGTATCCGGGTCAAATGCGTCGCCAAGTTTAATGGCCGTGATCCGCTCTTTGAGCGCCTCGACAAATTTGTCGTGAATCGTCCGCTCGACCAGGATTCGGGATCCCGCCGAACAGATTTGCCCTGCGTGGAAAAAGACACCGTTGAGTGCAAAATCGACGGCAGTCTCAATATCGGCATCACCAAAAATAATGTTGGGATTCTTGCCCCCGAGCTCCAGCGCGACCTTTTTGACCGTCTCACTGGCGGCCTTCAGAATCTTCTTTCCGGTCACGATGCCGCCGGTAAAGGAGACCAGGTCGATGCCGGGGTTTTCCGACATCTCCACTCCAGCCGGGTCGCCCGGACCCAGCACCAGGTTAACCACTCCCTGCGGGAAACCGGCCTCCTCGGCCAATTCGGTCACCTTAATAGTGGTAAGCGGAGTCTGTTCGCTCGGTTTCATTATAATGGTGCATCCGGCCGCCAGTGCCGGCGCCATTTTCCACGAAGCCTGCAGCAGAGGATAGTTCCAGGGGGAGATCTGCGCCGCTACACCGACCGGCTCGCGCACTACACGACTGGTGGTATGTGCCACGGGAGAAGAGATTATCTCTCCACCCTCTTTGTCGGCGAGTTGGCCAAAGTACCGGAAAATCCCGGCGATGTCATCCATATCACCACGGCTCTCTTCCACCGTCTTTCCGGTGTCAAGGCTCTCGAGCTGCGCCAGCTCTTCACGGTTCTTTTCGATTTTATCGGCCAGTATCTCAACCAGCCTGCCCCTCTCTGCAGCGGGAGTTCTGGGCCACTCGCCCTCGTCAAAGGCCTTCCGGGCCGCCTGGACCGCCTTCTTTACGTCCTCAGCATTGCCCTCGGTGACCGTCGTTACGTGCGACGCATCGCACGGGTAAATAATCTCCCGGTTCTGTCCGGAAACGGAATCGATCCATTTCCCGTCGATAAACATTGTAGTTTTGCCGTTATACGTCATTCTCTTCATCTGTTGCCTCCTCCGTAATCATCAGGATAGAGAAAAATTCGACTGATACTTTCTTTATACGCTACCATACCGATCCCCCGGACACGGTAATATCCTGCCCGTTGATTCCATACGCCTCTTCCCGGCACAGATACGCAGCCAAAGCTCCGATCTCTACCGGTTTGATGAGTCGCTTTTGCGGATTACTCGAAGCTTCCTGTGCTATAAGTTCTTCCCCTTTCATTTGCATTTGCTTCTCTGCTATGTCGGTGAGCCAGTCACGGCCAAAATCGGTCTCTACCCAGCCGGGGCAGATGGCATTGACGGTCACGCCGTACTCGGCACCTTCCTGAGCCATGGCACGGGTCAGCCCCAGCACCGCCGCCTTCGAAGCACAGTATGCGGGTGACATGGGGGCACCTACATTCCCTGCGGTAGAGGAGATCGAAATTATGCGTCCCCAGCCTCGCTCGATCATACCGGGCAAACACAGCTTGGACATGCGAAACGGACCGTTGGCATTGACATCCATTACTTTGTTCCACAGACCTTCCGGATGGTCTACTACCCCGTGTTCGGCGGTAATGCCGGCGGCATTGGCCAAAATGTCGACCTTGTCAAAGGCATTTACCGTCTCGTTGTAGAAATTGTCACAAGATTCGGTATCGGTGACATCCAATTCCACCGCCAGAGCCTTCACGCCTTCCGCTTCGATCTCACCCTTGCTGCGCTCCATCTCTTCGCTGCCGGGCATGTTCACCAACTCTCCAGCCGCACGGGTCTCTTTCCGGGTGGAAAGCAGCGATCCGATGGCCACATTGGCGCCGGCCTTGGCAAACTCCAGGGCCATAGCCCTTCCCATTCCGGACGCACCGCCGGTTACCAGCGCAACGCATCCTTCCAAATAACGATTGGACATACGAGTCCCTCCTTAAAAAAGTGTAGAAAAACAACATTATAGGTTATCCCTATAACCTTTTTTACTCTAAAGGCGCAAAAGAACGCTAGCTTTAATTAGACCTAAAGCTAATAAAAGTTCGCAAAATACATAAATTTTTATTGTTTTAAGATTACCATACCGCAAAAGATTTGTAAATACCTATTATATATATAATTAGAAACACTGCGTAAACTGATATTATTTCTTGCAGTAAAAAGAGATAGTATTATTTAACTATTCTATACAATTCTATTATTTTGACTTGAAATTTTATTATGCTTTTCTTATACTAAGCTTTGTTCGTATATTTGGGAATCTTACCCAGGGAAGGAAGTACAATTCCTTCACCAATTAAAACCATTTGGAGGTCACACATGAAAAGAACAGTAAAACGTATAGCGTTACTGTGCGTAATCTTTCTGCTGGCAGGCGGTTTCGTCTGGGCGGAAGGACAAAAGGAGGCATCAGGGAGTGCAGAGAACGGACAAAGCGTTCAGGATCAGGATATGACCGTGGACTTTGTAGAAGTTCAATGGTCCGATATCGCTTCCACAACCGCAACCACCCGCATTGTGCTCGAAGGAATGGGCTACGAGACAACCAGTAAGATTGTCTCCGTACCGATCGCGTTCGAGGCGCTCAGCAGCGGCAGTGCCGATGTGTTTCTCGGCGACTGGCAGCCCTCGATGAAGTCCTATACCAAAGACCTCATCAAAGAGGGATCCATCGTTCGCTTAGACGATAATCTTCAGGGAGCCAAGTATACTCTTGCCGTTCCCTCCTATGTTGCCGAAGGCGGTGTGGAAAGCTTTAAGGACATTGCCGACTACCCGGAAAAATTCGATCAAAAGATCTACGGTATCGAGCCCGGCAACGACGGAAACAAGCTCATTCAGAAAATGATCGACGAAGATGCCTTCGGACTCGGTAATTTCGACTTAATCGCCTCCAGTGAAGCCGGTATGCTCGCCGAGGTTAGGGCCAGCGTTAAGCGAGAAGAATGGATCGTTTTTCTCGGCTGGGAGCCTCACCCCATGAATACTATCTTCGATCTCACCTATCTCGAAGACGGGGACGACTATTTTGGTCCCAACTATGGAGAGGCCACCGTACATACGCTCACACGGCCCAATTACAAAGCGGAAAATCCTAACCTCGGAAGGTTTTTCGAACAGTTGCAGTTTACTCTTTCGATGGAGAATGCAATCATGAAGGACATCGCCGAAGATATGAAGGCTCGTGAGGCAGCCATGAAATGGCTCAAGGCCAACCCCGGCATCCTCAATGACTGGCTCGAAGGAGTAAAATCCGCCGACGGCAAACCTGCCCTTCCCGCGGTCAAAGAGCATCTGGGAGTGCAATAAGCACTTCTTCGAAACTGCTATTTCCACCCGGGGCATATATGCTTGCCCCGGGCATTTTTATTGCTTTTCCACCGTTGCAATAAAGTATACGATGGCAATCGATGCATAGCAATGGCACATTTTTCACTCCCAAGAGCTGCATGGCAGCTTGACCAATATTAGATAATTTTTTATCATATTTATGTGTAAAGTGGCAGATCTGCTACTGTTTTATGTTAGCCAGGTTCTTGCACAGTGGTCAGATGCATATACTATCTTTCATTTCATAAGGAGGCATACCGTGTCCGATAACCAATCTGTTGATCCAAAAGCCGAGCATACTACCGGGAAAACCCTCGCTGCCCTCGGCGGCGTTGTCTTACTCCTCGCTCTTCTCATCATTGGGGTAAGCCAAACTAAGTCCCCAGGCGCTAAACTCATTACCGATGTAGAAAAACCTTCCGAATCCGTTTACACCGAGCAGGCCGAGAAGCTCGAATATGAAAAAGGAATTCTCGGTGAGTATGACCGCGGGACGCTTATTACATTGAAAGGCACAGTCAACAAGATTCTCGATGAGCCGGCGAAAGGCTCTGCAAATTATGTGCTCAATGTTCGTTCCGAAGAGATGAAAAACGCCCAATCCGTGGAAACCAAACAGGTACTCCTCGTTTTTCTTGAACAACCCTCTGGTATTGAGGAGTCGCACTCTCTTCAGGCGATGGGCCGCTATATTGGCACCCTGAACTACGAAACTGCATTAGGCTCCGATAAGGAAGTTCCTGCTGTTCAGGTAGATTACTTGAAGTAGATGAACTCGAATTCTTTCAAGAATTCTTTTAAAGCATAGTGGCAGCAGGTATTACGTTCACGAACTGGAACTGACTCCGGGTGCCGAACCTCCGGTCGGCCTCGACCGTGACTCGGCCTCCGGATTCAGTTGACACTCTCAGGTCTTTGTGATACTTTAACTTCCGCATCGGGCTGTAGCGCAGCGGTCTAGCGTACATGTCTGGGGGACATGGGGTCGGCGGTTCAAATCCGCCCAGCCCGACTAAAAGAGCG
>CAYFUX010000027.1:0-11050 GCA_964346455.1 uncultured Spirochaetaceae bacterium
ATTGGGGCGGTCGAATCGGGGGGACTGCGCAAAATTAAGCCGTCCGAATATGGAGTACTTGGCACAATTTACGCGTCCAAAGTTGGACCCGTGCGCGGGGAGCTCCGGCGATGAAAAAAGCACCGTCAGAATTATTGACGGTATACCCCCGTGCGCGAGGGACCACCGCAAGATCAAAGGTTATTGGTAAGCACTTTTCAGCGTCGTCAAGATGGGGTAACTGATAGTGACCCCCAATGTGGATAGCACCCACATTGACCCCCTCCGGGGACCTGAGAAAAATTACCTTGTCTACTGAACATGGTGGTCCCGGGGGACCCGTAAAGCTGACCCGAACAGTATTCGTGTCGGGTCCGATAATTCCCCGTGCCGGCTGGAACCGGACCCCTACACTATTGGGGTCCAGTATCAACGGACCCCCTCCGGGGACCCTGGAGGCTGCCCTCCGCCGCCTACGCTCTTACACCTGGTCGGAGCCCCGGAAATGTACAGTTTAAATTGGATAGTAAAACGCCCTACAATGGACTACATTCAGAAACAACTATAAACAGCCCCTTGATTTATCTCCCTGTGTGCATTACAATTAGCTACAGAGAGAAACGCCGGGAAACATAACAAATCGCTCTCGTAAAGCGTAGGTCGGCGGTTCGAATCCGCCTTTTGGCTCTACCCCCCCCGTCGGCTCTCCCCCCCGCCATTTTCGAATATCTTCTTTCGAATATCTTCCGGCCCACACCATATGCGGCACGTAACCGCGGCGGTGCGGCAGTCATCATTCTGATCACTTTCTATGCGGCGCGACAGCGCTTACTCTTTCACCTGATCTTTGCGGCGGGATTTTACAAAGCGCTGGAACTCGTTGATGTTCTTGACCACGATACGGTCCTCGTAGAGTTCCAGCCGGCGCTGACTGGCAAAATGATCCAGGACGCGGCGGCACTCGTCGGGGCTGATGGCCGCCCAGTGAGCAATGTCGTCCACCGAAAGACTGAAGGTGCGCTCGTCAGTCTCTTCCTCGTCTACCTGCTGAGCCTCTGAAAGCATGAGAAATACATCTGCGACCCTGGCCTCTACGTCGTTGAGCGTAAGAATCATAAAGCGACGCTTTTGGTCGTAAATGCGCTTAGTAAAGAGCTTCAGGAGCTTGAGAGCAATCTGCGGGTTTCCTTTCATCAGAACTTCGAAGTTCTCCCGGTTAAACTCCAGTGCCTTCACCTTATCCACCGCAAGAGCGGTAGCGGAACGGGGTTCCTCTTCGAGAATAGCCATCTCCCCAAAAATTTCTCCCGGATACAGCACGTCGATGTTCTTTTCGATATCCCCGAGGATCTTTACTATCTGAACCCGCCCCTCCTGTATCAAGTAAAAGTTATCGCCGGGCTCATATTCGCAAAAAATAATATCTCCCGGCTGAAACTTCACTGCAAACCGTTCGAACATGGATAGGTCGATGCTCATCCCATTCCGCTCCTTTACTCTCGTTCCATCTTCTGCAGCGCCCGTTTTGCCTTGCGGTACACCACCTCGTTCTCCGTCGACATGGAGAGCACCTTCTTATAAAAGCCCTTTGCTTTATCGCTGTTGCCCAGCTGCTGGTGGGAATTCCCTACATAAATAAGGGCATCCCGCAACTCAGGATGCTTGGGATACTGTTTGATCATCTTGGTGTAGTGTTGAATACACTTCTCGTATTGTTCCAGCCCATAGAGGCAGCGGCCTATCTCATACACTGCCTTGACCGCATACTCTTGATCGCCGTTGGAGGAGACTTCTTGAAACTCCTTCATCGCCTCACTATACTTCTGCTGGGAGTAAAGGCTCACTGCATTGTAATAGCGCTTGGCCACCGCTGAGAGCTCTTCCGGGTTGGGCTGTGTTTTCGGAGCTTCAGCGGCGGGCTGTTCTCCGGGAGGGCCCCCCCGGCTTGTTCCGTGCTTCTGCACATACTGCTCCGCTATTTCGCTGTTCTTGGTCGCCTCGGCGGAGTATTTGCCCGACGGGTAATAGGTTATATAACGCCGGAAGGCGTAGAGCGCCTGGTGGTACTTACGGCTGTTCATGTAGTACTGACCGATGCGGAAGAGGCCCTCTTCCGGGTCCATTCCGGCGCTTCCCGCGGAGAGAAGATTGCGAACCTGCTTGTGAATACGGCGCAGCTGATTGGAGAAAACTTTCAGCATCTTGAGAATGATGCGGGTGTTGTTGCTCACCATCGCCTCGAACTCGGGGACGGTAAAGACCATCACATCGGCATCTTTGAGTACCATTGCCGTCTCTTCACGCGGATACTTTCCCAAGGCGGATTTGACGCCAAAGAACTCGCCGGTATTAATGAGATCGTGCAAATCCTTTCCGGTTTCGATGTCGTTATAGTTGAGACTTACCTTACCGGATTTGAGTATATACACTTTGTCGTTGATATCGCCCTTGAAGTAGACTATCGAGTTAGCGTGATATCGAACCGATTTTGGCATTACAACTCCCGGTGTCCGCTGCGAACACACTGTTCTAAAAAAATTGTACTTTTCAACCCCCTAAGTGTCAATAAAAAGGGGGACTTTTCACAGAAAGCGCCTCAAAGATCCTCCCCCATGCAAAATTTGAAAGAACCGCGTTTGACTTTTTTTATCGATTTTCCTACGATACCTTCAGTTATCGCGGGAATAGGCAAAGGGGATAGAATGAGTCAAGATGCAGGTGCTTCTCCGCTGCGGCAAATTTGGGACGGCTACGAAGGCATCCTCCGTTCGGCCGCTCATACGCTGCTGTTTCTCCTCATTATTCTAGGCCTCAGCCTGGCAATCACCCTCCCGCTGTGGTATTTAGCGCTCAATTTTCGAGATGCGTTCACCGCAGTCATGCTGCTGCTCCTCGGCGGCTATCTGCTGATTGCCCTCACAAACCGAATCCGCGGCCAACTGGGCAGTTCCGATACGCCGGGCCCAAAACGGCTGCGGAACCTGGGAGAAAAAATAGCACGCGTGCTCGGAGTTGCAGCGTTTATCTATCTCTTCCTGGTGCTCCTCTCCGGTCCACTGCCGCTGCTGACCATCCCCTATACTATTATCGGACTTCTCGTCCTCGGGTATATCCTTTTTGTACGCCGCCGCTAAGGAGGTCAGAGAGATGCGCCGCCGCTGCCGCCCGTTTTGCCGTCTGCTCCGTTTGGCGGGTGTGTGCGCGGTACTGTTTGTCCTCCCGTCTTTTCCGACAACGCCGCAGGAGCCGAGCTCCCGGGAACAGTATCCCGAAGTTGAGAGCCTGCAGCGCAGCGACATCCTTTTTCGGCAGCTGGTCTCCGATATCGATCTCTTCTACCGCCGGCAAAAAAGCGACGGCCCTCTTCCTCCGCTGGCGTTTTTCAGCTACCGGGTAAAGGAGGAGGAGAGCCTCTTTACTATCGCCGCCCGCTTCAATCTGCCCTACGATACCATTGCAACCCTTAATGGACTTGCCAATCCGCAGGCCTGCACCTCCGGGAAGCAGCTTCTCATTCCGAATCGTCCCGGCATATTTGTTCCCCAGGCTCCACGCACCGCACTGGAGACGCTTGTTGCAGCAAACAGCGCGAGGTATAAGGAGGAGAAACGAAGGGTCACCGTGTATACGAAGACAGAGAAGACCAGAACCTTCGATTTTTTCCCCGGATCGCGGTTCAGCGGCACCGAACGTGCTTTCTTCCTCCATGTCTTCTTCCGCATGCCGCTACCCTCGGGAGTAATAACTTCCGGCTACGGGAGCCGCACAAGCCCCATCAGCAATCGCCGCCATTTTCACCACGGTCTCGATATTGCCGCCCCGGAAGGCACAGAAGTAATGGCGGCGAGGGGCGGCACCGTCAGCCGTGCCGGGACCGATGAAGAACTGGGGATGTACGTGGTGATAGAACACGACGGCGGTTTTACCACGACTTACGGTCATTTAGCGGAGAAGGTGGTAGAAAAGGGCGATCAAGTGCATTATGGTACTCTTATAGGTTATGTGGGAAGCACCGGCCTATCTACCGGCCCGCATCTCCATTTCGAAATCCGCAGCGGCAGTCAATCAAAAGACCCGCTGCAGCTGCTACCGGTACGTACACAATGATGAAACGACTACTGTGCCACATACTCCTTCTCGCTCTTCTCACTCCTCTTGCCCTCTTTGGGGAGGAGCTGCGCATCAAATTGGGAGCGGTCCACCGTATTTCAGATACGGAAGACAGGGTAGAAGCCACGATAGACCTGCGCGAGCATATTGCCATAGAACTCGAGCCAAACGAGTTGATCAAGGGCTTGGAGATCAAGCTCGAAGTGCCGGACAAGATTCTCTCCTACCGCAACAGCTTTCTCCTGACAATCTACTCCGGGATAGAGCCTCCCCCCGAGACCTCCCGTAAAGAATACCGTGCAACGATAGAGCATAAACAATCCTTTCCGGAAGGCAAACGGCTCTTTATTGCCCTGCCCCTCGCCGGCGACAGGAAATGGTCGCCGAAAGGGCCTGGTATGCACGTACTATCCCCGCCGGTTTCCGTGGAGACCTTCCCTATTCTGATAGGGATTAAACCGGTGATGAAGGGCCTTCCGGGAGAGGTCTCCCGCACTTCCTACCCCGTCACGGTCTCTCCGGTGCTCATCGATAAGGGCAAGCTGGTTCTTTCTGCCGCGCCCGCTTCCATGCAGAACGATGCGGAGCTACAGGTAGACGGACAACAGCTGCCGGCGGACAAGCGGGAGTTTCTCCTCTCTCCCGGGGTCCACGAATTGAAGATCACCTCCCCCGCTACGCAGCCCTTTAGCCGTACGGTGGTCGTCGAGAAGGGAAAAAAGACCGTGCAGGAGCTCGAACTGGAGCCGGCCTCGAGCAAACTCTCTTTCGAAGCACCTAAAGATGCCCGCATCTACCTGGACGGCGATGAAATTACCGACCATCGGCAAGCGGTGGAAACCGAACCGGGGGAGCATCTGGTGCTTGTGCGGCTCGGCGACTACACAATGAGTAAAAAAATTACTGTACGGAAGGGTGAGAACTACCAAGTGTCGCTTTTTTTTGATATATTAATAGAAAAGGACTAATGGCACCTGTTTGTCTGACGATAATAAATGTGTCGGGCGCAATTGGTAGTTCCCCTCCCAGTTTACTATCTTTTGTACCGACACCTAACCCATAAGGCCGATTCGCAAGAATCGGCCTTTTTTTATTCTCCTTACATCCCCTCTCAGTCTACCCGCCGCCGCGAGGGTTGCCTTTTTTATCGATGTCCCCCTTCAGACTGCTGTCGAGAGTTGATATGATAAGCCCATGGAACGGATAGACGAACGCGATACAATCTTCTCCCGCATGGCCCTCACCCCCGGGAGTGAATACTTTAGCGAATATTACCGCCGGCGGCCGGAGCTCGAAGAGGTAGACAACCGGCTGCGATCCATCGGGCCGGGGATCTTTTCCGCCCACATGCCCGAGGCGCCCATGGTAGAGGCGACCTTTGGCTTCATCACTCAGCTGCGGCAGTTTGTCCGCGGCTGGGAAGGCGAGTCCCGTTTTCCTCACCGCCACGAAACCGAATCCGATCCGGCAGAACTCACCGAATATGTAAAAAAAACCGCCCGCACCTACGGAGCAGTGCAGTCCGGAGTAACCGCCGGAAAAGAGCACTATCACTACAGTATTCGCGGACGCGGCAGCCGTTACGGCGAGCCGGTGGATACTTTTTTACCGCAGCTCTTTATCTTTGCCATAGAGATGGACGAGGAGGAAGTCCGCACTGCTCCGGGAATCCGCGAGGCGGCTGAAGTGGCTCACACCTATCTCAAAGCCACCACCCCAGCCCTCGTGATCGCTTCGTACCTGCGTTCCCTCGGCTACCGAGCGGTTGCCCACATCGACGGAGAGACGGAGATCGTAATGCCCCCCGCCGCCGAAGCGGCGGGACTGGGGCGGATCGGGCGGAACGGCCTCCTGCTGACCAAAAAAGAGGGCTGCAGAGTACGCCTCGCAGCGGTGACCACTGACGCCCCCCTGCTGCACGACACCCCCAGGCCTTTTCCGCTGGAACTGGTCTGTGAAAACTGCAATAAATGCGCCGAGCTATGCCCCGCGGGAGCCATCCCCAGCGGTCCCATACAACATCGCTGGCGGGAAGCAATCCGCGAAACAGACCACGAAGCCTGTTTCTCCGTCTGGAAAAAGATGGGCACCGACTGCGGGGTCTGCATCTCCGCCTGCCCCTACTCCAACAAGCAGAGCAGCAGGTCCTCAGAAACACAGCCGGGTGGCAGCAGCTTCTTAAAACGCTTTATGTACGGAGGTTAGACATATGACGCGTGCCGAACTGATTCGAACTCTCTACCCCCAGTCAGTCCCCGCACTCTGGTGTCCGCTGATCACCCACTATCGGGCAAAGGGCGAGTTTGACGAGGCCCGTACTACCGCACACCTCCGCTCTCTCGCCCCCTATGTCGGCGGATTCCTGGCCCCCGGCTCCACCGGCGAAGGATGGGAGATGGACAACGAAGAGATCCGGGAACTCTTATCGATGCTGATGAAACACGTAAATCAGATTCAGTCACGACTGTTGATCGGGGTGCTGAAAACAGGCCGGAAGGAGAGCACCTCTTCTGCCCGCCAGATTCTTGAGGAGCTCGCCATTCCCAAAGACATCCATGCCCAGTACCTGCACAACTTTTTCGGCATCACCGTCACCGCACCCCAGGGTTCCGAGCTGGACCAGAAAGAGATAGCTGCCGAACTCAAAGAGGTACTCGAACTCGGCTACCCGACTGCGCTCTACCAGCTTCCGCAGATCACCGGCAACGAGATCCATCCCAGCACTGCCAAAGAGCTCGCGCAAAACTATTCCAACTTTTATCTCTTCAAGGATACCAGCGGCAAGGATACCGTGGCCCTTTCCGGGGAGCTGCCCGAGGATATCTTCCTTCTCCGAGGAGCGGAAGGGGACTACGCCCAGCAGCTCACCTCTTCCGGAGGGCCGTACTACGGCTTTCTCCTCAGTACGGCAAACTGCTTTGCTCCTCAGCTCTCCGATATTATCGCCTATACTACCCAAGGGCTGTACGAGCGAGCCGCCGAGATCTCCGACCGGATCGAACACACCGTCGAGGCGGCGTTTCAGGCGGTGGGGCATTTATCTTTCGGCAACCCCTTTGCCAACGCCAACCGGGCAATGGATCACTTTATGGCCTACGGGCTGGAAGGCTATCGTACAGAGCCGCCCCTCGCCCATTCCGGCGATCTTTTGCCGCAGCCCGTAATCGATGAGGTCGGGCAGCTGCTCGAGAACGCCGATCTGCTTCCGCCCCGAGGCTACCTGCAGGGCTGAGCTTCCTCTGGCTCAGCGCGGCAGCTATTCAACGCCGTAAATACTCAACGCCGCAGATACTGCGCATAGCGGGCGATAAAATCCTCCTGCTCGTGGGTCTGGGCCGCCCCGGGACGAACTTCCCGCACCCTGGCAAGCGCTGCCCGCCACTCCATCCCGCTTCGTACGAGCAGACAGGCAGCGGTGAGCCCGGTCCGTCCGAGGCCCGCGGCGCAATGCTCAATACACTGCCGTGCTGCAGGGCCTCAAGGATCTCATCGAGACAGCCATCGAATGCCTCCATATTCTCCGGCACCGAGAAGTCCTCTATAGGGCAATGAATAATCCGGAACCCCACCTTTTGGTAGTGGTCGAAAAGTATTCCGCCAAAGGTGAGGCGCATCTCCGAGGTGGTCATCAGCACCGCCGCCGCCGCAACCCCCGCACGCCGGAAATACGCGCAAAACGCTTTTATCCCCTCTTTGCCCGCTCCGCTCACAAATCCGGGCCGGGAGGAGAGCAGAAGGGGGTGAGGCATCCCCGGTACTTCGAGTTCTGCATAATCGTATTGCATACCACGTTATAGTATAGCGGCCGCACCGCTGTTGTGCCAGGGCTGCGGGCACTAGGTTTCCCCCGGAGGCACTCTCCCTCCCTACCTCCCGACCTACCTCTTTGACGTACTCCCCGATTGCCTATTTCCTCCGGCCGTGCTACCACTGGTCGTATGCACCATCAGCCGCAGCCGCACGACCACAGCTATCGCCGCTCCAGTCATGAACGCCCCGCCGTCCTGCACCGGCCCAAAACAACCATCGGGGTCATCCTCGGCGCGGTATTTCTGTTGGCCGCCGGTTCCGCACTCCAAGGTACGGCGGTTAGCTTGCGGGCCGGATACGAAAACTTTCCCGCCCAGGTGATCGGGGTCATTATGTCGGTCTATTTTATCGGCTTTGCCGCCGGATCTATGGCGGTAGTCAGATTTATCCGTTATGTCGGCTATGTGCGGACTTTCGCCGCCTTTGCCTCCCTCGCCTCGGCCACTGCCCTGGCACATCTTCTTATGCTCCACCCGGCGGCATGGATAGTCTTTCGCGCCCTCTACGGCTTCTTTATTGCCGGAATGCTGGTGATCGTCGAGAGCTGGCTCAACGCCTCCACCTCCACCTACAATCGGGGCAAAGTTCTGAGTCTCTACAGCATCGTCTTCCTGCTGGCCATGGGCGCAGGCCAGCCGCTGCTGGGGGTACTGCCTGCCTCGGGCTTTGAACTCTTTGCCGTCACCAGCATCCTGGTCTCCGTTTCGCTGGTCCCCCTCACCCTTGCACAAGTCACCGGAACCCCCCAGGTGGAACGCAAACCGCCCCGCCTCCTCAGCACCTTTGCCAAGGCGCCGCTGGCCGGATTCGGGGTCATCGTCAGCGGCATGAGCGCGGAGGCGATGTGGAGTATCGCCCCGCTGTTTGGCCAGCAGTCCGGTTTCTCCGAGGTGAGTATCGGCACCTTTATGCTGACTATCAGTTTGGGCTCTCTCGCCTCGCAGTGGCCGCTGGGCTGGATCTCCGACCGCAGCGACCGTCGCATCACTATTCTGAGCAGTGCCGCGGCGGCGGCGGCAGCCGCAGCGGTGATTGCCCTGATCCCGCAGGCCGGATTCGGGCTCTACCTCTTTACTTTCCTCTTTGGCGCCTTCTGCATGCCCCTCTATTCTTTGAACATCGCCCTCTTCAACGACAGCCTCAATGAGACGGAGATGGTGCATGCCGCAAGCGCCCTGGTGGTCTACTACGGCCTCGGCTCGGCCCTGGGGCCCTACACCGCAAGTTTTGTAATGAGCGTGACCGGTCCTGGAGGACTGTTTCTCTTCCTTGGCATTGTGCTGGGGGTTTTCGTGATCGCGAGCCTCCTCCGGGTAGCCGCCGTCCCTCTGCGCATCCGGCAGGAGAAGGTGCACTACCACCCGTACCCGCGCACCACCTTTGCCGCCTTTAATCTCCTGCGCCGCTACGGACATCGTCGGCGACGCCGCCGGACGGCAGTGTGACGCGCGGTCACCTTGTCAGTTGCACAGCATGGGGTAATTGCAGCACGGAGTGCCGCACGTCACGGGGTATGCCCTGCTTTGCGAATCCGGGCTACAACGTGTATACTTGAGGTAAGCGCAACTCCACACAGAACGGAAGTCCCTCTATGAAGAGTGCTCACAACGAACCACGTCTCCTCTATCCTCCCCAATCCTCCCCCGACCCCCCGCCCGCCCTCTCCGGAGAGGCAGTTGATGATCTCCAGCTCCGAAGCCTGGCCGATGCAATGGGTGGAAAAGTGGAGGAGCACCGTATCCTCATGGCTCAACTGGAACGAATATGCTCCGACCCGCAGATCATTCGCTATCGTCAGGCGGTCTTCACGGATCTATTGGCCAACCCGCAGCTTACCGCGGGCCTGGAAGAGCTGCTGCCCCGGATCGATGAGCTGGTCAATTTTCGCAGTCTGCGCAACGCAGAGGGGCTTCCGCTGTTGGAGAACGTGTGGCGCCTGGGGGAGCTAGAGCTGTACGTCACTATTATGGATCACCTTGCCCAACTCCTTGCGGAGCCGGAGAACGCGCTGCAGTCCGCCGGAATGAAGGCGCTCCACGAACGAGTCAAAGAGCGGTGCGGCGACTCCCGCTTCAAGGCGCTCCGACGGGAGCTTCCGCGCCTGTCAGAAGGTATTCGAACCACCTCCAGCATTACTCTGGGCATCAATCTTGATCACTACCTGCGTCCGGTAGAAGCCGGTATTGTGGACATTCATGCCAAAACATACGGCCGAGGCAGCTTCCTTTCCCGGCTCCTTGGCTCGGAATCCTCCTTTACCACTGCCGCCCCGCTGCACAGTACTCCCTCCACCGACGAAGGGGGGAAGAAGCTTCCCCTCGCCCCCCTCTTCCGCGACCTCGAAGGAATCGTGAAGTCCTCCGCCCGCCGGCTGCTGAAACCGCTGCAGGACTACCTCCACCTCCACACCGGCTTTCTCGCAGCCCTGCGCTCGGACATTCTTTTTTTTCTCGGAGGCCTGAGGCTCTATCGCCGTTTTGAGGAATCCGGCCTGCCGGTCACTATTCCACAGATTCTCCCCCCGGAACATCGAGAGTTCCACGCGCGCGGGCTCTACAACCCGCTTCTCCTCTACGAATCACATTCGAGCAGCTCCGGCCACTCTACATACGAGGGGGAGACCGCTGCCGAGCAGATCGTCACCAGCAATGTCGACTTCGACGAACAGGGTCGCATATTCGTGGTGACCGGACCGAATCGCGGCGGCAAGACCACGTTTACCCGCGGGGTGGGCCTCTGCCACCTCCTCGCTCAGGCCGGACTCTTTGCGCCTGCCCGTGAGTGCCGCCTCAGCCCTGCGGAGCAGATTCACACCCATTTTCCCCAGCAGGAACAGGAGAGAACCGACACCGGTCGTTTGGGTGACGAAGCCGACCGTCTCGCCAGCCTCTTTCGGAAACTAAACCCTCGGAGCTTGGTGCTTCTCAACGAATCGCTTACCAGCACCAGTCCCGGCGAGGGAGTCTACCTGGCCCGGGATGTCCTCCGCGGGCTTCGGCTTGCCGGCGTACGGGCCCTCTTTACCACCCACTTTCACGAACTCGCCGCCGGAGCGGACACGATCAACCAGGATACGGAAGGAACGAGCCGGGTAGACAGTCTTGTGGCGGAAGCGGTTCCTACCGAGGAGGCGGGAGACTCGGCCGAGGGA
>CAYFUX010000027.1:11150-32320 GCA_964346455.1 uncultured Spirochaetaceae bacterium
GCCGAGGGAGCCGAGGGAGCCGAGGTGGGCGAGCGGGGCGATTCCTCCGGCGCGCAGATCCGCCGCACTTTTCGGATCGTACGACGCAGCCCCGACGGATACAGCTACGCCAGGGACATCGCACGCCGACACGGCATCAGTTACGAACAGCTCCGGGATACGCTCCGGCAGCGGGGACAGCTCTAAGGGGCAGCAGAAAACAGTGCCCGCAAGCCGGCGAGGTTCCGTGAAAACTCGGGGCCGCTGCGCCCGGCGAGTTCCACTGTAATGGAGGGGATCTTGCGGGTGTAAAAATAATTTGTAGCGGCTCCGGTAATAGCGTAACTTACCAGCGACGATCCCTCTCCCTCCGGAACCGGGTAGCCGGATTCCCGAGAATAGGCTTTTGCCAGCCGTCTGGCCGGTTCCCAGCCTTCATGTTTACCGCCGTAGTAGATCCCGTTAGCCGCACTGTGGTAGCTGACGATAAACTCCGGCCGTTTCTCCAGGACAAAATCCCGCAGCGCTCTCGTCTCCGGCTCACTGAAGGGCTTCTCGCCGGGGTCTACGCTTCGGTTTCCCCAGTAAGCCGTCGGTTCCCAACCTCCGCCAAAGTTGCGGTTCAAATCCACCCCGCGTCCGTTAAACCGTCCCGGTGCAATATTTGCCGAGGAAAAGTCGAACTCCTCGAGCTTCGCTCCCTTCGTGACCCGGTAGAGTCCGTCCGGGTTGACAGCGGGAATGATATAAAGCCGCCACCCCTCCGGCAGCTCCTCGGGTTGGGTTCGAAAGTGGTCGACAAGCTGACGGGCGAGCAGAATCGTGTTCCACTCGTAACCACCGTGAATCCCTGCATACACGATGCCTGTATTCGAGCCTTCGCCAAAGCGGTAGGCGATCAATTTTCGACCCTCGGTGGAAAGGCCGACTAGCTCTTGTATCGGATCTTGCGCTGATACAGCCCGCTCTTGTTTAGAAGGCTCCGCTCCCGCAGCAACGGGGAACCACAGCAGTACGATAAGAATAGAAAACGTCAAAGAGCAAAGAACACCGCCCCCGTATAACGGCCTATACATCTCACTGTATACTGAACGCGATCTACGCACGGCCACCTCCTCTTTATTACTAAACTACGAATTTTTTCTCCGGGATGCAAAAGTGCCTCGCTGCCATTCTCCCCCACACTCCATGACAACTACCAGGCACACCGTTCTCATTGCCGCCGGGATGTGGATTTTGATACTCGCCAACGCCACAGCATATGAACTCTGAAGGCTCCGTAAGGCTCCGCATGGCGGAAAAAAACGGAAAACCGCTCTCCTCCGGCGAACTGCAGCGCTTTAAAAACCCGGTCAAAGGCTGTGATAAAGTTCGATAAACTTGTTGTTTTTCAGGATTTTCATGTACTGCACCAGCCGTTCGTAGAGCGGCTCGGCCTGTTCGCCGTACTGCTCCTTTAGCTGCCGAGCCAGCTCTTCCACCGTTCTCTCTCCGTCGATGCGCAGCCAGAGAAAGCTGCCGTACTCGTCCAGGTCCACCGTGGAGCTTTCCGGTGCCTTGAAAAGTTTTTGCGAAACCCAGTTCAGCATCCCGGTTCGGTGTACCGTCAGCTGCACGCGTCCTTCCCCCGTCTGACGCCACTCCAGCAGCGGATTGCGGCGGGGGATGTAGTCGAGCAGGTTGTCGGTTTTTTTCGGCTTTTTTGATAAGGCCATAGAGCCTCTCTTTCTTCGTGTTCTTTGTGCACGTTCTTTGTGCGTACTAGTACTATATAATGGTAATAAAACAGGGAGCGGCCCGCAGCCGCTCCCCGTAGATCGTTTTTCTTGTGCAGTTCCCTCGGAGGAAGACAGTTCCCCCGGAAGGCGGAATTAGACGTTCTTCCGCTTGCTCCAGAAGGAGGCAGCCACCAGGGTAAGCACCAGCAGGGCAAAGAAGATCAGCCCGCCGGCCTGTCCGAGGACACCGCCGAAAATGTTGATGCTGTCGCCCAGCATGCCGTCTGCCACCGGAATGACGGCGAAAATTGCCAACAGAATGCCGATCAATCCTTCACCGGCTACAAGACCGGAGGCGTAGAGCACGCCGCTGCGTACCTTGTGCTCTTTCTCCTTCTCCTCCAGGTTCTTCTTGCGCTCCAGAAGACCTTTCACGATACCGCCGATGATTATCGGGGTGGAGAGGTGGATGGGCAGGTACAGACCGACCGCAATCGGCAGCACCGGCAGTTTGAGGAGTTCAAGCATCACCCCAATACCGATGCCCACAAAGACGAGGGTCCAGGGGAGATTCCCCTGCATCACGCCTTCGATTACCAGCCGCATGAGAGTAGCCTGCGGAGCCGGCAGCTCCTTGGAGCCAAAGCCGTAAGCATTGGAGAGCAGGAAGAGCACCACGCCGATCACAAGGGCGGAGGCGACCACACCGATGATCTCACCGGTCTGCTGTTTTTTAGGCGTCGCACCAACCAGGAATCCGGTTTTGAGGTCCTGAGAGGTGTCACCCGCCAACGCAGCGATAATGGCGATAACTGTTCCCACCGAGAGAGCACCGATCATGCCGGGGATGCCGTCAAAGCCGATTCCCTTGAAGATGGCGGTGGTAATCAACAAGGTGGCGATCGTCATTCCCGAAACCGGGTTGGAGGAGGAACCGACCAATCCGACCAAGCGGGCGGAGACCGTGGCAAAGAAGAAGCCAAAGATGGCAACGATCAAAGCACCGACAAAGCCCACGGGAATGAAGTTTGTGGTCATCATGAAGACCACGATCACAGCCACGCCGATCAGCACGACCTTCATGGACATGTCCTGATCGGTCCGTTTGGAATCTTCCTGGCTCTTAGTGGAGAAACCGCCCATAGCACGCTTGAAGGTGCTCCAAATCAGCGGCAGATTCTTGATCAGGGAGAAAATACCGCCAAAGGCGACCGCACCGGCGCCGACATAGCGAATATAGTTGTCCCAGATGCCCCAATAGCCGAGCTCGCTGATGAGTCCGGAGGCGGGGTAGACCGGGTTTTCCAGACCGCCGCCAAAGTGGCTGATCAGCGGAATAATCACCAGCCAGCCGAGCAGACCGCCGGAGAAAATAAGCGATGCGATCCGGAGGCCCACGATATAGCCGACACCGAGGAGAGCCGGATACGTGTTGGCACCGATGGCCGCATCCTTATAGCCCGGGATATCCCATTCAATGCTTCCCCGAAAAAGATTGAGGCCGTCGGCGATAAACTTGTAGGCAGCACCCACGCCGAGACCGGTGAAGACCGTCTTAGCGGAGGATCCGCCTTCCTCACCGGCGATCAGGACTTCCGAACAGGCGGTGCCTTCCGGGTACGGAAGGGTGCCGTGCTCTTTCACGATCAACGCCCGCCGCAGGGGTACCATCAGAAACACACCGAGGAGGCCGGCGATCACCGCAATCCCGGTGACGTTCACCAGATTCGGCGTGTCGTAGCCGGAGAGCTCGTTGGCCCAGACAAAGAGGGCCGGCAAGGTGAAGATGGCACCGGCGGCAAGGGACTCACCGGCGGAGCCGATGGTTTGCACCATGTTGTTCTCCAGGATCGACTCCCGGCGAAGAATACCGCGAATGATTCCCATCGAGATAACTGCCGCGGGAATCGAGGCGCTGATGGTCATTCCGACAATCAGGCCAATGTAGGCATTGGCGGCTCCGAAGACGACCGCCATCAGTCCACCGATAATAATCGCGAGGACCGTAAGCTCGGGCATTACCTTTCCGGCGGGTATAAACGGCTTATACTCTTCGCCGGAGGTATTGCCCTGTGCTGTAGCATCACTCATACATACCTCCACAATTTTGCATAAAAAATCTGTGCGAAACATATGGTAGCAGATAATTTTGTGATGGCAAGATAAAATTTTCAATTTGTTAAACATTTTTTGTTATTTTAAACAAAAGTTTTTCATTGGGTTTGGTATACCGCGGCCGGCTGGCCAGTGGTTCATGCTGTCATCATACGAGTTGCGACGTCGCAACTTTTCTCTTTCGGCACGTTTGTCGACCGCACTTTCTTGATGTAGTTTAAAACTATAGAGTAACGAATGCGTATACGGTGTGTGGAATGGAGTATGGAGTTGATAAGCCGGAGAACCAGCGGCACGAGGAAGAGCAGCACGACGCCAACGCAATGCGGCGACTTTTTGACGGAGACGAATCCGGCTTCGACGAGATCGTGCGCCGTTACACCCCGCAGATATTTTCCCTCAGCTACCGAATGCTGGGCAGTAGCGAGGCAGCGGAGGATGCGGTCCAGGAGATTTTCACTAAGGTCTACCGCGCGGCCGGGCAGTACGACTTCAACAAACGCTTTTTCCCCTGGCTTTACACTATCGCGCTCAACTATCTCCGCTCCCAATTGCGCTCGAAAAAAACACGCATGCACACCCGGGCACTCGAGTTTGACGAAGAGTTGAGCGCTCCCGGCAGCCGAGACGAGCTTCCCGAGGATCGAACGATGCGCAGGGAAGTGGAAGAGCAGCTCCAGCAGGCGCTGCAGCAGCTGAAGCCTGCCTACCGGGAGGTGTTCCTCCTGCGCCAAATGGAGGAGCTTTCGGTGAAAGAGACCGCCCGGGTCCTCGATATACCGGAGAATACCGTAAAAACCAATTTTCGCCGGGCTCGCACGGAACTGCGAAACATTCTCGCCCGACGGGGGTGGCAATGAAAGGTGGCAGTGAAACCATGCGGCCGGAGATGCGTATAGTGTTGAATGAGAAGGGGGATATAGTATGAAGTGTAGCCATTACCGCAGGTATGTGAACCGCAGGCTGCCGGAGGAGCAGATGCGGCAGGGTATGGATCGAATACGGGAGAACCTTCCGCTCGCCTACCGGGAACACCTCGACTCCTGCGACGGGTGCCGCCGGTTCACCCTCACGCTTCGCTACGCCGAAACCCCGGGGGCCCTAAGAGTCGATCCCCCTGCCGATTTAGCCGCCAAGGCCGCCCATGCCGCCCGCCGGCCTCCTGAAGCTGCGGAGCCTCAAGCTGCAAAACCTGAGATCGCAGAAGAGCGGCAACCCGCCCGGCGCATACTCCAGATCCCCCGCTGGGCTCACCTTGCCGCTGCAGCGCTGCTCCTGGTAGCTGCAACCGTCGGCATCACGCTCCACTATGCCGGCGGCGACAGCGGTGATACAATGGTGGTGCATCTGCACCTGAAGGCGCCGGATGCGAATAAGGTGACGGTAGTGGGCGATTGGAATGACTGGCAGCCCCAGGCCAATCCGCTCAAGGACCATGACAATGACGGAGTATGGGAGACAAAGATCCGCATTCCCAAAGAGGGCGAATACCAGTACCAATTCCTGATCAACGGAAAGAAGTGGATCCCCGACCCCAACGCTCCCATGCAAGTGGAAGACGGGTTCGGAGGCACTAACTCTGTGTTGGATATATAGAGGAGTCGTATGAACCGAGCTGCTGGCATAGCCCTTATTCTTCTTTTCCTACTGTTTCCCGTGCCGCTCTCAGGGGAAGAGTCGACGGTCTCCCTCGAGGAGGTTCGCTCCCAGCTCAAGGACGCCGGCTACTCGCTCGAGGGGGACAGCCAGATTCTCTCGATCCTGGAGGAGGCTGAAGAACGAGCGATCCCCCTTACCATGCTGACCCCCCGTATCTACGAGGGCGCGGCTAAGAGAGTGCCGCTGCCAAAAATTGCCGGGGTGCTCCAGAGAGAGATACAGCTGCTTGACCGCGCCCGCTCCCTACTGCGTTCGGTATCCGATAGCGAACGTTTTATAGAGCACCGCCCTCTCTGGCAGCGAACCGCCCTGCTTTTGCGAAAAGAACTCTCCGAAGAGGACATTCGGCGTATTGTCCGTACAACTTTTCCGTCACCGAAAGAACAATACCGTCCGGCAAGCGCCCTGTTCATTTCGCTCACCTCCTGGGGGCTGACGAAGGAACAGGCGCACCACGTGATCGAGGCCCTGGCCGGCTCCTCCATACCTCCGAAGCAGTATACCGGAATCACGAAACTCTACAACCGCGCCCGGTCACAACGCCTCTCGCCGAAGCGGCTCACTGATAGAATTGTCGAGGCAGCTCCTTCGGCCGATTCACTGCGTGAACTTGAAAGACGCACTGTGATGGAATAGATTACGTGTATACCCTTCACACCCCGAGCCCAACGGAGGTTTATCATGCCTAGAACGCGCACAATGCTTACCGCACTGCTTGCCGCTCTCTTTCTTACGGCCCCTCTCTCCGCGTACGAGCCCTCCTGGTATATAGGCTCTTACGGGTTTGTAGAGGGGTACTCAGAAGCGAATGAGCCCTACGCCGGGGCCGCACTTTCAGGCATCGTCAACTGGCGGACGTACAACGAACACGGCTTTCTTGCTCTTTCCGGCTCTGCAGAGGTCTCCCGCTACATCGTCGGCAGTCAGGCCTTCCGCGACCGCTTCACCCTTGGCCTCGAGGCGGGAAGCTCTGCGGGAGACCTGCAGTTCAAGGGAGAGGCGGACGGAGTGTTTGCACTCAACCACGCCGTCTACGGCCGCTATGCCGCCCCCTCCTGGAGCTTCCGCTTATCCCCTGCGGACGACAATGCCGACGGTCTTACCCCCGCGTTCGAATACTTCGGCTCCTACAGCTATCAGGAAACCGACGTCGGCGACACCCTCGCACAGGGTGCTGCCGCGGAACTCTCCTACGACCCCTCGGTTACCCGGGGCTACGGCCTGCGCCTAAGCGGTGCATGGGAGCTGCGCCCGGATCAGAATGTCCTGGATTCTGCCGGCGATCCTACATCGACACGCCGCCGCGACCTCACCGCCTCCGCCGAGCTCTCGGCGGAAGGGATGCTCGGATACTTTACCGACTGGGAAACCTCCGTTAGCGCCGGCCTGCGCCGCTCCAACGCCAACAGCCAAGATCGACTGACCGCCGGCTACGAAGGGCAGCTCAGTTGGTCCCCCACCCGCCGGATTTCTCTCTCCTCCCGACTCTTTGGCGAGGGGGAGTGGTACACAGAGCGCCAGCCCCTCCTGCGGGTCTACAGCGCCGGCGGTTCACTGAGCAACGACATCAACCTCAGCGAACAGCTCTATGCGGTGCTGAGCCTCTCCGGCTCCCGCACCTTCTCCTCCGAGCCCGGTTTCGAGGGGTGGAATTTCTCGATTCGCGGAGGGTTGGAGTTCAGTTTCTAGATGCTTGCGATAGTTACTGTGTATAATCACTGCACTCCGCCCCGCACCCCACCTCCGGAGACTTCCCCCTGAAGATTACCCCCCGTCGCAGCCTCCTCAGCAGACCTATCTGAAGATACCCGAAGAAAATAACTTGCGCTTTTATCGTCTAGTAATTAGACTAGCAATGAGCTAGACAAAGCACACGAAGTTTGGAGGAGAGACAATGAAATTCCTGGTAGTAGAAGATTCGGGCGTGATGCAGCGCATCCACTCGAACACCCTAAAAGATAATAACATTCGCGAAGAGGATATCCTCACCGTCGGAGACGGGGAAGAGGCTCTGCGCAAGGCTAATGAGGAAGATATCGACATCTTCCTCGTCGATTGGAATATGCCGAAGCTCAACGGCCTCAAGCTGGTGCAAGTGCTGCGTTCGATGGATAAGTATAAAGAGACGCCGATTATTATGATCACCTCCGAGGCGGCAAAGTACAACGTCGTGGAGGCAATCAACGCCGGAGTGACCAACTACATCATCAAACCGGTACACGGTAATACGCTCTGGGAAAAAATCAAGAAGTACATAAAGGAGTAGCAGGAATGCAAGCCAAATATATCAATCCCTTCACGAAGGCTTCGATGAATCTTTTTCAGGAGTTTCTCAACATCAAGGTCGAAGCCGGCTCACCTTTCGTTAAGAAAGATCCTCAGGATCTCGAGGAAGTCTCGGGTATTATCGGACTGGCAGGCGAGACGGCGGGAGCCATCGTGCTCAGTTTCTCCCGGGAGATAGCAATCAAGGTGGTTTCAATCCTTGAAAATAAGAAGTACACCGCTCTCACCAACGAGGTGATCGACGGCGTGGGCGAGATGGTCAACATTATCGCCGGCAATGCCAAGCAAGACCTCCTCGACTTTCGCATCAACATTTCCCTTCCCGGTGTGGTAACCGGCACCAGCTACCAGATCCACTGGCCTGAGGGCATCCCGGTGATTTCCATTCCCTTTAACTCCGATCTCGGCTACTTCAGCGTCAACGTGTCGCTCCAGGATATGCAGTAGGTGAGGCTATGAAACTGCGCTCTTTACAAACCAAAGTCATCCTGTCCGTCATGGCGGTCCTGGCCATCAGCATTGCGATGCTGATTTTTATTACTCTGCGCAATCAGCGCAACAATCTCCTCGAAGAACAGTTTAACAACCTGGTGACCAACAACACCATGCTCACCACTATGATCAACAATGTGATGCTCGACGGCGAGGCGCCGCTGGCGGTGAACACGCTTAACGACCTGAAAGATATACCGCAGTTCGAGGAACTTGAGATCTACCGCAAGAGCGGACAAATTGCCTTCAGCGACTACTCCACGTTACAGCAGGTTAACGATAATCAGGATATGATCAGCTTCGATCGCACTCCCCGAGTGGAGGAAAAAACGCACTCCACCGAGGCTTTCCAGCGAGTTATTGAGTCCAACACGCCGACAACTGTCCGTAACCTGGAAGAGGAACAAATGGAATACTACTTTCCCATGCTCAACTACCAGGAGTGCCGCACCTGCCACGGCGACGACCATTTTATTCGCGGCGTAGCCTATTATCGTGTCTCTCTGGCGGGTATTTTCTCCCGTATCGACAGCGCTCGGCAGACTCTCACCTTGTACAATTTGGCGATCGGCGTGGCGGTGGCAGCGTTGATGATCCTTCTGATGCGGCGGGTCATCGTAAATCCGGTACTCAGCATCGGACGGGTGGTCACGCGCGTCGGCGACGGGGATTTGGATGTGCAGGCTGATGTGAAAAGCCACGACGAACTGGGCAGCCTCTCGGAGAAGATCAACGCCATGATCAGCGGGCTGAAGGAGAAAAACCGGCTGGAGACTCAAAACCGGGTAATCGAAGCCCGGAACCAGGAAAACCGCAAGTACTTGGATAATATTCTCGAAGGCTTGCTACTGATCGGCAAAGACTATCGCATCAGTGATCAATACTCCCGTCACCTTACCGAACTCTTTGGCACGGAGACGGTAGCCGAAGTCTACTTTCCCGACTTCGTATTTCCCGATCCCAAAGAACAGGCGGAGGAGCGCAAAGAGCTGGAACAGTTTCTGAACATGCTCTTTGAGAATACCTCCACCGATATCGATATGATTCTCTCCATCAACCCCCTCGCCAACAAGCGCCTGACTGTCCGCAAGAACGGTGAAGCGCAGGATATCGTGGTGGACGCCACCTTTCAACGCATTTTCGACAAGAGCGAAGAGGTTGATAACGTGATGGTCATCTTCGAGGACAAAACGGAGATCGTGGAGACGCAGAAGAAACTGGAAGAAGAGCGCGAGCGCAGTCAGAGCGAACTCGAACATATCGCCACGCTCCTGCAAATCGGCCCGGAGGCGTTTGCCGAGTTTCAGAGCGATACGGAGGAGACTCTGCAACAGCTCGACTTCGCCCTAAAGGAACAGCCCGGAACCGAAGAGGTAGATCGGCTGCTGAGGGATACACACAGTATGAAGGGCTCGGCGCGGTATCTCGGCTTTCGCCGTTTCGGGGAAAACGCCCACGCCGCAGAGGACATCCTTTCGGATATTCGCGACGGGACACGAAGCTGGCGGGATGCAGCCGGGCTGCTTGACGAAAAAATCAGCGCCATGCGGGAAGAACTCGAACACAGCAAAGATATTCACACCAAATTCACCCGCTTTGCGGGCCCCGGCAGTGGGGAAAGCGGCGGCGTAACCCTTTCCGGTTTCCTCGAACAGCTGAAGAAGATGACCCTCGAGATTGCTGAGGAGCTCGAAAAGGACGTGCGCGTGCAGCTGCATCCTAAGATCGATCACCTGCCCTATCTGCAGCGTCTGAGGAACCCGCTGATTCACCTGATGCGCAATTCGGTCGATCACGGTATCGAAGATGTCTACCAGCGGCTTTCCGCCGACAAGCCGCGTCAGGCCACCATCAGTATAGTTGTAGACCGCGGAGAAGAGGGCTACACAATAATCATCACCGACGACGGCGGCGGGATCGACTTCGACGCCGTCCGTGCCCGGGGCGTGGAGAAGGAGCTGCTCGACCCGGAGAAAGAGTACACGGAAAAACAACTCCTTTCCCTGCTCTTCTCTCCCAGCTTCAGCACCCGCACGGAGACCACCGAGCTATCCGGCCGGGGAGTAGGCCTTGACGCTGTCCACGATGAGGTGAGCCGTCTCGGCGGCCACATAGCCGTAGCTACGCACAAAGGGCGGGGAACCCGCTTTACCATTACCCTGCCGTCAGAGGAGGAAGAAGCATGAAGAGAACTACGAAAGGAGCATCATATCATAGAGCACAAGGCATCTCTGCCGTCAACAGAAGTGCCCCTTCCCGCCGTCCCGGGGCCCTTGCTACGGCTACGGCGCGCCATCTTCTGCCTCTAGCGGCCGTGCTGCTTCTCCTGGCTGGCTGTTCCGGAGAAGGGGACCAGGCTCGCCAGGTTCAGGATACTGACCTCCCGCCTCTTGGTCCGGAGGAGATCAGCGGTGAGGCGCTCTGGGAACGCTTTACTGAAGAGACCGACTACCGCAACTACCCGTTTTGGCCGGAACACGCTGGAATGCAGCCCGGCCAGGCCCCCCACGGCCCCTATCACCGCATCTTCATCAATCCCACGCTTCGCTCCGCCCTCCCCGCAGAAGACCGCAGCCTCCCCGACGGCAGCCTCATCGTCAAAGAGAACTATACCAGCGACGAACAGCTGAACTCTCTCACGGTGATGGCCAAGGTCGAGGGCTACGCCCCGGAGAGCGGGAACTGGTTCTGGGCTAAGTATAGCCCGAAGGGCTCGATACAGTCGCAGGGAACGCCTCCGCCCTGCATCTCCTGTCATGCGGGGAAGCAGGACAACGATTACGTCATCGTCCGCCCCCTGGATAAACCGGTGGAGGAGTGAAGCGATAATACAAAAAAACTTAACCTGGATTAGCAGGATTTCTATGCTGAAAAGAACGCCGCTATCTCACTCCCACCGGATGACGGAGTGACCGTGGGAAAGGATCTGACAAAGATGGAGCTCCACGTCAGTTCCACCACTGCAGTGATGCTGAAGAACGAGGATTTGAGCAGTTGCGGGCCCACCGCTCTTGAAGGCGGGCCCGCAGTGTTTTATCTGAGGGGTGCTTGATCTTTATCCCGGTTTCTTATATATTCAGGTGACTCTTCCAACTTCGGTTCGACAGGCAGCCGCTGATCGTACATACACACATAGCAGGGGTCCTTCCTTTCGCGAGTACACCGGATGAGTGAAGAGAATACGCAGCCGGAGAGCTGTAAAACTTCACCCGTAAAGGACACCTATTTGACATTTTATGACCTTCCCCTCAACGATTCACTCCGCCAAGCGGTAACCGACATGGGCTTCACCGAAGCAACTCCCGTACAGGAAGCGGTAATTCCCCGCATGATGGAAGAGAGCCGGGATATTATCGCCCTGGCACAAACCGGCACCGGTAAGACCGCCGCCTTCGGGCTGCCGGTCCTCGAGAAACTCAGCAGCAGCAAGGGCAGCAGCGCACTGGTTCTCTGCCCCACCCGTGAGCTGGCAATTCAGATCACCGGCGAGCTGCAGTCCTACGCCGCCCGCCTTTCCGGCCTGCGCGTAGATGCGGTCTACGGCGGTGCAGGCTACGGCGATCAGATTCGCTCCCTGAAACAGGGCGTTGACATTTTAGTGGCAACCCCGGGGCGCCTCCTCGACCTGCTAAACAAGGGCGTAGCCGACCTCAGTGACGTCGACTACCTTGTGCTCGACGAGGCGGACATCATGCTCAACATGGGCTTCAAAGAGGAGCTGGACGCGATTCTGAGCACCGTCCCCGACGAACGGCAAACTCTGCTTCTTTCCGCCACCATGCCCCCCGAGGTATCCCGCATCGCCGGAACCTATATGAACGACCCGGTCACCCTTACCATGGGCCCTAAGAATGCGGCCGCCGAAGGGGTGGAGCACTACCACTTTCCTGTCCATGTACACGAGAAGTACGCCGCCCTCAAACGCTTAGTGGACTATCACCCGGAGATGTACGGAATCGTCTTTTGCCGCACCAAAGCCTCCACCCAGGAGATCGCCGACCGCCTGGTAAGCGACGGCTACGACGTGGAGTCGCTGCACGGCGACCTCAGCCAGGCGCAGCGAGAGCAGGTGATGAAGAAGTTTCGCCGCCGCAACCTGCAGCTGATCATCGCCACCGACATTGCCGCTCGCGGGCTGGACGTGCAGGATCTCAGCCACGTGATCCACTACGATCTGCCGGACGAGATCGATATCTACACCCACCGCAGCGGTCGTACCGGCCGTGCCGGCAAGAGCGGCATCTCTTACGCCATCGTCGGTCCCCGGGAGCGACGGCGGCTGCAGCAGATCGAACGCATTATAAAGAAGAAGATCCCCAAGGGCACCCTGCCCGGTGGAGAAGACATTTTTCAGCGGCAGCTAATGGAGTTTACCGATCGCCTCGCCGCCACCGAGGTAAACGAAAGCCAGCTGGCCCCCTACTCCGCCGCAATGCAGAAGAAGCTCGAGGATCTGAGCAGGGAAGAGCTGATTCAGAAGATGGTAGCCATGCAGTTTGACAAGATGATCGACTACTATCACGGGCTCCCCGATATGACGCCTTTGCGTGAGGATTCCCCTCGCGGCAAGGAGCGCCGGGACTACGGCAAGAAGGAGCGCGCCGGATCGTTCCGCAGCAAAGGCTCCGGCAAGGACCGCGGCTCCGGCGGTGTCGAAGACGGCTACATGAGTATCTCCGTCAACCTCGGTGCCAACGACAACGTGGCGCCTCCCGACTTGATCGGCTTAGTGAACCAGAGCTCTAAACGGCGCGGCATCGAAATCGGACGCATCAAGATCCACGCTTCCCGCAGCACCATGCAGGTTGAAGAGAACGCCGCTCCCAGCACCGCCCAAGCACTAAACGGCTTCACCTACCGCGGACGCACCGTCAAGGCGGAGATTACCGAAGGCTCTCGCAGCAGCGTCAAGAACGGCCGGAACGGAAAAAGCTCCGGACGCCGAGACTCCAATGGCGGGAATAACGGCGGCGGCTACGGCGGCCATTCGAAAAAAAGCGGCAAGGTGCTCTATGCCGGTAAGCTCCTCGACGACTAAAGCGCCCGCGACGTAGCTGGTCACCGGCTGAGGGGAGACCTTCTTCTAAGCCAGTTAGACACGCCGGGCCTGCCTAGTTAGACACGCCGGGCCTGCCTAATGCAAAAAGCCTCCGTGCGGCTATTTCAGCCGCCATGGAGGCTTTTTTCTTTTCTCGATTCCCCGCGGGTCTTCGTGACGCTCGTTCATGTAGGTGAGAATTTCCGGAAGTGTTGAAAAGGCCATTTCTATCCTCCTCGTTTCTTACTTCAATCGCAATAAATGGAGTGCGACAATTCACATTATCGGCTTGCAGGCCGCCTCCCCGTCTCTTATGCTAAAGACAGGAGGATCACCATGCGAATACATTACATGGCCGTACTGTTGTTTCTGATCGGTGCGGCTACCGCCGCCGCAAGCGGCAGCGCGGAGGTCACCCCCCAGGAGGGGGAGGACGGCTTTACCCGCGTGGCCGCGCAGGAAGTGGAAATAGAGTGGAAGGTTGACGGGGAGGAGATCGAGTTCGTCATTTCCGCTCCGACAACCGGGTGGGTGGCTATCGGATTCGATCCCGAACGGGCTATGAAAGGCGCGGACATGATCTTCGGATTTGTCGACCAGGGCGAAGCGACCATCAGCGACCAGTACGGCAACGGGCTCTTCTCCCACAAAGCGGATACTTCCTTGGGAGGCAGCAACGACGTACAGCTCCTCGATGCCGGTGAAGAAAACGGCAGGACTCGCATTCGTTTTTCACGGCCCCTCGACTCGGGAGACCAGTACGACCGGCCCCTTAGCCCCGGAGGCAGGCACACCGTTATGTTTGCCTACGGCCCCGACGAAGCGGACAACTTCACCAGTAAACACACTTTCCGAAGCTCTGCAGAGCTTGAGCTCTAATGTACTACAGAAACGGCAGCTCCGATCCGTCTCCGGCCCTCCGGGAGAGGAGCTGTCGTACTACGCAGGAGATGACTCGTAGACATGGCACCTCTCATTCTTGTAGTGGACGATGAACCCATTCTGAGTCTCGAGGCCGTTTCCTTCCTGCAAAAACACGGATACGCTGCAGAGGAGGTCGGCTCCGGAGAAGCATGTCTGGATCGCCTTGAGCGCGATAGCCTTCCGGATCTTCTTCTCATGGACATCGACTTGGGGAGAGATCGCATGGACGGTACCGATACCGCTCGCCGCATCTACCGCTCCTATGATATCCCCATCGTCTTTCGCTCGAGCCACTCGGATCAGGATACGATCGAGAAAACCGAAGAAATTACCCCTTACGGATATGTGTACAAAGGGGCCGGAAACGAGAAGCTCCTTCTTATGACGCTGAAAATGGCCTTTAAACTACATACGGCGCGAAAAGAATTGAAGCAGAAGGAGGAGACGTATCGGCTGGCGATGCACGCCTCCAACGAGGGACTGTGGGACTGGCACGTGGAAAGCGGCGTCGTCTATTACAGTCCCGCCTGGGAGAAAATCCTTGGTGAAACGAAGTTGGAGGAGCGCTATGCCACCTGGGAACGCCGGATCCATTCCGAAGATTATCAGCGAGTAATCACCAGTTTAAACGCCCACCTGCGGGGCGAAACCGAGCAGTGGAACTGCGACCATCGGCTGCGTGCCCGCGACGGCCGTTGGGTCTGGGTCGCAGGTCACGGGCAGGTGGTCTCCCGGGACGAGGCGGGGAAACCGCTGCGCATGGTAGGTACGATGACCGACATCAGCGACTACAAAAGTTATGACCACATTCCGGCCCCTATCTGGGTGGAGGAGTGCTCCGCCCTGCGGAAGGAGCTGAGCCGCCTCCAATCGTCAGACGAAGTCGGCGATCTGCGAACGTTTTTGGAGGGGCATCCCGACGAAGTTGAACGTCTTACCGGACTGCTACGGATCGAGGAGGTCAACGAGGCAGCTCTCCGGCTGCTGGAGGATGAGAGCAGCACCCGCGTGCGCGGTCCCCTTCACCGCTTCACCACCCCGGAGACGCTGGAACTGCTCAAAGAAGAGTTTCTCGCCCTCGCTAAAGGGCGCAGCTCCTTCAGCGGCGAGACCAGGGGACTCACCGCCTCTGGACGGGTCATAGACATACTTGTCATGGCCCGCTTGCCGCTGCCTGATGAGGCGAAGCAGAAAATGGTGGTAACTACCATCGAAATTTCCGAGCGAGTGCGACTCCAGCAAGAGCTCCGGGAAGCCTACGCAGCCTTGGAGAAGGAGCTGCAGGAGAAGGAGTTTCTCATGCGGGAGGCGTATCATCGGATAAAGAACAACTTGGCTATGATCAGCTCGCTCATCAACCTCCATACTGAAAACGCGGAGGAGAACTCCACTCTGATCGATATCAAACAGCAGATGCGGGCAGTCAGCATGCTCCATGAAAAGCTCTACCGCAGCGACACGATGAGCAGCGTGGAGCTTGGACAGTACCTGGTAGAACTGACAGAGTCGTTTTTTTCCTTCTTCACCGTCACCCGGGTTACGGTGGATGCCGACTGCGAGCAGATCACCGTCTACCCGGACATCGCCGTTTACCTGGGACTTCTCACCAACGAGGTTGCCACTAATGCGGCAAAATACGGTTTCACCGACGGTACCGAAGACCATCGCTTTTTCATCCGGCTTATCCGCACGGCGGAGGGTATCGAACTCACCCTAAAAAACTCTGGCCGCCCCTTTCCGCCGCATATCAGTTTCCCCGACAGTTCAACCCTCGGACTCCGCTTGATCGAGGCGCTCGGCAAGCAACTCGATGCGGAGATCGAGCTGCAACGCACGCCGTCGCCCGCCTTCATCATCCGAATGCCGCTGGTGACCTAAGGTCCTGCCCGCGCGTCCTTTCAACCGTACAACGCCTATGAAGCAGAGAACGCAAACACTGCGGAGCAAGCCAGCTGGCTATCGGGACAGCTGGCTATCGGGCGTAAAACTCCACCACCCGCTGCAGATCCACCGGCAGATCCAGTTCTGCCTCTCGGGGCGCATCGACCACCCGCCCCTGCAGTGTATCACCGTCCAGCGAGAGCCAGCGCGGCGATGCGCCATTGTGACTCAGGTTTTGACGCACCAGATTCTCCGTGCTGCCGCGGCGGCGCAGGTCGATCGTATCCCCGGGCTCTACGGAACGGCTCGGGATGGTGCAGCGTCTCTCGTTGACCAGGATATGGCCGTGGCTCACCAGCTGCCGTGCCTGCGCCCGGGTCACCGCAAAACCGAGCCGAAAGACCGTGTTATCCAGACGACTTTCGAGCAGTTCTGCGATGTTTTTCCCGGTTGCCCGGCCACGGCGACGCGCCTGCAGGTAGATATTGTACAGCTGCCTCTCGTGCAGACCGTAAGTGTAGCGCAACTTTTGTTTCTCCTCTAGCTGAAGCCCGTAATCGCTCATTTTCCGCCGCCGGGGACGCCGGTCCCCGGGAGGATTGGGTTTGCGCTTTAGAAGGCGGTCATATTTGGGGGCGGAAAAAAGATTGACGCCCATCCGGCGGGCGATTTTTCCGCGGGCTTTGGTCGTGCGTGCCATGGTTCCTCCCTAGTAGAGCGAAATAGATAGGCCTTAACGGTTCACACAATCGGAGATTGTTGTAAGTGCCTTAGGCAGGAACCATATTATACATTAGTTTTTTTGTCAATTTTATTTCTCGTCCGCAGTGCTGTTTTCCAGCAGCGCTTCGAGCCGCTCCGCCGCCCGTACGGTGGCCGCAGTGTCACTCCGGCGGTGCTTTCCGCTCCACATGCTGCTCACCACGCGCACTCGCCGCAGCAGCCCCGTCAAAAGGGGATGCCGCCTTCGATACTCCTGTCGAACTATCGCCCCCGAGTCCTCGGCTATCTCGTCGGCCCCGGTGTGCATAATGTAGAGGTCGAGTCCCAGGCTGTTGATGGCTATATCAGCCCGCCAACTGCTCTCCGCCCGGGAGTAACGATCCGCCGTCTGCAACTGAGCGGCTACCATCTCCGGTAGCTGTTCCGCCATACGTTCGATGCGGCGGTAATTGTACAATCCCTCCAGTTGGTACCGAGCATGAAGATACCGCGCAGTCAGATACGCAGCCTCCTCTGCCGCGTGACGCTTTACGGGGTAATCGGTGCTCTCTTTTATCGTCGTGTGGCAGCGTTCCAGCTCCTGCTGCAGCTGCTCCATATTTTCTTCCACAAAGCCCCCTTTTTCCACTCAGTACGAATGTATGCCCAGTATACCCGGCGCTGCGAAGGTCTGCAACGACTAATCGGGATGGCAACGGCTTTTCTTTTTCCATGAGTATGCTAAAATACAACACTATGAAGTATGCGTCTTCCATCTGCGTAGTCGATAATGCAGCCGATGTGAATGCAGAGACGGTTGCCACTCTGCGGCAGCATGGCTACCGCGCCTACTCCCTAAGCTCTGGCGAGGAATGCCTGGCACAACTCGAAACTGGCCGGAGCCCCGATCTTATCCTGCTGGACATCGATCTGGGACAGGAAAATATGGATGGTAGCGAAACCGCCTCTCGTATCTACGAAAAGTACGGCCTGCCGGTTGTCTTCTTTACCGGTCACACCGAAAGCAAAGCCTTCGCCAAAACCCGGGATATCCCGAATTACGGCTACGTCCAAAAAACCCAGGGGAGTACCCCCTTCCTTCTTGCGACGTTGGACCTGGCTCTCAAGCATTACAAGACCGAACAGGAGTACCGCCGGAGCGAACGCCATTTCCGCCATATTTTCGAATACACTCCGGCAGCCCTCTGGGAAGAGGATATCACTGCCCTCAATGCGGAGCTGCAGCGCCTCAGGGAAGAGGGGATTACGGACCTCCGCTCTTACCTCGATACACATCCCGAAGAGATAGACCGGCTCGCCGCCCTCGTGGAGGTGTTGGATGTCAACGAGGTAGCGGTAAACATGCTCGGAGCCAAGAGTAAACAGGAGGTACGGAAATCTTTGTCGTATTACATTTTGCCCGAAACCAGAAAAATTCTGCGCCGCGAATTCCTCGCCCTTTGGGAGGGGCGTGTGGAAGTGCAGGAGCAGAGCAAGAATAGAACCCTGGACGGGAGAATCCTTGACGTACTGGTGATGATCAGCAATCCTCCCAAAGATCTTGGCGGTGAGCGGCTGCTGGTCACCACCGTCGATATCACAGAACGGCTACGGCTGGAGCGAGAGCTGCAGGAGTCGAACACGCAACTTGAGAAAGCCCTGCAGGAAAAAGAGTACTTGCTGCGGGAAATCCACCATCGAGTAAAAAACAATCTTAATGTAGTTGCCTCGATGATTAGCCTCAAATCGTCCCGCAGCGCCGAGGATCATCATCTCCGTGACATCCACAACCAGATCACCGCCATTATTACCCTCCATGAGATGCTCTATCAGAGCGAAGAAATGACCTCCGTCGACTTAGGAAGTTATCTCGAGAATCTGCTGCGCTCCATCTTCGACTCGCTCTCCGAGGTTCCGGTGCATCTGGAGAGCGATGTTCGGGAAGTGCGTGTCAATCCCAACTTGGCTATCCCCCTGGCCCTGGCCGCTAATGAGATCGCCACGAACGCTATAAAACACGGTTTCAGCCCCGAGGAGCCTGCCGTATTTCGTCTCAGCATTAAACATTCCGATGAAGGGGACTTCCTGGAAATCACCCTGGCAAACTCCGGCCGGCCGTTTCCGAAAGGGATCGATTTTTCCACCACCGATACCATGGGACTTCAGCTCATCGATTCGCTGGTGCGTCAGGTTGAGGGTACCATTAGTCTTGAGCGAGGAGAGGAAACTCAGTTCCTCATCACTCTCCCCCTTCCCGCTGAAACGTAAGGAGCGTAATATGAACTCACAGCCGCATAGTTTTACGCTTCGTCCCGCTTGCACCGACAAGGATCGCCGGGCGGCCCACGACATCCGCATCGCCGTACTCCCCTCACACCGCGGACGAGGCGTCGGCAGCAGCTTGGTTCGCCGGCTGGAAGAGGAGGGACGCCAAAACGAGAAAGGAGCGCGCAGATGACGGTGTTAATTGTACACGATTCGCAATACGGAAACGGGAAAGCGGTCGCCGAAGCTTTTCAGGAAGTCCTCGGACGCCAGGCGGAGGTGACGGTTGGACACATCGAGGAGCTCTCCCCTGAAGAAACGGCACGACAGCGGCCGGAGTTGATCATCGCGGGTGCGGCGGTGCGCAAGTTCTTCACCAGCCCCGCCGTCAAACGCTGGGTCCGGCGCTTCGGCAAAAGCCTCGCGCAGGAAGGAGTCACCGTTCCCCGGGGGGCGGTATTTCTCTCCCACGCAATGCCGCAGAAGATGGTCGCCGGCAGAGGCCGCCGGCTGCGCCGGCTCATGGAACGGTCGGGCGGCGTCGAGCGCATGTATCCCGGCTGGTTTTCCGCACGGGTACAGCAGATCTCCGGTCCCCTCTTCGAGGGAACGGTGGCGGCGGCGCGCGAGCGGGCCGCCGCGCTGCTGGAGTGGATGCACGAATAGGCCCGCCGGCACCATTAGGCCCGCCGGCGCCTCCGCGGAGGCTTACTAGAAGGCGAAACTGCCGGTGATGCCGAGCGAGAGTCCCCGCAGGCGGGAGGTGAAGGACTTTTCAAAGCCCGATTGACCGGTATCCGCCGAATCATTCTCCTTATAATGCACATAGTCGTCGCTCGAGACCGTCGTCTTGGCCCGGAGGTCCGTGAAGATCACCTCCAGCCCCACGCTCACCGCGTCAACCCGCACCCCGGCAGTGGCTCCCGCCTGGTAGCCATAGCCCAGAGAGAAGTCGCTTTCCAGCTTGGTAAAGTAATACAACTCCCCTGCAGGTGCGTAATATTTACCGATCTGTGCCTCGAAGGCCTGGGGAGCGACGATCCAGGCCCCGGCCACGCCGCCAAACCCTTCCAGATAGAGGGGGCCAATGTCCACGGTTCCCTTCAGCCGCAGGTAGGGAATAAAGGTGTCCGCCGTGTACCATATACGGTTGTCCATTCGCTTCAGCTCGCCGTCGGTTTTATTGTACGGGAGGAAGCCGGAGGCCTTGATGTAGGTAAAGCCCACTGGAAGAGAAAGCACGTCGCCGAAACCGAGGCTGGTCGAGAGCCCCGCCTCTTTGGAGACACTTCCGCTGCCCTCGAGGAGTGATTCTGGAACAAAGAAGGAAATCCCACCCCCCGCCGATTGCCCGTAGGCCAGTGCCGCGCCGAGCAGTCCAACCGCCGCCGCCATTATTACTCGTTTCATCTGTTACTCCTTGGTATATGTATAGCGATCCAGTTTCGAGTTGCCCTTATTCTTTGCGGGCTTTTACCAGGCAATCAATTGCGGTGGTTTCGCCCTGCTCAGCGCTGAGCTGCTCGCCCTCGTGTTCCAAACCGCGTTCAAAAGGATAAGCCTTCTCAACGGTAAACTCAGCCAGCAGTACAGCCACATCGTCCGCCGTGTAGAGCACTGCCGGATCCTGAGGACCGCCTGCTCCCCGTCCAAGATTGCTGCGGTCGTGCCCCGCCAGCAGGAAGATCCCCCCGTGTTTTACCGCCGCGGAAGCCCGATAAATCACTTCGGCCATCTCCTCCCACGGCATATGAAGATAGAGGATCGTCACAAGGTCGTACTGCTCTTCTGGAGGGTAATAGTCATTCAAATCAGCGACGTTCCATTCGATTTCCGCCTCAACGCGGCTGGCAAATTTCTTCCCCTTCTGTACTGCAACGTCAGAGAAGTCGACCGCCGTCACCTCCCAGCCTTGGCGGGCAAGGTAAAGCGCATTACGCCCCTCGCCGGCGGCAAGGTCGAGAGCCCGTCCGGGGCTCAGCCCGCGAGTCTCCTCCACGATGACCGGACTCGGCTCTTCCGGCCACACCCGCTCCTTCTCTGCATATCTCCTATCCCACTTCTCTTTACTCATCAGTCCTCTCGCTTTCTCATCTTCTCTGTTGCCATAG
>CAYFUX010000027.1:32420-45922 GCA_964346455.1 uncultured Spirochaetaceae bacterium
CTGTTGCCATAGTTGCTGTTGCCATAGCTGCTCTAGTCTAAAACATGAAGCGCCGCATACGATAGAGCTCCCGCCCTTCAAAGGTGTCGATTTCCGAGAACAGAGGCCGCAAACGCGGCGGTACTTGACCGTACGCGGATTCGGTAACGTAGAATGTATTCGGCTCCGCCTGCTTCTTTCCCAAATGAAAAAGAAAGTTGAGATCGTCTGAGATAATGGTTCCCGTTTCACCCCGCGGATTGTAGAGGGTATTGCCCACGTGTAGTGCCAAGCGGTAATCCGCAAGGCTTTCCACCCCGATCTCCTCGAGGCTTACGAGGGGCCGGTTCAGCATGAGCCGGGCAGCCAGGATGACCGGGCTAGAGTCTTCGCCGCTGTAGGGAAACAGCACCACCCCGCCCCACTCACTCCACATCCAGATCTCCCCCTGGAGGGGAGAGACCCGCCGGCGAACACACTGTTCGAACCGTCTTTGGATCTCTTTTCGATTACGGTCTCCGGATTTTACCTTCCACTCCTCTCCCGGGAGCAGTTCTATGTAGAGGAAAAAGAAAGTATACTCTCGCCCTGGTTGCACCGCTGACCAGTCGCTTCCCGACGGCATATAATTCCCTCCCTGAGGCAGTGCGTCGGGTGTCGAAGACGGTTCCTCCATATCTGCATCAAAGAAGGGTGAGGCAAACTCTACTACACGATGCATGCGCGCTGCCTTGAGACGCCCATCAAAGCATGCCGGTGAAATATAGTCGGCGGCGCCCATGTGAAAGAGTTCTGCCGGGTCCTCAACCCTCCCCTCGGGATCTGCAATTCCCCATGCACAGCCGAGGGAGGCAAGAAAACGAAGCTTTTTCCGCTCTACCTGCGGCTCACAGCCGGAGACATCCAAATAGACGATCACTCCGTCCAGCACACAGGCGGCGGCCTCCTGCAGCTCATCCCGAGGCAGAACGGTAACGCGATAGTACTTCGAACGTTTGAGCCCCAAAAAATGTGCCCGTACCCTATCTTCATCAGAATAGATATACAGCTCTATCATTGCCGCTCCAGTTTAAGCGCATAAGAGTAGAAACGATTGGAGGAATCGTCTCTGAACTCCTTCAAACGGCCCAGTGCGAGGGAGTCGAGCATCATTTTCACCACCTCGCTCACCACCAGCATAGAAGGCTTGCACAGCTGCTGCTCTATATACATCGTCCGCTCCACCGTTTCACTATTTTGCAGCGCCTCCTCGTCCGCAGAGTAAACAAAGGGGCCGCCGTGCGCAGCAATCCGCACCTTCAGCGATTCATCGAGCGGGTTTGTGGTATGATCGAAGAGAAAGAGCTCGTGTAGGATTTCCATTCCGGCAAGCACCGCATCCTGGTGCTTTTTCCCACGAAAGAAGGCGGCCAGCCCCCCGTCACCGTCCCAACTCCACAATCTTCCGTCCCTGCGACGGATTGCGGCTTCCACGACCTCCCGCAGCGAACCATATGCATGCGCAATTTTCTTCTGAGAATAACGCCGAACCAGCTCCGAATTACCTACGATGTCGATCCGCAGAAAAGTAATGGTATACTCCTCCCCTTGCCGTAGAGCCCCCCAGTTGCGGGTACGCCGTTCTGAGCTATTCTCTATGAAGATGTCATTCTCAGAGTCGTACTGATAGCCGAGGGCAATTACTTCATTGATGATTGCCCACAAATAGGGAATCTTGAAATACCGCCCCTTATAGCCCTGATCACCTACCTTCACCAACAACAGTACGAAATCGAGGAAGGTTTCGTTTTTGACCATGTCCTTCATGATTTGATTCCCTGCCTCCTGGTTGGGAACGGACATGCTATCGGGAATCCCGGTCCGCTCATGAAGGTTATAGTGGGGGATAAAACTCCGCACCAGTCCGGTCATGACCCTGATATCCATCGACTGCGTGAGCGCCTTTACACAAAGATTGAACAACCTGCTGGGAACTTTCATATACCGTATTACCTCACGATCTTCGCGTCAGGTCAAGCGGAAGCAGAACAACCTGCCCGCACGTTGTAGTCCACGTTCAATCGAAGAGATAATGGACATGTTGACTGGCCAATCCCGCAAAACCGTACTCCCGCACTTGTTTCTCGTACTGCTCCCAGTTGTCACCATAGTGGGTAAGATATGTTTTGGCCTTCACTTCCGGAGAGAAACGGTTCACTTCGTCGAGAGACGCGTGTACGCCGCCGGTAAAAAATTGACAATCGTGGAATATCCATTCGAATCCGAACCGCTCTTCGTAAGTAGCCACTAGGTCGGGGTCGAAGCGGGTATCGCTGGTAAAGAGAATGCGGTTATCGATTACTAGCCCGCAGCTCCAGAACGAGCTCTGCCAATCACGGGAAGAGTCCGGCACGTGCATAGTGCGTACCATCTTAATATCAATATCCCCTATTTGGACCCCAAATGTTTCTCTTGGATACCCGGGAAGCCACTCAGGGCGTTGGATATCGAAAAAATCATGAAATCCAAGAATGTCGCCGGCATCCTCTTCGTTGTAAGCCGCACCACCCCGCAACGACATGTCCCAGAGGATGTGCTGATAGGCTTCATTGATCACCATCAAGGGCTTACGACGAGTCATATAACGCCCCAGCAAAACCATCTCTTCCAAACCGCCTATATGGTCCGCATGACTGTGCGTAATCAGCACATTCCGCACCTCCGTAAGAGGAAGTCCCAATTGATAAAAAGCCTGGGGGCATTTGGTGCCGCAGTCAACCAAGAGGTGGTCGTTCCCCTTCACAATGAGCAGATTTGTCTGATAATTGCGTTTTGTAAAGGCGCTTCCAACGCCGATAAAAAAAAGCTCCAACCGGCCCTCGTTAGTCAACGAGAGGGGCCGCTCGGTAAGTGTGTGCGTAAACATATAACCTCTCCGCAGCCTGAACGCTTAGGCAATTTCGGCTCAACAGCTGTACGTCTGTCAAGTCGCTAGCGCCGGTACTCTTCAGTATCCCACCTTAGCGCCGCTTTTTCCATACCTGTGCAGAAAAAAGACGCCCCGTCGATCATCAACACGGCGGCTTTCCATGCCGTACTGGACGCCGGCCTGGGCAGCATGCTAGGTATGCCGCATGTAATCGCTTATCAGATGCGAGACAAGATTGGGATTGCGCTCGGTATACTTTGCCCCAAACATTACCGCTCCGTTCTCCTCTTCTCGTTCCGCCCACACCACCCGGGCTTCTACCATGTAGGTCATACGTTCCTTCGTATCCCGCAGCCGTATGGTGATCTCATCCCCGGACTGCAGCAGCACTTGTGCATTCCCCCTAAGACCGGTAATGGAGATGTCCCGCAGTTCCCCATCTAGCGGTTGTCCCGAATGTTTAAACATCTGAAAACCGATTCCGGTTTTGTAGCGCGAGGCTCCTCGACGCTCGTCAAAGGAGCAGCTGATGCACGCTTTACCGCGCAGTTTGGCATCGTAGAGAGAGCGGTCAGCGGTATTGAGCAATCCCTGTACATCGGCCCCATGGTGCGGGTAGCCCGCGATTCCCCCGGAAAAGGAGAGCTGCAGGCCTTCCGGAAAATTGTGCATGGCTGTGGTCTTCAGCATGCGCTCTCCAAACAAGCGCGCTCCCTCCAACTCTGTGTGGGAAAGCAGGACAATGAACTCTTCTCCACCGTAGCGAGCGGCAATATCCTCCGTCCGCAGGTAGCTCCGCATAATGCCGGCGAGGTCCTGAAGCACTTTATCTCCCACCGGATGGCCGTAACGGTCATTAATAGTCTTAAAGTCGTCGATATCGATCATCAGAATAGAAAAAGGATGGCCGTAACGGCGTGCTCGAAAAAGTTCCCGCTCGAGCTGTTCATTGAAAAACCGCCGGTTATAGAGACCGGTCAGATCGTCGGTCGTTGTGTGACGTACAAGCGTCTCGTAAGTACCAAACTCCATAAACTTGGGGCACTTGAAAAGATGGGTAATATTTATGAGGTAATCGCACATCGCCACATGAAACCCAACCCGGCGGCCGGCACACTTCTTCAGATGCTCGGCATGCGCACGAATGGCATGGTAATGACGCCGCGCCTCCTCTTCCTCCATTTCGAGGTCGGCGACGATACGCATAAAGATGGAAAATAGAGTCATCTCGCTCTCGGATTCCGGGGCGTGACGCAGCGGATCGTCAACCTCGGCAAAACAGGCCAGCTCTTTTATCCGGCTCACTGCGTGTTGATAATCCCGTACATAGGGGTCCATCGACTCCCCTCCCGCTTTACGCGACGCCGAAGCAAGGCGAACTGCTGCGCGTAATGAATCGAATATGCGCTTCTTTTATATATAACCAAGGATTCTGTAATGCGAAGTCAATATCAAGGAACCCACGTTTCTATATAGCTATATTTTTGATCACGAAACCGGGCGCGGCTCGTCCCGCGCCCGGCCCCGAGAGACCTTCAATTAGGAGTGGCGCTCGACCAGCAGCGCGATCCCTTGCCCGCCGCCGATACAGAGGGTGGCAAGACCCCGCTGGACCTTCCGTTTTTTCATCTCGTGCAGCAGAGTCACCAGGATACGCGCTCCGGAGGCCCCGATGGGGTGGCCCAGGGCAATTGCCCCGCCGTTAACATTGACGATCGAGGAATCGATTCCTCCCAATTCTTCATCCATCCCCTTCAGCACCGCCAGAGACTGGGCGGCAAACGCCTCGTTGAGCTCGGCCAGCTGAACGTCCTGCAGGCTCCAGCCGGCGCGCTCCAGCGCCCGCTTTGTCGCCGGTACCGGGCCGTAGCCCATGTAGGCAGGATCGACCCCGGCGGAGCCGAATCCGCTTACAAAGGCCAGCGGCTCCAATCCCAGCTTCTCAGCTTTTTCCTCGCTCATCAGCAGCACGAAGGCAGCGCCGTCGTTGATTCCGGAGGCGTTTCCCGCAGTCACTCGGCCATCCTTGCGGAAGGCGGGTTTCAGCTTCCCCAAACTCTCTGGCGTGGCGCCGCGGCGGAAATGCTCGTCGGTCTCCGCAACGATCGGATCACCCTTACGCTGCGGAATTTCCACCGGTTCTATCTCCTCCTTGAAGCGGCCGGAGTCTATCGCATGTTCCGTGCGGTTTTGACTCTCCGCCGCAAAAGCGTCCATCTCCTCACGGCCTATATTCCACCTGTCAGCCAGGTTCTCGGCGGTAACTCCCATGTGGTAGTCGTTGAAGACATCCGTCAATCCATCCCGCAGCATGAGGTCCACCATCTGCGTGTCGCCCATTTTGGCCCCGTAGCGGGCTTTGGGAACAGCGTAGGGAGTGCGGGTCATGTTCTCCGTTCCTCCTGCGGCGACGATATCGGCGTTTCCTGCTGCAATTTCCGTGGCCCCCAGGGTCACCGTCTTCAATCCCGATCCGCAGAGCTTGTTGACCGCGTAACTGGGTACTTCCACCGGAATATCGCTGCCCACGGCGATCTGACGGGCTACATTCTGCCCCAGACCAGCCGAAAGAATGTTTCCTACGATAACCTCTTCCACCTGCTGCGGCTGTACCTTTGCCTCACGCAGGACGGCTTTAAGGGAGGTCACCCCCAAATCCACGGCGGATACGCCGGAGTACATGCCGCCGAAGGTACCGATGGCAGTCCTTTTGGCGGCAACTATAGCAACTCGTCTCATAGTACGTTTCTCCTCTTTCTTTTTATTGTTCTTGTAGTATGCCCGCTGCATATGCAGGAGGCTGTATGGAATTAGATATAGCCCAGCTTCTTTGCCTCTTCGGTCAGCTCCGCCCGAAAATCGGGATGCGCCACGGCAATCAGGTTCCGCGTGCGCTCTCTGACCGTACGACCCCGCATGTAGGCAATACCGTACTCGGTCACGATATGGTCTGCATCGCTGCGATGGAGGGTGATCGCCGTGCCCTCCGGGAGGGTCGGTTTAATCGTGCTGATCGTGCCGTTTTTGGCGGTGGAGTGACAGGCGATGATCGACTTGCCGAGGCCGTCGTAGCCCTCCTTGGCGCCCACCGCCGTGTCGGTCTGTCCGCCGGTCCCGGAGTACTGGGTGGTGCCGATCGACTCGCTGGCCACCTGGCCGGTCATATCGACCATCAAGCATGTGTTGAGAGAGACCATCTTCGAGTTCTGCCGTACTACCGCCGGGTCGTTTACCCAGGAGCCGCGCTGAAACTCCACGGCCATATTATCGTGCAGCCACTCGTACAGCTTTTTGGAGCCGAAGGCGAAGGTGCAGAGAAACTTGTCTTTGTAGAGGCTCTTTTTCTTATTGGTAATTACCCCCCGCTCATAGAGGTCCACCATTGAGTCCACCGCCATTTCCGTGTGAACTCCCAGGTCCTTCTTACCCTGCAACGCCAAAGCGGCGGCATTGGGAATGTTTCCGATGCCCAGCTGAATCGTTGCGCCGTCGTCTACCAGTTCCGCAACATAGTTCCCAATTGTCTGATCGGTCTCGCTGGGCTCGGCCACCGGCAGTGTCGGCGGCTCCTGGTGGTTTTCCACAAAGAAATCAACATCGTCGACATGGACATGAGTGTCGCCGTAGGTACGCGGGAGGTTCTCATTTACCTCCAGCACCACCAGGTCAGCCGCCTCCAGGATGTCCTTCTCATAGGTAATGCCCAGTGAGAGGGAGACAAAGCCCTTGGAATCCGGCGGGGTGCAGGTGCCAAAGAAGATATTGGGCGTGCGTGCCTGTATCCGGTCCTTCGCCGCTCGGTGCAGCATGTTGGGGACGTAGGTGACCGTATCCAGCCCCTCCTTCAGCGCTTTTCTCGAGCCCGGAGCATGGAACCAGCTTGCAAGCTCAAAGTGCCCCTCCATCTCCGGCTTCATATAGAAGTCGTAGGGCTGAAGAGTAAGCACGCTAAAAACCCGCACGTTCTCCACCTTATCGCGCATGAGATGGATGTTGGACATAAGCCCCTGCGGCTCGGAGGCGCATTGTCCGACGATGATATCGTCGTTTGATGTAATGTGGCTCACCGCCTCTTCCATGGAGACGAGACGGCTCTTGTAATGTTCGTTCCAATTTTTCATGATATTGTAACTCCTCAAAGATATCCGACTAACTTGCCGGAAAATAATTCAAACTCTGACTGATCTCCCAGATTCTGACTGATCTCCCAGATGTCGATTAATAACCAATAATCGGACCGCCCATTAATCAGGCGTCCGATTATTCCAATTTATTCCGATTAAAAGGTGAACAGATTGCTCCCCACGGTTAAGCCGGAGCCCGAGGCGACAAACATCACCAGGTCCCCCCGTTTCACCCGGCCTGATTTTACCGCTTCATAGAAGGCCATCGGTACGCAGGCCGAACCGGTGTAGCCGTACTTATCCATTACGGTAGTGGTCTTCTCCATCGGCAGTTCGAGGATATCCATCACCTGCTCTATCACCGAGCGGTTGATCTGCGTGAAGATAATGTGATCGATTTCATTGAGGCTTCTCCCTGTTTTTTCCAACAGGCGGCGCACCATCGGAGGCCACAGCTTGACGTTGCGGTCGCCGGGCAGCCGCTGCAGGAGCTGCAACCCGTACTCACCCGCCTCGAGCCGTGCATGGGTCACCGGCATGCGGGTTCCTCCGGCATAGACCCCCACATAGTCCCACTGGGTTCCGTCGGTGAGAAATTGACTGCCGATGTAGCCCTGCTCTTCCCGCTTCTCCAGGACCGCCGCAGCCGCTCCGTCGGCAAAGATGGAGTAGCCGAAGGCATCTCCTTCCCGCACGTAGGCTGGCATGTTGTAGACCCCGGCCACCACCGCATAGCGGGCATCCGAATCTCCGGCAAGCATGCGGGCCGCGGCGTCATAAGCGGTGACAAATCCTGCGCAAGAGGTGTTTATATCAAAAGAACCGGTATATCGCTGTTCACCCTGCAGCCTCCCCTGAACGAGAACTGCGGTAGAGGGAGAGATGTACTCGGGGGTGTCGGTTCCCACAATGAAATAGGCGACTTCCATGGGGTCGATGTTCGCCTCCTCGATCGCCTCCCGACATGCGGCAGCGGCAAAGTCGGCGGTGGTCTCATCAAGCCCCCGCAGCCTGGCCATATGACGCTGCTTTATACCGATTTTATTTTCTATTTTCTCCGCGTCAAACTCTACGCCTGTGAGCCGTTTGAGTTCTTGATTGTCGATGGGCTCGCCAGGCGCGTAGAGCCCGAGTCCCTTTATACCAATATCCATCACGTTGTCTTCCTCCTACCGTATGTTGAGAAGTGATTCATAATTCATGTCTATTATAAAACGCTTCCCCGCTGCTGGCAAGGAAAAATTTTTATAGTGCGAAGAGGAAGAAAAAGCTTGACGTAATTCACAGCTTGACCCTACAATAAATGAGAGATGATTCAATTCTAATTTTGAGGTGATTGAATGAATATTGGCATTCGCGGATGGGGAACGTACATCCCCGATACATCAATGAGCGCCGCTGAGATCGGTGAAAAGACCGGTATCCCCGAGGAGGTGATTGCGAACAAGTTCGGGGTCAAGCAAAAGCCGGTACCGGGCCCGCAGGATACGCCAAGCTTTATGGGACTGCAGGCCGCGCAGAGGGCGCTGGAAAAGGCCGATGTCGATCCGCTGGATATAGACTTGGTGATATGGAACGGAGGGCAGCACAAGGATTATCCCTGCTGGCTTGCCGGGCTGAAGGTAGCCCACGAACTGGGGGCGCACAACGCTTGGTCTTTCGACATGGAGGCGATGTGCGGCTCGATGATGGCAGGCTTTGACGTGGCCAAATCGATGCTGCTGGCAAAGGAAGAACTCAACCGAGTACTGCTGGTCAGCGGCTACCGAAACGTGGACCTCATCGACCTGTCGGTGAAGGAGACGAGCTTCATGGCCGACATCGGCGCCTCCGGAGCGGCGGCGCTGCTGGAGAAAGACTACGACCGCAACGTGATCCTGGGCTCTTCCTTCCGGGGAGACGGAAGCTTTGCCGAGGACTGCGTCGTACCGGTGCTCGGGGCCAATGCATGGCCGCCAAAGGAGGACGATGCCCACCGAGCGCACTTCGAGGTGCGGGATGTGGAGTCGTTCAAGCAGAAGCTCGGCGAACGCACCCTGCCCAACTTTTTCCACGTTATCCGTGAGTCTTTAGACCGTTCCGGGGGGCTCACCGACAAGGATATCGACTACCTGGCCATTCTCCACTTCAAGCGCTCCGCCCACGATGCGGTGTTGCAGGAGCTGAATATCGGAGAAGAGCAGACGACCTATCTCGATAACTACGGCCACCTGGGGCAGAACGATCAGATACTCTCTGTTGAGCTGGGTCTGCGTGACGGCAAGCTGAAAGACGGCGATACGGTAGTTATGGTAGGTGCAGGGCTCGGTTTCGTATGGGCCTCTTCAGTCGTGCACTGGGGCCCCTATCCGGAGAAATGACGGTAATGGATCCGCAGGAACAATGCGGCATATTAGATTGATGCGAAAGGAGTTATAGGAATGAATCTAGAAGGGAAAGTATGTGTGGTCACCGGCGGAGCCAAAGGAATCGGCCGGACGATTGCGGGCACCCTCGCGGCTCACGGGGCGCAGAAGGTCTACGCCTGCGATGTAGACGAGGAGGCGCTTAAGAAGGCCGAGCAGGAAGTGGAGACGCTCTCCGGGGTACAGCTGGATGTAACCGATCCCGAGGCAATTCGCAGCTTCGTAGCGGAGGTAAAAGAGCGCGATAGCCGAATCGATGTGCTGATCAACAACGCCGGCATCACCCGGGACTCATTGATCCACAAAATGGACGACGAGGCTTGGGAAGCGGTGATCGGTATCAACCTAAAAGGAGTGTTCAATATGACCCGCGAGATCGGACCGCTGATGATGGAACAGGGCAGCGGCTCCATCGTGAACATCTCCAGCGTCGTAGGTCTGGACGGCAACATGGGCCAAACCAACTACTCCGCCACGAAAGCCGGCGTGGTGGGCATGGCCAAGAGCTGGGCCAAAGAGTTTGCCCGCAAGGGAGCAGCCGTCAGAGTCAACGCAGTGGCGCCCGGGTTTATCAACACCCCGATGATCGAGACAGTACCGGAGAAGCTGATCGACAGCCTCACCTCCCGCACGCCCCTGAAGCGGCTGGGCGAGCCGCAGGAAGTAGCCGATACCGTCGCATTTCTGGCCAGCGACGCCGCCTCGTTTATTACCGCCCAGGCGATCCGCGTCGACGGGGGACTTAATTTGTAAATATGTTGAGATATGATTCGCGTCATAAATTTTACTTGAAAAAAAACTTGACAGCGCACGCGAACCATATGAGAATAGATTCAGTTTTCAAAATTTAGGGAGGATTTCATGAAAAACCTAGTAAAAGTACTGGTGTTCGCAATACTCAGTTTTGTGCTGTTGGCACCGGTTTTCGGCGAAGGTCAAAAAGAGGATGTACCGGGAGTGAGTGAGGACCAAATCCTCATCGGCAGTACTCAGGCCCTCTCAGGACCAGTGGCAAGCATTGGAACACCGATGGCTGAAGGTATGCAGGCCTATTTTGCCCATGTAAACAAAGAGGGCGGCATTCACGGCCGTGATGTGAAGCTGGAAGTCGCCGATGATCAGTTTGACCCCTCAAACACTACCACCCTTACCCGGCGTCTGGTTGAGCGGGACGGAGTCTTCGCAATGGTGGGGAGTCTCGGTTCACCGACTACTCTGGCCGTCATGGACTATCTGAACGAGAACAAGGTTCCCTTCGTGTATCAGGGAGCCGGTGCTACCGAGCTCGCCGTACCGCCTAAGGAATACATCTTCCCCTTCCAACCTAACTATCTTCTGGAAGGTAATTTGATGGTTCAGTACATGGTTGAAAAGCTCGGCTATGAACGCTTGGGAGTGGTCTATCGGGAAGCCGAGGATGGACAGAATGCATTTGAATCAATGCAGAAGACCGTCGATATGTATGACAACGCTCAGATCGTAGAAGCAGTTGCTGCAAAAGAAGGCGATACGGATTTTTCTACAGCTATCAGCCGGTTCGAAGATGCGGACGTAGAGGGAATTATGACAGTACTCTTCCGCCCTCAAGCGGATCAGTTCCTGGACCAGGCCTACGAATTTGGCCTCACTGAGCCTACAATTCTGCTTACCTATGCAAATGCCGATCAGACCCTCATTGATGCCCTGGGAAGCGAAGTTATGAATAACGTACAAACCATGGCTTGGGTACTCGCCGACTTTGAGGATAAGGATTTTCCGCCCTGGCAGTGGTACGCCGACTATGTCGGGGAAGAAGGTGCCGTACCAAACGCATATGGGGTAGCCGGCATGGTTGCCGCAGAAATCTTCACCGAAGCAGCACGACGGGCCGGTGAAAACCTTACTCGGGAAGCTCTTGTAGACGCCCTCGAAAACATAGACAGCTGGGACGGCTATTTGGCACTGGGTGTTTCCTACAATGACTTCGATCCCGACGATCAAACCTGCCGTCTCGGTAAACAAAGCATGTACGTCATGGAAGTACAGGACGGTGAATGGGCCCCTGTAAGCGAGTGGATCAAATACAAAGAACCGAAGAATTAAGCGGGGTTCAAAGTTGCGGAACTTCCGTGAGAAGAGAGCCTTGCAGGTGTTTCACCGCTAAGTTGCAATGTGGAACGAAGAAACCCGCGCGGGGGCGTATTAAATCCGCCCCTGCGCCCTTACATACGAGATATAGGAATAGACATGCTCGAAATAGCTAATGTGGGTGTTACGTTCGGAGGCTTAGTCGCAGTCGATGATTTCTCTATGACGGTAGAGAAGGGGTCGATTCACGCCCTGATCGGTCCGAACGGCGCCGGAAAAACAACCCTCTTTAATTCGATTACCCGAATTGGTCCGCGAACCTACGGAAAAGTCTACTTTAAAGGAGAAGATATTACTCTTCTTCCGGATTACTTAATGCTTCACAAGGGAATAGCCCGGACATTTCAGAATCTGCAACTCTTTGGCAAGATGACCGTGTACGAGAATCTGTACGCAGGATATGCCTTCAACTTCCGGAAAACGTTCATATCCATCTTCACTGGAGCTCACAAACAGTTTGAAGAAGATCTCCGGGAGCGCATAGTTTCGGTGGCCGAAACAATGGGCATTACCTCGGTTTTAGCCAACATTCCTGAGAACCTATCCTACGGAATGCAGAAACGGGTGGAGATTGCCCGGGCAATTATCTCCGAGCCGGAAATGCTTCTGCTCGACGAACCGGCTGCGGGCCTGACATTCCAAGAGACCGAAGAACTCGATCGGGTTCTCTTTGACCTTTCAAGAAATAAAGGAATGAGCATCCTTCTCGTCGAGCATGATATGGATATCGTTATGAAAATTTCAGATCGCATCTCTGTGATGAGTTTTGGAAAAAAGATTGCTGAAGGAACTCCGAAAGAAATTGCCAGCAATCCGGAAGTCATCAAGGTGTATTTAGGTGGGGAAAGCAGTGCTTGAAGTATCAAATCTACAGGTTTCCTACGGTCCCATTCACGCAGTTCAGGGGATTTCCTTTACCCTTGCTGAGGGAGAAATCGTTTCAATTCTCGGAGCGAACGGCGCCGGTAAAACGTCGACTTTGTTCGGAGTCATGGGAATAGTGAGGAGCCGCGGGACGGTCACATTCAAAGGCGAAGCGCTAAAACGGAAAGATTCTACTGAAGCTACAAGTAAAGGGCTGGTGCTGTGTCCGGAAAACCGGCGAGTCTTTCCCGGCCTTAGCGTGGAAGATAACCTGCGTCTCGGAACCTTTGTGCGTGGAGACTTTGTCGCCAATGCCGAGCGAGTGTTCGAACTCTTTCCAATCTTAAAAGAGCGAAACCGTCAACTCGCCGGCTCTTTATCCGGAGGAGAACAGCAGATGCTTGCTGTAGGACGAGCCCTCATTGCATCTCCGGAGGTTCTGCTGCTCGACGAACCTTCACTTGGTCTTGCTCCTGTGATCGTCGATGAGATGCTCCAGGTCCTCTCCGGGCTGCGGGAACGGATGTCGGTACTTCTCGTGGAGCAAAATGCAACGAAGGCACTGTCAATCAGTGATCGTGCATACGTCATGCAGAACGGCAGCATTGTCCATTCCGGTACGGCGGAAGCGATGCTGAAAGATGATAATTTGCGTAAAGCATACTTAGGAATCTAGGGGCATAGTGTGAGTGAAATACTACAAGCGATAACAATTGGAATACCCCAAGGGGCCTTGTACGGATTGATGGGATTCGGGATAGCCATGATTTTTCGATCCGCCGGCACCTTGAATTTCAGTCATGGCTACTCTGCGATGGTGAGCGTTCTCGTCACCCTCAGCGCAATGCATTGGTTTCTCGGTATAGGGTTTATTGAGGGAAGGGCGGCGTTTTTTGCCGCAATACCGGTGGGACTCATTTCCGGAGCCCTCTTTGGTGTATTGATAGATCTTATATTGATGCGCCGAGTAAAACATGTCTCACCGGCCAGCATGCTGATGATTACCTTAGGGCTGCTGCTTGTTTTCGAAGGCGCGGCTAACCTGATTTGGAGTCCGAATTACGAATCTTTTCCGCGCATTCTTCCGGGACCGCC
>CAYFUX010000028.1:0-15658 GCA_964346455.1 uncultured Spirochaetaceae bacterium
TGCTTTAAGTTGTCGGGCTGGGCAGATTTGAACTGCCGACTTCTTGCTCCCGAAGCAAGCGCGCTACCCCTGCGCTACAGCCCGGAAAGTTTCTGCGCGGCGGACTGGTGTAAAGCTTATGATGAACAGCCGGCCGCTATGCAGAAACAAAAAAACACGGGAGTGACGGGGATTGAACCCGCGATCTCCGGCTTGACAGGCCGGCGCGATAACCATCTTCGCTACACCCCCATGGTTCGAGGGCCAATATACTGGAAAAGGCAACGGCGTGTCAACACGCTGGAGTAAGGTTTTGAAGCGTATGGGCGGTTTCGTTGGCCCTGAGCCGGTTCCTGCGGGCACACATGGCTAAAAGTCTCCCCAACACTACACGCTTCACTATTTGCCTTATTGACGCATATCCTTATTGACGCATATGTCGGGGCCACATAGTCGCGAGCTCGAATTGACACTAACCCCTCTGCATGGTACGTTTTTGCACGTATATACTCACAGGATTCCCATACCATCAGTTGATAAAGGAACCGAATAGATGCCTTCAAAAGAACATCAGGGACAAAAGAATCTCAACGTAGCGGAACGAAAAAAACACCGCCGCCCGGTTATGTGGACATTGAGCGTGCTGGTCTTGATCCTCGTTGCCGTCGCATTTTTGGCGGGGCCCATTGCCGGAACCGCAGTAGGCAGACAAGATCTGGTCTTTGGCAGTTACAACGGCGAGCCGATCGAATACAAGCCGGACACCTACTTCTCCAGGCAGCGCGACTACTATGCGCAGCAGATGCAGGAACAAAGTTCCGGAGAAAATACGCAGATGCAGGCTTTGCGGGTCTGGAAGAACGCCTTCGATCAGACGGTCGTCCACACCGCGATTCTCCAGCAAACCGGCCGCAGCGGACTGCACCTCTCCGAATCTTTTATCGATAAGACGCTCACCGAGCGCGGCCCTTACGTGCAAAACGGGGAGTTCAAGCCCAAAGCTTACCAGGAGACATCCAACTCCGAGCGGCAAAACATCAGGGAAATGTACAGAGAGCTGATGCTCCACGAACGGTGGATGCAGGATTACCAAAGCATACCCGAGTCTTCGCTGGAAAAAGAGTTTGTCGTAGGCATGGCTTCTCCCGAGCGCAAGTTTGTCTACACCACGTTTTCCCTCGATGAATATCCGGCCAAACAGGTTCGGGAGTACGCCCGGGAGAACATTGACACATTCAGAGAAATGAACTTAAGCCGTATTAGTCTACGGATGAAGGAAAGCGAAGCCAAGCAGATCTTTTCCCAGCTTCAGGAAGAACCCGGCCGCTTTGAGGAGCTGGCCCGCAACTACTCCTCCGGCAGTTATGCCGAAAAAGGCGGCGATATGGGCTGGATGAAGTACCATGAAGTTGCCGACAACTTTGAGGACAGCGCCCATGCAGAAACTATCTTTGCCCTGGGAGAAGGTGAGCATACGGAGCTTCTGGAAACCTCCTTTGGGTTTGCCATCTACCGTGCCGATCAGCCCCCGCGAGAACCGAACCTGGAGGATTCTGCGCAAATCGATTCGATCCGTTCCTACCTTATCCGCAATGAAAAGGGTATGGTACAGGACTATTTCATCGAACGCGGGAAAGAGTTAGCCGGCACCGCCCGAGAGGAAGGCAGCCTTGATGTCGCTGCTCAGCAGTTTGAACGGGAGCTGCGGAGAACGAATTATTTTCCCATCAATTACGACACTGCAGACTTTCTCAAACCGATCCGCAGCGAATCGGAGGATCAAACGCCATTGAGTCAGGCCGGAACCAATCAGCGCATATTGACATCCCTTTTCTCCCTCGAAGAGAACGAATACAGCGAACCGTTGATCATGGGTAACTCCGTGGTGGTGGCCTCCCTCGTAGACCAGCGCTCCGCCCCGGAAGAGATGACCCAGCGTCTTAACTCCTTCTATTCCTACATAACCCGCAACTATCTGCAGCAGGACGTGCGACGGGTCTTCCTCCAATCCGATAAACTGGAGGACAACTTCATGGAAACCTTCTCCCGCTTTTTCATGAACCGCGGCAGCGGAAGCAGCGGCGGCGCTCAGTAGCCGGTGGAGGAGCGTAAGCGATGAATACCGACTCCCCTCGCCTTATTCCAACGGGCAGCGGGGAGTCGGTTTTTTTTGGCGGCCGCAACCTGTATCCGGGCGAGGAGCCGAGCGACAGGGCGCACATGAAAGCCGAGCGCCTCCCCCTTCGTCCGAAGACCCTGTACCTAATCTCCTCCCCGCTGCTCTGGTACGGGGTAGAGGCCCTGTTGAAGCGCGCATCGCAGGAGTGCCGCTTTCTCGCGGTCGAGGCGGACTCCTCCCTTGCACAGATTTCGGATTCCCGCATCCCCCGCCGCTTTCACAACGATCCCCGCTGTCGTTATCTCTCCGTGCCCTCGGACCGCGAGCTCATCGAACAGCTCTATGAGCTGGGTATTCACCGACTACGGCGCTGCGAGGTGATCAGTCTAAACGGCGGATACCGACTGTATCGCCGACAGTACGGTCACATTGCACAGCTGTTGCAGAATGAAATCGAACGCTTCTGGCAGCACAAAGCCACCCTGGTTCACATGATGCCGTTATGGCTCAGCCACATCTTCAAAAACCTCGCTCTCCACACCCAAGGCATCGCCGCACCGGACATTTGCACACATCCCGCTCTGGTGGTCGGGGCAGGCCCTAGCCTTGACGAATATGTGCCGCTGATACGAGAGCTGCAGGAGCGCCTCTTCATAATCGCGGTGGATACCGCCTACGCGCCGCTGCGGAATTCCGGAGTATTGCCGGATGTGGTAGTGCTGCAGGAGGGGCAAATCTATAATCAGTACGACTTTCTCCAGTTTCCAAAGGTGGACGGGATAGTTTTGGCCGACCTGAGCAGCCATTCAGGCATCCTTCGGCGACTGAGCGGAGCGGCCGGCGGTTACCGTCTTTTTTTTACCGAGTTTACCGGCAGCACACTGTTTGACAGGATGGAGGCAGCCGGTGTACTGCCCCCGTTTCGAACCCCGCCGCTCGGCTCTGTAGGCAGTACCGCCGTACACGCGGCGCTGCAGCTCTGCAGTCGGGAGGTTGTGGTGTGCGGAGTCGATTTCGCTTTTCCCGAAGGGCGCACCCATGCCAAGGGGTCGGCCTTCCACATAAACGTCCTGCTGAACGCGCACCGCTTCAACCCTCCCACGGGAGAACTCGTACGGGCGAAACCGGGTATCAGAACGCTGCAGCAATTTCCGCAGCATTCCCGGAATGAGGAAATGCTCGATGCGCAGAGCAGCACTAATTTCACCGCATCGCACTACTATACCGCCCCGGTAATCGACGCGTATGTCAGGAGTTTTGCCCGCCGTTTTGCCGGAGAAGGAAGGCTGCGTCGTTTAGGTCCCGGCCGGGAGGATATGGACCTGCGGTGCATTACACCGGGAGAACTGCGTGAACTCGTGCACGAGGAGCATGAAAAGCCTGCCGATTATTCGGGGCCGCTTGATTCGGCAACCTCTGTACGCTCCGGAGGGGTCGGCCACACGAGCAGCCGCACGGGCGGCACTACCGCCGGTACGGCTGAGGAGACGGAAGAACGCCGTTACCCTCCTACCACCGCTCAGGTGCGGGCCTTTCTTGAGGGCGAGCGAGAGCTGTTGAAAGAGTGCTACCGTCTGGGAAAAATGTTGCTCTACAGTGAAGGCGGTGATCGGGAAAGACGGGAGCTGACGGCCTGTCTATACCGGGTGGACTACCTCTATCTGTACTTTCCCGACACCGGCACCATGCCTCCGGAGCTCACCCCGACCATGCTGAAACGGCTGCTGGTCTCAGCGGAGCGCTTCCGGCGGCAAATCGAGCAGGCCCTTCAGATGATAGAATAGCCCGCGCTCACGCTGCCAACAAACGGTAAAAGCGCACGTGCTCGTGCGGAGAAAACTTAGAGGGCGAAAAGGGTGGAGAGTGCGGGAGAAAGCCGGGGTACATCAACTGCGTTCGGTTTTGAGGACGGAGACAAAGGCTGATTGAGGCAGTTCCACATTGCCCACGGTCTTCATCTTCTTCTTGCCCTCTTTCTGCTTCTCGAGCAGCTTGCGCTTCCGGGTTATGTCGCCGCCGTAACACTTGGCAGTGACGTCCTTCTTGAGGGCGGGAACCGTTTCGCGGGCGATGATGTTGTGGCCGATGGCTCCCTGGATGGGCACTTTGAACTGGTGGCGGGGAATCTCCTCCACGAGCTGTTTACAGATCTGCCGGCCCCGCCCCTCTGCGTTGTCGCGATGCACCAGCTGACTGAGTGCGTCCACCCGTTCGCCGTTGACCAGAATATCCAGCTTCACCAAATGGGTTTCTCGGTAGCCGGCCAGCTCATAGTCAAAACTGGCGAATCCCTTAGTGGAGGATTTCAAACGGTCGTAGAAATCGAACAGCACCTCCGCCAGCGGCATGTCGTAGACGATCTCCACTCGTTTTTGGTCCAGGTAGTTCATCCCCGTTTGTATGCCTCGCTTTTCGAGACACAAATTGATGAGGTTTCCCAGATACTCCGCGGGGGTGATGATGGAGGCTTTGATATACGGCTCCTCGGCAAACTCGACGCTGCCGTCCTCGGGGAACTGCAGCGGGTTGTCGATCCATCGCTCCTCGCCATCGGAAAAGTAGAGCCGGTACCGGACAGAAGGGGCGGTAAAGACCACCGAAAGCTGAAACTCCCGCTCCAGCCGTTCCTGCACTACCTCGAGATGCAGTAAGCCCAGGAAACCGCAGCGAAAGCCGAAGCCGAGGGCGGCGGAAGAGTCCTTTTCATACACGAGGGATGCATCGTTGAGCTTGAGCTTGTCGATCGCCGCTCTAAGATCCTCGTAGTCGTTGGTGTCCACGGGGTAAATGGAGGAGAACACCACCGGTTTCACCTCTTTGAAGCCCTGGCAGGGGGCCTCGCAAGGCCGCTTGTTGTTGGTGATGGTGTCTCCTACCCGCACATCCTCGATGTTCTTGATACCGGCCATCATATAGCCCACCTGGCCGGCGGTAAGGGTCTCCGACTTTTCCCGGCCCACGCGGAAGATTCCCGTCTCCTCCACAGTGTACGCCGCATCGTTCCACCAGAGCCGGATGTGATCCCCCGCCTTAACACTTCCATCGAAGATTCGCAGATGCACGATTACCCCTCTGTAGGGATCGTACTGCGAATCAAAAATAAGAGCCTTCAGCGGAGCATCCTCCGTCCCAGATGGTGCCGGCACCAAATGGACGAGGCTCTCCATCAGATCGTCCACCCCCTGACCTGTCTTGGCGGAAACCATTACAGCATGATTTGAATCGAGTCCCAGCTCGTATTCAATCTGATCTTTGACCGTCTCTACGTCCGCACTCGGTAAGTCGATCTTATTGATAACCGGAATGATTTCGAGATCCAGCTCCAGCGCCATATAAAGATTGGCAAAGGTCTGTGCTTCTACGCCCTGGGCTGCATCGATCAGCAGGAGAGCACCCTCGGCGGAACCGATGGCCCGGGAGACCTCGTAGGAAAAATCTACATGCCCCGGGGTATCGACCAAGTTGAGTTCGTACAGCTCGCCGTCGCGTCCTTCGTACGGCATCGTAATAGCCTGGGATTTGATCGTGATGCCTCGCTCACGCTCAATATCCATACTGTCAAGAAACTGGTCTTGGAACTTCCGTTCCTCGACCATTTTCGCCTTCTGTATGAATCGATCCGCCAAAGTTGATTTTCCGTGATCGATATGGGCTATGATGCAAAAGTTGCGCATGTGGGTTTTATCTACACTCATTGCGGATACTATATCGAAACCTGGCTGTTTCTTCAATATAATGAGAGGACGGATAAGCAATAAGATTAGTTCTAATTGTTTATCGCGGAAGGTTTTACAAATTTATCTCAAACTGCGGAAAGCCGCGCTTATTGCTCCACCTAATGTTCCAATTCCCCGTCCAGCACCCCGCGTACATTCTCTATAAAGTTTTGGGGCTGAAAGGGTTTGGCAATAAACCGGTCACCGGATTGTATGTACTGCTCATTCTCGAGTTTTTTCTGCGGGTATCCGGAAATAAAGATCACTTTCATCTCCGGGATAATCTCGCGGGCCTGTTTGGCAAATTCTCCCCCGCGCATGCCCGGCATAACAATGTCAGTGATCAGAAGGTCGATTCCATGCTTGCGGTTACGGCAGATCTGCAGCGCCTCCTCCGGTTCGGAGGCTGACATTACCGTATAGCCGTATTGGTACAGCAGCTTCTCAGTCAGCTGCCGCACGCTGTCCTCGTCTTCCACTACCAAAATGCGCTCTTCCCCCCGTAAAGAGGAGGTATCGGACTTCTTTTCCTGAGCTCGTTCCGCCTCCGATGCACTGCGAGAGAGATAGATGGTAAAAACCGTCCCCTCGCCCACTTTCGAATCAACGGCAATATAGCCGTCGCTCTGCTTCACGATCCCGTAGACGGTGCTCAAGCCTAAACCGGTGCCCTTCTCTTCCGGCTTGGTGGTAAAAAAGGGCTCAAAGATCATGTTGAGGGTGCTTTCGTCAATGCCCACTCCGGTATCGCTGACCTGCAAACACACGTAGTCGCCGTGCGGCACCTCGCCCATCCGGGTGTACACCACGCTGTCCACCCGGGTGTCAAAGGTCTCGATAATAAGCGTCCCGCTGCCCTGCATTGCATCCCGGGCGTTGACGGCAAGATTCACTAAAACCTGTTCGATTTGTCCTGGATCAACATACACGGTATCCCGCTCCGCCTTCAACTTAAGCCGCATTTCGATCTCTTCGCTAATAAGACGGCGAATCATCTTTTCGATATTTCCCACCAAATCATTCAGCTTCACCGATTCGGGCCGCAGCACCTGGCGGCGGCTGAAGGCCAGCAGCTGCCGTGTGAGGGAACTGGCCCGCTTGGCCGCATCCTCTATACCGTGGATCTCCTGTTCGAGTTCCTGGTTGCTGCTCTTGCTCTTTTCCCGGAGCATGGAGCCGTAGCCCATAATAACGGTGAGAATATTGTTAAAATCATGAGCAACCCCGCCGGCCAGGCGGCCGATAGCCTCCATTTTTTGCGACTGCCGCAGCTGCTGCTCCAGCTCCTTCCGCTTGGAAATATCGATCAGATACCCCTTAATTTCTTTAATCTCACCATCCTCTTCATGATTGGCTATCACATTTGCCAAAAGGCTGATGTGGTTTCCGTCCATCCGCTTCAAATCCAGCTCATGAAGAACAAGCTTCTTTTTCTCCTTGAGAGTCTTCAAAAAGTTGTTCCAGCGGTGGTCGTCGGGAAAGAGCGACTTCAGGCGGCTCGTCTGGGCCTCCTCGAGGGATTCGAAACCAAAGGTCTGTACAAATGAGGGGTTACAGGCGATAATGTTTCCATCGTGCTGAGCGACAAAATCCGCCGAGAGGTCGTCGAGAAAGAAGCGCCGGTAGCGGTCCTCGCTATCCTGCAGCTGCTGTTCAAGACGGTAACGGTAGAGGGCCATTTCCACCGTCGTGCGCAGTTCACGCTCTTTGAAGGGTTTGATAATATAGCCGAAAGGCTCGATATTTTTAGCCCGCTCCAGGGTCCGTTCGTCGGCGTAAGCGGTCAGCAGAATCACCGGAATGCCGTAGCGCTCCTTTATGATCTCCGCCGTCTGCAGTCCGTCGATATCGCCCTGAAGGCGAATATCCATCAAAATGAGGGTTGGATCCTGCTCAGAGACGTTTTCGAGCGCCTCTTCCCCGGTCGAATAGATACCCACTACCTCGTAGCCAAAGTTTTCCAAATGACGTTTTATGTCGAGCGCAACGACCCCTTCATCCTCGACAACTATTATTCTCACCATATCGTTATGCGCCAACTTGAAATCCCAACTTTTCTATTTCTTCGAGTAGTTTACGTTTCTCGATCGGTTTCACCAGGTACGAATCGGCCTGCCCCTCATTGAATGCCTTTACCACGTTCTTCGGATCGCCTAGGGCGGTGGTCATAATCACTTTGACCATATTTACCGGCTTTATGCCGTACTCTTTCTCTATGCTGCGAATTTCTCGGAGAACCTCCTGCCCATCCATTTCCGGCAGCATAATGTCAAGCAACACCAATTTGTAGGGATTATCCTCCACATGAGATTGCTGAAACATTGAAATCGCAGTGCTCCCATCTTTAGCTATATCGATAGTTCCTAATGATTCCATATATTTATTCATCATGAGGCGACTTGCATAATCGTCCTCCACCAGAAGAATACGCATCCCCTACTCCTTATCCCCGATTGTATACTCCCTGCACAACTCTTTCAAACCCTCGATGTATGTTTCTACATTCCTCCCATCGTTCTTGCGGCAGGCGAGAATCAGTCGAAAGAGGTTATCTATGTACACATCATTCGTTCCGGGCGAAACGCGCTCCAGCTCTTTTCGCAAATTGAGAGCCACCTTCTCGAGTTCCTGCAGTTCTCCGGTAGAGGCCAGCTCTTCAGCCTGCGGGATAAATGACCGCAACAGGGTACAGGCCGCCTTGGCATTATCTGATCTCTTTTCGACCTCCGTTCTGTGAGCCGTTCCGGTCACCCCCTCGTGCCACCCGGAACTCTGTAAATCAATCCGTTTCTTCTCGCCCTCTTCTATCCCGGCAAGACTTTCATAGATATTCTCGAGAGCGTTGTAGAGGGTGCGACGTTTCAGCGGATAAGACAAACAGTAACAGCCATGGTCTTTTTCACACTGCTTCCGGCTTTTAGAAAAGACACAGGCAATCCGGGAGTAAGGGACTCCCGCTGAAGTGACTCTGTTGCACAGACGCATCACTTCATCGGCGGTTCCCTCGATCATGCACGCGGTATTACGGTCCATAATTACCGTCTCCGCGGGAGTTCCGCGCTCCTCGTCGGCTATCACCTCTAAGCCTCTTCCGGCAAGCTGCGCGGAACGATAGGCGGTGCGCTGCCGGCTGTACGACAGGTAGAGGAGGCGTTTGCCGGAGAAGGAGGGATAGTCGCTCTCCTCCCGGCTATCGTAGTGCAGCGGTATTTTCAGATCAAAAGTACTGCCTTTCTCTTCTTCGGAGCTTACCGAGATCGTACCGCCCAGAATATCCACCAGATTTTTTACGATCGACAGCCCCAGACCAGTACCGCTGTACACTTTTGTCATCGTTTTATCGATCTGGTGAAAAGCTTCAAAAATGTTTTTTCGCTCTCCATTCGGAATGCCTACCCCGGTATCGCTGATGCGTACGATGAGATTGACGCGGTCTGCTTTACGTTGTTGTTCCGTGCGGGCGGAGACCGTTACCGAGCCGTGCTGGGTAAACTTGATTGCGTTACCAAGCAAATTGATGAAGATCTGCCGGAGTTTCCGCCTGTCGCCCCTAAGTCCGAGCGGAGCATCTTCATCGATATCGACGAGCATCAGCATTCCTTTGAGTTCGACCTGCACCCACAACTCATCGATGATCTCTTCCACAAAATCGACCACGTTAAAGGGCTCTTCGTGGATTTCTAGTTTTCCCGCCTCCAGACGACTGAAATCGAGGATGGAATCTATGATGTGCAGCAGACCGTTGCCGGCATCTTTGACGATCCGCAAATACTCATCGCGTTCATCCTTATTCTCCGCTTCCCGGGCGAGATCGGTCATACCCAGAATACTGTTGAGGGGGGTCCGGAGCTCATGGGACATATTGGCAAGAAACTCGCTCTTGGCGCGATAGCCTTCCTCCGCCGCCATCTTGGCTTCGAGAAGGCGCTGTTCCATCCTGTGCTTATAGATGGCCATCTCGATGGCGCTGTAAATCTCCCGCTCCTGGAAGGGTTTGAGGATATACCCGTACGGTTCGGTTACTTTGGCCCGTTCGAGAGTAGTCTCGTCCGAATAGGCGGTGATGTAGATCACCGGTATGCGGTACTCCCGTTTGATCAGCTCCGCCGCCTCGATCCCGTCGATCTCTCCCTTGAGGTGAATATCCATCAACACTAAGTCGGGCTGCTCCCGGGCGGTCGTCTCGAGCGCCTGGTCCCCGTGCATGATGTGTTCTACCACATCGTAACCGAGACTCCGGAGACGCCGCTCCATGTCCATAGCGACGATGCTTTCATCTTCAACGATGAGAATGCGGGTATTTCGTTCCTGTGTTTCTCCTGTGCTCACGACACTTTTACCCCTACCGTTGCAACAGATTCCATTCGAAAGCTCTCTGGATGAGCTCCGTACTGCTGCTCAGGTTCAGCTTGCTTTTCAGATGCGACTTGTAGGTCTCGATTGTTTTGACGCTCAGATTGAGCCGCAGCGCAATTTCCCGCGTCTCAAGACCTTCGCCGATGAAACGGAACACTTCGAACTCGCGGTCGCTCAACTGCTCCACCCCATTGCTCTCTTGCGGCCCGCTTCTGCCGGTATAATTGGCGATAAACCGCTCGCGCATGGTGTCGCTGAGGTATATATCACCCTTTATCACCTGACGGATCGCCGTCATCACCTTTTCCGTCGCCTCACTTTTCATAATATAGCCGCTTGCCCCCGCACGCAAGGCACGCTCCGCATAGACTTTCTCATCGTGCAGGGAAATGACAAGCATTTTCAATTCCGGTTCAGCAGAGGAAAAATATTTTACCAGTTCCAGACCGTCGCTCTCCTTGAGGGAAAGATCGATCAGTATAAGGTCGGGAGCAGACTCCTCAACCACTCTTGCGGCAGACACGTCGTCTTCCGCCTCTCCGACTGTCTCCAGGTCTTCTTCTCGGTTGATCAACTGAGCGAAGCCTTTCCGAACTATGGGATGGTCATCGACAATCACAATCCGACATTTTTTCATACTGTTCCTACTCCTTCCGTTTTAGGAACCCGGCAAGATACAACGGCCCCGCCGGTTTCATCAGCACGAACCGTAAGATGCGCATTTATTAGATTGGCACGAAACTCCATAATCTTGAGCCCAAGTCCAGGGCGATAGTTTTGTGCTAAACCGCAGCCGTTGTCGAAGATTTGCAGCAGATACTCATACTCCATCTCCTGCAGTTTTATGTGACACCGGCTCGCCTCTCCGTGACGATGGGCATTGGTAAGTGCCTCTTGTGTAATGTGATACAGCTGCGAGGCGGTCATCTCGTCCTTGATCTCATGCTCTAGCTCGGCGCTACATTCTACCGAGGAGTTGTAAATTTGTTCACTGTAGGAGGCCAATTCCCGGAGAGCTACGGAAAGTCCCTGATTCTGGAGCGTCACCTTTAAGAGATTCTTCGCCAGCCCCCGGGTTTGCACAATTGCCTCGTTAATCATCCGTGAAATCCGCTCCGCCTGTTCGGCTGCATCGCTGCAGCCCTCCTCCTGCAGTGACTCCTCCAAAACCTTCAGCTGTAGGGTTATTCCGGTAAGATTCTGTCCCAGGCTGTCGTGAAGATCCCTGCCAATACGATTGCGTTCCTTTTCGGAGATCTCCAGAATCTCCCGCTCCAACTTTTTTTTCGCAGTGATATCGCGGGCAATGATGGTGACACCGGTCAACTCCCCCAGCGGCCCCCGGATGGGTGATACTTTGACCGAAAGATTTATGAGCGAGCCGTCTTTACGCTGCCGCAGCGTTTCATAGTGGTCTACCTCCTCCTCATTTCTGATGCGCTCCAGAACTTCCGGCATCTCATTGGGATAAAAAGAGGGGGCAAGAAAGCCGAGATTGTTACCCACCACCTCTTCCTCGGTATAGCCAAATATGTTCCGTGCTCCGCGGTTCCAGCTGATAATCGTGCCGTCCATAGTGGCGCCGATGGCGGCGTCGCTCATACTTTTCAACGTGACCGCCAGCAGCTCCTCATGCTTTTTTACCTCCAGTTCCATCTTATGACGGTACAATGCCATTTCGATCATGGAGTGAAGATCGTTGCGGTGGGAATGCTTGGTGATATATCCGTAGGGTTCCGTTTTTTTCGCCCTTGAAAGGGTCTGATTATCGGAAAACGTAGAGAGATAGATAAAGGGGATGGAGTACAGCTCCTTGATCCGTTCGGCAGTCTCTATTCCGTCGAGCTGACCTTTTAAACGGATATCCAGGAGCACCAAATCGGGCTTTTTCTTTTCGAGCAGATCAAGGGCGGCTTCCCCCGAATCCACGGGAGACAGTACCGTGTACCCGAGAGATTGGAGGGTGTTAGCCACATCGAGGGCTACAATGCTTTCGTCTTCCACCACCAGGATAGTTGGTCGCTCCCTATCTTCCATCAAAGGTTCTCTCCGTGCTCCGTAATTACAGTAAGTTACGTATTTTCAAATGGGCCCCAAGCTGGACCCCTGTTTCGAGAAATCCCGCTTTTCGCTTTTTGATCCGAAATTGTGCAAGCACGATCTGCCGATCCTCTACAACGTTCCACTTCTGCAGGGTAAAGGGATCGTTCTTCGAAAGCCCGGTTTCGTCGGCGACGCTTCCCTGATAGACGCGCTTGACGACATATTCGGGAGAGAACATCGACGAGCCTACTTTTTCTGCTTGGAATCCGAATAGAGCTGGAAAAAGATTCTCATAGCTATCTCGGTCCAGCACGTTCTCCATAGGCACCTCCGGCCGCTCCTCTATCGCCGCCGGCCTGGTGTACCTGCGATCGCCGCGCTCCCAGGTAAGACGAATCAGACTCTTCTTGCGGTACTGCAGCAGCCTATCCTGGCCCCCCGTTACGGTGGAGACCTCTTTTCCGCCGAGACTGCGCAGTATATCCCCCGACTGCATCCCCACCTCGTCGGCCGGGCCGCCGGGATACACGTACGAGACCGTAAGTCCTTCGTCGGTCTCCTCCAACGCCATTCCCAAAAAGGGATGGCTTACTTGCTGCTCTTCATAGAGCTCCGGGAGGACATGACTCACCCACTCCACCGGTATGGCAAAGTTCACGCCCTCGAATTGTTCGATGCCGGCAAAAACTACGCCGATCAGGTTTCCATCGCCATCCAGCAAAGGCCCTCCGCTGTTTCCCTGATTGATGGGCACATCCACCTGGACGACGTCCCCGAGCTGCAGAAAGCGGCGCCCTACCGCCGAGACGATCCCCGAGGTAACGGTATTCTCCAAGCCAGCCGGCGATCCGATGGCAAAGATCTGCTGCCCCGGTTCCAGCGCTTTTGGAGCTGAGAAGGAGAGGACCAATTCGGCCTCGGTCTCCACCTTCAGAAGCGCCAAATCCAACACCGGATCCCAGCCGACAACACGGGCGGGAATTTTTTGATCTCTGTTGCGGGAGGGGCGTACGTAGAGCCGCGAAAAACCTTCGTAACTCGGGTCCACTTCGCTACGAATGATATGATAATTGGTGATAATATAACCGCGCTTGTCTATGTAAAAACCGCTGCCTATCACCCGGTCCGGCCTGCCGACTCCCTCCTTAATTTCCATACCTCGGTTGACCCAGACAGTAACGGTGCCGCGAATCAACTCGCCTTTGCTGTGTGGCTGCTGCGAGGTCGTGCGGTACTCCTCCTCCACGGTGATTTCCCTCGCATCCGCCTCGTCGATAAGGGTCTGCAGAGCGGTACGCTTTCTCTCTTCATAGGCGCGTTCTATCAGGGCAGAGACCTCGTCGTCACTAAAGGCTTCCAGGCTCTCCAGTTTTCGGAGTCTGGAAAAGGCTGGCACCGGAGAACCACTTTTGGCCTCCTGAAGAATCAACTGCGCCTCCAATTTTTTCCTTGAAGAGCCTGTATCCTCCAGCGCTTCGGACACACCGGCTTCGCTTGCAATACGGTCCAAAAGCAGCGCTCTGTCATACTCCTCATTCTGCAGACTCGTGCGATACTCTTTCCGCAGCGCCTCCACTGCCCGCTCACGCAGCCGCTCCACTTCGGAGGAACTTACCGTTCCTTTCTCATCGTGAATGACCAGGTCCTGGAACGCCTGAGCGTAATTTCCCTCTGCGATCGCCGTGCTGATCCGGTCACTCGTCACCTCGTGCAGACCGCGCACCGGACCCGGCGGAGGAGAGGAGACACAACCCGTAAGAAGAAGGATAGCCACTACTCCGCCTATCAACGCTGTCCGGCTGAGGGGCATCCGGAAACGTTTAGAAGCTCGCTCAAAAAATTGCATATACACTCGTTTCATTCATTTTCCGCATTTTCCGTTTCAGTGATGACGGTTTCATAGTCTATAGAGCCGTCTTCATCAAAGTCCCACAACTGCAGGATATCCTCTCCATGGTGTTCGATCATCTCCGGGGTACCATTCCCGTTTCCGTCGTACAGCAGCGTCTGCAGCACTCCGTCGCGGTACCATTCGGTGATACGGGCCGTATCTTCGCCCCGATAGCGCGTCTCTCGCATCTCGAGTTCCGCCCCCGCATACTCAGCGCGCACACTGTACTCCTCGTTCTGCAAAGCAAACTCTGCCGTACCGGTGCTGCGATCGTAACGCGCGGCCGCCTCGCCGTCTTCTTGCCGCTCTATCTGTGAAGCGTGAGGAAGCAGTTGGGCGGAGTCGGGCGCCTGCAGCGACCTCTTCAGCTCCGCAATACGATACGGCGGGCCGCTCTCCGGAATCGAGCCGCCTCCCGCAACAAAGAGGGGGAAGCGATATTCATAGGGGACAAGTCGTATCTCCAGCACTTCCTCCTCGTATTCCCAGCGAACCGTCTCTACCCTGGGATAATTCTTGTAGCGTATCTTCACCGCCCGCGGAACCCCCGCTCCGTTTCGCAGGGTAAACACCGACGGTTGACCTTCGGCAAACTCAACCCGGTACTCATCTGTACTCTCTCCGCTGCGCTGCTGCCATACTTCTGCCGGGCTTCCGTCGACAAAGCGCTCTCTCCGCTCTACCGTGCCGTTTCCGTCTCTGTCGTACTCTATCGTGCCGGTAAAAGAGGCAAAACCTTCGCGCAGCGCATTTTTGTTTCCGCCTTCCTCCGCTGCAGAGATGAGTATGGAGAGCTCTTCACCGGAGAGGTGGTCGATGTCGGAGAAAAAAGTGGTAAACGCCTCCGCATCGTTTGCCTCGCCACTTATCAGGCTGTAAAGGCGATAGGTTCGGTCTTCCGACCAGCGTTCGCGGTACTGCTCCAGCAGCCGCCGGCGCTCTTCTCCGGACCGGCTCTGCATAAGGGCGACAAACACCTCCTTACCATAGCGCTCCGCAGTGTCTCCATTATCTTCCAATAGGCGAGACAGCACCGTCTGCGCGTATTCGGCATCGTCGGATATTCTACGAGCCTGCAGTGCATCGTTTTCCGGATACAGTGAAAGCGCCTCCTGCAGGCTCCGCTGCAGTGCCTCTCGTTTACCAAGCTCCCGCAGTATCTGTGTGTAGAGAAGGAGAAACTCCGGCGAGTTTTTGGAAGTGGAGGTATGGTAAGGCGAAAGGAGATGGTACGCCTCCTTAGCCTTTCCTTGACGGTATAAGGCTTCCGCATGTTCGAGCCGTCCTTCCCGAGAGGTAAAGAAGTGCCAGCGGTTGTAGAGAAGTGCTTGTGAAAAATATTCTCCAGCTTGTTTGGGCTTCCCCGAACGCAGCTCTGCGCTTCCGACCATATATAAGGCATCGGGATTCTCTGCATTGTAGAGGAGTGCTGTTTCAGCGAGCTCGGCAGCTTTGTCGATCTCTTCATCCCGATACTGGCGGGCGGCATACCGAGTGTACAGCATAGAGAGGTCGCGGTTTACCGCCGCCGCCTCGCGGTGTTCCTGGGCCGCC
>CAYFUX010000028.1:15758-43919 GCA_964346455.1 uncultured Spirochaetaceae bacterium
GCCGCCTCGCGGTGTTCCTGGGCCGCCGCCGGCCAGACTATCAGTAACGCGCAGGCCATTGCGAACATGACGAGCGGCCGTGCCGCCTTGTACCTCACCGCGGCGATATGCGTATACAAATGCCGTACGAGTGCTCTCATACCTCTTCTCCCCGCGGGCGAAATTGATTATACAGGAGGTTCCGCTTCCGCTGTCGCGTGGTTCTCCCCTGTAGCGTCCTTATGCGCTTCCGCACCGCCACTAGCATTATCGGCAGTTGAGCCGTCTGCCATAGCACCCGATCCCCTACTCTCAGCGTGCGATCCCCCGCCAAAGCCCAAAAGGTTGCGGATCTCCGCATCATCGAGGGTCTCGTCCCGTACCAGAGCCTCGGTCAACTTTTCCAACTGACCCCGGTGTTCAATGAGAATCGTCCGTGTAGCGCTCAGACTCTCGTCGAGAATCTTTTTCACTTCCGCGTCGATGCGCCGTGCGGTATCTTCAGAATACTCCTTGCGATGCCCCAGCTCTTTGCCGACAAAAATGGGTTCGTCCTCCTGGCCAAAGGAGATAAACCCGAGCTCCGGACTCATTCCCCATTCGGTGACCATTCGCCGTGCTATTTGGGTAGCTTGCTCGATGTCGTTCTTTGTGCCGGTGCTTGTCTCCCCATAGATTATCTGTTCCGCCACATAGCCGCCCATCGCTATTTTTATCCGGTCGGTAAGCCAGCTTTGATTGTGGGAATACGCATCTTTTTCCGGAAGCGACAGCGCCAAACCCATTGCCTGTCCGTGAGGAATGATCGTCACCTTGTGCAACGGATCGGCATGCTCGACATAGTAGTGCAGCAGGGCGTGCCCCGCCTCGTGATAGGCAACGGCTCTACGGTCTTCAGGAGAGAAGACTCTCGATTTTCGAGCGACCCCCAGCAGCAGTTTATCACGCGCATCCTCGAAGTGGCGCATCGCCACCCGGGTGTTATCGCTCCGGGCGGCAAACAAAGCCGCCTCGTTGACCAAATTGTGGAGGTCCGCCCCCGAGGATCCGGGAGTGGCCCGTGCCAGCTTATCCAAGTCTACATCGTCGGATAGTTGTATATTCCGAGAGTGAATCGCGAGGATATGCTTCCGCTCTTTCACATCCGGCATATCCACCACCACCTGACGATCAAAGCGTCCCGGACGCAACAGAGCGGGATCGAGTACATCCGGGCGATTGGTAGCCGCCAGAATAATTACCCCGTCCTGGGTCTCAAAACCGTCCATCTCTACCAGCATCTGGTTGAGAGTCTGCTCCCGCTCGTCATGCCCCCCGCCGTAGCCGGCGCCGCGTGTTCTGCCGACGGCATCCAACTCATCGATAAAAAGAATACACGGCGCACTGCGGCGCCCCTGTTCAAATAGGTCGCGCACTCGGCTGGCTCCTACTCCCACAAACATCTCTACGAAGTCGGAACCCGATATGTGAAAAAACGCTACTCCCGCCTCTCCGGCCACTGCCTTGGCAAGAAGAGTTTTGCCGGTTCCGGGCATTCCTACCAAGAGAACTCCCTTGGGAATTGTTGCTCCGATATTGGTAAACTTGCCGGGATTTTTGAGAAAGTCCACTACCTCTTGCAGCTCGTACTTCGACTCCTCTTGGCCGGCCACGTCCTGGAAGGTGATGCGCTTATCCGTATCGAGATACTGCTTCGCTTTACTTTTTCCGAAGGAGAAGGCTTTGCTTCCTCCGCCCTGCATCTGACGAAACATAAACCAGAAGAAGACGAGAAAGAGGACCCACGGCAAGAGTTCTAAAAATACCCGAACAGGCGAGAGTCCTTGACTTCCGCCGGATATCCGTACCCCCTTCTCCCGCAGAAGCGACAGCAGCTGATCGTGATAATAGGGTATAGCAGTAGTAAAGGAGGTACTCCCGCCGACAGCGTCGCCGGTCAATTCACCGTGTATCGCGTTATTGTCCAGTATCTCAACCGATTGAACCCGTCCGTTCTCAACGTGATCCAGGAACAGCGAGTAATCGATTTCCTCTACATTTTCGCCAGTGTTAAAAGAAAATAACACAATGAACATAAGCAGCAGGGAAAGAAGAAACGACAGGGCCGTACGGTTTTTCCCAAAATCGAACTTAGGTGAATTGGGTTCCTTACCATTATTCTTTTCACTCACGTACTATCTCCGGTATGATGGAATCTGATCCGGATGCGGCCGTCACAGTGCTCTTCTTCCGCCTCCGCTCGACTGTTCAATACAACAGGTCCTCCCCAGAGGCCTGCACAAATGGCCGTAATCCCCGTCCTGTCCTGCACGATCGGCACTCTATTACGCGCGTGCGCGGGAATGCCCATTTCGTAGAGCAGCGCCTTCACGGTTTTATGATATCCTCCGGGGACGGTAAGTGCATCCCCTTCACGCGGGGAGCGCAGTATATAGGGTTTTCGTTCTCTGCAATACGGTATCTCCGCCTCTGAGGCCTCTGTATCGGCGTCCTCCGCCTCGGGGGCTGCTGGAGCACGGAACTCGAAGACGCACTCTATGCCATCCCAGAGGGGAAAACGTCCGTTTCTAATACGCACAACATAGGCGTTACCGGAATCGGAATCGGTTTCCGCACGGCACTCGACTAGTTCGCCGTTTCTTTGTAACACTATACCGTGCCCTCGTGCAATAACTCCCTCTCGTGCCCCTTCCCCGTACTCGTCGGCCGCATCCCGTACAAAACGGTACGGCAAGCGGTATTCCGGAGCGATTCCAAGGCCGTTAAAGAGCCGATATATCGTCTTCTCGCGCCCCCAGGGAGGAAGCACGTCAAACTGCTCCGCCTCCACATATGTTGTTCCTTGCCATTTTTTTACCGACGGAAGGGGGGCATAACGCTCGAGGGCCTGCTGCACTTTTGCGCTCTTCTCAGCCAGCGTCAGCAGGCCCTCTTCGTAGCCGGGGAAGAGCTCCTCGAGAAGGGGTACCAAACGGTGTCGAACGGCGTTCCGCAAATACCGGGTGCTGCGGTTGGTCGAATCTTCGCTATAGCCGATGCCCAGTTTCTCAAGGTAGTGCATCACCGCTGTGCGGTCAACCTGCAGCAACGGCCGCACGATTGCTCCCTCCCGCTCGTGCATCCCGGCGACCCCCTCCGGTCCGCTTCCCTGGAACACGCGCATCAATACCGTCTCCGCCTGATCCGTCCTGGTATGAGCGGTACAAATAGCGTCGCACTCCAGCCGCTCGGCAATGGAACGAAGAGCCACATACCGCAGCCGCCGAGCCGCAGCTTCCTCGCCTCCGCGCCGCGCCTCCGTGCGGACGCGTCCCGGAGGAAAAAAACTACAGATCAACGGAATATTTAACCCTGCTGCCGTGACGGTGACGCGTTGCAGTTCTCCCTCGCGTTCCTCCCGCGGCCGGAGACCGTGATCGATATAGGCGGCATAGAGAGACAGCGGCCGCCTCTCCCGCAGCTCGCTTAACAGCGATAGAAGCACAGTGGAATCGGGGCCGCCGGAGAAGGCGATCAGTAGCCGTCTACACCCCTGCGGCAAATGACCGTCCACAAAGGAAGAATTTACACAGGAAGAAGAGAGCGAGAGATTACTCGTTTTTTCGGTTGAACTCATTCATCACCCTCTCCAACGGGGCTTCCAGAAGTCTAATTGCCGCTTCCGCAGCCTGGTCTACACCTTCGTCGATCTGCTTCTGCTCTTCTCCGCGCGGGATGCCCAGAACGTGCGGAACCACCCCACCGCGATGTTCGGGACGCCCGATACCAATATAAATGCGGGGAAAATCGCCGGTGCCAAAGGCACTGATAATGGAGGCGAGCCCGTTATGCCCGCCCGCCGAGCCTTTCGTTTTAACCCGCACCACTCCGGGAGCAAGATCCAGATTATCACACAGTATGACCGTATTCTCTGCCGAGGCTTGATACTTCTTGATAAGCGAGGGGATGATCTCCCCCGACCTGTTCATATAGGTCAGAGGCTCGATGAACACTACTTTCTGTTGCCGATAGTGACCTTCCGCGGCTCGATACTTTTTTCCAAGGGAGCGCTTCAGCTGTATACCGGTTTTCCCGGCAATTTTCTCCAGGGCGGCAAATCCAACGTTATGCCGCGTCCCCTGGTACTTCTTGCCGGGATTTCCTAATCCGATAAAGACCACTGTTTACAGCGGAGTTATTCTTCCGACTCCGACTCTTCTCCTTCTTCAGCGCCTTCTTCAGCTTCACCTTCTTCTTCGCCTTCGACGGCAACTTCGACCTCTTCGCCTTCAGCCGCTTCTTCGCCGGGCTCGGGAATCTCTTCCTTCATTGTGGTCACAGTAACCACCGACTGCTCGGTGCTGGTCAGCAGCGTGACGCCCGCGGGAATCTCAAGATCTTCGACATGCACTGTGTCGCCGATCTGCAAGTTCTCGACATTGAGCGCTATGTGGTCCGGAATATCCTTGGGCAGACATTCGACCTCGACCTCGTGCAGACGCTCCTCGAGGATGCCTCCCTCTAAGACGCCGGCGGGCACACCCTCGATATGGATCGGGATATTCGTCGTCAGCAGCGTACCAGCCTCGATGGCGTAAAAATCGATGTGCAGGATTTGATCCCGAATGGGGTCTTCCTGATAATTCTTCACCAGCACATCGTGCTGCTCATTGCCAAAGTCGAGGGTAATGATCGTATTTTCACTGGCACTGTAAAACTTGCTCTCGAACTCGTTTTGCAGTACGGCAAGATTCTTCCCGCTCGTATGACCGTACATGACGGCGGGGATTTTACCTTCTCTGCGCAGCTTCTTTGCCGCACTTTTCTTATGCGTATCTCTCTTAAAAGCTTCCAGCGTATTTTTTTCCATGCCTCTACTCCTTAATTAAGTGCGTACCCCTTGGGTATCTGGGGCGGTAGGATTCGAACCTACGATACCGGCACCAAAAACCGGTGGCTTAACCGCTTGCCGACGCCCCAAAAAGTACCCCGGCAGTATATACCGGCGGTGCAGATGCGAATATAGCATACCAGCTAAACTTTTTCTACCACCCTGTGCTGTTTTTGCTCTATTCCCGTAACTCAGATTGCGGAACGCAGTCAGATTGCGGAACGTAGCAGGAGAATTGAGAGCAGGAGCCGCCTACAAACGTTTGAGAGCTTCCTGGCGATTGAAGGGAGGCCTCCTCAATAGGTTTTTCACTCGATCTTAGCAGAGAATCTCAGTTTGAAGCGGCATCGACATGAGCGCTGCCGCCGTTGCTGTCTCCCCCGATACCTTCTTCAACCTGCCGCTTGTACTCCTGCAGTATACTGTTCTGCAGAGTACCGCGAAAGTCGGAGTTGATCGGATGGGCAACGTCTTTGTACTCACCCTTTTTTGTTTTTCTGCTGGGCATCGCAATAAAGGCGCCGTTTTTTCCTTCGATAATCTTCACATTGTGGACAACAAAGCAGTCGTCGAATGTAACCGTAACATAGGCTCTGAGTTTGCCTTCAGCCTCTACACGACGAATCCTGATGTCTGTAATTTCCATACTACCTCCATGCAAGTAGCGCCAGATCGTTAGGATTGTTTAATTGTAAACCGGCATGGGGTGAGACGCAAGCATTTTTACTTTCCACATCTGTTTTCCTAGCTGTTCGAGAGACTGGCAGCACGCTTCCCTGCTCGTTTCTTCTGCAAACAGTGCAAAGGCGGCCGAACCGCTGCCGGAAATATTGGCATACAGCGCTCCTGCCTCGGCACAAGTCTCGAAGAAACGGCGATACACGAGGTAATGCTCCATCAACACCGGCGTAAAGCTGTTGTAGAAGCCCCACTCCCGGGGAGAAAACTCCGCATACCGTTGTAGCAGCTCCCGGGGAGGAAGACGCTTCTCCTCATCCGGGCGCTTATTTTCATATGCCTCCTCCCCCCTGGATTCGTCCAGCATCCGGTAGGCCGCACCGGTGGAGACGGAGAAATCGGGCCTAAATATCAGCAGCGGCCATTCGCTGCGGGGCTCGACCGGCTCCACCCGCTCTCCCCGCCCCTCGACCAGGGCTGCAGGAGCCCGGAGGAAGAACGGGAGGTCGCTCCCCAGCCGTCCCCCCATGTCCGCCAGTTTCTCTTCGGGGAGGCGGGTCTCCAGCCATTCATTGAGTAGCCGCAAAGCTGCGGCAGCGTCACTCGAACCGCCGCCCAGTCCCGCACCTTCGGGGATGCGCTTGGTGCAAATAAACCGCACTCCCTCCTCGCAGCCGGTGACGTTTCGAAATAGCCGGCAGGCGGCCACGATCAGATTCTCCTCCGGAGAACAACCGAAGGCGGCCCCTTCAACCGTACACTCCCCCCGCTCCTTCCCGGCCCTGATACTCAGTTGGTCGTGAAGAGAGACCATTTGAAAAAGGGAGGTCAATCCGTGAAATCCGTCCGGCCGCAGTCCGCCGATATGCAGATGAAGGTTAATCTTTGCCGGTGCCATCAAGGAAATACTGTCATTCATTCCACAACCATACCACAATTCCACAACCATACCACGCGCTTCAAAGCATAGAAACTGGTCAAAGCGAAATATGTGCAGCTGCTCCGTTCTATGAAGAGGCCTGATATGCGAAATAATCGATTGAAGTTCTTTCAAAATTGCATGTTGAAAGAACTTCAAAATGTGGTCGTAGACTTCATTGTGTATTCTATACACAGTGAAGTCTACTAAAGGCCCTGGCATTTCAAAAATCTGAGTTTTTTGAAAGTGCTTTGATTGACAGTGACTTCCGCTGCTCAATATACTGACTGCTATGAATGAGGAAACCCTGCACGTATTCGTCAACGCAGTCTACGAAATTTTCAGAGAAATCGGAATTACGGACCTGCACGATAGAACGCCGGAACACGACGAGGCATACGAAGTTATCGCTACCGTAGGCTTTACGGGCGATCTGCACGGATACCTTTCCATTCGCTCATCCTTGCTGTGCGCCGACGCGTTTATCGACCGTCTTCTTGACAATATGGGCATGGAGAAGGATGAAAAACAGTTTGGCCGCTTTCACAAAGAGGCGCTTGGAGAGATCGTCAATCAAATTACCGGACGCTCTACGATGCTACTGGAAGAACAGTCGATTACCTGCGACATCACCCCGCCTACGATTCTCATCGGGGACGGGATCAGTTTTAACGTACGATCCCTTACCCACCACCTCGAGAAAGAGTTTGCCGGGAGTTTCGGAAGTTTCAATTTTTTCGTAGGCATCACCGTGGAACGGGAAGCAACGCACAACGAGTAGAACTGCAGGGGGGAACGACTTGGCTATCGACGACAGTGAATTTCTCGACGACGATTTCGACGACTACGATTCAGAAATCGACGAAGAGATGGAAGAACTCGATGAGGACGACCTTGATGAAGAGTACTCTGAAGACAAAGAGGAGCAGGAAGAAGAGGCCCCTCACGAGGAAGAGGAACTAGACTACAGTGACGACTTGGATTACGACGATTTTGAGGAGTCGTAGACCACCTTGCCGTTGAACCAGAGCTTCTCCAGTTCATAGAACGCCCGCATGTCTTTATCCATCAAATGAATGACAAACGAGCCGCAGTCGATGAGCTCCCATCCGTATTCCGTAACCCGTTTGTGCCGATGCAGCAAGGGGATGTCCTTCTCCCGAAGGTGGTTCTTAATGTGTTTCACTACACCCTTCAAATGGCCGAGGCTGTTGACCGTAGAAATAATGAAAAATTCGGTCCAGCTGCTCTCTTCGGAGACATCGATGACCATCGTGTCTCCGCCCTTGTGCATGTCGATGAGACGTCCCATTTCAACTGCAAGTTCTTTATTCTTTGCAATATCTACCATCAAAATCCTTCCCCAATATTACTGTTACGTCAATTTCGTTGTGCTGTACCGGCGGCTCCTCGCCGGGATTAGTCCTAGGTTCGGAAATTACGTTATCGCACCTGATGACCTTTGCCACTTTTTGAGCCGCAGAGATACTTCCTCGCCGGTCAATGACGACAGTCTCTTCCCGATCTTGCGAGTCCGCGTTTGCCACCCGGCTGACATCATAGCCGTAACTCTCGAAAATCTGTGTTGTCCGGGCCGCGAGACCGTTTCTCAAGGTTCCGTTTAAGACCTCGATAGTTACATTGAGTTCCTCGCTGCTGATGACATCGGCATTGTTGAGTGAGACAAGCGTTTGATTCACAGTTTCCCGCAAAAGGCTGCCTTCGTAGTGAGGGAAGATCAATTCCTCCTCGTCTACCCGACGGAGGTCGCCGAGGACCCGTTGAAATACAATCTGATCCTGATCAAGATACCCCAGCCCCCTCAGCAACGATCCAAGGGCATGCTTAGACATGTTGCTCCGTATGAGAGCGTGCATCGTGGACAGCACCTCCGGCTGCTGCAAATACTCAGCTTTCTGGCTAAACTTCTTGAGGGAGGCTTGCACCAGCTTCTGCCGGCGGCTTACCCGCTCCGGACGCTGCCCGTCGTCTTCTTTGTACAAGCCGTAAGTAATAGCCTTTGCTCCGTCAAGGGTGACGCTGCCCGAGGGGAGCAAAGCCGTTTCCCCACGAAACGAAGTCTCCACCGGGTTGGCGATAAACAAATTCACTCCTTCAACGAGATCAATGATTTTTTGATAATTCTCGCTGTCCACGTATATATAATACGGGATCTCCTGATTGAAGAGCTTCTCCACGCGAGCAAGATACGTTTCCGGATTGGAAGCATCAAAGCCGGTATCGATGCGGTCGATCCTGCTCTTGTTCTCCAGCATTACTGCAGTATTCATTGGCACATCGATCACGGCGGCTTTCCCCGTGCCGCTTTGGAAAAAAATCGCCTCGCTAAAGCCTGAATGCTCTTTCCCTCGGACGATCAAAAGTAGCTTGATCGTTTTCTCTTCCTTCACGGCAGTTTCTATCTCATCCGTGCGGATCTGCAGATAGATGTAGACTGTAGCGCTCACAATGAGGAGAAGTATTAACCCGAGAATGATGTTCGCTTTTCCAACGTGCAGTGAACGCGATTTCACTTGGTTCTACTCCCCGCTCCGGCGCCGCTAAGTGCGGCGTCGCCGTATTCGACCCGCTGCACCAACATGGTTCGAAGGGCATACGAATGATCGACGGTATTCCTCCCCAATGTATGCATACGATCGAGCTCAGTATCCAGAATCGTAAGCGTCATCTCCTCCAGCGAAGCACAACGCATCAAGCGCTCGTACTCACACTCGTCTATATGGGAACGTCCCGGCTCCATATAATCGGCGCAAAAGAGGGCCATCCCGAGCCGGCCCATATCCGGATGACCGGTGGTATGCCATCGCACCGCCTGCAGCACGTCCTCCCTGCTCTCTCCGTAGCGACTCTGCAGCTCTGCAGCGGCGGCTCTTCCGTGCAGCAACAGCGGTACACGACGCTCTTCCGTGCTTATTCCGTATCCATCCCGGCGGGCATATTCCAGCAGCTTCTGCGAATCCCATTCTCGAGCAATATCATGTGCCATGCCGGCGGTCACCCCTTCTCCGGTAGGTAGATCGAAGTGTTCGCACAGGCGTACAACGGTATTCGCCACTCGCAGCGAGTGAAGATAGCGCTTCAAACTTACTTCACTCCGCAAATATTCTTCAAGAGCCCGAATCACTGTGGCTGCACCTCCGTCCCATACAAGCCGTATTCCCGTATAAAGCGATATGCTGCCGGGGGCAGTAAAAAGCGATATGCAAGGCCGCGCGCGATTCGCTCACGAATGCCGCTGGAGGAGACGGGAATCAGCAAATTGTTCAAATACGTATGCCGCCAGGGGCAGGAGACCCGCTCCTCGCTCGTCCGGTGTGCGATAACCAAATCCACCATCTCCCGCAACTCTTCCCAGCGTTTCCAATCCGGAAGTCCCTCCACCAGATCGTCGCCGATCACCAGGCCGGGCCTCCCGTGGATGGTATACCTCTGCTGCAGATCTTTGATCGTCTCCACCATGTAGGAGACCCCGCCGCGGCGTATTTCCGTACTGTCCTCGAGAAAAGGGGTGTCCACCAGGACGCAGCGCAGCATCTCCAGCCGCTGCTCGGAACTTATACTCGTATCGGTATCCTTATGGGCCGGAATGTGAGAGGGAATGAAAAGCACCCGCTCGTAGCCGAGCTGTTTCATCGACTCTTCCGCCAAGTACAGGTGCCCTATATGCATGGGATTGAAGGTTCCGCCTAGTACCAGAGTGGTCATTTCACCATGCCTCCTTCCGGCGTCCCGGAAGCCTGGTCGTCCTGCTCTTCTTCCTCCTGTTCAGCGGCCATCTCCATCTCGTATAGTGCGCTGAGCAGCTCGGAGATACCGCTGCGGGTAAAGGAGCTGATGCCATAAATCTGCTCCTGCGGCAACGCTTGCCGCAGTTCCTCAAGCCGCTCTTCATTCTCCGGCAGATCGAGTTTAGTGCCCACTACGACCCGCGGCTTGCACTCCAACGCCGAGGCGTAGTCCCGCAGCTCCTTGAGCAGCGTTGTATAGGTGGCGCCAAAGTCTTTCTCCGAGAGGTCGATCATCAGCACCAGACCGGCAGTACGGGAGATATGACGAAGGAACTTATCCCCCAGTCCCGCGCCACGGGATGCACCTTCGATTATGCCCGGTATGTCGGCCAGAACGATCTTTCGATAGTTATAGGTCACCACGCCCAGATTGGGCACCTTGGTAGTGAAGGGATAACCGGCGACCTCGGGATGTGCGTTCGTTACTGCATCGAGCAGCGAGGACTTGCCTGCATTCGGCAAGCCGACCAAACCGATATCAGCAATGAGCCGCAGTTCGATGTGCAGCCGCCGTTCTTCGGCAGGCTGCCCCTGCTGTGCGTAGCGGGGAGTCTGACGGCGGGAACTCTTATAGTGGCAGTTGCCGTTTCCGCCGCGGCCACCGCGCAGGTAGACCCAGCGCCCCTCACCGGTGAGGTCTTTCAGCACTTCCCCTGTTTCGGGATCTTTGACCAGGGTTCCGGGCGGTACTTCGATTTCGGCATCGTTGCCGTTCCTGCCGTGTTTTCGGCTTCCTTTTCCGGGCTCTCCGTTTTGAGCACGGTACACGCGCCTTGATTTGAGGTCGGTGAGGGTTTTTAGATTGGGGCGGACCACAAATACGACGTCACCGCCTTTACCGCCGTCGCCGCCGTCCGGTCCGCCTTTGGGAACATATTTCTCTCTTCGGAAGGACACACATCCGTCGCCCCCTTTGCCGGACGCGACGTCGATGTATACTTCATCCGCAAAACCTAGCACAAAAAGCTCGACCAGGGCCTATTCATTATGCTCCACGTGCACGTAGTTGCGACCGCGCCGCTTGGCATAGACGACCGTACCCTCGATCTTTGCAAAAAGGGTATCGTCTTTTCCAATACCAACGTTCATTCCGGGATGAAATTTGGTGCCCCGCTGACGAACGAGAATCGAGCCGGCGCTGACTAGCTGCCCGCCGCCCCGCTTTACGCCTAAGCGTTTAGATTCGGAATCTCTTCCGTTTTTCGTGCTTCCGCCGCCCTTTTTATGAGCCATTGTTCACTCCTTTACTCGGATATCTACTCTGCAATCGTCGGGATAGTCCCGCTCCACATCCTGTACTCCGGCAACCAGGTAATCCGTAACGCCCAGCAGCCAGCGTCGATGGCGCCTTGGCACACGGTACACCCTAATCGACAGGTAACCGTCCGACGGGGCCTCGCCGCGGTGCTCCACCCCTTCCCGAGCTTCTATAAGCCGAGCAGCGGTACGCACCAACGCTGAAACCGCCGCGCAGGCGACACTTTCAGCTCCGGTTAGGACTGCTGCATGGCCCTCTGTCTCCAAAGAGCTCAGCAGGCCGTACGCATCCAGTTCCAGCCTAACTCGGATCACCTGCCTTTCCGTTACGCCCCGGTAACTCCGGTGACTTTCACCTTTGAAAGGTGCTGCCGGTGGCCGATCTTCCGGCTATACCCTTTCCGCCGCTTGTATTTTCTTACATAGAGCTTATCGCCCTTGCACTGATCCTCAAGGGTAGCTGTAACCTTTGCTCCGGATACATAGGGGGTGCCGACCTTCACCTTCCCCTCGTCGCTGGTCATCAATACGGTGTCGAACTCTAGGTTCTGGCCTTCTTCGCCTTCGAGTCTATCCACCGTGAGGACGCCTCCCTCTTCTGCTTTATACTGTTTACCGTTAATCTCTACCAATGCGTACATCTTTCTTCCTCACGTCTGATTTTCTTACACCCTTCGCGTAGACAAACTATTATATACCATACACCCTAAAAAGGGGTCAATACGCCGCCGAGAACACACCTCGCACCGCCGTCTTACATCCGTTCCAGAAACGGAATCGCCACCAACCGATACGCGTTTTTCAAGACCTGCAGCACCGCCCGTGCAAGCTGCACCCGCGTCACTACCAGGTCCCGGTTTTCATTGTGCAAGACCGGATGATCGTGATAGTAGCGGCTGAAGGTACTGGAAAGCTCGTAGAGGTAGCCGGTTATGATACTGGGATTGAACTCCTCCCCCGCCTTGCGGACCGTTTCCGGATATGCGGCGAGGAGTTTGACCAATTCCCGCTCACCCGTCACCGTCAGGAGGGAAGGATCGAAGCGTCCGTCGGCTCCCGCACCAAACTTTTCCTCGTACTTGCGCAGCATGCTGCAGATACGAGCGCCCATATACTGCAGATAGGGGCCGGTATTCCCATTGAAGGAGATCGACTCCCGGGGGTCAAAGACCATATCTTTGGCCGGCGTCGCCTGCAGGAGGTAGTAATGGAGCGCCGCTAGGGCCACGGATGCTGCCGCCTCTTCTACGTCGCCGACATGCTCCTCTCGCTCCTTGGAGCGAATCTCCTCGACAGCCATGCGCTGCAACTCTGCAAAGAGGTCGTCCGCGTCCACCACCGTTCCCTCGCGGCTTTTCATTTTCCCTTCTGGAAGATTCACCATTCCGTAGGAGAGATGGTAAAGACGCTTGGCCCATTCATAGCCTAACTGCCGTAGTACATGAAAGAGCACCTTGAAATGATAGCTCTGTTCGGAGGCCACCACATACACCAGGCGGTAAAACGGCCAATCTTCGTACCGCTGGATTGCAGTGCCGATATCCTGAGTGAGATAGAGGGAACTGCCGTCACTGCGCAGCAGTACTTTCGTATCGAGCCCGATATCGGAGAGGTCGACCCACACCGAGCCGTCCTCTTCCTTATAGAAGATCTTCCGCTCGAGTCCCTTCAACACTTCCTCGCGTCCACGGGCGTACGTACGGCTCTCGTAATAGACGTCATCAAAGGAGATATCGGTGCGGCGGTAGGTCTCTTCCACCCCTTTGATGGCCCAGCGGTTCATGCGCTTCCACAGTTCCATCACCTCGGGATCGCCCGCCTCCCACTTGAGCAGCATCTCCCGGGCCTGCTTCTCCGCATTCGGATCCTCTTCCGCCCATTGGTTGAAGCGGACGTAATAATCGCCCACAAAGTGATCGCTCTTGCGTCCTTCCGACTCCGGTGTCGCCCCGCCGCCGAATTTCTGATAGGCGAGCATCGACTTGCAGATATGGACTCCGCGGTCATTGATGAGGTTAACCTTGCGCACTTCCGCGCCGTTAGCCTTCAGGATTCGAGAGACACTCTCTCCCAGCGCATCGTTGCGCAAGTGTCCCAAATGGAGGGGCTTATTGGTGTTGGGGCAGGAGAACTCCACCATAATGCGGCGGTCCGCCTTGGAGTCGTTACGGCCGTACTCCTCCCCCTGTTCCAGAATCGCGTTCAAGGTCTTCTCAGCCACTGACTCCAGGTGGAGGCGAATATTGAGATAAGGGCCGGAGGTTTCCGCCGTCCCCTGTGGGGCAGCCTCATCGTCTGCAGAGAGTCGTGCAGCCGTCTCTTCGGCAATTTTGGCCGGGGCGGTACGAAATACTTTGGCAAAAGGAAAGAGCGGAAAGGCGATATCGCCCAGCTCCGGCTTGGGAGGGGTCTCCGCAATCACCTCTTCCTCTGTAATCCGATCAGCCTCCGCGCCCGCCTCTTTGGCGTAGGCGCGCAGCACCTCCGCAACTTTGCGTTTCCAAAACTCTTTTGCCGCTTCCATAGGCGCTCAGTCTACTGGAAAATCGGCGATCATGGCAAGCATATGGGTAAAGTTCTCCGGCCCCTCGCGGCGGAAGCTACCGTACTCCCGCCCGCAGACAGTGCATTCGGCAACTCGCCGCACGTCCTTCACTCCCGCCTCACGCAACAGAGCGAGGTTGGCCGCCGGCAGGTTCAGATGAGGCGCTCCGTGATGCCGCCGTACCGCCTCGCCCCCCCAGAGACGGGAGAACTCCTCTGCTCGTCCCTCGTCCACCCGATAACAGCAGGGACCTATGGAAGGGCCGAGGACCGCGGTTATGTCGTACGGGGCAACCCCGAGCCGCTCACCGACCCGGCGTATCGCCTCTGCAGCAATGCCCGTGCCTTTCCAGCCGGAGTGAACCACCCCACGCAGAGGCGTTCCCGCGGCAAAGAGAAAGATCGGCATGCAATCGGCCACCGTAACCCCCGGAATGACTCCCGCCGCAGTGGTCAGCAGACCGTCCCCGGCATCTCCCGGTCCGGCGGTCTCATCCGTCCATACCACTCTGTGAGAGTGAACCTGCCGCAGCGTCGGCATATCCTTCCCGGAGGCGCCGAGTTCTGCCAGCAGAGCCCGTTGGCGCTTGCATCCCTCCTCTCCACCTTCTTCACCGCACAGCATATCCCCGGCGGCTCGCAGCGTCATGAGGAGAGTCGGCTCACCGTCGCCGGTGGGGATCATACCGTATCGTCCGTGCTTGTTCCGGCGGAGCGGAAGCAGGGTCTCATACGCTTTCATACGCAGTCTACATCCGCCTTTCCGTGTCATAGAGGCCGGTAAGGGTTTTCAAGAAGAGGTCGAGACGGTTTTTGATGGAACGGAGTTTTTGCGAGAGATTTTTGTTTTCGTTCCGCCCGATATAGCCGAGGTTGGAGAGAGTATCGTACCGTCCTCCCATATCCCCATAGAGAATACCCCCGAGCACATTACTCATGCTGCTGACATGATCAATGGCGGTGGTAATGATTTGCTCTGCCTGCTTATCTACCTCGGCCATAATTTGGGACAGTTTATTGTGCAGGAGACGAGTGTTGACGATCTCCCCCCGCAGCGCAGCGATCCGTTTTCCAACCTCGCCCTTCTCGGAAAGATCATACTCGAGATGTTCGATATCGGACTTCAGCTGCAGTAGTCCATTATAGGCGTCGTTGTATTCTTCCCGGTTTTGATCCTTGTAGAACTCCCCGTCAATCAGCACCAGTTTCAGCGGGGGATGCATCTCTTCCATGAACACTTGCTCGATAAAGCCGCGTATAAAACCGATAGTCTCCTCGTATCGGGCCCGTATGTACTCCTCTATTTCGCCGCTGCGGTAGTAACGCACCCTGGGGAAGCCTTCCGCCTCCAAAAGTCCGAGAGCTTCATCGATAATTTTTTTGCGTTTCCGCTCCTCGGTGTAGCGGCGTATTTTCTCATCGAAGCGGCGGTACCAAAACTGCTTGAACTGCACGAACCAGTCCTCGCCTCCGCCGATCTCCGCCGGGTAGTACTCCACGTTGCGCTTTGCCAGCCGCAACAGGTCCAGCAAGGGGACCGTACGATTGAAAAAGCGAATGTATGAAAAAGCGTTCTCAGACCTCTTCAACATTTGATAGAGGTGATGCTCAAACTCATCCGGGTCCTCCTTCTCCAGCTCGCGCTGTAGGTAGAAGATAATCAGGACCTTCACCAATTCCTCCGAGGGCGGTTTCTGCAGGCTGGAAAGCAGTTGCAAAAGCTCCGTGAGCGCCGCTTGATAACTGCTCAGCGGTATTGCAGCCCACGCTCCAGAGCCGCGTTGTTCGAAGGCATCGATGAGTTTGTCGAAGTTAAAGTTGACCAGCGAATAGAGACAGTGGAGCTCGCGTACCTCATCGTAGAGCAGCTGCTTGCGCTCGGGATCGATGGAATCGATGATATCCTCGATCCGGTATTCGATCTCCTTCTTCACTTGCTGCGGTTCGTCGAGAGATTTTTCATAGGCCACCTGCTCCGGATCGGTATCGTTGAGCAGACGATCCTGAATATCCGGCATATCCCAGCCGGCGAGAAACGCGAAAAAATCCTGCTTACTTTTTCCAAAAGCGGCGGCACAGGGCTCACGTAAAAACAGGGTATGCTCTCGCAGTTTTTTCAAATGTTCGTAGAACTCGCTTCGCAGCTCCCCGGTCGTGAAGGAAAACAGCCCCGGATAGTCACGCTCCAGCCGTTTTCCCATTCGGGTAAGAATGGTTTGCTCGAGGGTCTCTTCTTTACTCTGCTGGGTAAAGAGCGCCTTAAGGGTGATGTAGATTTTCTCCCAAATCGAGAGTTTGTGGTACTCCCGCAGGAAATCGAACTCCGCCCTATCTTCGGGCAGCTTCAGCGGCTCGGAGCTAACAACCTTTTCATCGTAGCTCTGAATCCGCTGCAGCATATCCTTACGCTCTTCGCGCGAGAGAGTCTTTACCAGCCGCTCGAATACGTGCGAATCCTCCATGGCCATCAGTATATACGTTCTTCCGGAAAATACAAATAGGATGAGGCCAATTGGAAAACCATAAAAAACAGCGGCCACCGGGATGTCCGGCAACCGCTGTTTTGCTAGTCCCTAGGGGAATCGAACCCCTCTCTGAAGACTGAGAATCTTCCGTCCTAGCCGATAGACGAAGGGACCATAGTAAGCTGGCCGAGAAGGATTTGAACCCTCACAAGCAGAACCAGAATCTGCTGTGCTACCATTACACCATCGGCCAGTGCCTTTCGACAATCGAAATGTACTAAACAGCCATATTTTTGTCAATAAGATGCAATTTCAAAAATCACCAATTTTGAAATTGCCAGGTACTCCCGGAAAACAAAAAGCTTTATTCCGCCGGTCTCCCCAGCTTCCGGCCTCCCCGGTGTACGCCAGTCTTCTCCGGCATGTGCCGGCCTCCCCCGGCATGTGCCGGGGAGGCGTTTATTCTCCGTGATAATCGATCAGGGTTTTTACCCGATATCCGGAGAGCATGGAGGCATAATCGAGAAACGGCAGACCTATCACGCAGAAAATATCCTCTACTCGGCCGCCGGCATCCTGCAGCAGTTCCGCCGCAGCCTTGATCGTACCGCCGGTGGCAATCAAGTCGTCCACCAGGAGCACATTCCCGCTGTCAGGCACATCGCTCGTATGGACTTGCAGTACGTCCTCGCCGTACTCCAAGGTGAACCGCTTCTCTATGGTCTCTCCCGGAAGCTTGCCGGCCTTACGTACTAAGACCAGCGGAACGCCAAGACGCTGGGCAAGCGGAGCGGCAAAGACAAAGCCCCGCGCTTCCACCGCAGCCACCGCATCGACTTTACTGCTGTGGTAGAGTTCATACATACTCTCCGTGCAGTAGGAGAACGCTTCCGGTTTTTGCAGCACTCCGGTAATGTCGTAAAAAAGAATACCTTTTTTGGGAAAATCGGGTACTTTGCGGATCGCCTGATCCAAATCGTATTCCTGTTTCATGTTCCACTCCAAAACTATCCGGTTTACTTGCAGCCGGATTGTGATGTTTGCACAGCTTAATAGCTTACACAATGTTCCGATCTAACGAAAGTACCTTTTCGCACTTCAATTGAATTTATACGGGCTTTGTTCTATTCTATGATTACCATGAATACTGTGCTCCCAATAGCCAGCGGCAAAGGCGGAGTGGGGAAAACGCTCTTTGCCAGCAATCTCGGCGTAGCACTTGCCCGGCTCGGAAAAACCTGTATCCTGGTGGATTTGGACCTGGGCAGTTCCAATCTGCACACCTGCCTGGGCATCAAAAACCGTTATCCGGGGCTCGGAAGCTACATTTACAAGAAGGCTCACTCTCTGGAGTCGCTGCTGGTGGAAACCGAGGTACCGAATCTCTTTTTCATTCCCGGCGACTCCCTCTTTCCGGGCACGGCTAACCTCCCCTACTTTACCAAAATGAAAATCATCCGGGAGTTGCAGGAGCAGGTAGCCGACTTCACTATTCTGGACCTCGGTGCCGGAACGGCCTACAATACTCTCGATTTCTTTCTCATCTCCGTCTCCGGACTCCTGATGACTACCCCGGAGACCACCGCAATCCTCTCCGCCTACTCTTTTCTCAAAGGGGCAGCCTACCGGTTGCTTCACCGCAGCTTCAAGTCGAAGAGCAGAGAACGAGAAATTATTCAAGAGTTTATCACCGAACCACTTGAGGGGAGCACAAAGACTTTTAGCGATCTAATCGGGCGCCTTGGCGAGCATAATCCAGAATCTGGGGAGAAAGCGCAGCAGCACATCGACGGCTTTCTCCCCCGAGTTGTTATCAACATGGGCAGCTCCGAGGAGGATATCGGTGTAGGCGCTAAGCTGCGGGATATCAGCCGGAAAAACATCGGCCTTTCTCTGGAGTACATCGGGTTTCTGCCCAACGAACATGAGGTAAGCCGCAGTATTCGCAGCCGACGCCCCTATCTACAGCTCGCATCCGCCACCCCCTTCTCCCGGGCCGTGTTCACCGTGGCTCGTAAGCTGGTGGCTTCTGCACACCGTGAAGCGCCGCAGCTCTTCAAAGGAGAGGATCTGGAGGAGCTGCAGCACGAACTGGAGTGGGAAGAACAAAAGGGGCAAGAGGAGAAGAGTGAAGAGTGAAGAGTGAAGAACAGGAGCTTCAAAAACAGGAAGGACTGAATACCGCTACTTTCCGTAAGAATACTCCCCGCGAGTAAGAAGCTCTTTTCGGGGCATCTGCACTGCAGCTCATCTGCACTGCGACCCATCTACACTGCGGTGGGTCGTTTACGGGTACGTCCTCCGGAATCCCCGCACTCGGGGACTGGCATTCAGATCAAAATCGTCCCGATCACCACGACGGAGGTAGTGATAGCCGAGGCCTGCGATCATGGCGGCGTTGTCAGTGCAGAGCTTCATGGGAGGAAAGATCGTCTCAACCCCCTCGAGCTCGCGCAGGGAACTACGGAGCAAGCTGTTGGCCGCCACCCCGCCTCCGGCAACCACTTTCTGCACACCGGTGTCCCGCACCGCTTTTTTGAGGCGATTCATAAGCATGCCGATTGCCGCCCGCTGAAAGGAGGCGGCGATATTTTCCGGCGATTTCTCGCTTGTACCATCCCAAAACTGATCGAGCTGGTTGATCACCGCCGTCTTCAAGCCGCTGTAGGAGACGTCGTAGGTGTGCTCCCCCTTGTGAAGCCGCGGGTCCGGGAAAGAGAACGCCTCGGGGTTCCCCTTGGCCGCCAGCTTGTCCACCGCAACACCTCCCGGATACCCGAGCTGATAGTACTTGGCAACCTTGTCAAATGCCTCCCCACAGGCATCGTCGATGGTGGTCCCGAGAACCCGCACCGTATCAAAGTCTTCCACCATGCAGATAATCGTATGCCCCCCGGAAACCAGCAGCCCTAAGTAGGGATATTCGATATCGAACTCCAAGTGGGGTGCATAGAGGTGAGCCCGGATGTGATCTATACCGACAAAAGGGAGGCTGCGGGAGAGCGCCAGCCCCTTGGCAAAGTTGACCCCCACCAGCAGTGAGCCCACCAGTCCGGGTCGGCTGGTCACCGCGATCCCTTCTATCTCCTCCAGCCCTATGCCCGCTTCCCGCAATGCTGTCCGGGCGGTGGGGAGGATCCACTCGGTGTGCATGCGGGAGGCGATTTCCGGTACCACACCGTCGTAGGGCCGGTGATATTCGATCTGCGTTGCAATGGCGTTGCTGAGAACCTCCCGGCCGTCGCGGACTACTGCCAGCGAACATTCGTCACAGGAGGTTTCTATTCCAAGTACCAGCATAGTCTATCCCTCTCGTTGCACTGCCCGCAGTTGATTACCAAGTAACTGTTGATTACCGAGCAACGCTCCAGATTTCAGTCTTTATAGTGCTGCGTAAAGCCCTCTAGTTCTGCGTGAAGCCGGAGGAGAGATAGCGGAACTCCCCTCCCCGCTCCCGCACCCGCGGGATCCACTCTTTCAGCGCCGCGGGAAGCGTATTGCTCCAAATGTGGCCGATCATAACTGCCTCACCTCTGCTGCGGGCGATCTCCCAGGATTCCTCGAGAGAACGATCAATATACTCCCTGGTGTCCTGATTGTCCAGAAATACATTGCGGGCGGAAAACGGTACGCCCACTTCTTTAGCCTGCTCGCTTCCCACCGACTCGGCAGTGGTGCGGCTGTCAAGGAAAAAGAGTTCCCGCCGTTTCAACTCTTTGAGCAACGGTCTCATCACGGCCGACTCGGCAGTTCCTTTGGAGCCCATATGATTGTTGACCCCTTTCGCCTTGGGTAGCTCTTTGAGATTGTCATTCACCACTTCCCATATTTGTTTGGACTCCATTTTAGAGCTAATTGTTCCCGGGCCGGAGTCTTCACCGCCAACCGCTTCCATGGGCTGGTGAAGAATATACTCTTGCCCTTTCCGGTCGATCAAGCGAGCGGAGGCACGACTGTCCGGTAGATTCGGGAGCACGGCAAAGGTGATGGGAATAGGAAGTTCGAGAAACGGCTGCAGACGCTTGCGGTCGTAGCCCACATCATCGATAACCAGATAGAGTTGGGGGGCAGACTCCCTCTTTTCGGCCGGCTGCTCAGAGGGCTTCTCCGAGGTCCTCTCCGAAGGGGCCTTCTCAGGGGTCTCGCTCTCCCTGCCGCGAGCCGGAGTCTGAGGATAGGTATCCCCTCTTGCACTTTCGGCGGCCTTCTCTCGAGGGAACACCGCCAGCATCACCGTCAACAGCACGCCAATCAGCAGGAGCAGCCCGTACGCCGTCCATGCCTTGCGCCGCTGACGCACATGAGGGGAGTTATGATTAGATTGTCGAGACGTTTTACGAGCATTCACCCTGGGTTCAAGGTAGTAGGTCCACTCACTTTGGTCAAGCTGCCGATGATCCCGAAGAGAAGCGCCGGGAGGCCGAAAAGAAACGCCGGGAGGTCTGTCGAGCCGCGAAAGCCGCCGTGCAAGGCAGAAGCTCAGCTAAAAATGTACTCCCGGATCTCTTCTGCATGTTCCCGCAAGTTGGCGATAGCTTTCTTCTCTATTTGCCTGACCGTCTCCGGCGAAATACCCATTTTATCGCCGATATGCTTGAGAGTCAATTTCTTCCCGCCGTAAAAGGCGAATCGATACATGAGTATTTGTTTTTCGCGCTCCTGTAAATGATTCAGAAAGCGGAGCGTATCGTCACGCATGCTCTGCTGCAGCAGTTCATCCGCAGGCTCGTAGGTAATATCCTCGTAAAGATCGGTGAGCGTCGATTCACTCTCCTCTTCTTCCCAGTCGAGGGAGACAACCGGGTCGCCGGAGCTGAGTACGAGTTCCAGATCCCTCCGGTTTACCCCGAGCTGCTCGGCAATATAGTCGTGATCCGGTTCGCTGCCATGTTCAAGTACGTAGGTATAGATGGTGTGTCGCGCCTTTTTCAGCAACTCCTCTTTACGATGCGGCAGTTTAATATGGCTGCGGTTCTTGGCCAAGGCTCTGACGATGGACTGTCTAATCCACCAGGCGGCATAGGTGGAGAAGCGCACATTTTTTCGCCAGTCGTACTTTTCCACGGCTTTCAGCAGTCCCAGATTTCCCTCCTGAATAAGATCAACCAGATTGCCGGAGGAGTGCGCGTACGAGCGGGCTATCTTTACGACCAGCCGCAGATTTGCCTCTGCGAGCTTGGTCCGGGCCTCTTCATCGCCGGATTGAATGCGTCGGGAGAGCTCAAGCTCCTCCTCAAAGGTGAGTAGCGGTTGTTTCTTGATAAGAGAGAAATACTGTTGCAGTGTATCTTTGGGTGTATCGTTCCGTTTCTTCATATGAGCCTCCGTCACTAACTATATGCAATAAACGTGCCAACGTTTCATCCAAAGACGGAAACTCATAATTGTTTTACTAATAACGAGTTATGAAAATGTTTCTGTGTATAATTACACACTGGGCCAAAACTGTACGGTTTTGTATACATTGTTTCTTAAATTTGTATAGTAAAAATAGCATTTATCGACCGTAACTGCCCGGCAAACCGGGAGCCGGCCCTGCGGGGGAGCCCTGCTGTGAAGCGGCCGGAAGGTCGGCGGGCCCAAAAGACTCCCGGGAGCCGGAGGTTTTCGTTCCGGTTTCCTGGAGAGATTTTCCGGTCAGCTCGCGATACATCATCTCATCCAGGCCAAAGCCTGCGCTTTGCGACATTTTTTGGGCGTATTCATTATAAAGGCGATCTTCGAATATTTTCTCCGCATGTCCGCCGTCCAGCATGCCGGTCTCCTGCACTGTGTCGCGCATGGCATCGAGCATCTTCTTGATCAGGATCGACTGAAAGTCCTGGCAGGCTTTTTTGAGTTTCTCGTCCTGTGCTCCGGAGCGGCTGGCCTCCCCTGCCTGCTTCAGTGCCTCTACTTGTGACTGGGCTCGCTGAGATTGCTCTCGCATGGTACCTAACTGCATGAGTCCGCTGGAATCAATCTGCATTACGCTACCTCGTTTCCTCTACATTACAACCAGAGTGCCGTACAGTGCACCGGCCCGCTCGATTGTTTTCATGATCTCTACTATATCATCGATTCCCAGCCCCGACTCCTTTAGCAGAGATACGAGCTGCGCTACGTTGGTGGTGGCCTCTATTTGTATATTCCCCCGACCGCTGCCTTCACTTTGTGAACTGTAGCTGCCGATGCGCAGTTCCGCCTCCTCGTAGGTGACGGTCACCGGGGCGATGCGCACTTCACTGCCGGCAACCACAACTCCGGAGCGGGAATTGATGACTACCCGGCCGCTCCTACCCGGCTGCACCTGCACCTGTTCGGCCGCCGCAATCACCTCAACGAGAGATCGGGAATCCTCGGATTGGAGGTCAACCCGGATTTTTCCCGCATCGACGGCGTTGACCTCCACCCCCTCCAGTGCGTCCCGCAGCGCCTCCGCAGCCGAGGAAACGGTCACAAAATCCGGCCGGTTGAGTACCAGAGAAAAACTGCGCCCCCCTTTATATTGGGACACGATCTCACGCTCCACCAGCGCCCCGTCGGTAATTCTTCCGACAGTCCGATTCCCCTCTTCGTCCTGCCGCACCTGCACATCCACCTGTCCCTGCGCAACAGCATAGACCGTTCCATTGGCGCCCTGCAGAGGGGTCTGCAGGAGCTGACCGTCCCGAAGGTTATTGGCATCCTGAATACTGGAAACGGTCACATCGATCTTCTGCCCAGACCTCACAAAGGAGGGGGTCTCGGCAGTCACCATAACCACCGCAGTATTGCTGCTCTCTATCTGCTCCGCTTCGATCTCCACTCCAAAGGATGCCAGGGAGTTGGCCATCAGTTGCTTGACCAGCTGGGAACGCGAAGAGTCCCCCTGTCCATCCAGTCCGGTAACGAGGCCAAAGCCGACCAGCTGGTTGTGACGAACCCCTTCCACCGAGGCGATCTCCTTGAGTCGCACTGCGGAAGCCCCGCGCTCCTGAGCTCCCGCGGTCGCGACGGTCGCCGCTGCAAGCAGCAGCAGTGCAAGCAGCATCCCCGCCCTCCGGCGCGGTCTGTACGGCGATACTCGTACGTGTTTCACCCTTATCTACCTCTCAATCTCAAGTGTTCCCCGGGAGGTGACCCGCGCGTCCAGCCGAGCGCCGGTTGCCAGACGCACGGGCACTGTCTCACCTACCTCGCCAGATCGAAGCGCCCTGCCGCCGACCCGCAATTCGATGCCGTTTCCGCGGAGGGTCACTCGTACCTGCGAAGAAGCTTTCACCGCCGGCTCGGCGGTTAGAATCGACGCCTCCAGCGGACGCGTTGCCGGAATGCTTCGATTCACTCTGTACCTGCCCCGTAGGGGATACTCGCCGGCCGGTTTTTCCAGCTCAGCTGCGGCCGCGGACACCCGCGGCAGTTGGCCAAGCTGTACCACTTCACCGGCTTCGAGGGATCGCTTTGCGGCCGCCACGGTGCGGTACGGATAGACCGTAACCGGGCACACCCCCAGCACCTCGCCGCCGCTGCGAAGCACGAACCGCCGCCGCTGCGTTCCGCTGCCGTCCGCGCTCTCCGCTCCTCCGCCCGGTGAAAAAGAGGCTTCCGCCTGCAACGTCCCGCCCTGTACGGCGGTTTCCTGCGTTGTGGAGGAGCGAAAGTACGCTTCTACCCCGGAAGGAATCCGTTCTATCTCCACCTCGGTCCGCTCTTCGGGACTGCCGCGGCGTTCAAGAGCCTCGAGGATCGCGCGCAGCAGCAGCCGTTCGTCGTGCGTTGCATCGGCAGGGATATAACGCAGCCGGCGGCCGACCAGCACCGGCACCCGGCGTTCCGCCTTGCTTAGCACGGAGCGGATCTCCCACAGCGGGATGAGAGCCGCCCGTTCTCCGAAAATGCGCCTGGCTTCCGGAAACGGGGCGCCTGAGGAGCCCTCTGCGGGTTCCACAAATACATCGGAAAGCCGCACCTTATCGGAGGCGGGCTCCACCAGGCTGCGCAGGGTCAGTTGCTCCGCCTGCGCTGCAGCGAGAGGCAGGAGCAGGAGCGCAAGGGCCGCAACCGCCGATATGCACCGCAAGGTGAAGCTCATCGCCGGCCTTCCTTATTAACGTTTCAGATTGTTGGCAATGCCGAGCATCGTGTCGGAGGTCTGAATGGCCTTCGAGTTCAGTTCGTACGCCCGCTGAGCGACGATCATGTTGACCATCTCATTGACCACCGAAACGTTGGACTGTTCGAGAAACTTGTGCACCGTCTCGCCCATCCCGTTGATACCGGGACGTCCCCCGATCGGATCGCCGGAAGCGTTGGTCACCTTAAAGAGGTTCTCTCCCACCGACTTCAATCCTGCGGGATTAACAAAACGAAAGAGCTCGATCTGTCCCACCTCTACCGGATCGTCGCTGCCCGGCACTTTTACCGTCACCCGGCCGTCCTGACTCACGGAAAGCGTGTTGCGGATGAAATTGTCCGGCAGCACGATCTCCGGCATCAGGCGGTTGCCGTTGGAGTCGACCAGTTGGCCGTTTTGATCGATATTGAAGGAGCCGTCCCGGGTGTAGCCGTAGGAGCCGTCCAGCGTAAGCACCCGGAAGAAGCCTTCGCCCTGAATGGCGATATCCGACACGTTGCCGGTATTCTGCAGGGAGCCCTGCTCAAACATCTTCTGCGTCGCAGAGACCTTTACGCCGTGGCCCACTTGAATGCCCGTGGGCACGGTGGTGCGCTCGGTGGCGGGCGTACCGGCAATCCGGCGAGTCTGATAGAGAAGATCCTCGAAATCGGCCCGGGTCTTCTTAAATCCCGTGGTATTTACATTGGACAGGTTGTTGGAGATGGTGTCGATATTGAACTGCTGTCCGTTCATCCCGCTCGCGGCGGTCCATAGCGATCGCATCATAGCGTATATCCTCCGTTACATCCGCAGCATGTTGTTGACGAGCTTGCCGGTAAGTTCATCGTGGGTTTTCATCGTTCTCTGGTTTGCCTCATACGCCCGGTTTACCTCGATCATCTTCACCATCTGGCTCACCGGGTTCACGTTCGACTTCTCCAGAAAGCCCTGTTCCACCTTGATCTCTCCGCCGAGGTCTACCTGCTGCGGCTGCCCCGATTCGGGGGTATTCTTCCAGAGCGAGCTGCCCTGCTTTCTTAAGTGCCGGCGATCGTTGAAGTCGACCACCCGCAAGCTGTCGATCTGCTCCATATTCTGCCACTCGTTCTCCTCCATGGAGACGAGCCGCTGCGGATCACCGCCGTAGTCCGAGTTTTGATAGACATTGCCCTTCTCATCCACCACAAAATTGTTTTTCTTGATGGTAATCTCCCCATTCTTTCCCATCACCGGGTTTCCCTCCTCGGTGACAAGGGTGCCCTGCTTGTTGATCAGGAAGTTGCCGTTACGCGTGTAGCGTTCTCCCTGGGGGGTATCGATCACGAAAAAGCCTTTACCGTCCAGGCTCATATCGAAGGGGTTGCCGGTCTGCTTCAACTCGCCTTGTTCGAACTCGGTGTAGGACTCGTTGTACTCCACCCCCGAACCGAGTTTTCCGACTTTCGGCCCCACATCCACGCTTCCGAAGGGGAACTTGTACTGGCCGCTGTCCTTCATCCGACTGATCAGCATCTCAGGAAAAGCTTTGCTCACCGAGGTGTCCCGCTTATAGCCGTTGGTATCGACGTTGGCAAGATTGTTGGAGATGGTGTTCATGCGATTCATCTCCGCTTTCATCCCGGTGGCACCGGTGTAAAGACCTCGTAACATCTATCATTCTCCTCTTCTCAGAGTATCGGACGTGCACAGGGGAACTTTACGGTACAGTGAGATTTGAAGCGGAAGTACTTCTGTGAGAACACCTCACCGCCTGCCAAACGGGGTCGAAGCCCCCCAGTGTATAGTGCCAAGCGGGGACGCCCTCGGTGGAGAAAGGAAACGCGCGGAGTTGCGGAACGGTATTGATTTTTTATCAAAGAATCGGTACAGTACGAGCCAAGCCAAAATAGCTCAGTGGTAGAGCAACGCTCTCGTAAAGCGTAGGTCGGCGGTTCGAATCCGCCTTTTGGCTCTTACAACTCCCTACGATGTAGGGAATTATGAGACCTACCGGAAAACCGGCGGTTTCTCCAAACCACTATGGAAGATAGGCGGAAGATAAAACTTCCCCTATATTGGAGGATGGAGATATGCGCCGGTTCACAATTTACAAAAGAAAAAATCGCCCCAGCTACTACGCACAAATCCGCAACCCGAACACTGGGCACTACCTACCGCCAAAGAGCACAGGAGAAAAGGAAGAGAGCGAGGCGCTTCTTGTAGTGGCCGACTGGCTGAAAAACGGCATCCCGGACGGGCCGACCCGCCGGCGGATAGACGAAGCGGTCGACGTCGACACGATCCTCTACCACGTCCGAAAGGCCGAGTTAACCACCGGGGACGCCCAGCGGATCGTTGACGCCCTACAGAGCCGTGGATTGATCGAATCTGCAACCCTGGCAGGAGGCGGCCCCGATTCGGAACCCTTACTCGATTTTCTCGCACGATTTTGGGACTACGAAAGCTCGCCCTATGTAAAGGAAAAGATCGCTTACGGGCAGTCTATAGGGCGCCGGCACTGCTACGAACAAAGCAACCGCCTCACCTATTGGCAGCAGTATTTTGACAAAGCAACCCGACTGAGAGACCTGACCCGTGAAGGGCTCGAGGCCTTCCAGCTATATCTAAAATCGGAAAAAGGACTGGCCGCCAATACCGTGAACATGATCCTAAATGTAGGGACCGTGGCGCTCAATTGGGCCGAGAGAAAAGAGATCATCGCCTCGAATCCCGCAACGGGACTCCGCAAGTTTTCCGAAAACAATAAGAGGCGGGGAATCCCGACCCCCTCCGAGGCCCGGACACTTTTCTCCCTCGAGTGGAGAGATCAACGGGGTCGAGTTGCAAATCTCCTGGCAATGAGCTCGGGAATGAGGATGGGCGAGATCCTGGCCCTCCGCCGTGAAAATATAAAAGAGGACCGCCTCCGCGTTGAACATGCGTGGAGTTGGGCGGACGGGCTCAAAGCGCCGAAAAACGGCGAGCCCCGAGCGGTCCCGCTGCTTCCGGCTGTACGCTCTGAGCTGCTACACCTGGCCGACCAGAACCCGCACGGCGATGGCTTCATCTTCTACAGTGATAAGCCGGGGCAACCCGTCGACGGTAAAGTATTCGGAAGGGCTCTACAACAGGCGCTTGTCGATATGATGCTGGCCCCGGAAGATCGCAGCGACCAGGAGAAGCGAAGGGAGGCGGCCAAAGAGGTGCGGAAGCGAAACATCACTTTCCATAGCTGGCGTCATTACTTCGCCGCAAACCTGGCCGACAAAATCGACCTGCGGACCGTGCAGCTCGCCACAGGGCACAAATCCGGCGTCATGGCCGAGCATTATGCAGCACACGCACAGGAAGGGCACTTCCGGGAAATCTCGCAGACCGTGGGGGACGTATTCGGAAACGTGCTACCCTTCCCCGGCGGGGAGAGCACAGGTTAATGACCGCAGTATACAGCGCCGGCCCTCCGGGGACGGTAGCACAAATAAAAGGAGGAGTAGAATATGAATCTTATTGAGCTACAAAGAACAGGAAAAATTGAAGTGATCGAACAGCAGGGCGAACGGTGGAATCTCGACGATCTTCTCGCC
>CAYFUX010000029.1:0-40910 GCA_964346455.1 uncultured Spirochaetaceae bacterium
ATTCGAACGCACGACCTACTGCTTAGGAGGCAGTTGCTCTATCCAACTGAGCTACGGGGGCAAAATGATGTTGTGATAATGATAGGGAAAAGGGGAGCGCATGTCAACGCGAGGTCGGGACACTGCTTGCGGGCTGCCTCAGGGAGCGATAAAGAGAAGTGCCGCCCCACCGATCGCTATAAAGGTGCCGCCTATCGCCCCGGGAGTGATGCGCTTTTTAAAGACGTAATGTTCCACCGGAAGGAGCATAATGGGCGAGGTCTGCATGAGGGCGGTGACGATGCCTACCGGTGCCCACTGAAATGCATAGAGAGCGAGGATGATTCCCAGTACCGGCCCGACCAGGGCTCCGGCGGAGGTGTAGGCGAGGGCCTTCGTATCCTTCATCTTCCGAAAGTCACCGATAAAGGTGCCGCGCAGGAGAGCAAAGAGGATGAGCCCGGCCAGGCCGGCGGAGATGCGGACTGCGTTGGCCGAGATCGGATGCACACCGGAGACAACGCCACCCTTTGCCAGGACCATTCCCGCCGCCTGGGTAAAGGCTCCTAAAAAGGCAAAAAGTACACCCGCCGCCTGCCGGGAGCTCCGTTTTTCGGGATTCGACCGTTCTTCGAGGATGACCCATGCCACCCCGCCGATGGTAATCAAAATGCCCAAAATCTGCCAAACTGCAAGCGTCTCGGAGAGGAATATCCAGCTGAGGATCGTGCTGAAGATGGGGGAGAGCGTCATTACGACAAGGGTCTCTCGTGGTCCCAGGTCAACAAAGGCTTTGAAGATAAAGAGGTCGGCCAGGAAAAAGCCGATAAAACCGGAGGCGCCGAGATAGATATAGCCTGTCTGGGGAAGGTGCAGCGGCAGGAAGGTGCCGAAGAAGAGCAGGTGAATGACCATGATCACCGGCAGTGCCACCCAGAGACGGATATGGGTGACGGCCGATGAACCCACCCGCCTGCCGGCGAAGGAATATACGAGGGAGTTTTGTGCCCAACAGGCGGCAGTGAGGAGGGCGAAAAGCTGGCCGATCAATAGATGCATAGAGTCCGACTATGCCAGGAAACACCCTTTTGGTAAAGCACCGTTACTCGTCTAGTACTCCCAATTCGGAAAAGCGCGCGTTCTCTTTTACATCCAGTCCAGCGGGACCGACGGAGATATACACGCGCAGCACATCCCGGGGAGGGATGAGAATAGCAAAAGAATGGGTAGTTCCGTTGGCGGTGACTTTCGCCCAGGGCTGGAGGTAAAAACGCTGCCGTTGGGTGGCTTGGAGGGATTCGTTGAACTCTATCATGTAGTGTCCCGGTTCCAGACGCCACCAGCCGTACTTGTCATCCGGCGACTCTTTTTGCGGTTCGATCCACTCTACTTCGCCGGCGCTGTATTCGCTGCCGCCAAAGTCGAGGGATCCTCTGGAGGCGAGCGAACCGATGCGGTGTACCGTCAACAGCGCAGTTTCGGTCCCTTCGAGAAATTGTTTTCCTTCGTGAATGTAATTACGGACTGCGTGCTTGAGAATTTCATGTGACATATCACTAACCTCCTCCTGACTATAATAGCAGAAGTGACGGATAATGGCCAAAACAAGAGGAAGCTGCGTCGAGCAGCGCGGGCGCAGCGGGGCGGAACTGCAGTGGCCAGGGTGTGTGGCGTCAGTCGCGCGGAAAACCGAGCCGGGCTACCAGGTCGGCCATCCCTTCGATGGAGACGACGGCTCGCTCCTGTTCGGCTTCGTCCGATTCGTAGAGGTTGTCGATGTCGGCGCGCATCTCCTCCACCATATCGGCCGGATAGAGCCCGTCCGCATCCCGTACGCTGGGGTCGGCCCCGAGCTCGTAGAGCAGTTTGACTGCCTCCTGGTGGCCGTTATAGACCGCCCAGTGCAGGGGGGTCTCTTCCAGGTCGTTGCTGCAGTTGACCTCCGCGCCCTGTTCAACCAGCCAGCGAATGAGATCGAGATCACCCGCCCGCACGGCCAGGTGGAGCAGGGAGTAGGCATCGGTGCAGCTATTCGGATCGATCCCCTGCTTCAGTGCCGCCCGGACTACCGACGGATCGCCGTCGGCGGCGTGGAGGACTGCCTCCGGGGAGGAGAGGTCCACCTCCTGCCGCCTCCTATCGCCGCCTTGACCGTTTACGCTTTTCCGCTGCAGTTCCACCTCTTGCCGTCCGCAGAGCGGGCAAAAACGGGCCTGTTCCTCGGCTTCAAAGCTGCTTCCGCAGCTGCGGCAACGATACGCATGGTGCGGCGTATGTGTTTCCTTTGGTTCCATACACTGAATTGTATAGATATTCCGAAGGTTGCGGAAGGGTGGCGAAGCCGAATAGGGGCTGTTTACGTGCTGACCGGGCCGGGGGAGCTCCGAAAGAGGCGGTTCCTGCAGGGGCCCGTACTTGCTATACTGTGGTAAGTAGGTACAAGCTTCACCCAGACAAGGCGCCGCAGCGACATATACTAGGTAGCGCGCCACAAGTAGACTACACGCTGCAGGAAAAGGAGGAATAGTATGAGTGAAACACAAAACGACCGCAGTATCATGAAAACTCGCTGGCTGGAATTGAAACGTAGCGAAACGGACGCGGATCGGAAGGCCCCCCTTCCGGCGATGGCTAAGCCGGCCCCGGAGGCTGCGGAAATCCTGCGCCTGCCCGACCCGGCGAAGACCGAGATCGACCGCCGCTCGCTCTTCGAACTGATGGCCTCCCGGGAGAGCCGGCGGAAGTTTACCGACGAGCCGCTGACACTGGAGGAGCTCTCGTTTCTCCTGTGGGCCACCCAGGGGGTGAGGAAAACGACGGAGAAAGCCAGCTTTCGGATCGTCCCTTCCGGCGGTGCGCGGCATCCTTTTGAGACCTATCTCTTTGTCTCCCGGGGGGAAGACCTCGAGCAGGGGCTCTACCGCTATTTACCCTTTGAGCACGCCCTTGCCAAAGTGAAGGAGATGCGGGATTTTGACGAGACCCTGAACTCCGTGCTCTTGAAGCATCATTTTGGCGGGGCGGTCACCTTTGTCTGGACCGCGATTCCCTACCGCTCGGAGTGGAAGTACAGCTTTGAAGCTTCCCGGCTCTCACTGCTCGATGCCGGGCACGTCTGCCAAAACCTCTACCTGGCCTGCGAAGCGCTGGGCTGCGGGACGTGCGCGGTCGGCGCCTACGATCAGGAGCGGCTGGACGAGCTGCTTGGGGTGGACGGTACGGAGGAGTTTGCCGTGTACGTCGCCCCGGTGGGAAAACCGCGCTAAGCCCCCGTGCCGGGGCCGCCTACTCGGGCGGCGGCTCCTCTCCGCCGCTGCGTCCCAGACGGGCATGGGCTTCCAGCTCATCGCGGTTGTAGAAGCGTGCCAGCCCTCCTTCGGCGGTTTCCCGGTATGAGCTGGCCAGGTCCCGTCCGGTCTGGAACATGGTGTCGATCACTTCGTCGAGGCTGATCATGTGGTTGCCGTCGGAGAGGGTGGCGTAGGTTCCGGCATCCACCGCCCGGGTCGCCGCCACCGCGTTCCGTTCGATACAGGGAACTTGCACGAGCCCCATTACCGGATCGCAGGTGAGCCCGAGATGATGCTCCAGTCCCATCTCGGCGGCGTATTCGATCTGTCCCGGAGAGCAGCCGAGGAGGTGAGCGGTTGCGGCGGCGGCCATAGCACAGGCGGTGCCTACTTCGCCCTGGCAGCCTACCTCGGCGCCGGAGATGGAGCCGTTGGTCTTAACGATATTCCCGATTAGCCCGGCGGTGGCAAGGGCCCGGACGATGCGGGTGTCGCTGAACGTGTAGGTCTCTTTGAGGGTGCGCAAGACCGCCGGCAGCACTCCGCTGGCACCGCAAGTGGGAGCGGTCACGACGACTCCGCCACCGGCGTTTTCTTCGGAGACCGCCAGGGCATATGAGAAGAGCGTACTGATTTGTTTGATAAAGCCGTGGGCCATTTTGCTCTTTGTCGCGTACGCGGCGGCTTTGCGGGGCAGTTTTAGCGGCCCCGGCAGCCGTCCTTCGTGTTCCAGGCCCCGCTCGATAGCGGCCTGCATCGCGGCCCATATCTCCTCCAGAAAGCGCTCCGGGTTCTCCCCTTCGTGGGCAAATACGTACTCCCAGAGCGTCAGCCCCTCCTTTCGAATATAGGGCAGGATGGTTCGCATGGTGGAATAGGGGTACAGCTCGGCCGTCCGTTCCCGCGCTTCTTCCTTTATCGTTTCTCCCTCCTGCAGCTCCGCCCCGACAACTTCGCCGCCGCCGGTACTATAGGCGGTCCAGCTCTCTATAATGCTGCCTTCGGCGTCCAGAGCTTCGAAGCAGAGGGCGTTGGGGTGGAAGGGAAGGCTCGTCTCAGGTTCCCACCGCAGATCAACCGGGGCGGGGGCGAGACCGTCGATCACCGCGCGGTCGGTTAAATGCCCTTCACCGGTGGCGGCAAGGCTTCCGTAGAGGCTGACCCGGTAGGAGGCGGCATGGGGGGTGCGGCTGCGGAAGCGAAGGGCGGCATTATGCGGACCCATGGTGTGGCTCGACGAGGGGCCGCGCCCGATGCGGTACAGTTCACGGATGCTGTTCATGATTCCTCCTGTCCTTGCTAATTACAGGTAACGACACCCCGCGTCCGCGAACGGCGGGAGTCTAAGTCAATATGCCACCCGGAAACTTTTCTTGCCGGCGAGCATTTGGGAGAAAGAGTGGATTTTTCCCACCGTTTGCGCGTCCAGGATCATGCCGTGCGGCACCAGCAAGAGACCGTTGCTCAACAGTACATCTTCCTGGAGCAGCATCCCCGGCTTCAGCTCCTCCAGGTTTACGGTACTTTCTTCCTTGCGGTGGTGTTGGAGCCATTCGGTGATAAAGTGCAGAAAACTCTCCAGGAGTTCGGGATCGTAGAGTCGCTCTTCGTCCTTCTTCATCTGCTTTAACGCTTCTTCCCAGGTATAGCCCTGTTTGTAGAGCAGGTTGTCCCAGTTGTTGATGATGTGTACGATCCGGGCTCCGAGTGCCGTTTGGTTGCCGGAGAGACGGTCGGGAAAACCGAGGCCGTCCCAGCGTTCATGATGGTGGCGCACGATAGCGGCGGTGCGTTTCAGGTTATAGATGGCCTTGAGGATCTCCTCCCCTTCTCTGGGATGGGAGCGGTAAGAGGAGAGCTCGTCGCCGGAGAGCTCGCTTTCCGGTTTTGAGACCAAGGAGGCCGATTTCCCCACCATCCCCAAATCATGCAGCAGGGCGGAGTAGTAGAGGAGGTAGACATAGTCTTTGGGATATTGCTGATATTCGCCAAAGGAGCGGGCCATCTCTGCACAGCGTTTGAGGTGTCCTCCGAGAAAGCGGTTGTCCAGGGAGATGATTTCGATTACCAGTTGCACCATTCCGTGATAGTTGCGGCGGATGGTGGAGCGGATTTCATGAAACTTTTTCTGTGCCGTCCGGTACTCCTGTTCCCGTTTTTTCAGGGCTGCTTTGCTGCGGGCCAGTTCTTTTTTAAGCGCCTCGTTCTCCTCTTCCAGGGTCGCGTAGTCTTTGTCCGTCTGCTCCGGATTGTTCTCCTGGTCGTGCGGTGTCATAAGCGTTCCTCCTGCCAACGGCCGTTGCGCAGTACTCGTATAGCCTCGTAGCCGGCCTGCAGTGCAATTCTGCGGGCCTTGGGAAAGGAGTAGTCAACCCAGTAAGGGCGATGAGCGTCGGCATTGATGGTGATGGGGATGCCGCGCTCGGCGCAGCATTCCACTATCCACGGGGAAGGGTACGGTTCGCTGGTGTAGCCGCGCGCCATAGCGCCGGTGTTGATCTCTATAATCACCTCCGTTTCTGCGATTGCATCCAGACTCGCTTCCACTAGCCGACGGTACCAACTCTCCAGCTCGCTAAAGTAGCGCCCGTCGCCGTTGTGTTTACGCAGAAGATCGAAGTGGCCGAGAATCTCGAATCCTCCCCGCCGAGCCATATCGACGACTCGTCGGTAATACTCTTCCGCCAGGGCAGGAAAATCGTCCCGGTAAACCTGCTGTAGGAGACGGTCCAGCTCCTCCGGAGAGCCGTCGACGGAGTAAAACTCGCCGCTTGCGGGGTCGGGAAGCATGTGTACCGAACCGATTTGATAATCGAGTGCTAGGGAACGGGCGTGCGAAGTGGCGGGATTGCGGCTGCGGTCGAGATAGTCGGTTTCCAGACCCAGGTAGATTTCTATTTCCCCGGCGTAGCGGTGTTTGAGCTCCTCTATCTCAGGGAGGTAGCGGGAGAGCCCCGCCGTGCTCATCGTCCATTCGTTGGGAAACGGCAGGGGTGTGTGGCCGCTAAAACCGAGGGCGGTCAAACCGCGGTCGATAGCCTCTCGGACGTACTCTTCGGCCGTGCCCTCTCCGTCGCAGTACAACGTGTGGGTATGATAATTGCTGCGTATCATGCCTATATCGGTCCTTTGCCTCTCTATTGTGCCCTCTGTATTGTGCCCTCTGTTCAAGGCTGCCTCGGGGACTTCCCCTTTTCGGGGACATGCCGGTATTTCGACAGTGCATCAATGATTCTCATATTGCAACCGGGCACGACTATATATTATAAATGAAAGACAATTTTTGCACCATCGGGACAGAAAACATGCTGAAAGAAGAGTTCGAGCAAAATATCCACCGTACCTCTGAAAACCTTCAGGCCTGTAGAGATGAGATCGGCAAACGTATCGTAGGACAGAGTACGATGATCGACGGAATCCTCATGGCTCTGATCGCAGGAGGACATGTGCTCCTCGAGGGGGTGCCGGGTTTGGCAAAAACCATGTCCGTCAAAACGGTGGCCGAGGTGACTTCCGTGGATTTCAAGCGCATGCAGTTTACCCCGGATCTTCTGCCGGCGGACTTGATTGGTACTCTCGTCTATCGGCAGCACACCGGGGAGTTCGTGCCCCGCAAAGGGCCGGTTTTCACCAATATCGTCCTCGCCGATGAGATCAACCGCGCTCCGGCAAAAGTCCAGTCGGCGCTGCTTGAGGCGATGGAAGAGCGGCAGGTGACGATAGGGGAGACTACCTACTCACTGCCGGAGCCGTTTTTTGTGCTTGCCACCCAGAACCCGATCGAACAGGAGGGCACCTACCCGCTTCCTGAGGCTCAGCTGGACCGCTTCCTGATGAAATTGAAGATCGACTACCCTTCCAAGGAAGAGGAACTGAAAATCCTGCGGAGGATGGGAAAAGGCGACAGCATCGAGGTGAAAAAGGTGCTCACTCCCGAAACGATTACGCGTCTACGCAAGATCGCCGGGGCGATTCTGGTGGACGAGCGGATCGAAGAGTACATCGTCAATATCATCATCGCCAGCCGAGCGGAATCCGGGGGCAACCGGAACTACGCCCGTTTTATCGACTTTGGAGCCTCCACCCGAGCAACGATCTTCCTCTTTCGGTGTTCCAAGATCAAAGCTCTCTTTGAAGGACGGACGTTCGTAATTCCCGACGATGTAAAGGCGGTGGTGCACAACGTGCTCCGGCATCGGATTATCCTTTCCTACGAGGCGGAGTCGGAAGAGTTGGATCCGGACGACGTCATCTCTCAGCTGCTCAAAGCGGTACCCGTACCGTAAGGGCTATATGGATACTTTCGAGCTTTTCTCCCGCATCAAAAATCTGCCTCTGGCTTCCTCCAAGCTCGTAGAAGGGCTGCTCACCGGAAACTACCGCTCGGTCTTTCGTGGACCGGGGCTGGAGTTTGATGAAGTGCGGGAGTATACCGAAGGAGACGACTCGCGCTTTATCGACTGGAACGTGAGTTCCCGGATGGGTGCGCCCTATACCAAGACCTTCCGGGAGGAGCGGGAGCTGACGCTCTTTTTGATCGTCGACCTCTCTGCATCGCTGGATGCCGGCACCGGTCGGCTGGGAAAAAAGGAGCTGGTGCTGATTCTCAGTTCTTTGATGAGTTTTGCCGCGGTGCACAACAATGACCGGGTGGGAGGGGTTTTTTTCACCGACCGAATAGAAAAATGGGTCCCACCCCGGAAGGGAAAAAAACAGGTGTTTCGGCTGGTGGAGGATATGATGCACGAGACGCCCGAGGGGAGGGGGTCCGACCTCTCCGTAGCGCTGCGTACCGTATACGAGGCGCTGAACCGCCGAGGGATCTGTGTGGTGATCTCCGATTTTCGGGTGGGGCCGAGTTGGAGAGAACTCACCCTCCTGTCAAAGCGTCACGATGTAATCGCCATCAAGGTAACCGATCCTTCGGAACATTTCTTTCCCTTTACCGGCTTGGTGGAGATGACCGATCCGGAAACGGGACACAATGTGCTGGGAGCGGGCAACAGCACGAGATTCCGGAAGAGCTATAAAGAGTTTTGGGAAGCCTACCATCTTTTCTGGCAGCGGGAGTGCCGGCGCCGCGGGATCGGAACGTTGACGGTAAGCACCAACGACGATCCGGTAGAGCGGCTGCTGCGCTTCTTTACCACGCGGAGAAAACGGCGATGATAGGAACGGTTCGGAAGGTCCTCCTCTGGGCGGCACTGCTTCTGCTCCTGTGGGGGGCAAGTGCGGCAAGTGGGGTAGAAGGGGGTACGGTTACCGGTACTCACACCCTGCCGCCGGACTACTATGTGGGGGATGCGGTCGAACTGCGAATAAGCCTCAAACCCGAGTCGGGCTTCGAACTCCGAGAACCCCGTGAGCTTCCAATGGTTTCCTGGATTGAGATAGACCGGGTGGAATTGGAGCAGACAGAGGAAGAGTGGCGGGTGACGGTGAGCTTTACCCCCTTTGCCCCGGGGACCAGAACGCTGCCAAGCATTCAACTGGGGGACGTGACTCTCTCGGGGATAAAGATTCATACTAACTCGATTTTGGAAGAGCGTGCGTCAGAGTTCAACGGCATCAAAGGGCAGCTGCTTCTGCCCGGCACCAGGATAGCCCTGGGGCTTTTGATAGTGCTGCTCTTCTTTGGCCCGATCTTTGTCCTGGGTTTTGCCGGGAAACTAAAGCGAAGTTTCAGCCGCATACTCTCTATCCGTCGGGGACGAAAACCGTACAAACGGCTGACGAAGGCGATAAAGGAGCTGCGGGAACAGCAGGCCCATATGAGTAGTAAGCGATTTTACATTGTGCTCTCCGACGAGCTGCGCCGATTTCTCACCGACCGTACCGGAGAAGATTTCATCTCCATCACTACATCGGAACTACAGAAGCAGCTTGACCGCGAGTTGCCGGGAAAAGAGCAGGAGCGGCTGGTGCGAGTGGCAGAGATGCAGCGTAAAAGCGATCAGATCAAGTTTGGCGGGGCCAATGCATCCAAGAAAGAGCGTGAAGAGGACATCGAGACGGTACTGGATATAGCCGGCGAGATAGAGAAAATGCGGGAGGAGCATCAAACACAGGCCGCCCGGCGCCGTACTGCTGATGGCAAGAAACGGAGCGCGAAGGGAGGGGATACCGGATGATTACCTTCGATTCTCCGGCGGCCCTCATCGTTTTGGCGATTATCCCTACCGCTATGTATCTGCGGCACCACTGGAGCGGCCGGGGCGGACGGATTCCGCTGCCGATGACCATTTGGCGGCTGGATATGATTTCCCCTCCCGGTCTCGGGATTCGGTTCTCGGTCTTTTTGAGCAATCTTTTTTTCTGGCTTGGGGCGGTAGCTCTCTTGCTCGCTCTCTCGGGCCCGTCGATTGCCGAGCGTGAACGCGTGTACCTGAGCGAAGGCATCGATATTTTTCTCGTCCTCGACCAGTCCCCCAGTATGGCAGCCCAGGATTTTGCCCCTGACAACCGGTTTGTGGCCGCGAAGGGGGTAATTCGGGATTTTATCGGCGGCCGAGAGAACGATGCGATCGGCCTGATAAGTTTTGGGGATACCGCGGCTCTGCGGGTACCGCCTACAAAGGACTACGATACTCTGCGCAGACGATTGGATGAGATCGATTTGCTCGAACTCGGCAGGGGCACGGCGATCGGAATGGGGCTGGCGGTGGCCTGTGCCCATTTTCGCAGAGTAGAGGCAAAACAGCAAATCGTTATCCTGCTGACGGATGGAAAAAACAATTCCGGGGAGATTACTCCCCTATCCGCTGCAAGGATCGCGGAGGAGATGGGGGTGCGGGTCTACACTATCGGGGTGGGGACCGAGGGAGAGGTGCCGATCGAAATCGAAGACCCCGAATCGGACAAGGTAATCAGCGGGACTATTGAGAGTCAGTACGATGCGGATTTGTTAGGACGCATTGCTTCGATGACCGGGGGGCGGTTTTTCACTGCCGGGAGTCCCGGTGCGCTGCAGTCGGTTTTTTCGGATATAGACTCCCTTGAGGCGGTGGAGCAGCGAGTAAAGGTGAACATTCATACCCGCCCTATTCACCGGGAATTGATCGCCGCCGGGCTGGTACTGCTGCTGTTCTCCTTTCTGCTGCGGAAAACGATTCTGCGGGAGGCGTGGTAGCGTATGCTGTATCCAAAAGTCCTGTGGCTCTTGTTGGTCGTTCCGGTAATTGCGGGGCTCATGTACCGCGGCTTTGTACAGGGGCGCAGGGAATTCCGGCGGTTCAAGGGCAATAGCACCGCAGACAATTTGTACGACATTTTTACCATTAAGTGGTTTTTCAGTTCCTTCTTTTTTCTCCTGACTATCGTCTTTGGAATTCTCTCTCTTGCCGGCTTTACCGGACAGCGGGGAAATCCGGAGACAGTACCGGCGGACTTAGATCTGGTCTTTGTCGTGGATGTGTCCCGCAGTATGTGGGCAGAGGACGTGAAGCCGAGCAGGATCGATGTTACCTCCTCCACTATTCAAAGTCTCTCCGGCGGTCTCACCGGTACCCGGATGGGAATGGTGGTGTTCAAGGGAGAAGCTGCTGTGCTGGTTCCGGTGACCGAGGACCGTTCGGTCTTCGATTCCGCTGTAGAGTACCTTTCTCCGGCAGCGATTAGCGCCGCCGGGACAAACTTGGAGGCGTGTATTAGGACCGCCGTAAAAGCTTTGCCCGAAAAGGAGGAGCGTCGTCGTGTAATCCTGCTTTTCTCCGATGGGGAGCAGCACGAAGGGGATATTCAGCGAGCCCTCGATTATGCCAAGCAGCGCGAGGTGACGATCCATACGATAGGAGTGGGAACGAATGAAGGGGCGGCGATTCCGCTTCCCGACGGAGGTTTTATCGAGGATGAGTCGGGAAGCAGGGTGCGTAGCGCACTCGAACAGAAAGTTTTACAGCGGGTAGCTCAGGAGACAGGCGGAAAGTATCTGCATATAGGATCTTTGGACTCTTACACGGAGCTCGTCTCCGCGCTCGAACTCCGACAGGAACAGGAAAAGGTTCGCTTTGTTGAGAAAGAACGCTATCGAATATTCCTTCTATTGTCCGTAGTATTTTTATTCGCTTCTATTGCAGTTAGGGTAATATCATGGAAAGGTACGTTCTAATCGTATTGGCCGCGGCGACGGCGTTGATGACCGCCTCCTGTTCGCGGCTGCCGGAGTACTACAACGTTCTGGAGGGCAACTACGCCTTCAGTCGCGGGGAATACAAGACGGCGAATTATCAGTATATCATCGCCAAACAAGAAGGCAGCCGGTACGACCGCATAGCGTACAACATCGGGAATGTGTATCACGCCCTGGGCGAGGGGCGAGCGGCGCTCGAGAAATGGGACGAGGCGAAGGATGACAGCGACCAGGAGTTATTGTACCGAATCGCGTTCAACCGCGGGGTGCAGTTCTATGAAATGGGCAACTATTCGGAGGCGTATTCTATGTTTCGTAAGGCGCTCAAGGTTCGACCCGAGGATGTAGAGGCCAAGACCAATCTCGAATACTGTTTGCGGAAGATGAATACTGAAGAAGAGACTAGTCCTCAGCGCACCTCATCCGAAGATGAGCGGCCGAATCTCAGCGACGACGGCAAACGGATACTCGAATATATCGAGCGCAGCGCGCCGACGTTGGGCAAGCCGGAGCGCCCTTCGGCTGAGCAGACTAAAGGCAAGGACTGGTAATACCGTGATGGTAAAGAAAGCGCTTTTGACGGCAATCCTGTTGGCGGCAGTATTATGTTCGCTCGCCGCGCAAACGCAGGACAGCTCTTCCGAGCAGACCGAGCCAAAGATGACGGTGGAACTGAGTCCCAATCCTGTTGGGCGCGGCGACCGTTTCTCGGTAACCATCGAAGTGCCTAACCCCGGGTTTTCGGATGTAGAGGTAGAGGCGCCGGAACTCGACGAGTCGATCGGTATCCTGCGCGGCCCCTATATCCGTCCCTTCTACGAATATCCGGAGGAGGGGGACAGGATCGAGAAAAGCAGGATTACCTACGTGTACGCTCCTCGGGAAACCGGACGTTTTGAGATAGGTTCGTATCGAATAGAGACGAAAGAGCAGGTTTTTCGCACTGAGCCGCGGCTGCTCGAGGCGGGGGTGTATCATCGACGGGAGATCGTCGTCCCGCCGCAGCTCCAGTGGCGCGTGCCTAAGAAGGAAGTGTATGTAGGCGAGAATCTCTCCTGTATCCTCGAGGTAGCTGGAGAACCGGAGATCGCTATTTTTGAGAATATTGCCGTCGAAAAACCTGCGGAAGGATTTTTTGAGCGGGCGCCGGAGCTGGGAGAGATCAAACGGGAATCTCGTGCCGGCGTCCCGCTGTATACCATACCGGTGGACGGCTATCTTTTTACCCCCTCCGCACCGGGAGAAGTGCGCATCCCCGCTGCTTCGCTCACCAAAGAGGGGGTAAGCTCCCGCACCGGTGAGATCGTCATCGAGGTAAGCCCCCTCCCACAAGTGCTCAAAGACAGCGGGGCGATCGGTAATTTCAGCCTTACTGCCTCTGTGGACCGCGAGGAGCTTTCCGAGGGACAGGAACTGCACCTGCGGGTCAGAATCGAAGGGACGGGGAACCTCAATTACTTGCGGCTTCCTGACCCCCGGGCCGAGGGGTTCCGCGTGCTGGGCGAAGAGGAGCAGTCGCAGATGGAACCCAGCGCGGAGGGCTTTCGGGGATACCGGGAAGTTACGTATACCCTGCTGGCGGAGGAGGCGGGCAGCGAGGTGCTCTCGGTGCCGCGGATGGCCGTTATGCGCCCTGAGGCCGGGACAGTCTATCGTCTTGGGGGCGAGCAGTTTACCCTCAACGTTGAGAGTGTTGCCGGAGCGGGGGAGCAGGCAGGCGGGGAAAAGGAGTTTCCCTTCTCCCTTAAAGAGCTCTCCGAGATGAGCAGGATGGACGATACTTCCCGCTATACCATGCCCCTGAATTACCTTTGGCTCCTTCCGGGACCACTCACGTTCCTACTCTTCCTCCTGCTCAGGAGAAAAAAGCTGGGGGTGCTCACTCTCTCCTTTGTATGCTTTCTCTCCTTTGCCGCTCCTCCGCCGGAAGATGCGGAACACTTCTCCCGGGGAGTGGAAGCGTATGAACAAGGCAGTTATTCCGATGCAATGGTTCAATTCGAGCTGGCGCTGGAGGAGTATCCCTACTATCCCGACCTCTATTATAATGCCGCACTGGCGGCCTATAAAAACGGTGATATAGGGAAAGCGGTCTATTTTGGACGTGAAGCGGTGTATCTTTCCCCCGGGAAAAGTGACTACACGCGCCTCCTTAGCTATATCGAAGAGGAAAACGAGTTTGGACGCCGCGTACCGCTTCCGTTCCCGATCCACCCTGATCTTCTTTTTTTGACCCTAACCATCACCATCAATGCGGCGGGATTCGTAGGGGTCGTTTATCTCTACAAACGGCGTAATATGCTCTTTATCGCGGCGAATCTTTTCCTCGTTGTGACCCTGGCGGCAGGGATTGCCCTTGGAGTAGCGGCGCACAGCCGGAGCAATCGGGCGGGGGTGGTGATGTGGCGTGATACGAGCGCCCAGGTGATTCCGCGGATAGAGTCTCCGCCGGCTTTCCCCCTGACCGAAGGGCAAACGGTTCTGATTATCGGAAAGAGTGCTCCGTTTTACTTTGTGGAAAACTCGCTGGGTCAAAAGGGGTGGCTTCTGGAGCATCAACTTCGGGTAGTCGGGAAGCCCGGCTCCCGCTCCTCTCTCACGTTGCCTGCGGAACTGCGTCAAACGTTTCCTTTGCCTAAGGATACTGGCAGCGGAAAAACGGAAGAGACGGAGTAGTAACAAAGCTGCATCTCATTTGTTGTAATAATAAAGGAGAGTATCGCATGGATTTTGGTGACATACTCGAAGCGTGGGAACAACGGAAGAGTTCACACAGCGGAAGTACCGCAGACAATACGAGCCGAAAAGAGCGGGAGATGATGGAGCGGTGGCTCTCCTCGGAGAAGGCATGGCATTATTACGACAAAGGCGAGGAGTTTGAAGACGAGGAGTCGGAAAAGGGGCGCACACGCTCCCGACTGCTGCGAAAACCTCCTGAAGAACACCTCGATCTCCATGGCCTTACGAGAGAAGAGGCTGAAAGACGTCTTGACCGTTTTATCAAGGAAGCTGTGAGGCGAGGAAGGGAAAAAGTATTGATTATTCACGGAAAAGGAAATCATTCCTCGGAGGGAGCGGTGCTGAGAGAAGCGGTGCAGGACTATTTGCGCGCTTCCCCGCTTGCGGGAGAGAGAGGCAATCCGGGTCGTGAATTGGGCGGCAGCGGTGCCACCTGGGTTCTGTTGCGGCAGAAAAGCGGCCTCCGGTAACCGTGCGGAACTTTTTCAGTGGCCACCTCACAACCTCACATCAAAACCTCACAAGAGTGGGCCGATACAAATAAAGCGGCCAAAGGCCGCCTTGAAAGTTCCGACTGCGGGGGGTCAGCGCTCGCGGTAGATGATGCGACCGCGGGTAAGATCGTAGGGAGACAAGGCGACCTTGACCTTATCGCCGGGGACAATCCGGATGTAGTGTTTGCGCATTTTCCCGGATAGATGAGTGAGTATTACATGTCCGTTTTCGAGTTCCACTCGGAACATCGTGTTGGGAAGAGCTTCTTTTACGATGCCTTCTACTTCTATTGCTTCTTCTTTGGCCACATAACCTCCTTTAACCTCCAACATAGTAGTGAGATAAAGAACGATTGTCAACCTAGGGGAGGCGCAGCAGAACTATGCGCGGGATAGTGGGAAGAAAGATAGAGCCGGTGTTGACAATTATTCGATTTTGCTGCATATTCTTGTGCTCAGTTGACATTTGATACCGCATGAAATTAAAGGTAAATGTATGGAAAAAGAGTTCAAAGATCGGATGGAACAGAAGCTTCTCCGTGAGAAAGAAGAGATAATTCATTCTCTTGTATCGGAAAACGAAGAGTTCAACGAGTTGGTCGGGGATATAGATCCAAAAGATTTCGCAGATGTGGCTGCCGACGACATTGATAAAAAGACCCTCGAAGCCATCAATGAGCAGGAGTTAAGGCGTCTCCGCTTGATCGATTCTGCGCTCTCCAGACTGCATAACGGGCGCTATGGTCTCTGCATGAGCTGTGGCTCGAAAATTAGTGCCGAACGGCTGGAGGCAATCCCGTATGCGCTGATGTGTATTGCATGCAAGAGTACCGATGAACGCCGCAATCGCTAGCAGGCTGGATATCATAAGAAATAGTGCGGGCAGCAGCTGATACCTGTGAGGTACTTACAAAAATCGAAGATTTTTGTAAGTGCTTCTAATATATATCCCGTTTCTTCCGAACATATAAGTAAGGGAGTTTCGGGAAAATGAGTTCAGTACCTCTCTCTTACAATGCATCGCTTCACCCCTCACAACTTATCAAGGCACGTTACGGGAATGGTCGTATCTCCTTGCCGGTGCATCCCAATCAGGCGATCTACGCGCGCTTTGAGCATGTCGCCGGAGTGCCTGCTTCCGAAGGGAGTGAAGGGCTCTCTATCTCAAGGCTCAAGACCATTGATCGACTAATCGACAGGCTTGCTCATATGAAACAGAGTGCGGAGAGCGGCTCCGAGCGGGCAGAAATACAGCAGCTCATCGATTCTCTCAAGAGTGAGGTGGAACAGCCCGGAGGTAGCGTCGGCGAGACGGTAAGTATGCATGCCGATGCGCTGCACTCGCTTGCTGGACGGGGAGGCGGAGGCTACACCCCTCGACCCGCTATCAACGCCGCCCTCTTCAGTATGAGCGCTTGAAAGGGATCCCAGGCAGCCGCAGGAGGTGAAGTTGCCCCCGGGGGAAGCGGCTGGAACAAAGAGGTCGGCTCTTCGATCTTCATAGATCGAAGCAGCGAAAATGCGCTTTATATGAGAAACGGGTTGTGATGTTTCTCCCGCTCAATGCTCGTGAAAGGCCCGTGACCGGGGAACACTTTGGTCTCTCCGGGGAGCGTAAAGAGTTTTTCCCTTATGTGCTGAAGCAGTAGATTTTGGTCTCCTCCGGGCAGATCGCAGCGACCGATACCCTCGAAAAAGAGGGTGTCCCCGGAGAAAAGGACCATATCTTTCTCAGAATGAAGGCTGATTCCTCCGGGGGTATGTCCGGGAGTGTGGATTACTTTCAGGTCGGTACCGAGTATCGTGTCTCCTTCCTTCAAAAGTTCGTCAGGTTCCGGAAGTGTCCCTATAAAACCGTGAAAAACCGAGTTATACTCTATCCCTAAAGCGTCAAAATTTCTGATGTGGGTCTGTTTGGCCTCCGCACCGAGGAACTCTTTATCCGCTTCGTGAATATATACGGGAACGTGGTGACCCTTGGTAAGGTAATGGGCTTGCAGTTGCCCTACTGCGCCGACATGATCAAAGTGGCCGTGAGTGCAGATGATCGCATAGGGGGTGAAGTTCTTCTTTTGGATAGTATCGATAATATCTTCCGAATTGCCGCCCGGATCAATAATGATGCAGCCTTTTTTCCAATGCGAGAAGAGATAGGTGTTTGTATTGAGAAAACCTGTTACAATTCTTTCTAACATAGTAAGAAAGATTAAGGTAATTTAAATGGATTTGCAACCTGATATGTATCTGCATCTCGCACTGATTATCGCTGTGGCGGGGTTGTTTTATCTTGGTATTCCCGGTGCAGGGGCGTTTTACGTACGCAGCTCCTGGCGGCGGTTTAGGCGGGCTCTTCTGAATGCGGTTCGCTTTCCCATCGCTGATTATCAAGCCGTTCACAGCAGAGAGGAAGGCTATCTGGGCTGTTACCGCTTTTTCGGTCGTTTGCAGGCTTTTGCCGGAGACGAGACGGTATGGCTTACTGATGGGAAGACCAGTATCCGGGTGCATCTTCAACGTATATATATCTATATATTGCCTCCGATGCCATCGCCGACCCTACAAAAAGGACGCTACCGGTTTCCTGACGAGAGTCCTCGGTGCGTGGAATGGAGCCGGATCGGGCCGCTGCCGGAGTACACCAAATTTTTCGTCGCCGGGGGGCTTTTCCGGGAACAGACGGGAGGCTATTTTTCGGATACCGCGGAATGTCCCCTTACCGCCGTGATCTATGAAGGTGAGGAGCGCGATGTGCTGCCGCAGGCGATCTGGACCGGCCGGCAGAGAAACGAGTACTGGAATGTCTTTACTCCTTGGAGCTTGGCTGCCGGATCGCTGTCACTGTTAATCTATTTTTATCTTCTATTCCGTTACCCTTCTCTCCACTTTCCCGCAGTCACCGCGGCGACCTTGGCGCTTCTTCCGCTGCTGGTTTTCGTACCCCCGGGCGTGGGACTCTACTTCGGATACCGTTCGCTGTGGCGTAAGGGGCGGGAGTTTAGGGCAATCAGAGACCTGTTGAGAATCCCTACTACCCTGTGTGCGGAGGAAACAACGAACGGTGACGGGCGGCACGAATGCCGCCTGCCCAACGGAGAGCTGTGTGGACTGGAACGCTTCGACAGCATGCCGAGTGATGATCAGCTTGGCAGGGATGTGTGGCGTCTCGAAATACCGGAGGTCGATGAGGCGGTAGATGGATACTATGTGTTCTCTACCTATCGCTCGTCCGAGGAGAAGTTGCGTGCTCCTTACGACATTGCCGTACGGGCAATATTGATTCCCGGTAATCCGTATAAGCTGTCTGCACGCTGCGAGAAGAGGGCGCTACAGCTGGAGTCGGTGGCCGGGGTGCTTTTTCTCGTCGGAATTCTCTTCAACTCCGTTATTGTCTTCAGCATCTTGATCTACGCGCTGCGGTAAAAAAAGCCGCGGAAGTAGCCGCGGCTTTGGCCGTAAGGGATGTTTTGTGTAAGAAGGAAAGTATGTAAGCTTCCAGTGAATCCCGTTAATCCTTGTTGTGGGTGTCTTTGCTGCTGCGGTTATCCCGGGAATCTTTGTTAGTATCCCGGGAATTGTTCTTTTTTTCCTTTTTGCGGGCAAAGTTAACGGTTATGTTCTTTCCTCGGAACTCTATTCCGTCCATGACTTCAATGGCACGTTGAGCTTGGGATTGAGGAATATCAACGAACGAGTAATTATCCAAAACCTTGATATTACCGATATCTTTTGGCTGCAGGTCGAGCGACTTGCGAAACAAGCGGGAGAGGTCTCTGGGGAACACTTTTTTGTTCTTGCCAATACTTACGAAAATGGTTTGCATGTCGCCGCCGGCCAGTGGCTCGGGGTGTTCTCCCTCGAGCGCTTTCTTGAATAGATAGGCGGCAAGATACGCGCGCATTGTAATCGGTACGGTTTTTTTGATGATTTTTTTGTATTGATTGAGAAGCTCGGGATCTTCTTCCTCTTTGATCTGCTTGAGAATGCTCTTTAGTTTACCCTTGAGAACATCTTCTTTTTCCGGGATTTGTTTGTGTGTGGTTTTCATCGCAATCTTCTCCTGTAAATGTGTAAAAAAATCGACCTTCTCTTCAGTCAAAATAAGGCCCACAAAGGGCGGATGAGTAGCCGTTTGACAGCGGCGGTCCAGCTCTATAAAAGGCTGCTCGGTATCCGGAAGGTCGTAAAAAATAACCGCCTGGTAGGAAAGGATATTCCCTACCGATTGCATAGAGGTAGTGACAGCACAGGCGCGAATCTGGGGAGAAGTATCGTCTTCACTGGACGGCGCCGATTTTTCCGCTTCGGCGATGGTAAAACCGTGTTTTGCCACTGAACTCTCAAGCCGGGTTTTCTCGGTACGCGTAGGGGTAAAGATTAGGGCTGAGTCGATTCCCTGGGCAAAGAGAATGCGCAGCAAAAGATCGGCGCTCTTTTGTTGCGGAGCAACCGTGTAGACGTGGTAGAGCGGTGTCGGGCCTTTCCGCTCATGTGTGGAGAGTGTGTAAGGGCGGCGTAAGAGTCCTGCAAGTTCGTCGCTACGTTCGCGGGAGGCGACAAAAAGGGAAGTTTGGGTCTTGGACGGGATTTTCGCGAGGATGTACTCTACATCGCGGTCAAACTCGAGGTGCTCCGGATGTTCCGGTACATTGATCACAACCTGAGCGACATTCTCAAGGGAGAAATTGTGTCTGCGGATGTGGTCAATGATGCGTTCGGTGGTGCCGACAATGATACCAGGGTGTTTCGCGAGCAGACGAAGTTCCTTTTTTACATTGGGTGTTTTCCCCAAAGAGACAAGCGACCTAGTGCGGAGCTTTGTGCCGGGGAATTTACGATATTCCCGCTCGACTTTCTCGATATTTTTTGGCGTATCTACGAGAATGAGGGCGAAGGGACCCTTTTTACGGGGTGGTGAAGTATACATGAGCGGCAGGAGCTGAGCAATGGTTTTGCCTTCTCCAGAGGAACTTTCCACGAGCATATCTCGCCCCTGGAGCGCCACGGAGAGGTATTGTTCCTGTAGAGCAGTAGGCTGCTCGAATCCGGCGGACTTGAGCACCTCTTCAACCGATTCATCGGTGCGTCGCTTGTATAAGGCTTGTAGCACGCGGTTATCCTATGCTTCACTACGTAAAGATAATAAAAAGATATATTCTGACTATACCTTTGTCAAGAAACGGAGCTGGGTATAGAGGGGGGCAAGTGGCTGCACGGAGAAAAAGCGGAGACATAATGCGCGGGGTGAGGCGCACAGTTTTACTTCTGGCGGTGATGGTGCTCCTGCCGGCGGGAGTGGGAGCAAAAGAGTTCACGTTTGAGTATAAACCGGGCCTGCAATATAAGATTCTCTCTCAGGTAGAGGAGAAAGTGTATATGAACGGCCGCTTCAACCATGAAGCGGATATACTCAATCGGATTTCCGTGGAGGTGGTGAACACGCGCAATGGAAGCGGCAAACTGGAAGGAACTTTTATTACATCGGAACGTCTGCAAGGGAGCACAACGGTGTACGAGGTGGACAACACCTATCGCAGCGTGTACTGGCGGGATGAAAAGGGCCGCTATGAGATAGACCCCTCTTACTATATGCCGGTAGTCAGAAACGTACCCATTTTTCCCGAGGGGGATATAGAGGTTGGAGATACCTGGCAGCGCTCGGGCGTGGAGGCCCACGACCTGAGGAGGGGCTACGGCATTTCAGATCCGTTCCGCATCCCCTTTCAGGCTCAGTATCAGTATCTGGGGACGGAAGACTGGGAAGGGATGACCTACGATGTGATTTCTGTTCAGTATACCGTCGATCATCAGACGAGCGATTATTACTCCCGTTTTTCGCTCTATCCGGAGAGTATCAGCGGATACTCGGATCAACTCCTCTATTGGGATAATGAAAAGGGGCGGCTGCACCGTTATCGGGAGGAGTTTAGTATGGTGTTTAGCCTGTCAAACGGGGATGTGTATCGTTTCGAAGGCGCCGCCGAAGCCGAGATCACCGAGTCCCTCCCGATGGACAAAGAACGGGTGGCGGAAGAGGTGAAGAAAGGAATCGATGAGGGGGGAGTGAAAGATACACAGGTGCAGGTAGACGAGGAAGGGGTGACTATAAACGTGGAAGATGTCCGTTTTGCCCCCGATTCGGCCCGTCTTCAGCCGTCGGAGGAGGATAAGCTTGATCGGATTGCCGAAATTTTAAATAAGTATCCCGATCGCAATCTGCGAGTCACCGGTCATACCGCGCTGGCGGGTACCCGGGAAGGGCGCATGGAGCTATCCGTAGAGCGTGCACGGGCGGTGGCAAGTTACCTCATAGAGAAAGGAGTACGAGAACCTCAGGAGATTGTCGTAGAAGGGAAGGGAGCTCAGGAGCCGGTGGCGAGCAATGAGACCCCTGAAGGAATGCGGAAAAACCGTCGCGTGGAGATCACTATTCTGGAAAATTGAGCCTGTGCCTGGCCGTCATGCTGCCGGAGGAAGAGTTCTACTTGAGGAAACGGCAAGCAGCTACTACTATGATAATATAAAGAGAGAGGGAAAAGGACGTTTATGGAACCGGGTGATCGATTATATACACAAGTAGAAAAAATTGCTCAAAACAAGAGCTATTCGATGGAGGAGAAGCTGTCGAAGATGCGCACTATGTTTGCCGACAATCTTATCTCCTTTCCGGCGGAGATGATCGAAGATCTCTTCGACGGGCTTCTTATGGTAGGGGTAACAACGGATGAAGAGCTGCTTGCACGCAGCGAATATCTTCCTTCCCTCACTGAGTTATTGGTGGGAGAGTTTGACGATAGACGAGATCCTTTTGACAAGTCGGAATGGAGAAAAATCGGGGAGATCGTCTCTGAGTTTGGACTGGAGCTCGATGAGAAGACCCTGAGCTATGTGATGTCCAAGGTTGTGGAACGCAAGGCAATCTGAGAAGGAGTAAGATAATGGATGAGAGGAAAGAGCGCATCAAAGAACATCAGCAGGCGGTCGATCAGCTCGATTTTTCCATCAAGCGGCAAACTTCCGAGCTTGGAAATCAGCTGCTGCAGTTAGAAGCGCCTGAAGCCGAAGAGCTGAAACGTCTCTGGGAAGAGGGCCGCCAGTTGAAAAAACAACTACAACAGCTGGAAGAAACTCGCGAGGAGATAAAAGAGAAGCTGTCAAGCCGCCGGGAGCTGGACGAGCGTATAGAGGAGCTGAGAAGCGAGCATGCGGAATTTGTAAAGTACCGCAGCAACCTGGTGCAGGAGATCGGGAAGAAAGCTTTTGGCGTCTACCAGAGCGGCACGCTTTCTTCGGAGGAGTTTGCTCCGATTTTCTCTGAAGTGGCAAATGAACACAAAACGATCGAGGATAAAGAACGGGAAATTAGAGAGCAGGAGGACCAGCGCCAGCGGGGAGGCTTCGTAAAAAAGCTTCCGGCTGCCGCTAAGATTACCCTGTTGCGTAATGGGATTGCAAAAGTACGCAAGCGACAGGAGGATGCGTTTTCCCGGGCGGGCGAGGCCCTGCTGAGCTCCGGGAAAGTGGAGCATATCCCCGATGAAAACGTCACGAAGCTTACCGCTCAATTGAAGGAGTATGAGAAACAGGAAGAGGAGCGTAACCGGCAAATCGAGCAGGCTCAGGAGCAGCGAGCAGAGTTGAACCAGCGTCTCGGCGAATTGTGCGGTGAAGAAGCTCCAGAGAAGATGAGCAAAAACAATGACAATAAAATCACCCAATTACAGGAAGAGCTGGATAAAGCCGCCACCCGGCTCGGTGAGGCCTTTTTGTTGCAGCCCCAGCTTAGAGAGCAGGCGGAGGGAGAGTTGCACACCGTCCTTGCCCGGCTCGACGATCTGGAACAGCAGAAAAGCAGTCACCAGGACGAAATCCATACTCTGCAGACTCGCTTAGAGATGGACGAGCTGCAGGACAAAGTTCGCAAAAAAGAGTACCGGATATCCACGCTCGAGAAGCGGGTGGCGGAAGATAAAGAAAAAATCGAGCAGCTCAAAGACGAAATCTCCGGAGACACCCGTCGACTCGAAGAACTGCGCAATACGCTAAAGTAGCGCGAGGGAGTACGCAGGCGGGCGGTTTGCTTATCCAAACAGCCTTTCCTAATGAAGGCCCGTGCGGATCCGATCAGGTCTCCGCACGGGCTGGGCTCTATATTCGAGAACGTCGGGTATAGCTGGTGTGCAGCAGATGATGACTTTTTTCTCCCAGTGGCTCTCCTAAGAAGTTCTCATAGACCTCGACGATTGCCGGGTTCTCGTGGCTTTTGCGCACCTGCTTGCCCTCGTCTTCCGCATATATGGCGCCGATGCGCTTCTGCCTGACTTCGTTGGTGGTGAAGCGCGGCTGGCCTCCTCCGCCGATGCAGCCTCCCGGGCAGGTCATGATTTCCACAAAGTGGAACGTCCCCTCGCCGGAACGGATCTTGTCCATGAGCTTTGAGGCGTTACCCAGGCCGTGGGCGACGGCAGTCTTAAGCTCCACCCCGTCGAGGAACGACCATTCGGGAAGGGGGTCCTCGATCGTGAGGGCCGCCTCTTTGATACCTTCGAGACCGGTGATCGAGGTGACGTGGAGATTTTCCGTCGGCAATTCGCGGCCGGTGACCACCTCGTAGGCGGTCCTCAGCGCTGCTTCCATAACGCCTCCGGTGTTGGCAAAAATGTCCGCCGCGCCGGAGGAGAACCCGAGCGGAGCGTCCATCTCACCGTCGGGGAGACGGTGAAAGTCGAGTCCCGCCTGCTTGATCATTTTGGCCAGCTCCCGGGTGGTCACGACGTAATCCACATCCTGCACTCCGCTGTCGTACATCTCAGAGCGTTCCGCTTCGTACTTTTTGGCCGTACACGGCATAATCGAGACCACCGTGACGTCCTCCGGATTGAGCCCCTGCGTTTTTGCGTAGTAGCTCTTGGCCATTGCCCCGAACATCTGCTGCGGCGACTTGCAGGTAGAAATGTTAGGCAGGAGCTCGGGGTAGAAGTGTTCGGCGTACTTAATCCAGCCGGGAGAGCAGCTGGTGAATTGCGGCAGCGCCGCCTCCTTGCCCTCCGAGAGGAGATTTTTGAGCCGGGAAAGCAGTTCGTGACTTTCTTCGACAATGGTGAGGTCGGCGGTAAAGTTGGTATCAAACACTGCATCGAATCCCAGGCGGCGGAGAGCACTGGTCATTTTTCCGGTCACCCGGGTTCCTACCGGATAATCAAAGCATTCGCCCAGAGCTGCCCGAATCGCCGGGGCGGTCTGCACCACTACGAAGCGATTCTTGTCTTCGAGTGCTTCCAGCACCGATTCCATATGCGATTTCTCGGTAATAGCTCCCACCGGGCACACGGCGGCGCACTGTCCGCACTGAACGCATACCACCGAGTCCAAGTCGGAGGCGAAGGCGGGACCGATGACCGTATCATAGCCGCGGTACTGCGCGTGGAGGGCGCCGACGTTTTGGATTTGGCTGCAGGCGTTAATGCAGCGCCGGCACTTGATGCACTTGCCGGTGTCACGTACCAGTGCGGGGGTGGAGGCGTCGCTTCTCCTTTTTGGTTTTTCACCGGGATACCGCAGATCCTTGACGCTCATGCGATTGGCAACGGCCTGCAGTTCGCAGTCCTCTCCCCGCTCGCAGACCTGGCAGTCGCCTTCGTGTTCGCTCAACAACAGTTCGATTACCGTGCGGCGGGCTTTCCGGACCTTAGCGCTGTGGGTGTGTACCTTGATGTTGTCGGTGACCGGAGTGGAGCATGCGGCGACGAGGGACTTGGCTCCCTCGATTTCGACGACGCACATACGGCACGCGCCGAGGGGTTCCATCTGTTCCAGATAACAGAGAGTGGGTATCTCTATTCCGTTCTCCCGTGCGGCCTCCAGAATGGTCATCCCGGGTTGGACCTCACAGGACAGGTTGTCTATCGTAATCTGCATAATCTGCTTCTCCTCCTATTTGGACGGGGCTTTCCCGTAGTCGCAGCGCAGGCAGCGGGCGCACTGCCGGAGGGCTACGCCCTCGGGCCAGGTGCGTTCCACCTCTTCGAAGTTATTCTGCCGTCGATCCGGCTCTATAGTGGGAATCGGCTCACGCGGGTAGGGGGCCGGATCAGCATCCGGATCGTAGGCGGTGTCCACCGTACTCTCCTCACGCCAGAAGGCGTGCTGTTCACCGGTCAGGTACTCGTCAATTCCTACAGCCGCGCGCTCTCCCGATCCGATGGCGGCCACTACGGAGACGGGGCCGGTAGCCACGTCGCCGCCGGCAAACAGCCACTCTACGGAGGTTTGCCCGTGTACAGGATCGGATTCGATAAAGCGGTTGTTGGCCAAATGGACATCCAGATCTCCGGTGACGGCAGATGCATCGATCTTTTGGCCGATGGCCACGATAACTTGGTCCGCCTCTATGGTGAAGTTTTCCCGGCCGGATTGGGTGGGACGGCGGCGCCCGCTGCGGTCAAACTCGCCTAGCTGCATACAGGCGCACTCCATTCCCGCAACGCGGCCTTCTGCATCGGTCGTAACCGCGAGGGGCTGCGTAAGGGGGTGTAGCTTGATGCCTTCCCGCAGCGCCTCTTCGATCTCCTCCGCATAGGCCGGCATCTGTTCGCGGGAGCGGCGGTAGAGAATGGTGACTTCCTCAGTGCCGAGCCGAATGGCAGTACGGGCCGCGTCGATGGCCGCGTTGCCGCCGCCTACAACGACGACCTTGCGGCCCACCGGAACCGAACCGCGGATATTATACTCTTTCAGAAAATCGATCGCCTGCACGACTCCTTTCGCATCCTCTCCGTCGACTCCCAGCTCCATGTTTTCAGGAGCGCCGATGCCGAGGAATACCGTTTCATAGCCCTTTTCGCGCAGCTCGGAGAGGGAAAAATCGCGGCCGAGTTTACTCTCGGTAACGATATTGACTCCCATGTTCTCGATCATGCGGATTTCCCGAGCCAGGGTCTCGCGCGGCAAGCGGTATGCGGGGATGGTTTGGACCATCATGCCACCCGGGCGCGGTTCGGCTTCGAATACGGTCGGACGGTAGCCGAGGCGGGCGAGAAAGTAGGCACAGGAGAGGCCCGCCGGTCCGGCACCGACGATAGCAATGTGCCGGGCGGCATTTTCTGCACTCTCTCTGACCTCCGGCAGTTGCAGAGTCACCTCTTGGTCGACCATGAAGCGTTTGATGCCGCGGATGGAGACGGAATCGTCCATGGTGGAGCGCCGGCAGCGCTCCTCGCAGGTGTGGAAGCAGACCCGGGCACAGACCGCTGCAAAGGGGTTGCGTTCGCGGTGCAGCCGCAGGGCTTCGGCATAGCGCTGTTCACCGACCAGGGAGACGAAGCCGGGGACGTCTACTCCGGCGGGACATGCACTTTGACACGGGGCCCGGACGAGGCCGGCACAGATGCCCGCTTCACAGTGCTTGTCGCGGATGTGCTCTTCGTACTCGTGACGGAAGTGGCGAATGGTGGAGAGAACCGGGTTGGGGGCGGTCTGTCCTAAACCGCAGAGGGCGGTCTGCTGAATCTGCTCTCCCAGCTCTTCAAGCTTTTCGATATCCCCCTCTTCTCCGCTGCCGTCGGTGATACGGGTGAGAAGTTCCAGCATGCGCTTGGTCCCTACCCGGCAGGGGGTGCATTTGCCGCACGACTCCTCTTGCACGAACTCCAGGAAGTAGCGAGCAACGTCTACCATGCAGGTATCGTCGTCCATTACAATAAGTCCGCCGGAGCCCATGATGGCACCCAGCTCGCTGAGGGTGTGATAGTCCAGTGGAACGTTGAGGTACTCTTTGGGAATACAGCCGCCCGAGGGCCCGCCGATTTGGGCCGCTTTGAACGGCTTGCCGTCGGGTATACCGCCGCCGACATCGAAGATTAGCTCACCGAGGCTGGTGCCGATCGGTACTTCCACCAGTCCGCTTACGTTGATCGCGCCGGCAAGGGCAAAAACTTTTGTGCCCTTACTGTGTTCACTGCCGTGCTCGGCGTACCATTGCGCCCCTTTGTCGATGATGGCCGCAACATTGGTGTAGGTTTCCACATTGTTCAGGAGGCTCGGTTGATCCCAGAGGCCTTTTTGGGCGGGAAAAGGCGGACGCGGGCGCGGCTCGCCCCGTTTTCCCTCGATCGAGTGGATCAACGCCGTCTCTTCGCCGCAGACAAAGGCGCCCGAGCCCATGCGGATCTCGAGGTCAAAACTGAAATCGGTGCCAAGGATGTGATTGCCGAGCAGTCCGGCCTCACGGGCCTGCTTGATTGCTTTCCCAAAGCGTTCTACCGCGAGGGGATATTCGGCCCGGACATAGACAAAACCGCGGTCTGCCCCCACCGCGTAGGCGGCGATTGCCATCCCTTCGATGAGGCTATGCGGGTCCCCTTCCAGGACGCTGCGGTCCATAAAGGCGCCGGGGTCGCCTTCGTCGGCGTTACAGAGAACGAACTTCTCCTCTCCCTCGGCACGACGGGTAAACTCCCACTTGAGATAGGTCGGAAAGCCGGCGCCGCCACGTCCGCGCAGGCCGGAGTGTTGAATCTCCTCGATTACCTGCTCGCGGCTGTACTGCTCCAGCGTTTTCGCCAGCGCTGCGTAACCGCCGGCGGCAATAAAATCGTCCAGGTCAAGAGGGCTGATCGTGCCGCAGTTGCGCAGTACGATTCGGGCCTGGCCCTGGTAGAAGTCGACCTTGTCGATCGTCTCCACCTTCAGCCCGCTGCTGTGGTTGCGGTGGGTCAGCTCTTCCACTACCTTTCGCTGTCCCAGGTGCTCGGATACGATCTTGGGGGTGTCTTCCGGTTTGACTCCTTCGTAAAAGGTCTCATCCGGTTTCATCAGGATCACCGGTCCTTGCGCGCAGGGACCGAGGCAGCCGGTCTCTTTGACTTGGACCGTAAGGCCGGCTTTTTCGATCTCCTTCTCCAGCGCTTCCTTTACATCCAGCGCTCCGGAAGCGATACAACCTGCGCCGGAACACAGGTGAATGATTTCTTTCACTGCATTGCGCGATTTTTGCGCCGCATCTCTGCGCTGGCTGAGTTCCGTATTGTTTTTAATTTCCATCTTCGCTTCCATTACGATTCCTCCCCGCACTGTTCGCCCACCTTGTAGGGGGTGAGCATGTCCTTAATTCGGGACGGTTTCACCCGCTGGTAGACCTGGTCGTCGATCATTACTACCGGGGCCAGTCCACATGCCCCGTAGCAGCGTCCGACTTCAAGACTGAACACGCGATCTTCGGTGGTATACCCTACGTCGATGCCGAGAGCATCCTGCATGGCTTGCAGTACCTCTTTTCCGCCGCGTACATAGCAGGCGGTGCCGAGGCAGACCCGCACGATGTGCTTTCCGCGGGGTACGGTGGAGAAGTAGGAGTAGAAGCTCACTACTCCGGCAACCTCACTGTATGGAATATTTAACTTTAGACTGATGCGTTTGAGAACATCTTCCGGCAGATAGCCGAACATGTTCTGAGCGCTCTGCAACACCGGTATCAAGGCGCCCTTTACCTCGGAGAACCGATCGATTACCTCTTCTATGCGGTCAGCCATTTCCGCTTCGGAGAGTTCATCGGGGCAACAGCCTTGCGTGGTGTCGGTGCGATCTGTGTCGGTGTCTAATGACATGGATCAACCTCCTTTGTAATCTATAACCATGCCCTAAGGCAGGAAATTGCACTTCGCGAATGAAATAAGAATTTATTGTAACAATAAAGAAAGTAAAGGCAGGTAAGTAAGGCTAACTGTCACAATAATTAGCAATTTTAAGTGAAAAATTGCTTATAAGTATAAATTATGTGAAAAAACACGATTACACCGCTTGGAGAATAACAATATCATGGAAGAGGGCGGTTGCCAAGTAAAAAGTTGCGCGGTCAGCAATTCCCGCGCTACGTATGTAGGGGCAGGAGCGTTGTATAGGGGCATGCGGGGAGGGGGCGGGGGGAGAGTACGGGAGCGGGATTATTGATGCTCAGAAGCAGCGGGCCAGATGCCCAGTGCCTCCAATTGCGACGCCGCGCGGGCCGACCAGCCGCGGTTGGCCTGCGGATTGGCGGGGCTCGGGTGAAGGATCGAGCCGATGCGAACGGCATCCGCGCGGGCCGGGTCGAAGTAGGAGGAGACGGTGGCACGCAGCCGCGCCTCGGCAAACTTTCCGATACCGATGAGAAAACTGGGCTGAAGGACTTCGATCAAATGCTGCAGGTGGGTGTCGCAGAGTTCGAAGAGGCTGCGGCGGTACTCTTTGTCCATTTTGTCGGGGGTGATATTCTTTCCGGACTCTTCCATGAAGACCAGCGGGCAGTAGTTGGCGACGAAGTGCTGGGAGAAAAAATCGCGGGGTTCGGCAAAACGTTCGGCAAAAAAGCCCCATAAGCGCCGTCCGCTTACCTCGCTGCGGGGGCACGCGTAGCCGCGGATCGGCCGCTTCGGATGCTCCCGGGGAGGGGAGAGTACCGGGGCGGAAATGTGAAGCCATTCGGTCACCGCATTGACTTCGCCAAAGGGCACTCCGGTTTGAGCCATTCCCCAGGGGCCGGGATTCATTCCCAGAAAGAGAACTCGTGCGGGAGTTTCGGCATACCACTTGATGTATTGGGCGTGCGGCTCCCATGCATACCGGAGGGGATTGTACACGGTGTGCGCTCGCCGGGGAAGCGGGAGCCCGTCGGCCTCCTCGCCAAGGCGCCGAGCGGCGGATAGAACTGCAGCGGCGGTTTCGCTCATACACCGAATGTAGCGTGAAAAGGCCGGCTGTGACAATTGCGGCATTTTCAAAGCTCTCCAAGTTTTGAAAAGCCAGGAGGGAAGGGGGAGAGCCGGGTTGCAGGGTGGGCATGGGCACCGTAGTATTGGGTGTGGAGAGGGACAGAAAATGGAGAGGGAAAGGAGATGAGGAGCAAGGTGCAGCGTGTGTTTCGGCAGCTTTTGAAATGGCTGCTGGCGGGCAGTATAATGTTGGCTGCCGCCGGGTGCGCTACTCCACCCCCCTGGGGGGAGTTCCCGATGCGCACGTTGCCGGCAGAGTGGGTCCCGGAGTGGCGTAAAGCAGCTTCCGGAATCGACTATGCCTACCGCTCAGGCGGCACGCTGCCCCCTTTCCATGTGGTGCGCGTAGATTTGGAGGTGGCAGCCGTCACTCTTCCCCCGCCGTTTCCTCAGGGGAGAGAAGCAGCCGATTTGCTGCGGGAGTATTCGGATGTCTTAGGTATAGTGAACGGAACGCCCTTCCGAGTTCATCGCACCTCGGGAGAGCGCAGGATGGAACCGGTGGGCGTGTGGATCGCCGGCGGACGCCGCTATTCCCGCCAGGAGGAACAGTGGGGGGTACTGTGGTACGATGCCCGCGCAAAGCGGGCACGGGTGACGAAGGGCTGGAGCCGGGGGACGCCGGCACGGTGGGCGGCCGGCGGTTTTCTTCCGATCGTTGAAGAGGGAAAAAATGTAGGCATCCACGGAGAACGGCATGCCCGACTGGCGGCGGGGACGGCGCGAGAGGGCACGCTGCTCTATTTCCTCATGATCGAGGGGGAAGAGCTGGGGCAGCAAGGCGCTACGTCCCGGGAGACAGCGCAGGTGATGCTGCGCCTCGGTGTGCAGGAGGCGCTGAACCTGGACGGGGGGCGCTCTGCCACGCTGCTGCTGAGCGACGCTTCGGGTACGTTCCTTGCACAAGCGGAGAGCGGCCGGAAGAGCCTGCCCTGTTTCATTCTTCTGCGTTCAGGCGGGCAGTGAAAAAAGAGCGCTTCTCATGGAGATACTCGGTGAGGTGCTGCTGAATACCGCCGAAAAACTCGTGCTGGAGGCGGGTGCCCGTCCGCGAGATATAGCGGAAGTGCCAGGGTTCGTACATGTATCCGGTGAGCTCTTCCTTTCCTTCCGGATAGGAGAGTGAAAAGCCGTACTTCCAGGCATGTTTCTCCAGCCATTTCCCCTGTGCGGTGTGCGCAATCTCTTTGGAGATGCTTCCGAAGTCGAGGGCAAGGCCCAACTGGTGCTGGCTGGTCCCCGGGCGGGCGGAGAAACGGTCCGCCTCTTCTTTGCCGTGCTTCCGCACGTACCGTTCGTAGAGGCTTTTCTGATAATCGTAGGAACGGTAGGCGGAGGAGAGTACCAGTTCCACTCCGTCCGCCCGTGCAGCCTCCACCATTGCCAGCAGATCGGGCATGCAGGCGCGGCTCAAGCGCAGATCTCTTCGATTCAAAGTGAAGGGATACTCGGCGAGGGAGACCAACTCGTCAGGCTTATACTCTTTGGGCAGGGCGTGGGTTTTATCCACTAAGCGGAGGTACGCCTCCGGCAGGCGGAGCGTACGGCGCATCAATTCCAGAAAAAACTGCGGCCGGGCTTCGATATTGTGCCGTATCTCCTCCGGAAGAGTGTCGACGGCTTCGTAAAGCTCCGCCCGGGTAAGATCGAAGGCCGGATGGATGCGCGTGGCTTCTTCTTCACTGCCGGTATCCACCGGACTGCAGCCGAGTGCAAAAAGGGGAACCAGCCAAAGGAGGGAGAGAACGGCAATACGTTGGGAGCGGGTATGCATAGAGCGATAATAGCAATCACCGCCGCGTGTGGCAAGCCGGGAGGAGGGGCAAAGCTATGAGCAGCAAGCCGCGAAGAGGAGGCGATTGCGTGCCGCCGGACTTTACGCTACTGTATGAGAAGTGACAACCGGCGGACATATATGGGCAAAATTGAAAGAAATCTTTCTTGGGGTCCTGGAAATCCCCTACATTTCTCAGGAGCTGAATGAAATGCAGCGCCCGCTGCTGCTACATCTGAGCGATACGCCGAGCATGATGTATTCCTATCTGGGCAGGCTGCTGCGGCGTCTGGAGCCGGACTATTTGATTCACACCGGAGACATGGTGGATGATGTAAAGCTCGAGCTGGCTCCCAGGCAGGTAGACGAGTATCGAGAGAAGCTGCGAAAATTCCTGGAGATTCTCCAGGAGAGAAATCTTCGGGGGGCGTATCTGGTGCCGGGCAATCATGACAGCCGCGCGGTAGTGGAAGAGCTGGGTTTTGGGGAGTATATCGTCAGGGAGGGCACTACCGTCCATCTGCAGCGGTACCGTATTCGCCTCGATCATGACTACCGGGCCTTCTCCGGGGAGGCGGAATTTCATCTCTACGGACATACGCCGGATGTGAGCAGTGATCTCACCGCTTCCCCGGTTCGGTTGAACGGTATCGAACATATTCATGTGATCTCTTTGAAGGACGGGAGCGTGCACACCCTCCCGTACCCGGCCGGAACGGACAGCGCTCGGAAGATGTTGATGCTGAAAGTCGGTATGTGAGCGCTAATCGCTATGCACTGCTGCACTGCGGGTGTCGGGCAGCCGCAGTGCGGAAAGAGAGGAAAAGCTATGCTGTTTATTCGTAAAGGACCGCGCACTGTGTTCGTACGCAGTGCTGAGGGGCGTCAAATGGCGGAGTATCTGCGCCGAGAATTCGAGGCCCACTCCGTCTCCTTCGAAGAGGGAATCACCCTGGCGGGCGAGGGCGAGGCCCTTGTCTGCATTACTCCGGAGGGACTCGAGCGCACCAGGGTCGAAGATGCGGAGGAAATCCTGGCGGTTCCGCACGAAGAGGCCCGGGTTGTGGCCGCCTTTTTTACAAGCGATCTGCGGGAGTCGATTGAAAAGGTTCAGTTGGGTCCCGGCTTGATTCTGCTACGGGTGGCGGGCACCGGAGAAGGGGTCGCCGCGGACCTTCGCCAGCGTTATACGGTAGAGCAAATGCCGATCGAAGAGGCAATCAGCAAGGGAGAGGTGGAAGATACCGTTCTCCTGCTCACCGGTGATCCGCTGAACAAAATTATCGATTACCGCAGGACCCTTACCCAGCCGCTGCTTATGCGGTATGCCCCCAATGAGCTCTACTGGCAGCTGCGGGCTCAGGGCGTGCATCTTGTAACCAGAAACTTAGTCAAAAAAGAGTGGTACGAGCTGCGCATCAATATTTACGATGCCGCCGATTTCTATGAGGTGCATTACAAACGTTTTATGCTTGCTCTGGAAGACCTGGATATGGGAATGGTGCTGGGGGAAACTTGGACAAAGGATCATGCGCTCGCCCTCTTTTCCGTCTTAGCGTACCAGGTGAGACTGTTTACTCTAGAGACTCCCGCGCGGATAAAACGGCTCTTGATGGCCCTCGAGTATAATGAACGGGGGAAGCGATTTGTGGATATGGATCTGTACTATCGGAATCGCAAGATAGATAAAAACGACAAAACGGTGCGGCTCGCAAAAGGCGAGACATATCTGCAGCTCCGTGAAGAGCTGCTCGAGCAGCTGTCGCCGGAGACGTTGGAAGCCCTCAAAACTCTGGAGAAGACTTTGAAGGAGGGATAGATGTCGAATCGGATGAAATGCACGGTCTGCCGCGGTCCCGCGGAGATCAGTATTCCGCGACACAACACCAAGTTTTGTGTTCCTCACTTCAGACAACATATCCTGCGTCAGGTAAAACGCTCGATACGTAAGTACACGATGTTCGGCCACTCCGAACGGGTTTTGCTGGCCGTGTCCGGAGGTAAAGACAGTATGGCGCTGTGGAAGGTGCTCTTGGAACACGGCTATCGGGTGGACGGGCTGCATATCAACAACGGTTTCGGCGACTTTTCCGAGCAGTCGGAGGAGGCGGTTCGGGCTTTTTCCGACCGGGAAGGGGCGGCTGCATATATCTATCGTTTCCAAGACCTTGCCGGATACTCCTTCGATACTATGCTGCGCCACACCCATATGCCCGCCTGTTCACTCTGCGGTACCGCCAAACGGTATTTCACAAACCGTGTAGCCCTCGATGGGGGCTATGACGCGCTGGCCACGGGGCACAATCTTGATGACGAGACCTCCTTTTTACTCGGCAATCTCCTTCACGGACAAACCGGATACCTTGAACGGCAGTATCCGGTGCTCTCTGCCGAATCCGGACTGATACGAAAAACCAAACCGTTGGTGCGGCTCACCGATAGGGATATGCGCCTCTATGCAGAGACTGAGGGCATTCCTTTTTTCGGCGAGGAATGTCCCCATGCGGACCGGGTGATGAGCCATTTCCACAAGAAAGTGATGAATTACATCAACGATCACTCTCCGGGGACCAAGGGCTCGTTCTATTTCGGTTTCGTAGATAAACTGGAGCCGATACTTGCAGAAGCGGCCGAGCGGCGCAGTGAAGAGCGCGGCGAACTGCGCTACTGTGAACGCTGCGGCTACAAGACCACCCGGAACGGGAAATGTCTTCTGTGCGAGCTCAAAGAGACGGTGGCTCGTGAGGAGGGTAGGCAAGAGGCTCTGGAAGAAGCCCGGGAAGAAGGCCGTCAAGAGAGCGAATTGCCCGATGCTTGAAACGGCGGCGGAGACGGTACTGCTATTGAAGGAGTGGATGCTCTCCCATCCGGCGGTTCCCCTTGCCGCCGGTATCTTTTCAGCGGCCGCCTTTTTTGGCACCCTGGGAGGTATTCCGCTGCTGATTGTCAGAATCCCGAAAGATTATTTCTTACGGGATGAGTATCGCTGGGGGCCGGACACAAACCGCTTAGTGCGTATGCTCATGGTAACCGGTAAAAATATTGCCGGGGCGGTGTGCGGGATTGCCGGAATAGCGATGCTGGTGTTGCCGGGGCAGGGGCTGCTGACAATTCTGGTGGCGGTGATGCTGCTCGATTTGCCCGGCAAGAGAAAGATGGAGCGAAAAGTTCTTCGGAAACCCCAAGTTCGGAGGGCGGTAGATGGGCTGCGCAGAAAGGCGGGAAAAGAGCCGCTGGAGCTGCCGGAGCCGCTGGAGCTGCCGGAGGAAAACGAATGAGTATGTATGATGTGCTTGTTATCGGAGGCGGTCCGGGAGGCAGTGCCGCGGCCCGAAGACTCTCGGATGCGGGACTGAGCACCCTGCTGCTGGAGCGCGGAGCCTTTGAACGGGAAAAACCTTGTGCCGGCGGAGTTCCGATCGACACCTTCTCGCTGCTTCCCGAGGAGGCTGCGTCGGTGATCGAGCGCTGGGTGGAGCGCATCGAGTTTCGGCTGCGAGAGAGGAGCGAAACCTATGCCTCCTTGCCCCCCCGGACGATGGCGATGGTGCGGCGTTCGAGCTTCGATTCCCTTCTATCGCGAACCTCCGGAGCCGAGCTGCGTTCGGGGAGCATGGTGACGGAACTTCGTCACGGAGATGAGTGGGCGGAGGCGGTGGACCGGAACGGCCGCGTCTACAGGGGACGCTACTGTATCGTGGCCAGCGGGTCGCTTTTTCCCTTCGAATCTTTTTTTAATCCGCATACTCCGCCGCGAAGGGGCATTGCGCTGGTGAGCGAACCTCCGCTGTCGCCGGAGTATTTGGAACGGCACGGCACCACGGCGCGCTTCGAGTTTGGTACCGTCCCCGGCGGGTATATCTGGATCTTTCCGAAACAGGATCACCTCTCGGTGGGGGTAGGCAAGTTCGGCCCCCGGGGCGGGGAAATTGCGGCGGCCACGCGCGGGGCGCTGACGCGCATGGGAGTTCCGGGAGCCGAGGCGCTCCGGTTTCGGGGCCATCCCATCGCACTGCCCCGCAGATCGGCCGGCTTCGTTCGCGGACGATTTTTACGCGTCGGCGAGGCGGCGGGTTTAGTGGACCCGCTGATAGGCGAGGGAATTCGGCACGCGGTGCGTTCCGGAATCATGGCCGCAGAAGCAGTGCGTGCCGGGGAGCCCGCACGGTATGAACGGCAAGCGCGCAGGGAAATCCTTGGGGACCTTCTACTGGCCGGAACATTGGGGGAGCTCTTCTACCGCTTTCCGCTCCTCTCGTTCAAGCTGGGAGTGGAGAACCCCCTCTTTCTGAAGAAATTTGCGGGGATTTTCAGCGGAAGGAGCAGCTATCGGGGTATGGTCGCCCGGTTTCCCCTCTATCTCGCCGCCGCCCCGTTTGTGCGCCGCCGCAGGGAATGAAGCGTGCGCCCGGATGGCTGCCGAATAAGCTCTCGGGCATCCGGCAACCATCGCGGCAACAATCGCAGCAACAGCAGCAAAAAGGAGAAAGGTCAATGAGCGAGGCACAGAAAACGCTGCGGGTGCTCTTTGTAGGCGTGCACAACAGCGCCCGGAGCCAAATGGCGGAGACCTATATGAACGCCCTGGGGGGCGGATGGTTTACGGCGGAAAGCGCCGGACTCGAGCCGGAAAAGCTCGATCCCTATGCCGTACAGGTGATGAACGAGGACGGGTACGATATTTCCGAAAACGAAACGAACAGCGTCTTTAACTTTTACAACGCGGGGCGGCGCTACGATTGGGTGATCGCCGTGTGCGGAGAAGAGGCTGCAGAGCGGTGCCCGCTCTTTCCCGGCAGGGCTCAGCGTCTTCACTGGCCCTTTCCCGATCCCGCCGCATTTGAGGGCGAGGAGGAGGAGATTCTCGCGTATACCCGGAAGCTGCGCGATACGATTAAGGCGGCGGTGCGCGAGTGTATCGCCCGCGGGTAAACGGATTTCGGCAGATTTCTTGCAACAGAGCATGGCCAGCCTCTTCCGCAATACTTTTGTTCCGCCGGCCGTTACATTGCTGCAGGGTGGCCGGTGAGCCTGCGAAACAAGGGGATCGAACTGAGCGCGAACAGTATGAGCGCGACTGCGGCGGGCGGAAGCGCCGCCCCCGGGGCAGTCTCGAGTCCGGAACTGAAAGAACGAGTGAACCAGAATTGCGGCAGCACGGCGGCCGCCCAACGGTACGGAAGCGGAAGCAGTGTTTCGGCGAAGGGAGCGAGGAGAAACAGTCCGAAAAGTTTTCCCATTGCAATGCCCTCCACTTTGTTTGAGGAGAAGGCGGTCAGCATCAACGCGAACCAGGGGCCCTGAAACGAAACGGCGACGATCGACGGAAGCAGGGGAATCGCCTCGTACCATCCCAAAGAGAGGACGGGCAGGGCACAAGCGACGAAGATGAGAGTGCCGGCGAAGCCCAGGAGGGCGGGCAGGAGCATCCGGTAGGCGGTGTACCCGCCCATTCGGAGAGGGGTTACGGCCAGGTATTCGGTCAGTCCGCTGTCTCGTTCGTCGAGGAGGAGAAAGCCCACCAGAAATCCCGCCATCATAGAGGGGAGCAGGCCCAGAAACACAACGGCAAGCGGAAGGTAGCCGGCGAGCGGGACATCCAGCTGTCGCTCGATAAGCTCGAAGACCGGCGGCAGGGCGAAGCGAACGAACAGCCCCAGAAGGGGAGCGGCCAGCAGAGTAACGAGATACATCGGCTCCCGCCATATGTTCCGCGCATCTGCGGCGGTCAATGCAGCAATCATCTGAAAACGGGGGAGCGTCAAAGGCTTCATACGACCTCTCCTCCTCCTTCACGAATATAATTTCCGTAGAGGCGGCGGCACATTTCCGCCGCCGCAGCGCTCCAGAGGGCCGCCGAGACGAGGGAGACTGCGATCATCCACGCAGAGAGGGGCACGAAGGCCGTTCTGAGCAGCAGAAAAACGCCGCCGTTCGGCAGCAGCGGCAGAAAGGGAATCGCAGCGGGAAAAGGGAGGGCCAGCAGCGGGAGCATCGCCGGTATTCCAAAGGGAATGGATGCGGCGAAAAAACCCAGAATGGAGCGGCTTCGAATTCCCACCATCAGGCCCAGGCAGGTAAACTCCGCCGAACCGGCTAGGATCCCGATGATGGGCAGTGTGAGAGTCTTGAGCGGTGCCGGAGAGCCGGCCAGCAGCACGATGCTGGCGGCAAGTGAAAGCAGTGTCAGCGAGGCGGTCTTGGCTCCGAGATAGGTGTCGGAACCTGCGGGAGATACGGCCAGCCAGCGGTGGACCCCCTGGTTTCTCTCCAGCTGGACGATGCCCCCGGAGAAGACTGCTCCCAGAACACCGGTGTCGGTAAAGACGAATACGAGGGTCAGAAGGGCGGCCCAACCGGACGGAACCGTATGCAGAATGATAAGATATGCCGCACATATGAACAGGTAGGCGCCGTAGAAGCCGTGACGCAGTTGGAACCGTATATCGTGCACGAAGAGGACGGCGGCTCTCATGCGAGACTCCTTCCGGTGACCCGGGAAAACACTTCGTCCAAGCTCGCTTCGCAGGAGTGGATCGTGACCAGTGCATCGGAGGCAGATAGTTCTCTGAAACGGCGATTGGCGTGCAGCCCGTTTAGCGGCAGCTCTTCCGAAACAAGGGAGCCCTCGGAGCGGTATTCGACCTGCACGGTCTCCCGGGAGTGAGCGAGTTTGAGTTGTTTAGGGGCGTCGCAGACGGGCATCTCTCCGTCGACGATGAAGCCTACCCGATGACACAGCTCGTCGGCTACTTGCATGTTGTGCGTGGTGAGAACCACCGTAGTTCCGGCTTCGCTGCGTTCGCGGATGATGCGTTTAACGAGCCCCGCGTAGACTGGATCGAGGCCCGAAGTAGGCTCGTCGAGGAAGAGAAGTTTCGGTGAGCCGATCAAAGCGCGGCAGAGGGAGAGCCGCATGCGCATCCCTTTGGAATACGAGGAGACGCGCTGATGTGCGAAGCGGTGGAGTTCGAGCCGGCGCAGCAGCGTTTCGGGCTCTTCCGTAGGTTTCGGATAGAGGCGTGCAGCAAGCTGCAGATTCTCGAGGCCGGTGAAGCGGGTGTAGAGATTGGGAAACTCGAACGCCACGCCGATGGAATTGTAAAAGGCAGTTCCGGCGGAGCGTACTTCACTGCCCATAACGCGTACCTCTCCTGCGTACCTGCCGAGGAGGCCGGTCAATACCTTGACGGCGGTGCTTTTTCCCGCGCCGCTGGGCCCGAGAAAGCCGAAGATTTCCCCCTCCCCGACGGAGAAAGTGATGCCTTTGAGGGCGGGAGAGGAAGCTTTGGGATAGGTGAAACGGAGCTTATCGGCGCTCAGCATGGTAGTCTCCCTCGTGAAATGCGTGCCGAATTACGGCGCGCACCATCTCGGCGTGGGCTTCCGGGAAAATGTCGCTGCCCACCTCTTCGCGGTGAAAGGTGACGGTAAACAGTCCCCGCAGCATGGCAGCGATGAGATCGGCGGATATTTTGGGTGGGTATCCGTGCTGCTCCAACGTAGCAATCACTGCGGAGGAGAGATCTCGATCCCCCTCCCGATGTGTGCGGAGCCGTTCCTCGGGGAGCTTTCGCGCCAAGAGTGCCAGCTCCCCGCTTTCGATGAGCAGACCCAAAAGACCGTTGCGGCTGGTGCGTCGAAAGGTCTCGACGATTGCCTCCTGAACTTTCTCGAAGCTGTTCGCCTCGGCAAGCTGCCGTTCGATGCTGCGGTGAATCTCCTGCTCTTCCTCTTCGATGAGATCCATGAAAAGCTCTTCCTTTGAAGGGTAAAAGCGATAGAAGGTCCCTTTGGCGATGTTGGCCGCGGTGCACAGCATATCCACGGTGGTTTTTCGTATGCCGTAGTGAGCGAAATGCCGCTTTCCCGCCTCTATCAGCGCTTCTCTGACTTTCTCCTGCTCCTCCGAGCTGAAGGGGGCGCTCATGTCTCGTCTCCTTTAGGATTGTACTTGTACTCTATGACCAAATAAGTTTTATAAGTCATAGTGTTTATACCATACTGCAAACGCATGTTCGCAGCAAGCAGGAATGGGGAGGGAGGTACGAAAAAAACGAAAAAAGTGAAGAAGTACCGGGGCTTCGCTTAGAACGGAGTTTCGCTCAGAATGATGATTTTACCGCAGCTCTCTTGTCTACGGGGGCTGTGGAGACTATCTTCAAAGGAAGGAGTCGGCAGTGCCCCGGCAGGTAAAATTTGCTGAGACGAGCACCTGTTTTCTCTGCTAATATAGGAATGAACTCCGTTCTGTAGAGCGCTTGGCAACGGTACCGGGAAATACGGGGGAGGGAGTCCTCCGCGGAGACGTTCCTGGCGGCAGGCAGGCTAGGAGGAGTAGATGGAGGACGGATGTGTCCTGCCGTCCGAGTAGGGAGGTCGGTCGTGATAGAATTGCGCAACTGTACAAAATATTTTGGGGATAAGCCCGCGGTGCAGGATTTATCACTCACCATGGAGAACGGAAACATCACCATGTTGATAGGTCCCTCCGGATGCGGGAAAACCACCACCCTAAAGATGATCAACCGTCTGGTCGAGGGCGGCTCGGGGGATATTCTCATCGACGGGCACTCTATTTACGACTTGGATGCGGTGACGCTGCGGCGGAGTATCGGATATGTGATCCAGGAGATTGGGCTTTTCCCGCATATGAATGTCTACGACAATATTGCCGCAGTGCCTCGCCTGCTGAAGTGGGGGGAGAAACAGATACAAGAACGGGTGAAAGAGTTGCTGGATCTCGTGACGCTGGATGAGAGCTATATTCGATCCTACCCGCTGCACTTATCCGGCGGAGAGCGGCAGCGAGTAGGATTGGCCCGCGGCTTGGCGGCGGATCCGGAGATTCTTCTGATGGACGAGCCTTTCGGGGCTATCGATCCGATCAACCGCTCCAGGCTGCACGATTCTTTTGCCGCGATCCAGGAGAAAATACAAAAGACGATTGTCTTCGTGACTCATGACATTAACGAAGCGATCAAGCTGGGTGATAATATAGCGATCATGCGGGAGGGACGGCTGGAGCAGTACGGCAGCGTCACCGATATCCTCTATCGCCCCAACAGCAGCTTTGTCGAGCAGTTGTTAGGCCGCGATCGCAACATCAAAGCCCTCGTATTGAAGCAAAACCGTGAGTTCATCTCCCGCAGCGGATTCGTCCAGGTGGAGCGGGAAAGCAGCGAGCAGGAGATTATCGAAGCCTTGGAGCGCCAGGGGGACCGGCAGGCGGTTGCAGTGGATTCGAGAGGAATTTTGGCGGGAATTTTTTTCCTCGAAAACGGTACCGACGGAACGCAGCCCCGGCTCTCCTTTCAGGCGGATCCGATCCAGGTGCAGGAGCATAATAATCTCCAGGAAACCTTCAGCCTTATGATCGATGCGGGAGAGTCCTCTCTTCCGGTGGTTGGACGGCACAACAGGTTTTTGGGGCTGATAAATCTGGAGGATATTTTCAACGAGTTCCGGGTGGACGCGCAATAATGTTCGTTTCGATGTGGTGAGGAACGGCAGACCAGCAGAAGGCAGCAGCCATGAAGGATACCATATTTCAAAGCGAAGAGCGGATGAGCCGGTCAGATACGGCGGAGTACAGCACCAAGAAAAGAAAGGCGGCATCCGCTACAAACTCGAACTCGAGCTGAAATGGGGCTTTTCGAAAGGGAGGCAGGGGGTGGCGTAACACCGCCGTGCCCTATCGCTTCCTCTCAAAACTGCCCCGTTGCTCTCCCAGGGCCGGATATTGCTCTCCCGGAGCCGGAT
>CAYFUX010000030.1:0-4160 GCA_964346455.1 uncultured Spirochaetaceae bacterium
CCTACACCACCCACCTCTTTACCTCGGGGGAGGAAAAAATCCGCAAGAAGACGGGAGAAGAGGCGGTAGAGCTCATTCTGGCACACAGCGAGGAGGAAGTGAGCTACGAAGCTTCCGACCTGATCTACCACCTTCTCGTGCTCCTGGCTCAGCTCGGCATTCCCCTCAAGCAGGTTCTCCGGGAGCTCGCCTCCCGGGAGGAGGGGGCCGGATGAGCGGCGGCTATCTCGAACGCCTCTCCAAGGGAGTATTCCTCTTTGACGGGGCGATGGGCACGATGCTCTACGACAAGGGCGTCGGCCTGTCGGAGTGTTTTGAACACGTCAATTTGACCGCCCCCGACAAAGTTTTGGAGATCCACAGCGCCATGGCGGAGGCCGGGGCTGGAGCGCTCACCACCAATAGTTTCGGTGCCAACCCTCTTCGCCTGGCCCGCTACTCCCTTGAAGAGAAGATCCGGGAGATCAACATAGAAGCTGTTCGGCTGGCCCGCCGGATTGCCGGAAAGGAGCTCTACGTAGGCGGGTCCGTAGGTCCCTTAGGCGAGCGTATGGCTCCCCTGGGCGAACTCCCGCAGATCAGCGCAAAGGAAATGTTCACCCGTCACATCGAAGCGCTCCTCGAAGGGGGTGCGGATCTTATCCTCCTGGAAACCTTTCGCAATCTCGACGAACTGCTCCTCGCTTCGCAGGTGGCCCGCTCCCTCTCGCCGGAGACGCCCATTCACGCACAGTTCAGTTTTCGCCCCCACCGCGGAGACGAGCCGGAAGAGGAGGAGTTCGTACGCATCTTCACACGTCTCGATTGCGACCCGAACTCGGACGTGATCGGGCTCAACTGTTCCACCGGCCCGGCATACATGCTCGATGTGCTGCTCGCCATCCAGGGGGTGGTCAGTAAGCCCCTCGCAGTGATGCCCAACGCGGGCTTTCCCCGGGATTTCGAGGGCCGTCAGCTCTACATGGCCTCGCCGGAGTATTTTGCCCAGTACGCCCTCAAGTTCCAGGAGGCCGGGGCGGCGGTCATCGGCGGATGCTGCGGCACCACCCCCGAGCACATCCGAAAAATGGGCCGCACCGCCCTCTCCCGGGGTGCCCCGCGGCAGAATCCGGTAGAGGTCCACGACCGTAGCAGCTGCGAGTTTGCGGGAGAACCGGCGCCGCTGGCCGAACGTTCGGTTCTCGGACAAGCCCTCGCCGAGGGCACTTGGATCACTACCATCGAGCTGGTGCCGCCCCACGGAACGAGCCTGGAGAAAACGCTTCAGAAGACCCGCCGCCTCACCGAGCACGGGATCAACAGCGTCAACATTCCCGACGGCCCCCGCGCCTCCTCGCGCATCTCCACCCTGGTCACCGCCATCGAACTGCAGCGTGAAACCGGGGTCGAAACGATGCCCCATCTCTGCTGCCGAGATAAAAACATCATCGGTATCCAATCCGAACTCCTCGGTGCCCATGCGGCGGGCATACGCAATCTCCTACTTATCACCGGCGACCCGCCAAAGGTGGGCAACTATCCGGAAGCCACCGGCGTGTTCGACATCGACTCGGTCGGGTTGATTTCTTTAGCCAACAATTTGAACCGCGGAATCGACCTGGGGGGGAAAGAGCTCAAAGAGCCGACGCGCTTTGTCATCGGCGCCGGAGCCAATCCCGCCGCCCCCCTCTTTACCCGCGAGATCGACCGGGTTTTCGAAAAGGCGAAAGCGGGAGCCGATTTCTTCATCACCCAGCCGGTATTCGACGTGGAGCTGCTGCAGCGTTTTCTGGAGGCCGTCGATTCCGCCGGAGTGCCGGTGCTCGCGGGCATATGGCCACTAACGAGCTACCGCAACGCCCTCTTTCTCCACCACGAAATTCCGGGCATCACCATCCCCGAGGAGCTGCGCAAGCGCATGCAGCGCTGCGAAGGCAAGGATGAGGCGCTCGAGGAGGGCATCCGCATCGCCGGTGAGATCGTCGCCGCCATTCGCCCCCTCATTAGCGGCCTCCAGGTGAGTCCGCCCTTCGGGCGCATTGAGACGGCACTGAAGGTACTTGAACCTTGATTCGTTGAGTGCGACAATTTAAAGCAAGACTTTCGTATACAGGAGGTTTTCATGGATATAGAAGGATTACAGGGGAGTGCGCTCACGGTGCGTTCCCTCACAATGGATGCTGTGCAGAAAGCCGAATCGGGGCACCCGGGGATGCCGATGGGCCTCGCCGAACTCGGCGCCCTGCTCTACGGCGAGGTGCTCAACCACAACCCGGAGGACCCTAACTGGATCAACCGCGACCGTTTCGTCCTCTCCGCCGGACACGGCTCCATGTTTCTCTATTCACTGCTGCATCTCAGCGGCTACAACGTCTCCCTCGAAGATATCAAGAGTTTCCGCAGCGTGGGTTCGAAAACTCCCGGCCATCCCGAATACGGCGTCACCGAAGGGGTGGAAACCACCACGGGCCCCCTCGGTCAGGGCTTCGGAAACGCCGTCGGAATGGCAGTTGCCGAACGCATGCTGGCGCAGCGCTTCAACACCGCCGAACACCGCATCGTCGATCACTACACCTATGCGGTGGCCAGCGACGGCGATATTATGGAAGGCATAAGCGCGGAAGCAGCTTCCCTCGCCGGCCATCTGGGGCTGGGCAAACTAATCATTTTCTACGACGACAACCACATCTCCATCGAGGGCGACACAAAACTGGCCTTCAGTGAAGACGTAGAGGCACGCTTTCGCGCCTACGGCTGGCAGACCTTGCACGGCGATGCCTACGATATCAGAAACCTCAAAGAGCTCATCGAGCAGGCCCAAGCCGAAACGGATAAGCCGACCCTCATCAGGCTTCCCTCGCTCATCGGAAAGGGTTCTCCCAACAAGGCCGGCTCCCATGAGGTCCACGGCGCCGCCCTCGGAGAAGATGAGGTCAAGGCGGCCAAGCGGGAGCTCGGCATACCCGAGAAAGAGCAATTCTACGTCGACCCCCGCGCCCCAAAGTACTTTGCCGAACAAGCCAAGCGTTGGCGCGCGGCCTACGAGGAGTGGAAACGCAGCTTTGATGCCTGGGCTTCGGCAAATCCCGAGCTAAAGAAGGAGTTGGACCGCTGGTTCTCCGCCCCCGACGTTTCCGCCGTGGACTTTCCCACCTATGAAGAGGGGAAGAAGGAAGCCACCCGCAAGATCAGCGGCGCGGTCATGCAGGAAATCGCGAAGGGAATGCCCAACTTCGTCGGCGGCTCGGCGGACCTGGCCCCGTCCAACAACACCCTCCTCAAGGAGGAGGACAATTTTCTCCGTGACAATTACGCCGGACGTAACCTCCACTTCGGCATCCGCGAACACGCGATGGGCTCTATCACCAACGGGATGATGCTTCACGGTGGCCTCCAGCCCTTTACCGCCACCTTCCTCATTTTCTCCGACTACATGCGGCCCGCTCTGCGGCTGGCGGCGCTCATGAAGTTGCCGACCATTCACATTTTCACCCACGACTCCATTTTTATCGGTGAAGACGGACCTACCCACCAGCCCATCGAACAGTTGGCCGGCCTCAGAGCCATTCCGGGACTGACCGTCCTGCGCCCCGGTGACCCTGAGGAGACGGTAGAAGCGTGGAAGATGGCGTTGGAGAACAGCTCCGGTCCCACCGCCCTCGTCTTCACCCGGCAGAAAACCATCCAGTACCCGAAAGACGATCCCGACTGGAAAACGGCCGCCCGAAAAGGAGCCTACATCGTCCGGGACACAAAGCAGAGCCCGAAGACGGTTATCCTGGCCACCGGCTCCGAAGTGGGCATGGCCCTCGAAGCCGCCGAGCAGTGCGGCGATGACGTCCGTGTGGTTTCCGTTTTTGACCGGGCCACCCTGGAGACCATGTCAGAGAGCGAGTGGCGGAGGTTGGTTCCCGAAGACAGCCGCGTACTGGTGGCCGAAGCCGGGTCCGGGGCCGGCTGGGGACTCTACGTCGACAGCCGGGACGACCTCTTCACCCTCGAACGCTTCGGCGAATCGGGTCCCGGAAAAGAGGTTGCCGAGCATATCGGTTTTACCGCGGAGAAATTGGCCGAACGCTGCAGGAAATAATCGGTCGATTCGACGAGCATAGCGCGGCCGGCCCTGATAGGGCCGGCCTTTTGTTTTCCCAGGCTTTGCGCCCAGGCTTTGCGCCCAGGCT
>CAYFUX010000030.1:4260-25367 GCA_964346455.1 uncultured Spirochaetaceae bacterium
CCAGGCTATGTGTCCAGGCTATGTGCCCAGGCTTTGTGTCCAGACTTTGTGTCCAGACTTTGTGACAGTTACTGCTGATCGAACATAATCTGCTCGACCTGCTGCTGGTGGCGCAGCTTCATGTACAAACTTTGCCGCTGCTCGTTGTAATACCATCCGCCGACGCCGTAGGTTTGAAAACGCCTGTCGCTGCTCCAGCGCTGACCGTAAAAGAAGAAGTTGGAAAAAGGCTCGAGGCCCCGCACCATTACATACTGGGTCTCTCCCACCTCGTAATCGAGGGTAATGGTCACCGTGGCGCCGTTGCGGACCGCTCCTACCTCACTGGCTACCGTGTAGAGCCGCACCCCGGAATCGAGTTCATCGGCAAGAGAGACTACCCGCGGATAGGAAGCATTGTCGCTTATCCATGGATAGAGCGTCTCCGGTGCGATATCTTCTTCGCCGGGGGTAAAGCCCTCCTCTGAGGCGGTAAAACGTGCCGGTACAAAGCCCTCTCCGTCGGCATGGCCCAGGTATTGCGTGGCCAGAGTATACCCGAGGGAGGCGGCAAAAGAGTCTTCACGATTTTCTCCGTAGCGAATGAGGCTGCGTGCTAAGTCGAGGCCGATGCCCGTATTCATCTGTTCCGGTCCCGCATAAAAGAGGGCTTTGCCCGAACGGACAAAGTGAGGAAGCAGCAACGACATTGCGCTCTCTCCCCGCTCGGCGATAGCCGGGAAAAGGGCAGGATAGTTCATTGCGGCATCGGAGTAAAAAATGCACAGCCCCGCCGCCGCAGCCGAGCCGAGCTTATTTTTTTCAGCCAGCGAGGCGGCAAACTCATCTACTCGGCGTATCAATGACCGATCACCGTGCCACACTAAAAAGGAAGCCAGGTCGTGGGTGCCGGCAAAAAGAGAAGGGTCCTGCGCTTCAACCGCCGTCTCGAGTGCCTGCGCTCGAGACGCTTCGCTTTGCCGCTCCGCTTCATCCAGTTCTATTAGCGAATCGAGGAAGGGTGCGGCCCTCAGGCTCTCCGGTTCGAGTCCGTCAATCGCCGCCGAAAAGCGGTCCAGGCCTACTGTTCCGTTGCGCCGTAGCGACTCGGCCCCAAAAGCAGCGGCGATCTTCTCTTCCGCCGCCTCCACGGAACCGGTTCTGCTCCAGCTGCCCGATGAAGAGCGGTAGCGTTCTTTCCATCCCGCATACGCAGTATCCAGATAGGAGGCATACGTCTTGGCAAACTCATCCCGGGTTGCGGGCTGAGTTTCACCTAAGAGCCAGTACTTCCTAATCGGTTCGCCGCTGTAAGGACTGACCACCACGTCGGCGGCAGTGTTGTCCGCAGGAAGCGTAAACCAGGCGGTACTCCCCTCCACCTGAGGAAGGCGCGCGCCCGCACACACCACGTTTTCCGTATCGTTTTGTACCACCGTAATCGGCAAAGTCCGCTGCGGCACCTCCAGCGCTCCGCTGCGTTCCGAGCTCAAGGGGAGCACCGGCAGTTCGTCGCCCTCCGCTTCCTGCGCGTCGTAGAAAAAGGCCACTCCCCGGTAATCGGAGGATGGGGTGTAGAGAGCGGGATACCTGAACATTCCCGCCCCGACCGGATACCCGTGGGCCAGTTTCAACGCTCCGCCGTTAGCCAGTACCAACTCGATATTTCCCTCCTCGGTGATGACCTCTTCAATCGCTACATCCCGGGTGGCTCCGTCCGGGGCGCGAAATTCCACTCCCTCGTTAAACTCGACAGTAAAACCGTAGAGTGAGACCCGTGCGGTTTCTACATTGTTGCCCATCCCGCCAGCTTCTTTCACCCACAGCTGAATCGGCCCGATTTTCTCGGTGGAGATCCGCCCGCCTCCGGTGAGATGCAGTTGGATGAAAAAAGCGATGAGAATGAGATAAAGTATGGGAATGAGGAAATATCGTTTTGGTATTCTGCTTCTCATGTGCGTCGCTGCTCTCCGGTGTAAAGGTAGCTTATTGTATCAACGGGTATCTCTTATTGCAACGCCCCGTGTGCCGCCTGTCACGGCCCGATTGCAACGCCCCCTGTACCGCGGCCGCATTTCACAGTGCGCTTTTGTCTCTGCGGCTTGTCCCGCGAACTATCCATATTGTATAGTAGCTCCTACATGTACTAAGACATTTTTGGCTCGAACCGACCGGAGGTTTTCATGGCCCGTATACCGTACCGCATCCGCATTCCAGCCCTCGTTTCCGTACTCGCTCTTTTACTGGTGGTTCTTCTTCTCGGCTGCGGCAGCGCACCGCGCGCTCCGGAGGAACTTCCTCCCGAGGAGGAGACCCGGAAAGAGAAGGAGGAGCGGACCTACGAAGAGATCCGTTCGGCGATCGATGCGGGAAAGCCGGGAAAGGCGCTCGCGGCATTTGAAAAGAGCTATCCCACACCGCCGGAGGACCTCGAGGGAAAACTCCTCTATGCCTCACTGCTGATTTCAAGCAAAAAACTGGAGCAGGCGGACCGGATTCTTACCGGGATCCTCTCCGATCAACCGCAACACCCGGAGGCGCTCTACAACAAAGCGCTTATCCGCGGCATGCAGGGACGGACTGAGAAGCAGAAGAAGCTGCTGCAACGCACCGTCTCTTCGGAAGGCGAGTTTGCCGACGCGCATGCTTCGCTCGGAGAAATTTACCTGCAGGAGGAGAACGTCGAGAAAGCCACCGAACAGTTCGAAAAGAGCCTTGCCATCGAGGATAATTTTGCCGCACGCATGGGCTACGGACATCTGCTGCTGCGGGAGGGGAAATTCGAAAAGGCGCTGGAGCAGCTCAACCGGGCGATAGAGCTCAACCCGCGCTTCTCCCTCGCCTATGCGGACCGGGGCAGAGCCAGAGCAAAACTCGATGAGCTCGATGCCGCCCTCGAGGACTACACCCGCGCCATCGAAATCGCTCCCGACAACTATTGGAACCGAATCGACCGCGGGAAGCTGCGGCTGGAGACGGGTGAACTGGAAAAAGCGTCCCGAGACTTCACCCGGGCAGCGGAATTGAAACCCGATTTTTTTCTCGCCCACGTCTACTTGGCCGGTATCTATAACGACCAAAACAAGCCGGAAAGAGCCCTGGAGAAGTACGAACGGGTCTTAGAGCTCAATTCCGACTACTACCCGGTTTACAAGCCCGCAGCTGTGAATCACTACCTGCAGGAAAACTACCGCCGGGCGGCGGAGCTTTTTCAACGCGAATTTGAGCGCTACAAAGAAAAACAACGGGACCACGGCCTGGCGCTGATGAGCGCACTCTGCCACATGCAAGGGGGCGACAAGGCGGCGGCACAAAAGCTGCTCGACCGCACGATGAAAAAGGCGGGCAAAGATTCTATCTTTTATCACCTGGCCCGCATGTACTCCAACAATAACTACACCGATTACCTGATGAACGAACTGAAGAAGGTTGAGGAGAAGCCAAAAGAAATCCGGGCGCTCTTCTACCTCGCCTCCTACTACGATATGCACGATCACAGCAATTTGGCCCGGAAATACTATATGGAAGTCACCGACGCCAACCTCTTCGGCATCTACGAGACCCGCATTGCCGAGCACAAGATGGAAGGGGCGATCGAGGAGCAGCAGCAGAACTAACGGTCCGGGCCACTTTCCCGGCATGAAGGAGTCACATCGTGGAAGAACAAGAGACAACGCAGGACCAGCCGCAACAGAGCGAGACCATCACCAGGCTCTCCCTCGGCGGAAGAGAGATCACCCTCGTGGGAACCGCCCATGTATCCCGGGAGAGCGTGGAAGAGGTCGAGCGCACTATTGCCGAAGAAAATCCCGATCACGTGTGCATAGAAATCGACGAGCAGCGCTATCACACCCTCACCCAGGGACAGGACTGGTCGAAGCTCAGTATCGACCGGGTGCTGAAAGAACGCCGCGGCTTCCTTCTGCTGGCTAACCTGGCGCTCAACAGTTTCCAGCGGAAACTCGGGAAGGACCTGGGCATCAAGCCGGGGGAAGAGATGAAGGCGGCCGCGGCGGCGGCGGAGAAAGCCGGTCTCTCCTACTCCTTTGCCGACCGTCCGGTGCAGGTTACGCTGCGGCGTGCATGGTCCTCCTCCTCTCTCTGGAACCGCATGAAGATGCTCGCCAGTCTTCTCGCCTCGATCTTCTCCAACGAGAAAATTTCCGAAGAAGAGATCGAGAAGCTGAAGCACAAAAGCGCCATCCAGGACATGATGGAGGAGCTGGCGGATTTTCTCCCCTCGGTAAAAGAAGTACTGATCGACGAGCGGGACCGCTATCTGGCAACCCGCATCTATCAGGCCCAAGGGGATAAGGTGCTGGCGGTTATCGGCGCCGGCCACGTCCAGGGCATTGTCGAGTGGCTCTACGCTCTTCACCGCGGCGAGGAGAGTGATGACCTGGAAGAGATCTCCTCCGTTCCCCCCAAGGCGACGCTCACCAAAGCGCTTCCCTGGGTCCTCCCGGCGATTATCGTGGGGCTGATCGCCGCCGGCTTTATCCGTTCCGGTTGGGACCAGGGTATACGCATGTTCCTCTACTGGGTGGTAGTCAACGGCTCTTTCTCGGCGGTGGGAACCATCGTGGCCCTCGCCCATCCGCTGACGGTGCTCATCTCCTTTGTCTCCGCCCCCTTCACCTCCCTCAACCCCACCATCGGGGTGGGCATCGTCACCGGTCTTTTCGAAGGCTATATTCGCCGTCCCCAGGTCTCCGATTTCGAATCCATGCAGGATGACATCCTCAGCGTGCGCGGCTTTTTCCGCAACCGCTTCACCCACGCCCTGGTAGTCTTTTTTCTCTCCAGCATCGGCAGTGCAGTGGGGACGTTCGTGGCCTTTCCCTTCCTGCTCAGCCTCCTCCAGTAGCCTCCCGTTCAAACACGGTCTTCACCGCCTCCTCGACATCCCGAACCCACCGAAACATCCGTTCCTCCAAACGCTCGCCGCCGGTCCCCTGGGGACCGGCAAAGCGGCGAAACCCCATCTCCTTTGCCGCCCGCACCCGCTTGCCCATGTGAGGGGTGGGTCGAATCTCTCCCGCCAGGCTGATCTCCCCCGCCACGGCAAACTCTTTGGGAACGGCGATTCCGGTCCTCGCCGAGTAGATCGCCACCGCAAGGGGAAGCTCTATCCCCACTTCCCCCAGACGGATGCCCCCGGCGACATTAATGTAGATGTCCCGATCAGAGAAGCGCAGGCCAAGGTGCTTCTCCAGCACCGCCGCAACCCTGGAAACCCGGTTGGCGTCGATCTTATCCGAATAAATTCGGGAAAAGCCGCTTTTCGCCGGCACCACCAGCGCCTGTAGCTCCACCATCAGCACTCGGGTGCCTTCGTATACCGGTGCCGCGGCGATCCCAGGGGGCAGTTCATGTTCCCGCTGCTCGAGGAAAAACGAGGCCGGCTCGGCCACCTGGATCAGACCCCGCTCTTCCATCGTAAAGAGCCCGATCTCATCCACCGAGCCAAAACGGTTTTTCATCGCCCGGACGATCCGTAGCCCCGAGCCGGCTTGCTCAAAGTAGAGCACCGTATCCACCATGTGCTCGATCACCTTCGGCCCGGCTATCGATCCCTCCTTCGTCACGTGGGCTACCAAAAAGAGCGCCGCCCCGCTCTCACGGGCCCACTCGATGAGTTCCCAGCAGCCGTACTTGAGTTGATTCACCGTCCCCGGAATGGCGCCGGCTTCCTGGGAGACAAGGGTCTGGATCGAATCGATAATCGCCGCCGCCGGCTTCTCGCGCCGCAGCTGCATCAGCAGCGCGTCCAGATCGTTCTCACACACCACCCGAATAGATGTTCCCCCGATACCGAGTCGCTCGGCCCGCATTTTCAGCTGCCCGGCCGACTCTTCTCCTGAGACGTACAGCACCGTCCCGTCGGTCTTTGCCCGTTCGGCAAGCTGCATCATCAGCGTCGATTTTCCGATTCCCGGCTCTCCGCCGATGAGCACCGACGAGCCGACGGTGATCCCGCCACCGAGTACACGGTTCACCTCCTCAATACCGGTGTCCAGTCTGCTCTGCGCCTCCGTGCTCACCGCCGCGAGGCTCTGCGGCTCCCGACTGCCCTTTCGCGCTCCGGCGTCAGCACCGCTTTCTCCGCCACCGGCGGTCGATTTCTCCTCTCGCAGACTGTTCCAGCTTCCGCAGGCGGGGCAGCGGCCGAGCCAGCGACGCTCATCGTGTCCGCACTCGCTGCAGACGTATACAGTGCTTTTCTTTTTTGCCATACTCTCTGTTATCCTACTCTCTACCAGGGCTTTGCGCAGCGTTCTGCTTTGCCAGCCTATCACATTCGCTGTAGTCCTGCACAAGCGGAACTGCACACGAACAGCGCAGCGAAAGGAGACGAGCGATGACCGTACAGGAGCCGGGAGCCGACTACCGCAAGCGTATAGCGACGATAGAGCCGCCGGAGGAGCCGCAGGTGACGTACCGTCCCCTCACCGCCGCAGAGCGGCAGGACCTGGAGGCCCGGGGAAATGTCTGCGACGACTGGACTCTCCTCCGGGTGGCCGAAGGATTCCGTCCGGAAGCGGTGAGGAACTGCCGCTTTTCCGGTCGCGTCAATCTGGGCGTGTTCGACGATGTGGTGCTGAGTGCCGAGGGAGTCAGCCACCCGGCGGGGCTCCGTGACAGCGTGATTGCCGCAAGCACGGTGGCCGGCAACAGTGCAGTCGCCGAAGCCGCCTTTATATCGCACTGCTATATTGGGAGAGGAGTGTTGCTCCATCGGGTCCAAGAGCTCCTCTGCACTCCCGCCCCCTCCTTTGGCCTCGCCGACCCCCGGGCGCAGAATCCGCCGGCCATCGAGGCGGTCAACGAAAACGGCTCCCGCTCTCTGATGCTCCACCCGGAGGCGCTGAGTGCCGACTGTGCGCTGCAGCTGCTCGCCGCTGGGGACTCCGCACTGCAGCAAAGCCTGCAGGAGTTCACCCGCCGCGCCGCCGAAGAGGCCCGCTCCCCCGGAGGACCGGTGAGCATTGTCGGCGACGGCTGCTGCCTTCTCTCCGCCGGGCGGCTCCGAAATGTCCGCATCGGCCCGGGAGCCACCCTCCGCGGACCCGCCCTGATCGAGGATGTGACCGTCCGCAGCAGCGCCGAACATCCCACCGTGCTCGGAGAGGCCGTACAGCTGCAGCGAGGCCTTGTGGGCTACGGCTGCCTCGTCCGCTCGGCGGCAATAGCGGCCGATTTTCTCCTCGGCGACGGCGCCACCCTTGAACTGGGCGCCCGGCTGCTGCACACGATCCTCGGTGAAAACTCGGCCGTCGGCTGCGCGGAGGTTCAGCACGCCATGCTGGCCCCTTTCCACGCTCAGCACCACAACAACAGCTTCTTGATCGCCGCCCGGCTCGGGGGGCAGTCAAACATCGCCGCCGGCGCCACCCTCGGCTCCAACCACAACAGCCGCTCCGCCGATGGAGAGCTGCGTGCCGGGCGCGGATTCTGGCCGGCCCTCTGCAGCAGCGTCAAACACAACAGCGTCTTTGCCTCGTACACCCTGCTGGCAAAAGGCGCCTATCCTGCGGAACTCCATATACCCCTGCCCTTCTCTCTCGTCAGCCGCGAAGAAGAGACGGGCCGGCTCTTGGTCGTTCCCGCCTTCTGGCCGATGTACAATCTCTACGCCCTCGCCCGCAACGCCGCCAAGTTCCCCGACCGCGACAAACGGCCGGACGGGGCCCACCTCATCGAGAGCAATTTCCTCGCCCCCGACACGGCGGAGGAGCTGCTCGAGGGAATCGAACTGCTGGATCAATGGATCGGCAGAGAGTCCCTGCTGGCGGGGACCGAGGAGCAGCTTCTTCAGGCAGGCACGCTGGAGCGCTCTCGCCGACAGCCGAAGCTCCTCAAGGCAGCATCGGGCTACCTGTGGTACCGCCGGCTGCTGCAGCTCTACGGGATCGCCGCCCTCGAGCGGTGGTGGAGCGCCGCCGGAACACAGCCCCCGGAAGTCCCCGCATCGGAGACGCCGGCCGGCGAGCACGGGTGGAGAGACCTGGCCGGTCTTCCGGTGGCCCCCGAGGAATGGTCTCGGCTGCGGGCCGACATTGCGGAAGGACGCCTCGCTTCCTGGAGCGAGGTCCATCGGCGCTACGCTGAAATCGGCCGGCGGTATCCGGAGCACAGTGCGACTCACGGCTATGCCATGCTGCTGCGACTCTACGGCGGCACCGCGGAAAGCCCGGAGAGGCTTCCGTGGCGTCAATGGACACGTGATGCGGCGGAGACGCTACGAAAGATGATAGACTTGGCCGAAAAAAGCCGGAGGAAAGATTTTTCCGACCCCTTCCGGCACATTACCTTCGGCTCCGAGGCGGAAGCACGGGAGGTTTACGGTACGCTTGAGGAGGATCCTTTTCTGCACCGCTATGCGAGCCGCTGCCGGCAGCTCGCCGACCGGCTCGCCTCGCTCGGCGGGTAAAATCGCTTCAGCGGGTAATTATCTCGTAGATTCGCTCCAGGTCTTCTTTGGAGTAGTAGGAGATTTCGATTTTGCCTTTTTCCACGCTCCCCTTGAGATTGACCTTGGTTCCCAAAACATCGAGAAACTTCTGCTCGATATCCTGGACTTCCGGGGAGACCTGGGGTTCACTTTTCTTCTTTTTCTTGTCTTTTTCCGAAGAGCGGATACCTTTGTTGAATCCGGCAGCCTGCCGCTCGGCCTCCCGGACGGAAAGGAAGTCGTTGAGGATCCGCTGATAGAGAATCCGCTGGTCTGCAGGATTCACCACCGATAATATGGCCCGGGCGTGACCGGAGGTGAGTTCTCCTTTAACGATGGACTCCTGCATGTCCTCCGGAAGCTTGAGCAGCCGGACACTGTTAGCCACGGTAGAGCGCTTCTTCCCAATTTTCTGTGCCAATCCCTCCTGCCCTAGATTGTTGCTCTCCATCAGATGGCGATAGGCTTTCGCTTCTTCCAGCGGGTTGAGATCCTCCCGCTGCACATTTTCGATCAGAGCTATCTCCAGCTTCTCCTCTTCGGTGAAACTGCGAATGATGACCGGTACTTCGCTGAGTCCGGCCATTTTGGCCGCTCGATACCGTCGCTCACCCGCAACAATCGTATAGCCCTGGGTCGACTTCTCCACGATAATCGGCTGGATGACCCCCTGCTGTTTGATGGAATCTGCAAGCTCCTCGAGCGCCTCCTGATCAAACGCGGTACGCGGCTGATGGGGATTGGGCTCAATCGAACGCAGCGGTAATTTGCTCACATCGTGCTGCTCAGCGGAACTGTGAGGATCTTCCACCTGCTGGATGAGGGCGTCGATGCCCTTTCCAAGCGCCTTTTTAGACACGCTCCATCACCTCCTCGGCAAGCTTCTGATAACTCTTTGCCCCTATACAGGTGGCGTGGTACTGGCTGATCGGCACCCCGTGCGAGGGAGCCTCCGACAACTTGACATTGCGCGGAATAATGGTTTTGAAGACCGTTTTGCTAAAATAGCCGGTGATCTCTTTTACCACCTCATGGGCTAGGTTGGTACGGGTGTCGTACATGGTAAAAAAGATCCCGCCTATCTGCAACTGCTGATTGAGGTTCTGCTGGACCCGTTTGATCGTCTGCAGGAGCTGACTCAGCCCCTCCATCGCAAAGTACTCACACTGCAAGGGGATGAAGACCGCATCTCCCGCCACCAGTCCGTTGAGCGTCAGGAGTCCGAGGGAAGGAGGCGAATCGATGAGAATATAATCCCAGCGGCCAGCAAGAGGGGATAGCGCATTCTTTAGAAAGTACTCCCGCTCCTGGGCTTCGATGAGTTCGATATTGGCGCCGGTCAAATTGATATCCGCCGGAATCACATGGAGATTCTGCACACTCGTCTCCTGGATAACATCCTCCGGTTTCGCCCGCTGGGTGATGAGTTCATAGATCCCTCCCCGGTCACGTTCCGCGTTGACGCTGCTGGAGAGATTACCCTGGGGATCAAAATCCACCATCAGAACTGAACGGCCAGCTTCCGCAATATAAGCTCCGATATTGACCGCCGAGGTGGTTTTTCCCACCCCGCCTTTTTGATTTGCAAATACAATCGTTTTTCCACTCATAATGTGAGGCTATTATACATGAAAAGGGCGGCTCTGTCATTTCAGATATGGCGATGAAGTAGGCTATACAGTAAAAAAGCTTCCCTCGTCACTGCGCTCTTTACAGCGGCATAGCGATATACTTGACCATAGCGGCCAGAATCGATACTTTGAAAGTGGAGGTGTAGCATGGAAGAAGAAGTCAAAAAAGCAATCGAAGAGGTTCGACCGTCCCTCCAGGCGGACGGTGGCGATATCGAGTTTATCGGCGTAACCGATGACGGTAAAGTAACGGTTGAGCTGCAGGGCTCCTGCAACGGATGTCCGATGGCCCAAATGACCCTCAAGCAGGGAGTAGAGCGGTATCTCAAGGAGACCGTCGAAGGCGTCACTTCTGTTGAAGCGGTGTAATTTACACCGCTTTTTTTTGCCCATTCTCTCCGTACGGCTCGCTTTTCCATCCTGTAGTCATTATAGCCCTTGAAAAATGGACAGATTGCTATACAGTGGAATAAGAGACATTTTCCAAGCCGCTGCAACGCTGTGAGGAAGTTTTGTTCAACTTTTTGCGGGTGTACGCCGTTACTCTAGATAATCGTACGGTGTCATTCGTCGTAGTAACGTAGGTGGATTATGAATAAGAAGGTCTTCACCGAAAAGCACTATCGGAATCTACTCTACAAGATCCCCAAGGCTGAAATACACCTTCACCTCGAGGGACTCGCCAGTGTCGATACAATTTGGCGGCTGAAACTCAAGCACGATCTGGAATTGCCCGGGATCAAAAGTAAAGAGGATCTGATCAATCGGTTCAACGTTAAAGGATTGAACGATTTTATCGATCTCTTTATCAACGTCATTCAAAATTGCTTTCGCTCCGAAGACGACATTCTGCTGCTGATCGAAGATGCCAAAAACTATCTCGAGCGGAACAACATTGTCTATGCCGAGATCTTTTTTGCCCCCTCTAAGTTTGTTCACAACGGGTTCTCTTTTGAGAAGATGGTCAACATTCTGGACAAAGGTTCGCAGCGTATAGCGGAAGAGAGCGGAAGAACCGTTCGGTTTCTCATCGATGTGTCCCGCAGCTTTGGCCCGGAAAACGCCATGCGAAATCTCGAACTTTCTCTCACCCACAAGCACCCGTCTATCATCGGGATCGGCCTCGGGGGCGCAGAAAACCAGGGGCCGGCACAGGAATACGCCGACGTATTCAGCAAGGCCCGCTCAGAAGGATTGCACGTCGTTGCACACGCCGGCGAGGATGTAGGCTCGGAATCGATTTGGCGAGCAATTGAAGACCTCAAGAGCGACCGTATCGGCCATGGCATCAGCGCCATGTATGACGAGAAGCTCATGAGCCTTTTAGCCGAGCGGCAGATCCCCCTCGAGATCTGCCCGATGAGCAATATCTTCACCGGCAAATACGTCACCTCGTACGAAGAGCACCCCATCCGCCTCTTTTTCGATCGGGGGATCGTCGTCACGGTCAACACCGACGACCCCACCATTTTTGGGGCAGAGCTTATCGACGAATATATGAATCTTCTGAGGCACGGGATCTTCACCTTCGCCGAGGTGCTGCAAATTATTAAAAACACCATCTACGCCGGCTTTCTCGACGAGGATCACAAGCAATCGATCTGGGATGAAGCTGAAAAGGTCGCTGTGTCCACGACCTCATAAACCTCTCGCCAATCTTTCCCATTTTCGATAACACAGCGACCGATGTCTAACGATGGCTTCCGCCCCGCGCTCTTCCAACCCACACCAATGTTTCACGTGAAACAAAAAAAGTCCGCGGCTCAGTACATCCCCGCGGACTTTTCTCTTTTCATCTAGTCTTTTCTCACTCTCCCACGGAGCCTATCCCGCAGAATGTTTCACGTGAAACATCTCCCGGTCGGACTTACTGCTCTGTCGCTTCCTCTTCCTCTTTCTCATTTACCACCCGGGCTACTCCGACGAGTTGGTCCGGCTTAGAAATATTAACCAGCGTCACACCTTTTGCAGTGCGTCCCTGCACCGGTATCGATTCGCTGGTCAGTTTAATCGTATTCCCCTTGGAGGTGATACAGACCACATCATCCTTCTCACGGATTGCTTGCATACCAACGAGCTCGCCGGTTCTCTCGTCGGTCTTATAGGCAATCTGTCCTCCTGTGCCCCGTCCGTGGGGGGTGAAGCTTTCGAACTCCACCCGTTTCCCGTAGCCGTTTTCGGTGATGACAAAGAGATCACTCTCTTCTTCAATGCGTACGACACCGACCAACTCGTCATCCTTCGCAAGCCGCATACCCATCACTCCCCGGGAACTGCGGCCCATAGTGCGCACCTCCTGCTCGTTGTAACGCAGCGAACGCCCCTGCCGACTCACGAGCATTACCTCGTCGTTTCCTTCGGTGAGTACCGCTGCGATCAGGTTATCGTTCTGTTCGAGCTTGAGAGCGACAATGCCTCGCCGTTTTGCGTTGGCAAACTCTGAGGTACGCACTCGTTTGGCGATGCCTTTTCGGGTGACCATAAAGAGGTACTGATCTTCGAGAAAATCCCGCAGTGCTACAACGGCGTTGATCTCCTCATTGGCGGAAATGTTGAGGAGCATCTTTATATGGGAACCGCGCGTCGCTTTGCTCCCTTCGGGAATCTCGTGCACCTTTATCCAGTACGCTTTTCCGTCGCTGGTAATGAAGAGAATAAAGTCATGGGTATTGGCTATGAAAAGGTGCTCGATAAAGTCTTCGTTGCGCAGATTAGCCGAGGAGGAACCTTTCCCGCCCCGGCCCTGATTTCTATAACTGGAGACGGGTACGCGTTTGATGAAGCCCTTGTTGGATAGCAGAACTGCCATATCCTCTTTGGTGATCAAATCCTCCACATTGATCTCTTCCACCTCTTCGTGAACGATCTCTGTGTTGCGCTCGTCACCATACTTCTCCCCGATCGCTTCGGTTTCTTCGCGCACTAGGCCGAGAATTTTTTGTTCACTGGAGAGAAGATCTTTCAGGTAGGCAATCTTCTTGCGAACCTCCTCCAGTTCTTCGACGATCTTTTTGGTTTCCAAACTGGTGAGCTTTTGCAGACGCATATCCAGAATCGCCTGCGCCTGCCGTTCGGAAAGATCGAAGCGGCTCATCAATTTTTCCCGGGCGTCCTCCGCATTGGAGGAGCCGCGGATGATGCGTACCACCTCGTCGATATTGTCGAGGGCAATTTTGAGCCCTTCGAGGATGTGAGCCCGCTCTTCGGCTTTACGCAGTTCGTACTGCGAACGGCGTGTCACTACGTCGACCCGGTGGCGTACGAAATAGTGGACCAATTCCTTCAAATTGAGCAGCTTCGGCTTGCCGTCCACCAGCGCAAGGTTATTGACATTAAAATTGGTCTGCAGGGCGGTATGGCTGAAGAGCTGATTGAGGACCACTTTTGCCACCGCCCCGCGTCGCAGTTCGATTACGATCCGCATGCCACTCTTGTCGCTCTCATCTCGAAGGTCGGAGATACCGTCGATTTTTTTATTCTTTACCAGGTCGGCGATCCGGACGATCAAGTTCGCTTTATTAACCGCATAAGGCAGTTCGTTCACGATGATCCGCTCCCGGCCCCCTTTCATCTCCTCGAGAGTACAGCGAGCCCGAACGGTAATTTTTCCTTTCCCGGTACGGTAGGCATTGTGGATTCCCCGCCGGCCAAAAATAATACCGCCGGTAGGGAAGTCGGGGCCTTTTACATGCTGCATCAAGGTATCCACCGATACATCGGGATCCTTGATATACGCGCCGATGGCTCCGATGACCTCGCGTAAATTGTGCGAGGGGATATTGGTGGCCATACCTACGGCAATCCCGCTTGCACCGTTGGCTAACAAGTAGGGAAAACCGCCGGGCAGTACGATCGGTTCGTTGAGAGTGTCGTCATAGTTCGGGCCAAAGTCGACGGTCTCTTTGCCGATATCGGCGAGCATCTCCTCGGCAATGCGGTCCATCTTGGCTTCGGTGTACCGCATGGCCGCAGGCGGGTCGCCGTCAATAGAGCCAAAGTTTCCCTGCGGCCTGACTACCGGATAGCGCATGGAAAAGGTCTGCGCCAGCCTAACCAGCGCCTCATAAATAGAGCCGTCACCGTGAGGGTGAAACTTACCCAGTACGTCTCCGACAATACGTCCGCTTTTCTTGTAGGCCCTGTCAGAACGCAGCCCCATTTCATTCATCGAGTAGAGGATCCGGCGATGCACCGGTTTCAGCCCGTCCCGTACATCGGGCAACGCCCGGCTTACGATGACGGACATGGCGTAGTTAAGGTAGGACTCCTTTATCTCATCCTCAATCGTCACGGGGATGACTTTTCCCTGCAATTCTTCCACGAGTCACTCCTTTTTGCGCGAGTATAATAGTGCGCGAATACGGCCTAGATTTTATACGTCAAGATTCGAGACGGAGAGCGCGTTTTCTTCAATGAACCTGCGACGGGGTTCGACATGCTCGCCCATCAAAGTAGAGAACATGTGGTCCGCCGCCACTGCGTCTTCGAGCTTCACCTGCATGATATTGCGGGTCTCCGGATTCATCGTGGTTTCCCAGAGTTGGTCGGGATTCATCTCACCAAGCCCCTTATAGCGCTGGTAATTGACCTTCTCTTCTCCCACGTTCAGCTCTTCCAGTATTCTGTCCCGATCCTTATCGTTATAGGCATAATATGTCTTCTTATTGAACACGATCTTATAGAGCGGCGGCATGGCGATGTAGACGTGTCCGCGCTCCACCAATTCCGTCATGTAGCGGAAGAAAAAAGTAAGCAGTAAAGTCCTGATATGGGAACCGTCCACATCGGCGTCCGCCATGACAATGATCTTGTTGTAGCGGATGCTGCTTAAGTCGAAATCTTTGCCTGCACCGGCACCGAGGGAGGCGATAATCGGCTGGAGCTTGTCGTTGCTCATGACCCGGTCCGCTCTCGTCTTTTCCACATTGAGCATTTTTCCCCACAGGGGAAGAATAGCCTGGAATTGACGGTCCCTGCCCTGCTTGGCGCTGCCGCCGGCACTGTCACCCTCGACGATGTAGACTTCGCTCTTCAGCGGATCACGTTCGCTGCAATCGGCCAGTTTCCCCGGCAGCCCCGTGCTTTCGAGGAAACTTTTCCGCCGCGTAAGATCCCGGGCCTTCCGAGCTGCAAGCCGTGCCTTGGCAGCCAAAACCGCCTTCTCGAGGATCTTCTCCACTACCTGTGGATTCTCCTCGAAAAAGTAGGTCAAATGTTCGTAGACCAGGGAAGAGACGACACCCTTTACTTCCGAGTTGCCGAGCTTTCCCTTGGTCTGACCTTCGAATTGCGGCTCGGGCACTTTTACCGAAATCACTGCCGTAAGGCCCTCCCGGCAGTCATCGCCGGAGAGGGACTCGTCCATCTTCTTCGCAAATTTCGACTTTTTCAAGAAATCGTTGAAGACTCTGGTCAGGGCAATTTTGAAGCCCACCAGGTGGGTACCACCCTCGCGGGTATTAATATTGTTGACAAAAGTAAAAATGTTTTCGTTGTAGCCGTCGTTGTACTCAAGTGCCAGCTCCAACTCCACGTTCTCACGTTTCGCCTCCAGATACACCGGCTCTTTATGGATCGTCTTTTTGCTCTCGCTCAAATAGCTGACAAAGGACTTCACCCCGCCTTCGAACTGAAAGTCCCGGACTTTCGGCTCCGGAAAACGGTGATCCCGGAGTTGAATACGCACTCCCTTGTTGAGGAAGGCGAGTTCCCGCAGCCGGCCGGAAAGGACGTCGAAGCTAAACTCCAAGGTCTCGAAGACTTTTGGGTCGGGCTTGAAGCGGGTAATAGTGCCGTTGTGATCGCTCGTGCCGATCTCTTCCACCGGCATCACGGGAACGCCGTGCTCGTACTTCTGGTAGTACTGTTTTCCCTCCCGGTAGACCCATACCTCGCACCACTCCGAGAGAGCGTTCACGACGGAGACGCCGACCCCGTGAAGACCGCCGGAGACCTTATAGCTGTCGTTGTCAAACTTACCGCCGGCGTGCAGCTTGGTCATGACGATCTCGAGAGCGCTCATACCCTCTTCCGCGTGGTGATCTACGGGGATGCCTCGCCCGTCGTCCTCCACCCGCACGGTATTGTCCGCTTCAATGGTAACTGAAATGGTATTACAGTATCCGGCGAGAGCTTCATCTATACTGTTATCGATAATTTCATAGACAAGGTGGTGCAGCCCTTCCGGACCGGTCGAGCCTATATACATACCGGGCCGTTTACGGACCGCATCAAGTCCTTTCAGGACTTGAATATGCTGCGCGGAATACTGATCATGCATTATTACAACCTGTGTAGTGCTAGGAACTAACGGAAATTATACCTTTTATAGAGGGAAAAGTAAATAGGCCCAGTATTTGAGGATTTCAGAGATTCCCTGGAAAACGATTTGCGTCTGTTCCTATCCTGCAGTACAATCATCTACATGAAAATGTGTGTTCGTTACCGGTTGACAGCGCCGAGAGTGAACAAGTTGTGGATAATTTCTGGAAAAATTATTGATGAGTCGTTGTATCGTGTTTTAAAGACTAATTGGAGATTATGAAAATTTTGGTTACAATTATTTCATTTACTGTAAACATTTTACATAGCAAGATTTTGAAAAGCATTTTGAAGCCAAGCCGTATTTTCTTTACCTATCTACTATATTAATGTGCATAAGTTGTGTATAATTCCGGCTTTATACGGAGAGAATAATCTATGCAGAGTACGAATTGGGATTACAGTGTTTTCTGGAAAGAGGCTGTCAAACACATACGGGCAACCCTATCCGAGCAGGAGTTCGAGATGTGGTTCAAGAATGTCCAGCTCGACAGCTCGGACAAGGAGGAAATCGTACTCGCGGTGCCTTCTTCGTTTTACCGGGATCAATTGAAACAGCGCTATATGCATCTGATCCAGGACACTCTTTACGACTTAAGCGGACAGAAAATCGACGTTAAATTTGTTGTGAAGAAGCAACAGCCCCCTGCACAGAACCATATCGGGGAGGGGAAGCGAAACGGGAATGAACCGTCCCCTCAGCAGACCACGCAGGAAGCCTCTTCAGAGGGCAGTGTACACGGAAACGGGAGTGGAAAAAAGCCGAAGATATCGGTCGACACTTCTGATCGCAACCACCCCGACCTGCGGCCGGACTACACCTTTGATAATTTTGTCATTGGCGATAACAACAGTCTCGCTGCCAACGCCTGTATTGCCATCTCCAAGAATCCCGGTTCCTCCTACAACCCCTGCCTTATCTACGGGGGTGTCGGTCTCGGTAAAACGCATTTGATTCAATCCGTCGGCAACCACGTGTTTCACGAGTTCGACAATGCCCGCATCGTCTATGTGACGGCAGAGACCTTTACCAACGAGTTTATCCAAGCCATTCATGACCGCAAAAACCACCAATTCAAGAACAAATACCGCAATGTAGACGTACTGCTAATTGACGACATTCACTTCCTGCAAAACAAGGATCAGACCCAGGAAGAACTGTTCCACACCTTCAACGCCCTCTACGACGCCAACAAACAGATGGTCTTCACCTGCGACCGTCCTGTCTCTGAGCTGAAGAACTTAACCGACCGTCTGCGCAGCCGCTTTGAACGGGGTCTCAACGTCGACCTGCAGCCTCCCAACTTCGAGACCCGCTTCGCCATTTTGAAGCGTAAAGTCACGGAGAAGCAACTTCCGGTAGAAGACGGCGTGATCGAGCTGATCTGCAAGAACATCAACACCAACGTACGTGACCTCGAGGCGGCGCTGACCAAGTTGAGTGCCTATGCCGATCTTCTGGGGAAACGAATCACTCCGGACATTGCCAAGGAACAGCTAAAAGACGTCTTCAGTAATCCGAAACAGAGCAACATCAACATCGAGATGATCCAGCGAGTTGTAGCCGACTACTTCAACCTCTCGGCCTACGATCTGCGGGGAAAGAAACGCACCAAAGCGATCGCCTTTCCGCGCCAGATTGCCATGTACATAACCCGTGAGATTACCGAGTTCTCCACCACGGAGGTGGGGCTGGAGTTTGGCGGCCGAGATCACACCACTGTCATGCACGCGTGTCAGCGCATCGAAAGCCGCATGCAAACCGATCCCTTCCTCGAACCGATGATCCAGGGGCTAATCAGGAATATCAAAGAGTACGGAACAAAGTCTTAATAGACTGTGAGCGGTCTGGGGATAAGGGTGGATAAGTTGAGGGGCGGGGTGAATTTGTGGAAAAAGGGGATCGTAATCTATTGAGTTTTCCCCGGCTATAATTTACGGTAAACGGAGTATTTAGCGGGCTTTTGCACTTATTCACAGAGCTTACTACTACTACTACTGAATTTTTAAATATAGAATTAATAGGAGATGGGGAATGAAGTTTACCTGCGAGAAAAACGCCATCCAGAAAGAAATCTCCATTGCACAAGAGATTATCTCCACACGCAATGCTCTTTCCATTCTCTCGAACGTTCTGCTCGTCGCGGAAAACGATACCCTTACGATTAAAGCGACGGATATGAAAATCGGTTTTGAAAGCCACATCCCGGTAGATATCGGAGAAGAGGGCACTACGACCGTCTTTTGCGACAAATTTCTGGGAATTCTTCGCTCCTTCCCCGAAGGAGATATCGAGTTTGAACTCAGCGACAATCGGCTCATTATTCGCCCGCTTTTCAAACGCATCGATTTTCAACTCAAAAGCATTGCCGCCGACAAGTTCCCCGAGCTCCAAGAAGTATCCGAGGACAATTACTTCGAAGTATCCCAATCGGAACTGATCGACATGATCGGTCAGACCATCTTTGCTGTTAGCGACGACGAGACGCGCTACTTTATGAACGGCGTCTACATGGAGAAAAACGAAGAGTCGATTACCATGGTGGCCACCGACGGCCGCAGGCTCAGTTACATTGAAAAGGGCTTCGGCTCCCAAATTCCCGACTTCAACTCTGTTATCATTCCCCCTAAAGCTTTGCAGCTTATCCGTAAGCTCTCGAGCGGAGAAGGCAACCTACGCATTGCTGTCGGAGAGAAAAATCTCTTTGTCCACTTTGACAGCCGCCGGATCACCTCCACCTTGATCGAAGGACAGTTCCCCAATTACCGACGAGTCATTCCGAATCAGCAGGACTATGAGATCAGCATCAACCGGGAGCAGCTCGAGAGCGCCCTGCGGCGTGTGTCCCTGCTGGTCGAACAAAAATCCCGGCGCATCTATCTCAATATTGCTGAAAACACTATCGCCCTCTCCTCGGAGGAGAGCGAGATCGGCACCGCCAAGGAAGAGGTTGAGTGCAGCTATCAGGGACCGGAAATGAGCATTGCCCTCAACTATCTCTACATGCTGGATCCTCTGAAGGTTATCAGCGAGGACGAAATCATTCTCCGCTTTACCGAGCCCAACCGGGCCATTACCCTGCTGACCAAACCGGAGAAGGATTTTTTCCACATCGTGATGCCGATGCAGCTTGACTGAACAATGGGGTATCGCACCCTTAAACTCTTCGGATTCCGGAATCTTGCCGACCAGAGCATCGACCTCTCCGCCTCACGGGTGTTTCTTATAGGAAACAACGGTCAGGGGAAGAGCAACTTGCTGGAGGCGGTGTATCTGCTCTCCTACGGCGCTTCGTTCCGCACCCGCAGCGACCGTGGGATGATCCACTACGACCGGCAAGAGGCAACCGTCTACGGCACTTTTACCGCTTCCGACAGATCCGATGTGAACGGTGAGGTGGCGGTACGCTTGACGCAGAAAGGAAAAGAGGTGCAGCTCAACGGGAAGCGGATCGCCGATCGTAAGACCCTGATTTCCAATATGCCGGCTATCGTCTTTACTCACGACGATATCTCTTTTGTCAGCGGCGCCCCTGACCGTCAGCGATGGTTCTTCGATCAGACTATGAGTCTTTACAACCCCTCGTTTATCGACAGTCTTCGAACCTACCGCAAACTACTCAAGATGCGCAACGTCTCCCTCAAAGAGCAGCAGGAAGATATGCTCGATGTCTACGACTCGCAGCTGGCCGCAACGGGTGTCGAGATTCTCAAGCGACGGAAAACTTTGGTTGAAGAGTTCAATGCCCTCTTCTCCCCCCTCTTTTCTGAAATCACCGGTATTCCGGAAGAGGTGGCGATCGAATACCGCCCCTCCTGGGGAGAATGCAGGAGTGCCGAAGAGGCGGCGCGTATGCTCAGAGAGAGGAGAAGCCGCGATTTGCTCTACGGCACTACCATGAGCGGTCCCCATAGAGACAAGTTCGTGTTTCGACGGGATGAGCGCGATTTTGCTGCCGACGCTTCCACTGGACAGCTGCGGCTGATCTCCCTTATCCTTCGAATAGGACAGAGTAGCTACTATTCTCGTAAAACCGGCCGTCTCCCGGTGCTGCTCCTGGATGACGTGCTTCTGGAGCTCGACGGTGAAAAGCGGGAGAAACTGCTCGAGATGCTGCCGCAGCACGAACAGGCATTCTTTACCTTCCTTCCTGAAGAAGGATATGAGCGTTTCGTACACAAGAATACCAGCACGTACTGGATGGAAAACGGATGGATTCAGAGAATATAAAAAAAGCCGGTGAACTCCTCGAACATCTTTTGGGAAAACAGAAGGCGGGAGAAGCAGGCACGTATTACTCCTTTTTTTCCCACTGGGACCAACTGGTGGGGCCGGAACTCTCCGGTCACTCCAAACCCAAGGATATTGAAAAGGGAGTATTGATCATCCAGACGGACCACCCCGGCTGGATGCAGATGTTCCAATTGAGTAAGGAGCGCATTCTGCGGAATATCCGTAAGAAATATCCCGAACTCGGGATCAAGAATCTGCGCATCATCCTGGGAAATCCAGTAGAACAGCAGCGAGCGGGGGATGAGACCAAAACGAGCCCGGAGCAGAGCAAGGAGAGTGAAGAAGACACAGCGGAGAGACAGGATTCCGCGGAGACATCCGCTGCTGACGACACCGAGGGGCCTCCCGTGGATCAAAGTTCCCGCCTCTATACCGAGTTGGAGAAACTCCGCCGGCGCGTTGAAGAGCGCAACCAGGGGCCGGATGA
>CAYFUX010000030.1:25467-37556 GCA_964346455.1 uncultured Spirochaetaceae bacterium
CCGAGTTGGAGAAACTCCGCCGGCGCGTTGAAGAGCGCAACCAGGGGCCGGATGATAAGCCGGATGAATAAGCCGCATGATAAAAAGAACGGAACAAATGACACCTCTTGAAGCCCTGCGATAGTTGACATAGAAACAATACCGCAAGTATACTACAGCCCCAGTAATACCGCGCTCCGAGTTCTTCTAAGCTCCTGGAGACGCTGCAGTACGGCACCATTTCTGAAACAGAGCAGAGAGATTACGCTTTTTCAGCGAGTAAATAAGGAGTCAACTTTATGAAAAGAACCTATCAGCCCAGCAAAACAAAACGGAATCGCAAATTCGGCTTTCGTTCCCGGATGAAAACCCGGGGAGGAAAAAAGGTTCTTAGCCGCAGACGGAGTAAGGGCCGGAAGAAGCTTTCCATTTCGAATGAGAAAAAACCTTACTAAAGAGGAACGCTTAAAGCGACAGACCGATATCAATCGAGTGTTCGCCGAACGTAACCGAGTTACATGTTACGGCGCCAAGCTTGTGTATAGGGAAAACGGGCTCCCACGGAATCGTATGACGGTCACGCTTGTTCGCAAGTACGGAAATGCGGCCAAACGAAACAGGGCAAAAAGAGTGGTGAGAGAAGCATACCGAGAATTGAAGGCTTCTTTGAAAACCGGCTTCGATATGGTGATCATCCTCTATCCCAGCGAGGATACCTACTGGAATAGGCTGCAGCAGCTGCAGAAACTTTTTGCACGTGCTGCGCTCTATGCTGAGAACGGTTAAGAACCAGTTTCTCCCGTTGTTCTTTAACTCCGCTGCGAGTCCCCCATACACATCTTCATTGCAATCGGTTGATGAGGAAACATTAGGGTCCTGATTGTAGGAGAGAGTATGGACAAAAGAACGTTACTAGCGGTAGTGCTTTCGGTAATTGTAATTACCGTTGGTTTTATTATTCAGTCGACCTATTTTATGCCCGAGCCTGAGCAGATTCCTCGTCAGGAACCTACTGCGGAACAACAGGCTGAAGAGTCCGCCGCAGAAGGGACGGACTCTTCGCGGTCTGACGAGCAGACTGCTCAGCAGGCGGAGTCGGAAGAGACAGCGAAGGAATCCCCCGGACTGGCACAAAGCGCCTCGGATATCCGTCCCTATGGAGATGCGCCGAATGAACGCGAGGTGGTCATTGACACAGAGGTAGTCAGAGCGGTGTTCACCAATCGGGGCGCCAAGGCTACCTCCATACGGTTGAAGCAGCACAAGGAAGAGGGAGTCCCCCTCGAGATGGTCCAGAGGGCCGAGGAGACGCAGGGGGCGTTTGAGATGGCCTTTGGTCCCATTGGCACTGCCCCCATCGATGCGACCTTCAACGTCCGAAAAATTGACGAGTATACGATCGAGTTCAGTCGTCAATTTGCCGCGCCGGATGAGAGTGGAAAGGCGGTTCCATTTACCCTGGTAAAGCGCTTTTCCTTTACCCCGAACGAGTACATGTTTGAGCTTCGGGTGCGGATCGAAAACAGTGTGAATGCATTGCCGCCCCTCGACTTCAACGGCTACAGTTATACCCTTGGTTACGGTCCGCAGATCGGACCGGAGGTAACTACCCTCGACGGCCGCTATGAATACCGCCGGTACTATACCTACTCGGACGGCGACCGGGAGCGCTATAAGCTCAACGGGGGTCAAAAGCAGATCGATGAACGGATTATGTGGTCAGCGATTGCCGGCAAGTACTTCACTGTCGTTGGTATACCCGACGCTACCGAATACGATATTACGTTCTCGGAACAACCGGCGAAGGGCGTTGAGAAAGCCAGCCAAATGTTCTTCTCCCGTCCGCGCATTAAGAGCAGCACCAACGTGGACGTGTTCCAGTTTTATGTGGGGCCGAAACTCGGCAGAGTTCTGAGCAATTACAATCAGGCGGACGAAAACTCCTTCAAGGCCAGCAATCTGCATCTCGAAGAGGTGACGGATACCAGCTCGATTCTCGGATGGCTGGAGTGGATTCTGAAGAAGATGATGGTCTTCTTCCACTCCATCGTTCCCAACTGGGGAATTGCCATCATAATGCTGACGATTGCCATTAAGATCGTGCTGTTTCCCATCACCCACAAGAGCTACGAATCTACCAGCAAGATGCAGGCTCTCAATCCAAAGATCAAAGAGATCCGGGAGCAGTACAAAGACAATCCCCAGAAGATGAATCAGGAAATGGCGGCGCTTTACAAACAGGAGGGGGTAAACCCCCTCGGCGGATGTCTGCCGCTGCTGCTGCAGATGCCCATCTTCATTGCCCTCTACATGCTGCTCAACAAGCATTTCGATTTGCGGGGAGCCACCTTTATTCCGGGCTGGATCAGCGATCTCTCGAGCCCCGAGTCCATTCTCAGCTTTGCACCCTTTCAACTGCCTATCCTCGGGTGGAGCGATCTGCGGCTGCTGCCGATTATCTTTGCCGTCTCCATTATGCTGTCGAGCAAGTTGATGCAGTCCCCCGGCGCCAGCGGTCAGGGCGGCAGCATGAAGATGATGACCTACGGGATGCCCTTTTTCCTCTTTTTTATCCTCTATAACGCTCCCTCAGGTCTTTTGGTCTACTGGATTATGACCAACTTATTGACCATGGTGCAGCAGAAGTTTATTGCACGGCATCAGCGTCAAAATGCCGCGCCGGCAACGGCGGGCGCGTCGGCCGGCGGCCAGAGCGAACAAAGCTCCTCTCCTCTGCCGCCGAAGGCTAAAGCTAAGAGTCAGAATAGTTCAGGGGGCGGAAGCAAATCGAAGGGTAAGAAAAGCAAATCGAAGAAGAAGAAATGAGCGTGAAAAGACGCGCCTCGCAAGGAGAAATATATGGTAAAAGAGTTCGAAGGAAAAACGGAAAAGGAGGCGATCGACAACGCGGTTGAGGCGTTGAATTTAGACCGAGAACAATTTGATGTAGAGATCGTCGAAGCCAACAAGAAAGGGTTTTTCAGACGAGGAAACGTTCGTATTCGAGTGTATGTCAACAACGGTGCGGGAGGGAGTGACGAGGCTCCCGCATCCGAAGCCGCCGAGCAGGAAGAGGCGGCAGATCCGAAACCCCAAAACGAGTTTGAAGAGGAGATGATCGAGTACATCGAGACTCTTACCGAAAAAATGGGGTTTCCCGGACGAGTACACGTGGGGTTCCGCCGTCCCGGGAAGGTAGGACTGAATATTGACAGCGAGCATTCGAGCATTTTAATAGGCAAGAAGGGAAAAAACCTGGATGCGATACAGCTCCTTGCCAATATCTATGCCGGCAAGATGGATGAGAACACCCGAGTCGTGGTGGATGCGGAGAATTATCGCTCCCGGCACGAGGAGAATATCGTCCGTATGGCCAAAAAAACCGCCTCTTTTGTGCGGAAAAGCGGAAAATCGAAGCTGCTCGAGCCGATGAACCCGTTTGAACGCCGGCTCGTGCACACCACGTTGAATGATATGAACGATATAGAAACCAAAAGCGAAGGTGAAGGACTGTACAAACAGGTGCGCGTGAGCAGCAAGAAGCGCCAGCGGCGCTGAGTAACTCTCTTCTGTATTTCCTTCCTTTTTAGGCAGAACGCCTTGCCCCTACAGGATGTCCTGCCCCTAGCGGTCCGGTCTGCAGAGCATGCGGATCGGGCTGTTTTTTTTATGCGTACACTAGTAGTATCCACCCTTGTGGAAAAGTTGTGATTATCTCGTTGAGGAATCGAGCTTTCGGTGCAGCTGGTCGATTATCAAAAATCCGGCAATCCCGATCGCCCAGAGAAGGAAGGTGAGAAGTCCGAGGAGGTGCAGGCCGGTACGTATCCAGAGGTACACCGACACCGACGGCAGAAGGGCCGCGACGCCCATCAGGGCTAAGATTTGACGGTTGGAAAAACTAAAGTTGAGCAGCTTATGGTGAAGATGTTCTTTGTCGGGAATGTGGAAGGGCTTTCTTTGTCGACGGCGTCTGACGATGGCGGCAATGGTATCGAGTATAGGAATAAGCAGCAGACTCATGCCTACCGGAAGAGCGTGGCCCTCGTGCTCCGGGCTTGAGAAAATGTAGAGCGGCAGTAGGGCGAGAAAGAAGCCGAGGTAGAGACTTCCGGCATCGCCCATAAACAGTTTTGCCGGGGGAAAGTTGAAGAGAAAAAAAGCTCCCGCGGCCCCGGCGACGGTAAAACTTATGCCGGAAAACCCTGGCGCTCCCACACTCAGCCCGCAGAAACCGAGAAAAAGCGCGGCGATAATGGCACACATACTCGAAAGTCCATCGATCCCGTCGATCAAGTTTACCGCATTTGTTACTCCCACCAGCCAGAGAACGGTAAGAACCGGTCCGAACCACCCGAGTTCGAGAGGGGCATGAAAAAACGGGACGGCGAGAGCTGTAAAAAAGGTTCCGCTTGCCACCAGGATGAGTGCGGCGATGAGTTGGCCGTACAATTTATAAAGCGGCCGGAGATTGGCCACATCGTCGAGCAGTCCCACGATGTGAATCAGCAAGAGGGCGGAAAAAAGAGGAAACACGGTGGTTGTGGATAAATTGGGGAAAAATTGTGCGCTCCATGGGAGGGAGGCGATGATAATCGCCGTCATGAACGAGGCCAGGAAGACCCCCCCCCCGCCGATGCGCGGGATGTTGCCGCTGTGAATCTTGCGGTGATCCACCGGATCGTACCAATTGTGTCGGTGGGCAATATGTAAAAGCAGAGGAGTAAAGAGGATGTTCAGCAGCAGGGGGGCAACCCCGGAGGCGAGGAGCATAAAAAGGATCGACTTATCCACAAGTATAGCCTATTCGTTCTTACGTGTTGTACGTGCGAAAAAAAAGTGTAGTGCCTTTCTTCATACCTGTCAACAAAGCGGGAGTTCTCATTTTTGGAGTTGCAAAACAGCTTGATCTGCCATACCCTGTTGATTACGTGCATACGATACGATAGGAACAACAGTATACGATAAGAACAACAGTTAAAGGAGTCGCTACTATGTCAATGGATAATTTTTTGTTTACCTCTGAGTCGGTGAGTGAAGGCCACCCCGATAAGATATGCGATCAGATCTCCGATGCGATTTTGGACCATTGTTTGCAGGACGATATCTCGAGCCACGTCGCCTGCGAGACCTTTACCACCACCGGAATGGTGTTGGTAGGCGGGGAAATCACCACCTCCACCTATGTCTCTCTCCAGGATGTCGTCCGGGGCGTGGTCAAACGGATTGGTTACGACCGTGCGGATTACGGTCTTGATTGGGAGTCGATGGCGGTAATCGATACTATTCACAGCCAATCGCCCGACATCGATCAGGGGGTCTCCGGCCGCGGGCTCTACAAAGAGCAGGGCGCCGGCGACCAGGGGATGATGTTTGGTTATGCGTGCAGGGAGACAGATGAACTGATGCCTGCTCCCGTAATGTATGCCCACAAGCTGCTGATCAAAGCGGCGGATGTACGGAGGAACGGAAATATCTGGTGGATGCGCCCGGACGGCAAGAGCCAGGTTACCGTAGAATACGAGAACGGCGTGCCCAAAAAGATCGATTCGATCGTCATTAGCCATCAGCACGAGCCCGGCGCCACCCACGAGCAAATCGAGAACGACTTGAAGAAGACGGTGATCGAGCCGGTTTTGGGAGAAACGGGCCTCATCAGCGACGATACGCGTTACTATATCAATCCTACCGGCCGTTTTGTCATTGGCGGTCCCCACGGCGATTCGGGCCTGACCGGCAGGAAGATCATCGTGGACACGTACGGCGGAATGGGCCGGCACGGCGGCGGCTGCTTCAGCGGCAAAGACCCGAGCAAAGTGGACCGTTCCGCCACGTATATGGCCCGCTATGTGGCAAAGAACCTGGTGGCGGCGGAGCTCTGCGACCGCTGTGAAGTCCAGCTGGCCTACGCTATCGGCGTGCCCTTTCCCGTCTCGGTCATGGTGGACACCTTTGGCACCGGCAAGGTACCGGAGTCCCGCATCGAGGAGACGGTCAAGAAAGTCTTCGATCTCAGCCCCGCCGGCATCATTCGCTCTCTCGATCTCATGCGGCCGATCTATGAGAAGACCGCCACCTACGGCCATTTTGGCCGGGATGCCTTCTCCTGGGAGCAGACCGACAAGGTCGAGGAGCTGCAGAGGACCGTCGAGTAATTGACCCGGATAAACCCGCCGTTTAGGGATAAACTGTGCGGTTGTATGGTTCGCCCATCAGCCCGCCCGGTGGCGCTCTGCCGGGCGGGTTGTTTTTGCTGCAGCGCTCATTAGCTGCAGCGCTCAGAGGAGCGAGCGCACGAGGGGGCTGTCGAGGTTTTCTATTCGTTCGCGGTACAGCTGTGCGCCGTGCTGCATGATTACCTCACCGGCGAGCAGGCTCGCCGCCTCCGCCGCCTCCCGTGCCGACAGTCCCTCCGTCAGGCCAAGAAGAAATCCTGCGGCATAGGTATCACCCGCCCCGGTGCTGTCCAGGGCTTTACGGGGCGTGACAGGGATGTGCTGCAGTCTTCCCCGTTCGCACACATAGGAGCCTCGGCTGCCGTTCTTTACCACGGCGGTGGAGGTAAGCTCCCCGAGGGATTTGGCGCATTCGCCCGGAGCGTAGTTTTCGAATAATATCCGCGCTTCCTCGCCGTTGGCAAACACGATCTGAGCGTGCTCCCGGATAAGCTCCAGAAACGCCTCCCGATTGCGGCTCACGGCAAAGGGGTCGGCCAAATCAAAGACGATGGTCGTTCCGCTGCGCCGGGCTATCGTCAGCGCCCGCTTAACCGCCTCCTGTTGCCGAGGGGTATCCCACATATATCCGGTAAAATACAGGTACTTCGCCTCAGCGACGCGCTGCTCATCGAGGTCATCGGTGCCAAATTCCCGATTTGCGCCGAGGTAGGTGTTCATCGTGCGTTCGCTGTCCGGGCTGACGAGGATGATACTTGTACCGGTACGCTCTCCTCCCTCCTTTAGCCCATCGGTCACGCTGAGTTCGGAGAGCCGTTCCCGGTAGATTGAGGCATGGGCGTCGCCGCCGAGCTTCCCGGCAAGCGCCACCTTCACTCCAAACAAGGCGAGGGTGACGAGGGTATTGGGGGCGGAACCGCCGCAGCCGTAGATTTTGTGCTTAGCCTCGATAAAGCCGAGCAGCTCGTCGTGCCGCCGTGCATCGATGAGGTGCATGGTACCTTTGTTGAGTCCGAGCCGGGAGAGCTCATCCTCGTCGACGTGCACCGTGATGTCGATGAGGGGATTGCCTATACCGTAAACTTCCAAAGCCATGAGGCTTAGATAGTAAAATATCGGAGCAGGGGTGTAAACCACTCACTGTGGTTCCCTTTTTGCGATGTTTGCGATATCTTTAGTAGCGTACGGAATTAGAGTACGGAGTGCATAGTGCACTGAGACTGCAAAGTCCTGGAGAAAACACCCGAGACGGAGGAACGTTCATGATGATAATTGCGAAAACCCCCCTGAGGATTCCCTTTGGAGGAGGACTTACCGATTTGAAACAGTATGCAGAACGTTTTGGGGGCGCTACTGTCAGTATGACGATCGATAAGTATGTCTATGCCGGTTTGAAACCGAATGTGGACGGCTATATCAACTTGAAATACATGGATGTGCACGAGAAAGTCACTAGAATCGAGGATGTCCGCCACGACCTGATTCGCGAGACCCTCAAGCTGATGAAACTCGATCAGATTCCCATCGACATCTATGTGATGTCGGATCTCAACTCCGAGAGCGGGCTGGGCTCTTCGGGGGCGCTCACCGTCAGCCTGCTCAACGCGATGCACCTGTTCAAGGGCGAGGAAGTGACCCAGCAGCAGCTGCTGGAAGAGGCTGCGTATATAGAGGTAGAGGTGCTCGACTCGGCCTCGGGCTATCACGACCCGTCGATTTGCGCGCTGGGTGGCTTGAAGCTGATCGAGTACGAAAGTGACCGGATCGAAGGTCGGGAAATCGAGATACCGGAGATCCAAAAGAAGGTGTTCCAGGATCGGCTGCTCTTTTTCTACAGCGGCAAACACTTCAAATCGAAACCCTCCCTCGATTTGCTCAACACCCAGATGGATAATGCCCTGGATACGCTGGGGGAGATCAAGCAGGTGGCCTACGACCTTGAAGAGGCCTTTCTTGCCGGTAATCTGCGGAAGGTGGGGGAGCTGATCCAGACGCAGCAGGAGCTAAAACAGAAACTACCGGGAAAGTTTGTCGACGACTATGTGACCGGATTGACCGAGAGGATCAACAATTTGGGCGCTTTTGCCCAACTTCCCGGTGGAAAGATCGGTGCCTTTGTCGTGGTTTATTGTCCGGAGAATCAGCAGAACAAGCTGCGCAGTCAGCTCTCCGATCTGCAGGAAGTGCATTTTCGGGCTTCAAGCGGCGGTACCCAGGTTACCACACTGTAGCAACTAAACGGCGACATATTGCCCCGACATGTCGCCGAGACAAACAATCAAAGCGGCGGTACAGCTGCCCCGCTCAGCTGCGCGGGGCGGTTTCAATGCGCTTGCTGAGCATGCGGTCGCCGTCGAAGATAAAACGGCAGGTGACGAAGGAGCCTCCGAGCGCCGGCGGCAGCCACAGCTCGTCATCCTCCCACATCTCGCTGTAGGGAATCTCGGCCACAGGGACCCAGAACGGGTCCGCCTCGTCGGTCTCCGTCGGCTCGCCGCGGTAGCCTTCGGCAAAATAGACGTGTCCGTGCAGCGAATAGCCGTCGGTGAAGATAAAGGAGAGCTCGCCGGCGGGGTAGATGCCGGTAGGCGTGACCGCTACCTCCTCTTGCAGCTCCCGCACTACCGCCTCCTCCGGGGTTTCGTTCGCTTCGATACGGCCTCCCGGGGCGTTCACTTTTCCCTTGCCGAGACCGGTTTTTTTATGGATCAGCAGCACCTGATCGCCGGAAAAAACGTAGCAGAGGACCGCCGTCTCCTGTGCCTGCCAGTTCTCCCAATCCACCTCGTCGACCGAAGCGGGAGCGCTGCGGCATTTCTCGCAGAGCGGCTCGTCCCGATAGAGAATATCTTTTACCGTGAGGCGCGTACCGCAGCGGCTGCAGTGCAGCCGGAAGAGAAAGACCTCTTTCCGCAGAAAATAGAGCATCAGCGCCGGCGGCAGGAGGGCCGGAAGCAGCAAGGGGTCGGAAAGCCCTTCACGGGCCATCAGCGCCACCTCCGCCCGGTAGAGGAGGATGGCGCCGGCGATATAGAGGGTGGCGAGGCGTTTCTTCTCGCCCTCCTGCTGGTGGGAGCGCTGCGTGAGGTTGAAGGCCAAAGCGGCGATGATCAGAAGGTTAAGGGGGGTAGCCAAAGTTTCAATAAGCATGGGTCGACACTATCGGCGCTGAGTTCCATAGTCAAGCGGCCATAGTCAAGCGGCGGGCTTTCCGTTACGATGAAGTTATACCGCCCGCGGAGAAGGAGAGCACTGCAGATGTACGAAAGGGAGAATACGCCGGAGACGCTGGATTTTCTCAAGAGCCTCGGATTTCCGAGTGTACGGGTCCACCACTCGTTCAATCACTTCGATTTCACTCGACCTTCCCGCCGGATTTTGGTGATAGGGCCGATGGGATCGGGAAAGACCGAATATTCGGCGCGGGTGTGGCGCGATGCGCGGGTGGCGCTGACAAAGAGCGAGGCGATCGCCGAGCGCACCACCACCGCCGGAGCGGACCGTCGGAAAGTGTTTTTTATCCGCTCACTGCTGGATGCCGAGCGTTTTCCCGACTATCCCGACGATGCGCTTGCCTACCGGAACGGCTACGAACGCTGTGGCAACAATATTGCCCGGATCAAGGACTCCTTCAGCCTCGAGGAGGTGCTCAAGGACAACCCGGAGGTGGGTACGTGGATCGTGGACGAGGCCTCCTTCTATGACGAGCGGCTGGTCTATGTGGTGCGGAACGCCAGCAGGGAGCGGGGCCTGATTTTTATCTTCCCCGCCCTGATTCTCAATTTTCGTCGGGACATCTTCAACTCCACCGCACGGCTGATGCTGGAGACGGCCACCGACGTCTTTCCTCTCACCGCCTACTGCGAGCATCCCGACTGTATCGAAGACTCCTTCTACACCTACCGCTACTATCAGGTGGATGGGCAGGAGTGCCCCGCCCTCTACTTTGACCCGCTGATCGTCATCGGAGGGGATCAGAAGAAGGAGGATCCGCTGGAGCCCAACTACTGCACCCGCTGTGATGCTCACCATTATCTGCCGGGCAAGGAGTACACCTTCTTCACCCTCAAGCCCCTCGGGGAGGCGGCGGCCAAGGGCAACGTCGATCCGCTGCGCAAAGAATTGTCGGCGCTGAAGTACGCCAAGGAGGATTCTCAGCTCCATGCCCATTTGAAGCTGCTTTTTGCCGGCACTCCCGAGGAGGAGGTAAACATGAACAGCCTGAAGGTGGCTGCGATTGCCGAAAAAGCGCTGATTTATCTCTATGCTGAACAGAACCTGCTGCCGGAGGAGCTGCTGGTGCGTTTAGTGGACGACCTGCAGTTGGACCGGGAGTATATGCACAAAACCCTCGCCGACAACCGACGGCAGGTGGACTTGAACCAGCGCATGCTGATCGATATGTTCGAGTAGCCGGGTGCGGGGAATCACGTTCATAATTACGGATAACCTGTAGTGTTTGCTACAGTCTCATGATAGTATTAACCTATATATTGCGTCTAGACACCACACACGGAGGACACTAAATGCGCATGGTCGATTTGATTGAGAAAAAGCGTAATGGAGGAGCGCTGAACTCCGATGAGATTCGCTTTTTCGTTAACGGATATGTGGACGGTTCGATCCCGGATTACCAGGCCTCTGCAATGCTGATGGCCATCTGGTTCAACGGGATGAACAAGGAGGAGACCACCGAGCTTACGCTGACGATGGTCGACTCCGGCGACCGCATTGACCTCTCTCCGATTCCGGGGATCAAGGTGGACAAACACTCAACCGGCGGCGTGGCGGACACGACGACGATGGTGGTTGCGCCGCTGGTAGCAGCCTGCGGCGGACGGGTGGCCAAGATGTCCGGACGGGGCCTCGGCCACACGGGGGGCACCCTGGATAAGCTCGAGTCGATTCCGGGGCTCTCTATTTCTCATCCGATGGAACGCTTTTCCGAGATCGTGCGCGAGTGTGGTCTCTCGGTTATCGGGCAGACCGGGAACCTGGTGCCTGCGGACAAACAGCTGTATGCGCTGCGGGATGTGACCGGCACCATCGACAACATCTCGCTTATCGCGGCGAGCGTGATGAGCAAGAAAATTGCCGCCGGAGCGGACAAGATCGTACTGGATGTGAAGACCGGCAGCGGCGCCTTTATGCAGGACGTCGAAGGGGCCGAGGCGCTGGCGAAGAGCATGGTGGAGATCGGACATCTTGCGGGAAAAGAGACGGTGGCGCTGGTCACGGACATGAACCAGCCTCTGGGCAATGCAGTGGGCAATGCCCTCGAAATCCAGGAGGCGGTGGAAATCCTGCAGGGCGGCCACAATGGCGATCTGAAGAAGGTAAGCCTGGCGCTGGCGGAGAAGATGCTGCTGCTCGGGGAGGTTGTCGCCGATGAGAAAGAGGCTCGCTCCAAGCTGGAGGAGGCAATCAGCTCCGGCAGCGCGCTGGAACGCTTTGCCTGTATGATCTCCGCCCAGGGCGGCGACCCGCGAGTAACCGAAAACACCGATTTGCTGCCGAAAGCCAAAGAGACGATGACCGTCGAGGCGCAGAAGAGCGGCTATCTTACGCGTATGGATACCGCCGGGCTGGGGATAAGTGCTCTCCTGCTGGGGGCGGGACGCTCGGCGAAGGACGATGTGATCGACCCGGCGGTCGGCTACTGGATGCGGCGGCGCCTTGGTGACTACGTGCAGAAGGGCGAGCCGCTGGCGGAGTTTCACGTCGGAGAGAAGGATCCGGCCGAAGCGATCGAGCGGTTTCGGCAATCGGTGGAGATCGGCAACGAAAAACCGGCGGTGCCGGAACTGATGTACAACGAATACTAATATCAAGAGGATACGCGAGCGGGAGCCAAGGGCTCACTGCCGGAGAAAGGAAGAAACCATGCTGAAACAAGACATAGCGAAAATGATCGACCATACCAATCTCAAGCCG
>CAYFUX010000030.1:37656-40147 GCA_964346455.1 uncultured Spirochaetaceae bacterium
AACCATGCTGAAACAAGACATAGCGAAAATGATCGACCATACCAATCTCAAGCCGGTAACCACGGCGGAAGAGGTGGAGAAGAACTGCCGCGAGGCGGTAGATTACGGCTTTGCCTCGGTCTGCGTGAATCCGGTTTACGTACCGACGGTAAACAAGATGCTGCAGGGCAGCGAGGTACTGACGTGCTGCGTCGTCGGCTTTCCGCTGGGTGCCGACCCGATGGAGGTGAAGGCGGCGGAGACCGAATGGGCCGTCGACCAGGGGGCCGAGGAGATCGACATGGTCATCCACATCGGATCGCTCAAGGCGGGCGATACCGCGCAGGTGACAAAAGATATTTCCGCGGTGGTGGATGCCGCCGCCGGGAACACGGTGAAAGTGATTATCGAAACCTGCTACCTGACGGATGAAGAGAAGAAGAGCGCCTGTGAGTGTGCCCGCCAGGCGGGGGCCCATTTCGTGAAAACGTCCACCGGATTTGGCAGCGGAGGAGCGACAACCGAGGATGTCGCCCTGATGCGTGAGGCCGTGGGTGATACAATGAAGATAAAGGCTTCGGGGGGTATCCGTAGCTATGAAGATGCTATTGCGATGATCGAGGCCGGCGCCGACCGTATCGGAGCGAGCGCAGGGATTAAAATCGTAGAGGCTGCCGAAGAATAAACGTGATGAATGTCGAGGGAGCGCCGCACCGCGCGGCCGGTGCGGCGGTCCGAATTGAGAGCCGTTTCTGAAAGGGGGCAAAAAATGAAATTGAGAGAAAAAGTAATAGTGGCGGCGGCAAGCCTGCTGTTTGTCGTAACGCTGTCCGCGTATGCAGGGGGAACCCCGGAAACTCCGGAGCTTCCCGCTACCACCACCGGAACGCAGTATCTCTCGCCTAACGGCGACGGGGTGCAGGACGAGGCGACGGTGGAGTTTTCCGTGACACTCTATGTGAAGAGCGAATCGGGCTATGTGCCCAAATACGGGTTGGAGATTTTACCGCCGGACGGCGGGGATCCGGTGAAACGCATTGTCAAACAGGAAAAGCGGGACATCGGCTGGTTTTCGGCTTTATTCCAGGGATATAAGAAGTTTACCCTCGAGCGTTCGGTGACCTGGGACGGCACCGATATGGAGGGGAATACGGTGTCTGATGGACGCTATTCCTTGCGGCTCTGGGTGGAAGACCCGAGCGGTAAACAACAGGAGAAAGAGGTCGAAGATTTTGTCGTCGATACGGTTCCCCCGGAAGCGGTCATCGTCGAGCCGGAGTACATGGTCTTCTCTCCGAACGGCGACGGTACGCGCGACACGATCACGATTGGCCATGAAAAGGCTACCGAAGAGCAGCTCTGGACCGCGGAGTTCCGCGATGCGGAGGGCAACGCAGTGCGGAGCTACCGCTGGGAGAACGGCACCCCCGGTACGGCGGAGTGGGACGGTACGACCGACGACGGCTCCAAAGCCCCCGCGGGGATGTACGACTATGTCCTCAGTTCCACCGACCGCGCCGGCAACGAATCGGGTGAGATTCGCCTGGAGGACATCGAGCTGGTGCGGGAGGAGACGCCCGTGGAAGTGGTGATCACCCCACTAAGCTTCTCCCCCAACGGAGACGGAGTAAAGGATACGGCGGCCGCCCATCTTGATCAGGCGGAAAAGGAAGGGATCGTCGGCTGGAGCTGGCGCGTGACCGACTCCCAGGGCAAGACGGTGGAGCAGCACAGTTTCTCCACTCAGGAAGTTCCGGAGAAGGTACGTCTTGACGGCAGTACAGAGGAGGGCGTGCCCTATCGGCAAGGTACGTACACCTTCAGCTACACCGTGGAATACCGCTTTGGCAACCAACCTTCGGCATCGCAGGAGTTCAGCGTCGATATGCAGCCACCTATGCCGGAGCTCGAAGTGAACCATCCTCTCTTCTCGCCTAACGGCGACGGCAGAAAGGATACAGTACGTATTCGCGCAGATGTAGAAGAGAAGGTCTCCTGGGAAGGCCGTATACTCGACCGCCGCGGCAGAGAAGTGATCAGCGGCGAGTGCGAGACCGGCAAAGAGAGTTTTCTCTGGGACGGCCGGAATGCAGCGGGTGAAACAGTGGAAAGCGGCGTGTATACCCTTGAAGCCGAGTTCACCGATGCCGCCGGTAACACCGCTCAGGCCGAGCCGCTGGAGCTTGCACTGGACATAAAGCCGATCAAACTTTCGATCAGCGCTCCGGAGCGGTTTACCATGCAAGCCGGGGAGACAAAAAACGAGCTTCCGGTGAAGGTACAATCGAATAAGCACAACCAGGTCGAGCGTTGGAACATGACGATTCGTCCGGTTGAAGGGGCGGGCAGTCGCTCCGACAGTGGATGGCTCTTGCTTCCCAAAGAGGTGCGCTGGGACGGCATGCTGAGTACGGGGGGAGATGATGAACTTCGCAAGGCTCCCGCCGGAGAATACTATGCCGTATTGGAGGTGCGATACCGGCGGGGGGATCTCCTGAAAGCGGAGAGCGAC
>CAYFUX010000031.1:0-38845 GCA_964346455.1 uncultured Spirochaetaceae bacterium
AGGCGGCTGCGAGAAAGAGGGGGCCGCCTGCGGATGGTTTTTGCATCGGAGTGTTCCGGGTTTGTACTACAGCGGTACCGGGGAAAGCACGGCCGGGAAGAAAAAGGAGGAGCAGCCGCAGCAGAGCGGCGGCGCTCAACACACTTGCGATCACAAGGATAACTTCCAGGACCGGGGAGTGGGAAATAAGTTTTGCGGCAAGGAGCTTTGCCGGATAGCCGGCGGTGAAAGGAATGCCGCTTAGAGTGGCTATGCCAATGAGAGAGGCTGCAGCGGGCAGTGGAACGCGGAGCAAGCTGCCGCGCAGGGCATCCAAATCCCGGGTTCCGAGGGTGCTGCTCATTCCGCCCAAAGTGATAAAGAGGAGTGATTTGGCTAGGCCGTGGGCGATGATATAGAAGAGCATTGCCGAGGGAGCGAGTGCGTCGTCGGCTGCAAAGAGGGCGATAATTAAACCCATGTGGCTCACGGAAGAGTAGCCGAGCAGGAACTTGATATCCCGCTGCACCAGTGCGCCACCGGCGCCCAGCAGAGCTCCGAGAAGGCCGAGGAGGATGAAGAGGCTGCGGAGGGCGGGGAAGGAGAAAGTACCCAGTACGTGCCCAAGGGCGAGGACGGGGGCCTTGATGACCAGCCCGGAGAGGAGAGCGGAGACCGGGTAGGGGGCGGCTCCGTGAGCCTCAGGCAGCCAGCTGTGAAAGGGGATGGCTGCCGAGCGGGTGAGAATACCGGCGCTCATGAGTGCCAGAGCAGCCCCCACTTCAGGGCTGAGAGCGCCGGAGTCCAGCAAGGCAGCAATGCCGCTGATGGATAGGCTCCCCGAGGAGCGATAGAGGAGCCAAAGGCCGAGGAGATAGAAGATAATGCTTACGGTGCTTACCATGAGGTAACGAAAGGCGGCAAGAAGAGCCCGGGGGTGCTGCTCATAGGCAATTAGGACGAAGGAGCAGAGCGAGACGATCTCGAACCAGACAAAGAGATTAAAGAAATCGCGGGTACATAAAACTCCGGCGAGGGAGAAAAAAACCATGTAGAATATGAAATAGAAACCGGGCCCATACTTAGTCGGGTAGCTGCTCGAGCGGCTTGTCTCGCGCCATACTACGGTCCCGATAATCAAGCCGAGCAGAGCGGCGGCCCATGCCATACCGTTCAACTCCAGCTCTATGCCGTAGGGTTCCGCCCAGCCAGACAATGAAAGCCGGAAGACGGGTCAACCTTGGAGGAAGCAGCTTGCCGGTCAAGCTGATCGCAGCGGCGGACAAGGGGACCAGCATGAGGAGCAGGGGCAGGTGTTGATGCAGCGAGTCCGGGGCCGGAAAACTCATGATGCGCTTCTCTCCCTCCTTCTTCCGCTAAAACACGAGGGCTCCATACCATATGAGCGCGGCAAATCCGGCGGTGAGCAGCCGGAGCGATCCGTTGATGCCCAGCCGGCTACGGCGCAGAGACCCGGCGGTCTGCTTCCCAGGCGGGGAGAGGAGGAAACCGGAGAGCAGAATGCCGCCAAGGATGGTGATGCCGGCTTTGACCAGGGGGATAGGAGTATACCATTGAAGGTTTGAGGCGGTGAGAGAAAGCCCTTCTCCGCCGGTTTCTACGAAAAGCTGGAATAATGCGAGCGAACGGGCGGGAATAATCCCCAGCAAGAGACAGCCCAAGGCGAGCACAAGTGCTCCGAAAGCGGCAAGGCCTCGGGAACCCCTGTTCCCCTGAGAAGCGGAGATGCCGTTTTCCGACCCTGGCTGCCTCTCCGGGGCGGCTTTTCTTCCGATAAAGATCCGGCTCAGTTTGAGGAAGGAGGCTACCGTGCCTATGCCGGCGGCAAATAGGAGCCAGGAGGCGGGATGGGATCCGAGTGCTTTGGAGACCGTCAGCTTGGCGGTGTAGCCGGCAAACAGGGGAATGCCGGTGATCGAAAGGGCGGCCACTGCATAGAGAGCCGTCTGCAGCGGATAACGCCTTCCCAAGCCGCGCAGAGAATAGACATCCCGGCTGCCGGCGCGTTCAGTCACCTCCCCGACGGTTAAAAAGAGGAGGCTCTTGAAAAGGGCGTGGCCGATGATAAAAAAGAGGGCCGCTGCCTTTCCCGCCCCGCCGCCCATCCCGAAGGCGGCGACGATGTATCCCATCTGAGAGATCGAATGATAGCCGAGGAGTTTTTTGGCATCTTTTTGGCTCATGGCGGCCACAACGCCGATCAAGGCGGAAGCGGCGCCGATCCAGATAAGCAGGCTGTACAGGGCGGGGAAGCTGATGTAGTCCAGAATCCTCCAGAGGGCGAGGGTGGGCGCTTTAATGACGAAGCCGGAAAGCAGCGCGGAGACAGGATACGGGGCGGCTGCATGGGCCTCGGGGAGCCAGGTGTGAAAGGGGATGATGGCCGCCCGGGTGAGAATCCCTCCGGTAACCAGGGCCAGCGCGAGCCCGACCGCCTGCCGGGAGCCGGTTTCGGAGAGCTCCTCCAAAGCCCCTGCGAATAGATCCATAGAGAGAGTTCCGGTGTAATAGTAGAGTACCCATACCCCCAGGAGAAACGCGACGACACTCAAAGAGCTCATCAGCAGGTAGCGGAGGGCTGCTAAGCGGGCGGAAAGCTGCCCGTCATAGGCGATGAGGGCAAAGGAGGCGAGGGAGAGGACTTCGAACCAGATAAAGAGGTTGAAGAGATCTTTAGTGTACAGGGTGCCCTGCAGAGAGAAGAGGGCCATAAAAAAGAATACATAAAAGTAACTGTCAAAACGGTCGGAACGCCGTGTTTGGAGCCAGGCAGCGGTGGCAATCACCACGTCGGTTAAAGTTGCGACCCAGGCAAGACCGCGGATCTCGAGCTCGATGCCAAAGGGGGCGTTCCAGCCCCCAAGGGCCACGATGATCGTCTCTCCGGAAAGAATGGGGGAGGCGAGAACGCTCAATCCTCCCGCGGACCCGCCCAACCAGAGCACGAAGGCGGCGGCCTCTGCTTTCTTTGAGGAAAAGAATCTTCCGCCAAGACTGATGACGGCGGAAGCGAGAGGGGCAAACAGCAGCACATAGAGGGCGAGTTCGGTGTTTGACATCGATCAGCTATCCTTGATGCGGTCCTCGATCTCTTTTATATCGATGCTTCCGCAGGAGCGGTACACCCGTACCGTGAGGATGAGGGCCACGGCGGTGATGGACAGCCCCACCACGATAGCGGTAAGCATAAGAGCCTGCGGAAGCGGGTCTACCATGATCCCCCGATTGGCCGAGGTGAGGATGGGGGCGGTGTTGCCCCCGGCCATTCCCCCTAGGATAAAGAGGACCACCACCGCGCTGTTCATAATACTCAGACCGATTATTTTTCGGATGAGGTTTCTGCCGGCGACGATTGCCCAGAGGCCGGTACAAAATAGGACAATAATCAGCGCTTTAGTCATAGCTTCCCCCCAAAGACTCGCGGATGAGCAGCAGGCTCAAGAGACCTATGCCGGAGCCTACTTTGAGTCCGATGGCCAAATTGAGGAAAAAGATGAACCAGGCATGCGGCCGTCCGGTTGCGGGAAAGGGATCGGCAAAAAAAGCCCCGCCCATGACGATGCCGGCAAGTCCCAAAAGAAAGAGCGCGAGAAACCCCGCCGTTTCACCGATATTCAGCGCGTAGTTGGAGAGCAGGTCCTCCCTCCGTTCCGGACGGCAGCCAAGGGCCGGCAGCAGCAGGCCGGAGGCCAAGACGACTCCGCCTTGAAATCCGCCGCCCGGGGAAAGATGCCCGTGGCTAATGAGATAACAGCCGAAAAGCAGCACATACGGGGCGAGCTTCCGCGCGGCGACATCGAGCATATCTGTTTTTGCACGCACAGTATACCTCCGAACTACGCAGTTTAATGTAAACGCGTGAGAAAAAAGATCGAGCCGGAGACAGCGCAGAGTAGGACAATGGTCTCTCCAAACGTGTCAAAGGCCCGGTAGCCGAGATAAATGGCACTCACCAGATTGTTGGCGCCGGTCTCTTCAAGCCCATGCAGGACGATGTAATCGCGAATCACAGTAGGTCCCCCTTCTATGGGCGGTAAAAAGACCCAGAGCAGAGCCCCCACGCCGATTACGAGCAGGATATCCAGCAGGAGCTGCCCGGTGGGCCGGCCCGGGGGGGGAGAACCATCCGTTGATACGGTCGCGCGTGATGCGGTTGCGCGCACGGCCCACACAAAAATCAAGGTCGTCATGCCGGCTCCCACCGCCGCTTCGGTAATGGCCACATCCGGAGCATGAGCGACGTAAAAGAGGAGGGCGGAGAGGAAGCTGAAGACTGAAAGCAGGAGCACAGAGATGAAAAGGTCGCGGTAGAGGATGGCCAGCAGCCCGACCGCGGCGATGACACCCAATAATGCCGCCAGCATGATCGTGGTCATCTTCGTCTCCGCCAGGGAACGATGCCCTCTTCCCATGCAAAGCGGGCAATGATGTGGCTTGCCACCGGGTTAGTCAGCAGGAAGAAGATCGTGATTGCAGCAATTTTGGAGGTGAAGGGGCTCAAGCCGGCGAGCAGCATGCTGCCGATAAAGAGCGAGAGTACCGCCGTGGTACTACACGTGGAGGAGGTCTGCAGGCGAGTGTAGAAGTCAGGGGCGCGCAGCTGGCCAAGATGCCCGGTTACAGAGAAGAATATGCCCAGCAGAAAAAAGAAGCCCGCCGCCCAACTCATTCGGTGTTCTCCTTTCCCGATAGATAGCGAGTCAACGCGAGAATCCCCACGAAGCCGAAGACGGCATAGACCATGGCAACATCGAGGTAGACCGGGGAGCCGGAGCGCAGGGCGGTCAAGACCAGCAGGGCAAGCACCTGGGAAGCAACCAGGTTGAGGGCATTGAGCCGGTCCGCCGTAGTAGGGCCGATGAAGATCCGTATCATCCCCACGATGCACGAGCCGAGGAGGAATGCAATAATCCAGTCGAAAAAGAACGGCAATTCTTCGATCATGCTATACCCATATCTTTCGCAGAATCTTTTCCATAGTGCCTTTGACCAGCTCTCCGGCATACCGGCTGTGGGTGGTCACTGCGTTGAGCCAGTGGACCACAAGGTGATCTTCAGTGAGTTCTAAGGTAATAGTGCCCGGGGTGAGGGTGATAGAGCCGGAGAGCACGCTGCGGGCAATTTCGGAGTTTAGCCGGGTGCGAAAATGCACGACCCGCGGATTGTAGTGTCCGCTGAGTACAGAGAAGGCGGTCCGAAAGCTGGCCCGGTAGAGTGAGTAGAGCAGCAGCAGTAGGTAAACCACCAGGAGGTGCACTCTTGGCAGGAGCGCGGCGCGCGCCGCTTCGCTGTCATCGATAAATATCTTAAAGGTAGTCAGAGAAATAAGAAATGAAAAAGCGGCGCCCATGTAAAGCGAGCGCGGGGATAGGCTGCCGGTAAAGAGCAGCCAGCCGGCAAAAAGATAGAGGGCGGTGAGGATGATGCGAACAACGGCCCATTTGAGCGTCGTGGTCATGCTTACGCTTCCTCTCGCCGGTGAAAAAGTTCGACGATCTCCTCCGGTTCGCCGGCTTCCATCAATTGGTTCCGGAATTGCTCTTCAGTGAGCAGACGGCTCAATTTACTCAAGAGTTTTAAGTGTTCTGAGGTAGCTGATTCCGGCCCGAGAAGGAGAAACATCAAATATACCGGCCGGTTGTCGGCTGCTCCGTAGGAGATACCTTGCCGGCAGCGGCCGAAAGCCATAACCGTGCGGTTGGTGAGGGAGGTGAGACAGTGAGGAATGGCGACTCCGTGACCGATGCCCGTAGAGCCCATCTTCTCCCGCTCGAGAACCTGCTCGGTCAGAGCAGGGGGGTTGTCGAGATCCCAGGCCGTTGCAAGGAGTTTGACCAATTCGCCGATAACCCGCTTTTTGCGCTTTTCTTTAAGAGTCATCCGGATTGCCTCCGGGATTAGAAGATCGGAGATAGTAGTCACGGGTGTTCCTCCTCCTCGTTTTCACTGTCGTTCTGATCGATCAGTCCCACGGCGTAATCCACCGGTAAGGTAAAGAGTATTCCCGTCCCCGGATTCTCGAGGCCGCCGGTAATTTCATCAAGCAATTTTTTCAGCTCCGGAATTACGGTTTCGTCCTGGACAACCGAGAGGATAGTTTTGTTGTACGGCTTGTTGCCTTTCATGAACTCCTTGAAGTCGGCGAAAAGCGGTACTTCATAGGTGAGGTAGCGTCCCATACCCTCGGAGTCGAGGACGGTGGCGCCGGAGATTCCCGCCTCTACATAGGCGGCCAGCACATCGTCGAGGAGTTCCTCCCGGTTGAGGACGAACACGAGTAATTTCATACCGTCGAGCTTTCCTTTCTGCATCGCATTATAAAGCCTTCTTTGGCGGGGGGCAATAAAAGGCGGCGGAAATGGGTGGCGGAAATGAGCTTCAGGAAGAAAATTATGCGGGACGGCCGGAGATGCAGGTTGCCATGTTTTCTGCGGAGCGCTACTATCGGCCGGTATGAATAGATATTCGAATAGTCCCTCCTTCTCTTACGCGGACTGCGCCCTGTGTCCGCGGAAGTGCCGGGTGGATCGTTATCGCCACCGCGGCGTCTGCGGAGAAGGGCAGTGTATACGGGCGGCGGCGGGGGTGCTTCATTTTGGAGAGGAGCCACCGCTGGTGGGCGAAGGCGGATCGGGAGCGATCTTTTTCACCGGATGTACGCTGAAATGCAGTTACTGCCAGAATCGGCAAATCAGTGCCGAGGGGACCGGAACCGAGTTAAGCGTCGAGGAATGTGCCGCTTTGGCTCTGGAGCTACAGCGGCGCGGGGCGGCAACGGTGAACTTTGTCTCCGGCACGCCTTTCTTTCCTTCGCTCATAGAGGCGGTACGCGTGGCGCGGAAGCGGGGACTGAGGCTTCCGGTAGTATGGAACAGTTCCGGCTACGAGCTTCCCGAAGCGGTAGATGCACTGGCGGAGGCGGTGGATATCTTTCTCCCGGACATGAAAAGTTTGCGGCCTGAAGTGACCGGACGCTTTAGTGCCGCGCGGGACTACCCTGAGGCTGCACGGGAGGCGATTGATAGGATGGTGGAGCGGAGGCCCTTGGAGTATGAAGGAACTAGGCCGGTGCAGGGGACGATCGTGCGCCATCTTGTCCTCCCGGGCTTACTCGAGCAAAGCCGGGAGGTGCTGGAGTGGTTTGCAGAAGAGCATGCACGACGGGCCCTCCTCTCTTTAATGGTACAGTACGGGGTGCCGGAGGAGGCCGGGAGTGCTCACGGCGGCCCCGGAGGTCCGGAAAACCGCCCGCTCAGTCGCGGGGAGTATGCGCAGCTGCTGGAGTGGCTCGACGAGCTTGGGATCGAAGAGGGCTATATCCAGGAGCCGGGGGACGAGGAGCTCTGGTGGCCCGATTTTACCTGCAGAAATCCCTTCCCCCGGGAGTACTCGGTGCCGGTGTGGAGCTGGTTGGACGGGCCGCCGGCAGTATAGCGCCGGGACCGCTCTTTCATTTTTCGGGACCGATTATTCGGGACCGATTACCGATCCGGTGAAGCTGCGGTCTTCGAGAATTGCCCTGATATTCTCAATATCGCGGCCGCCGGCGCAGACGACCCGCAGGCCGATACGTTCTCCCCGCTTTGCTGCTACCGGATCAAAGGGAAGGTTGCGGCCCGGCGTCCATTCATTGCCCACCATGCTCCGGAAATCGGCCCAGGAGATCGCGTCGATCGGTTCGGCCTCCGGATCCTGTTTGGGGTCGGCGGTATAAATTTTCTCGATGTTGGAAAGGTTGACTACCGTGTCGGCGCCGAATTTTTCGGCGAGCAACACCGCATCGTTGTCGGTTGAAAAGCCGGGCTTCCAGCCGGAAGCGATCATCACGCGGCCGGTAAATTGAGAAACCGCGGTGGGGTCGCTAACTACCTCCTGCTGGCAGTAGCGCGAGAATATCCCCTTCAGCAGCCGTGCGTTGAGACGGGTCGCCTCTATCCCGATCCAGTCCTGTTCGTCGTCTTCCGGCACCTCTACGATTTCTCTGTAGGCCTGTTGATATGAGCGGGCGGGAGCTCCCCCGCCGGTGACGAAAATCAGCTTGCGGGCCGGATCCGCTTCCAGGTAGCTCTGCATTGCCCGGTAGAAGGAGTGCAGGAAGCTCGTATCAACCTCCTGCGGAGCAATAATCGAACCGCCTACGGATAGTACCTTGATCTGTTGCATGGTCCCCCCTGTGGGTTGTCACGGGCACGGCAGATAGACCGTGCTATCCGTTTTTGTATTCTCTTCCCCGAAGTGAGTCGGTATCGCTTCCGAGGTCCTTTTGGGCAAGGTTGTCCACTAGAATATAGAGTACGTACGGGATAGCAGCCATGAGCCAGTATCCGATGGTTTGAAAGATCAGAAAAAACTCACCAATGCGGAAGTCAGTGAGTGGCATAGAGAGCACCCGCCAGGAGTACACATGCAAGTTGAGAAACTCAGTAAAAAAACCCACTATGGTGACCACCACCAGCATCGAGTAGAAAAACGCCTGGGAGCGGCTTGCGCCCTTGCGTTCGAAAAGCCGCATGCCGACTAAGAGGCTCAACAAGTGATAGAAAAGCGCCACCGCCCATTCAAAGGTATATTTACGCAGTACGTCGTCGTTGTCGTAGTGCGGATACTCCCAATAGCCGAGAGCCATTCCGATGTGATCTATCACTACACAGGCGGCCAGCAGGAGAACGATGAATGCGGTTCCATGCAAAAACGTCCAATTTTTGAAAAGCGGTGCTGAGGAAAGGCGTCGATAGGCGGTGTAGAGGAGCATGCTCATTCCTACTGAAAAAAGGGCGTAAAAGTAGGGCAGCTTGAGCACGAAATTTTGGTAGAGGGCGATGAGAAGGGTGAAAGTGCCCAAGATGAAGAGCAGCGTCTGTAAGCGGCTTCCCGAGGAGCTTCCATTTTGCATGGTACTGCTTAATCTACAGGTAATTTGAAGTCAGTACAAGCAGTTTTCTCGGTTTTACAGGCGGTGCAGATATACTCGCGGGCAGTGGACGAATCGCGATATGATGCGTATACTGCACGGGCGTTATGTTGCGTCGTTTGATAGCCAAGCTTCTCCACAGAAAACCAGCCCCCGGATCGCTTATCCATGAAAAATGGGAGAGCGGGTTTCGATCGGGAAAAAATCGCCGCATCGAAGAAGCGGAGGAGGAGCACTTTTCCGCCCGCAGCGAACGGGGCGCATTCCTGCTGGAACTCCGGCGGAGGCACCTTTTTGCATGGGCGCTCAACGAGAGTTACCGCTACCGGAACTTTGTAGCCGATATGGAGATCAGCCTCGATGCGGAGAACGGACACAGTGCCGTCGGGGCGGTTTTTCGCTATGTGAACGAAGAGAACTATTATTACGCCTTGGTTTCCAATTCCGGGCGCTTTCGCCTGGATGTGGTCTTTAACGGCAATCCGATGACCCTGATCCCCTGGCTGGAGATCCCGCTCGAGGAAGAGCACTTTACGCTGCGGATCATTGCCCATAACGATAATCTCTCCTTCTATCTTGATCAGGAATGGATTGCGGAAATCGACGACGAGACGGTGGATTCCGGGTATCTGGGCTTTGCCGCGCAGAACTATGGTGAACAGGATGTGGCGCGTGCCCGTCTCCATCGGATAGCGCTGGACTCGCGGCCGGTGGAGGTGGAAGTGTACTACTACCGCTGGACCCGTTTTATCCGACCTAAACCGGAGCGTCGCATTGCACTGGCCCGCAGACTGTTTGGCTTCGAGCAGTATACGGTGGCCCTCATCCAACTGCGGCGGGCCTTTGCCGATAAAGAGCCCGGCGCAGAGGACCGCTTTTTCACTGCTGAGTGCTATATCAGTCTTCACATGTATGAGAACGCTCTCACGGAGGTGGAGAAGGTTCTGGAGCTGAACCCCCGGCATCGTGAAGCGCGTCTGGAGAAAGCCAACCTGTTCTACCTGGAGAATCGTTTTCTCGATGCCAAGGAGTATCTCTCGCTGATAATCGAAGACTTTCCCGATAATGCGGTCTTGCACAATCTCTTTGGAAATGTGGAGTTTGCCCTCGGAAACTGGGAGGAGGCGGCGGAACAGTATACGAAGGCCTTAGAGCTGGAGCCGGAGATGCCGATTTTTGCGCTCAACGCCGCCCGGGCGCTTGATAATGCCGAGCGGAACGACCGGGCGGCGAAGCTGTTTATCAATGCTGCGCGGCTCTTCTTCCGTCAGGAGGGCTTTGACGACCTGCTCCCGATTTTTGCCCGCCTCGAGGAGCTCGATCCGAACAACCCTGAGCTCCGGGCATTAAAGGGCAAGACGGCTTTTCAGAACGGGGATTTTTTGACGGCCCGCCGGTATTTTGAGGAGTTGATTGAGCGCCGAGAGGCGCAGAGCGACGTCTATTTCCTGCGGGGTATTCTGCAGAGCGGCGAGGGCGATTGGAATGCAGCGGTCTCTTCCCTGCAAAAGGCCGTCGAGCGGGAGCCCGAGGAAGCACTGTACCGGATGAAGCTTGCCGAAGCTCTCTACTATGCGGGCGAGGACCCTCAGGAAGAACTCGCCAAAGCACGTGAGCTGGACCCGGACAACGGCTGGATTCACAACCTCGACGGCCTGATTGCGTTTGAAGAGGGGAGCTCGGAGAAAGCGGAGTCGCTTTTTCGTAAAGCATGGGATCAGCTTCCGGGGGAAGAGGAGGTGATCCTCAATTATTCCCAGCTGCTGTACCAGTCCCGCGGGCTGGAGGAGGCGCTGCGGGTTTTTCCGGAGGATGACGAGATAAGCGCAGCCCTCGCAAACCAAAGGGGAAATCTGCTTGCCATCGAGGGGCGCTACGAAGAGGCGCGTGAGTGGTATCGGAAGGCACTCGATGAGGAACCGCGCAACCCGGTGTTTCTCGAAAATATCGCGGCCCTGCTGTTTGAAATGGAGCAGATCAACGAAGCTGAAGACTATCTGCGCAAGCAGTTGGAAATACAGCCTTCTTCCCGCGGCTACGCTCTGATGGGCCGCATTACTTCGGAAAAAGGAGAGCTGCGACGTGCGGAACAGGCGTATCGGGAAGCGATCCGCAGCGATGCCGATGCCGTGTGGGTGCGGTTGGAGCTCGCGGAACTACTGTACCGTTTTGGCCGTTGGAAAGAGGCGATCGAACAGGCGGAAGCGGCATACGGGTCGGAAGCCGACGGGAAAGCCAGGGAGTTCGTGGCTCAGGTACGGGAAGAGTATGAGGTTCGCTACGAATGCGCCCAGTGCGGACGCGAATGGTGGGTGCCAAAGGATATTCCCGAACAGAGTAGAGTCCGTATTCACGGAGAACCGAGCGGCGAATCGCCGGCAGGACGGTGTGCTTCCTGTGCCCGGGTATATTGTGTCGCCTGTGCCATCGAGCACATGCAGAACAGCCGTTTTGTCTGTGCACACTGCGGAGAGCGGCTCAAATTAAACGATGACGGACTCAAATATTTGGCGGTGCGCTATGCAGAAAGTGAGGGGCGGGAACACAACGCAAAATAAGTTCGTGAGACCTCCGGAAAGAGCGCGGCGTGCTGGGCTTTGTACGGTCGTCCTTGACAAAGGGACGGCGATAAGTATGATGGAAGCGTGTATCGCGGTACTCGGTACCCCGATTCAACCGACGCAGACGATGCCTCGTCTGCTTTGAACAGCGTAGCAAGGCGACCCAAAATACCGTCACTCCTACGGAGGACAGATTATTGCTGAAGAAAGCATCAAAAACATCAGGATATACCTGTAGAGGGCTGGTTACTGCGCTTATGGCGGCAGTTTTTCTATTGAGTTCTCTTCTGCCTGCGGCAGCGCAGGAGATTCTTACTGCGGGAGAGTTTTTCGACCAAGTTTCGGAGAAATACGGGACGATAGAGGATTACATCGCGCAGATTACGATTACCCATGATGAAACTACCATGGAAGGAACCGTCTATTATAAAGCTCCCGCTCTGTTGCGCATCGATTTCTCCCAGCCGGAAGATCAGGTGCTGGTAGTAGACGGAGAGCAGCTTATGCTCCATCTGCCGCAGCATCACGTTGTCATGAAGCAGTCGCTGGAGCAGAGTTCCTCCGCCGGGATCACCGGCGCCGGAATGGCGAGTGAAAAGGGCCTCCAACTGATGAAGCGCAGCTACAGCATTGCGTTTCTCGAAGGGCCTGAGTCGATTCCGCTCGAAGAAGAATCGGATATTATGGTCCACAAACTGAAATTGGCCTGGCGGACCCCCGGGGAAGGATTCCGCCAGCTCAAGATGTCGGTGACCCAGAACAATATGATTCGCCGATTGGTGGGAATCACCGGCAACTACGAGCGCTTTCAGTTTGATTTTACCGACATCAGGACGAATCAGGATATTCCAGAGTCCCGGTTCGAATACGATGAGCCGCCCTCTGCATATCGAATCGACAATTTTCTCTTTGATCCGAAGAGCCAGTAGGGACTGTGCGTAACCATGGAATCATTAGGGAAGAAGCTAAAAAATGCACGGGAAGAGCGAGGATACTCGATCGAGCAGGTGGCGCGGGATACCAATATTGCTCGCCGCTTTATCGTAGCGCTTGAAGAGGAGACGTTTGACGAGTTTCCCGGGGACACCTATCTGCTCGGGTTTCTGAGAAATTATTCCGAGTATTTGGGGCTGGACCCCGGGCAAATGAGCAGCCTCTACAAAAATATGCAGATCCAAGAGCGGCCTGTTCCGATGGAAGAGCTCATAGAAAACAAGAAGGGTCCTTCGAAACAGCTGCTCATTGCTGTGCTGCTCGCGGCGGTGCTCATACTCGGTGGAGGAGGGGCATGGTATTTTCTCGTGGGACCCGGCGCCGGAGACGAAGCTGTAGCTGATGGGCAGGAAGACCGCAGCGGGGCGGAGGAGACTGACCGTTCGGAGATTACCTATGAAATGCGGGAAGAAATCCTCGAACGACGCTTCGATGAAGGCGACGTGATCGGGGTGCGTTTCGGCGAACGGGTGCTAGAGGTGAAACTTGCCGAGGTGGCAGAGACGGTGTCCCTCAATTTTTCCGCCGATACTGCGTCGTTTCCATTGGGCAGCGAGCGGCCGGTTGACCTCGACGGCGACGGTACAGATGATATCCGTGTGGGCGTCTACGACATCGATGCCTCAAGTGGAACGGCAGTCCTGCGCTTTGACCGTTCTCTCATTTCGCGCGGGGAGCAGCAGGAGGAAACGGGGGAGCGTTCCGAATACGAGGGAAGCGAGGCTGTGGGTAGCACTACGGAAGAGAGCCGTGAGGAAGAGGTGGAGACGGTGCTCACCGCAGAGGAGACCGAGCCGTATACCATTTCTGCGAATGTCAATGACTACTGTATGGTTCGCTATGAGAAAGACGGTAATGTTCGTGAGCAGCACTTTTTGGGAGCAGGGGAAAGCTTTCGTCTGGACGTGAGCCGGGAGGCGATGTTCTGGGTGTCGAATGCCGGCGCTGTCGAGGTGAATATCAGGGGAGAAGAGGTGCAACTCGGCGAAGCCGGTGAAGTAGCGGTCAAGCTTTTCCGATGGCAGCAGGACGAAGACACAGGTTCCTACCGTCTCCTCATGGTCCCCGTCTATTAAACGCCTTCAGCAATTTTACTCCAACCGGACGGACATATGCATGTATATATAGAAAATCTTGGCTGTGCTAAGAATCAAGTGGACGCGGAGGTCATGCTCCGCTGTCTCGAGGAGGAGGGCTGGAGCTGGACCGATGATCCCGCCTCCGCCGACCTTATTATCGTCAACACCTGTGGCTTTATTGCTCCGGCGAAAGAGGAGTCCCTGGAGACTACCATGACACTGCGCAGCCGTTATCCCGAGGCCAGGATACTCTTTGCCGGATGTCTCGCCGAGCGCTACGGTGAAGATATGACGGAAAGCCTTCCAGAGGTGGACGGCATTTTTGGCAATCGCGATGTGAGCCGAGTTTCCGAAGCGGCGGAAAAAGCCCTTTCTGGCCGGCGGGCGGTGGTCAAACCGAAGGAGCATCGCCTGGTGCAGGGACGGAGTAGACTTTTCACCTATCCGGGGGTCGCCTACGTAAAGCTCTCCGAAGGGTGCAGCCACTGCTGTTCCTACTGTGCTATCCCCCTGATTCGCGGAACCTTGCGCAGTTATACGCTGGAGGAGGTGTTCGAAGAAGTGCGCAGTCTCCTCGACAGCGGCATATTCGAGGTCAACTTGATCGGTCAGGACTTGGCGGCGTTTGGGACCGACCGCGGGGATAGTGAGTTCCCGGAGTTGCTGCGGCGCATATCCGAACTCCGCGGGGATTTCTGGATTCGGCTGCTCTACATTCATCCGGACAATTTCCCTAGCGAAATTCTGTCGCTGATGCAACGGGACTCGCGCATTCTTCCCTATTTCGATATTCCTTTTCAGCACGCCTCGTCGAGGGTGCTGCGACACATGGGCAGGACCGGCGACCGGGAGAGCTATTTGGCGCTGCTCTCGGAGATTCGTACGGCCCTGCCGAAGGCGGTTATTCGCACCACCTTTATGACCGGCTTTCCCGGGGAGAAAAAGGGCGATTTTGAAGAACTGCTGCGCTTTCAGCAGGAAGCGCAGTTTGACTGGGCCGGCGCCTTCGTCTTCTCCCGCGAGGAGGGCACCCCCGCTGCCGAGATGCGGGGGCCCGTGGGCGACCGGCTGGTTCGCGGTAGGGCGGAGAAGCGCAAGCGGCGGCTGGAAGAAGAGCAGCAGCGCATTAGCGAGGAGCGAATGCAGCGTTTTGCCGGCAGCCGGCTGCGGGTGCTGGTAGAAGAGCAGGTGGCTGAAGAGGAGCTGGCCCTCGGGCGCGCCTACCTGCACGCGCCGGAGGTTGACGGTGCGGTAGTGATCCTTACCGACCATGCCGAGCCCGGAACGACGTTCGAGGGACGAGTGCAGCGCAGCAACGGAATCGATCTGGAGGTAGAGCCGCTCTATGAGTGATGCAGCGCCGGCATATCTGCAGGGCCTCAACGATAAACAGCGCGAGGCGGTCTATCACGAGGGCAATCCGCTCCTTATTCTCGCCGGGGCAGGTTCCGGAAAAACCCGCGTTATTATCTCTAAAATCGCGTATTTGGTTCGGGCCCGGAGCTACGACCCGCGCTCCATCCTGGCGGTGACCTTTACCAACAAAGCGGCGGCGGAGATGTACGAGCGGGTGACGGCGATGGTTCCGGAGTCCACGGGAGTGATGATCCGCACGTTTCACTCCTTCGGGGCGTGGCTGCTGCGCCGGAACAGTCACATTCTGGAGATGAACTCGGGCTTTTCCATCTACGACGACGAAGACTCGCTCACCCTGTTGCACAGCCTCTATACCGAGTTTACCCGCAAAGAGCTCGCCCCTTACGCGCGTATGATCAGCAGAGCGAAAGATTACGCCCTCGGCCCCGACGACGATCTCAGCTCTATCTCCACCGACCCCTCTTTCCCGGGGATGTATCACGCCTATGAGAAGAAACTGCGGGAGATAGGCAACGCCGATTTTGGCGACCTGATCCTGCGTCCCGTGGAGCTGTTGGCCGGCAACCCGGAGGTCAGAAACCGCGTGCACGGCCGTTTCCAGGTGGTGCTGGTGGACGAGTATCAGGACTCCAACGTAGCGCAGTACGAGCTTCTGAAGCAGCTCTACGGGCCTGAAACCTATCTTTGTGTCGTCGGCGACGACGATCAGTCCATTTACCGCTTTCGGGGCGCAGAAGTGCGTAATATTCTGAACTTTTCGGATGAGTTTACCGGCACGGAGGTAATCCGGCTGGAGCAGAACTACCGTTCTACGGAGACGATCCTGCGCATTGCGGGAGAGGTGGTGGCCAACAACCGCGGGCGGATGGGCAAGACCCTGTGGACCGATCTCACAGGCGGGCGAAAAGCGGTCCTGACCTTTGTGGACGACCAGGATGCGGAGGCGGAACACTGCGCCCGCCTGCTTGCCGACGGCAATTTGGAAAATACCGCGATTCTGTACCGCACCAACGCCCAGTCCCGCAGCTTGGAAACCTGTTTTCTCAAACGGGGGATCCCCTACAAGATCGTCGGCTCTCTTCGCTTTTACGAGCGTGAAGAGATCAAGGATGCTTTGGCGTTGTTGTCGCTCTGCGCCAACCGGAAGGACGAGGTGGCGTTTCGACGGGTGGTCAACAAACCGCCGCGGGGCATCGGGGCCAAAAGCCTGGAGAAGGTAGTAACTGCCGCGGCCTCCGCCGGCGGGGACCTGATCGAGTCGCTCGGCGGCGTGCAGCGCGCGCTCTCCTCAAAGGGGAAGAGGGGGGCCGAGGAATTTCTCCGCTTTTTCGAGGAACTCGAAGAGAAGCTGGAGGGTGGCGATTTGGGCGCGTTTGTTCGGTATGCGGTGCGTGGATCGGGGCTGGTGGAGTACCATCGGCGCCAGGACGAGGTATCGTTGACCCAGAAGGTGGAAAATCTGGATGAGCTGATCGGAGCGGCGAGTCAGTACCCGCGCGGGCGCGAAGGACTCACCGAGTTCTTGGAAGACTTGGAATTGGACCGCTCTCGGCTGGCGGGGGAGGATCCCGCAGCACAGCCCGGAGTGACGCTGATCACTATGCACAATACCAAAGGGCTGGAGTTTGACCGGGTGATTATTACCGGTATGGAGGATGGACTCTTTCCCAGACGTCCTGACGAGAAGGACGATGAGCTGGAGGAGGAGCGCCGTATCTTCTATGTCAGTATTACCCGGGCGCGGAAAGAGCTCTATTTTACCAGCTGCCGCCGGCGGTTTATGTGGGGGCGCACCACCGTGCAAATGCCCTCCCGCTTTCTCAGAGAGCTTCCGGATGAGTATGTAGAGATAGAAGGGCGCCCCGCTCACGGAGGGGCATTGTATGGCGGCGGCTACGACGGCGGCTACGACGGCCGTGAAGAGCAGCCGGGGCAATCCGAAGCGGGCCCGTATCGCCGGGGAGTGCGGGTATATCACGATGACTATGGCCCCGGGATAGTGACGAAGGTCGAGCACGGGGGGACGCAGGAACTGGTGTGGGTGCGCTTTGAAGGCGGACACACGGCGCGGTTCTTTCCCCGGTACACGGATTTGGAAATCGTTGGCGATGAGATGCTATAGCGAGGAGATGATGAAGGAGGAGGAAGGGCTTCCTGCAATCGTGCGGGCGCGCGAGTACCGCCTTTATGACCGGCGGGGGCGGCGGTATATCGATTTTTACCTCAACGGAGGGCGTGCTCTGCTTGGTCATCGTCCTCCCGGTGTGGCGCAGGCGATGAAGGGTACCGTGGATCGGGGGCTGGTAGCCGAGTATCCTAGCCCCTGGAGCGGACGGCTTGCGCGTCTCCTGCAAAAGCGTTTTGGAGAGTCTCTGGAGGTTCGGATCTACCCGGGAGTGGAGAGTGCTTCCGCCGCGGCGGGTGCGCACCTCGCAGACCTGAGTTTCGAGGAGGGAAAACGGCAATGCCGTGAAGAGGGGAAGCTGCCGCTGTGGCGGCCGGGAGGGCTGGAGCCGGCAGAGGAAGCGCGTCTTCTGGACGGGGAGTGGGGACGCATCTTCTTGCCGTTGCTTCCGTACCCGGGACGTTTTGCCCCGGCGGTGCTGTGCCTTCTTCCGGGAGCTCCCCAACTGCAGACGCCGGCTCCAGTGTCCCCTCTCTTGGAGGCGATGCTGGTAAAAGTAACCGCAGCCCTGGTGAAATGGGAACAAACTGCCGATACACGTATATGGAGCACTTTTGATTATGCGGGTGTCGAACGACGGGGACCCTACTTCCGGTTGTCGGGAAGTGAAGGTGAGTACAAAGCTCTCCGGCGCCGGCTGATGGAGCAGGGAGTGCTGCTTCCGCCAAAGCGCTCGACCCCAGCGGTTATCCCCGGGGAGTTCACGTCCGGAGAGGTGAAACCGCTGCGAAAGGAGCTGGAACAATTGTATGGCAACAGCTGAAATCGTGCATATATTATTGCGGCTGGGAGCCGGAGCGATCGCCTGCTTTGTCGCTATTCTGCTGTGGGCAAAGACCCGCGATACCGCCTGGATGCTGGCGATTGTAGGGGTGATAGTTACGTACGGGGCCATCGTATACGAGACATTGAAAATGTTCGGAGTGGTGCCAGGTTCGGTGTTCCTCTTCCCGGATGTTCTTTCAGTGGATTCGCTACTGGCCGTGCTGCCCCTCCTTTTCTTTGCCGCGGCATTTGTGGTAAAACTTGTAGCACGTCGCACCGAATGAAGCCCCGTTCTTGACGAAATCGAGAAAACGGCTAAGATAAGGGGAGTGCGCACGAGGAGGAGATTATGTCGGCGTTGATCATTGGTATTCTATTTCTTCTGTTTACCGTTTATTCAATACTTCCCTTTGAATGGGCATTGCAGTGGTGGCCCTATGTGGCCGACTTTTTGCGCGGCGGTTTGCCGGTGATTGTGCTCGTGGTCGGACTCGTGGCGGTACTGATCGGAGTGGCGGACATAAAGGACCGCATAGAAGAGAAGAAAGAGAAGCAGGAGCCGCAGGAGGATGCGGAAGCCGACGAAGAAACTACCGAAAGCTGAAGAGCAGCAGCTGCGGCTGCGCGTCAAAGCGGGTACGTACAGTACATCAGACGGCGGCGCATCAGTCAGCGGCCTTGACATTAATGTTCGAATATGAAAAGATTCAAGCCGCTTTCCGGGCACAAAAGACGAGTATATTCTAGTATAGAGGCGTATCTATGAAGACAATATTTCCGAAACCTAAACAAATCGAGCGCAAATGGTATATCGTGGATGCCGAAGGCAAGCGCCTTGGCCGGATTGCCAGTAAAGTGGCCCATGTGCTGCGGGGTAAACACAAGCCGGAGTATATGCCCCATCAAGAGACCGGTGATTATGTAATCATTGTCAATGCGGAGAAGGCGCAGCTGACCGGCCGCAAGATGCGCGATAAGATGTATTATCGCCACTCCGGATATCCCGGCGGATTATCCGGCGAGAGCTATCAGCTCATGCTGAAGCGCAAGCCCACGTATCCGATGGAGCGGGCCGTGTGGGGTATGCTGCCCAAAGGGCCTTTGGGGCGTAAGATGTACAAAAATCTGAAGATCTATGCAGGACCGCGCCATCCTCATGCGGCTCAGCAACCCGAAAAGATGGAAATTTAAGGACAAAAGGAGCATATGGTGGAGAATCTAGCGTTAGGAACGGGAAGAAGAAAGACCTCGGTCGCGCGGGTTTACCTGCGGCAAGGCAGTGGAAAAATCAATGTCAACGGTAAGGAAGCGGATGATTACTTTCGCAATCCCGGCCTGGTATATATGGTTCAGCAGCCCCTCGATGTGACCGATTCGCTAAGTAAGTTCGATGTGTACATCAATGTGCAGGGCGGCGGCCCGACCGGTCAGGCGGGCGCTACTAGGCATGGACTTGCCAGGGCGTTGACCGAATACGATGAAAATAACCGGACCGCGCTGCGAGCCAACGGGTTCCTTACTCGCGACCCGCGCATGACGGAGAGAAAGAAGTATGGCCAGCGAGGCGCCAGGAAAAAGTTTCAGTTCTCCAAACGTTAATCTTACTGTTACGGCTATTCGAAGAGGAGCTGGAGAGCGGGCGGAAGTGCTGCTTTCCGACGGCTCCTCTTTTTTTGTATACCCTGAAGTCCCCGAAACCTTAGGGCTGAAAGAGGGAACGAAACTCGACGCTGAGCTCCTCGAGGAGCTGCAGAGGCGGCGTGAGCGCTACCTGTGCCGCGAGAAGGCCGTGGAGTTGCTTGCACGGCGTGAGCACTCTTCGGCGGAGCTGAAGAGAAAGCTGCTGCAGCGCGAGTTCGCTACTACAATAGTCGAGCGGGTGCTGCAGGAGCTGCAGAATAAAGAGTGGCTGAACGACGAGCGCTTTGCACGGATATATGCCGAAACTCGACTGCGACGTAAACCGACCGGGGAAAACAAGCTCGCCGAGGAGCTGCTTCGCAAAGGCGTGCCGCGCGCTATTATAGATCGTACGGTAGACGAATACTGTACGAAGGAGTATCAGCGCCGTGCGGTGGAAGAAGCGGCGCAAAAGCTACTCCGCCGGGTGGGGAAAAACCGTGAAAAATTGTTGCGGGGACTGCAGACTCGAGGTTTTAGCATGGACATGATCCGGCGTTGTTCGGTATTTCGGCAGATGGATAATGGGGACGAATAATCTGCAGAAACGCTTTTCTTATGCACAATTACGTTGACATATTGGATATATTTGCTATACTCTCAGAAGGAATAGCGATAAAGGAAGAGGTAAACAATGGCGAAGAACGGTAAGAAAGTGCGTATCTTCTCAGCGCTGGAAGTCGCGAATATATGCGGCGTCGTGAATCAGACGGCGATTAATTGGATTAAGAATAATCACCTGAAGGCGTTCACTACTCCCGGCGGTCAATATCGCATTTACGCCGAAGATCTTTATAACTTCCTCAAGGAACGTGGAATGCGAATCCCCGAGGAGTTGAAGGGATACGGCGAGAATAATGAGCAGACGGTATTGATTATCGATGACGATAAAGAATTGAACGACATGCTAAAGCGGATTTTCTCCGACAATTTTCCGGCGATGGTTATCTATCAGGCTTTTGACGGCTTTGAGGCGGGACGCCTTTTGAGCGAAGCCCATCCCGTGGCGGTGATTCTTGACATTGATCTGCCGGGCATAGACGGGCATGCCCTCTGCAAAAAGATAAAAGAGGATAAGAACCTCGGCGCCCCCATCATCCTTTCCATAAGCGGATTGGACGAAGAGAGCGAAGGGGAGAAGATCATCTCCGAAGGGGCCGACGCTTTTTTCCCTAAGCCCGTGAATTTTGATAAATTAATGGAAACCATGAACAACTTGCTATCGGTTCGGAGTTGAGGATGGCAGAGCAAGAGCCCGAAAATGTATTGATTGTAGAAGATGAGGACTCGGTACGTCTCACTTTACGCGATTTCCTGCAGTCCAAAGGGTATCAAGTACTTGTCGCTTCCGACGGAGTGGGGGCGATTAAACAGATCCTCGACCATCATGTAAAAGTTATTGTTTCCGACTACCGAATGGAAGTGTTTGGAGGAGACTACTGGATGAAGTTTCTCAACCGTTTCTGTTCGGACAGAGAAATCATCATCACCAGCGGTTTTTTACGCCCGGAGTTTTCCATTCCCTTTGAAGTTATGTATAAACCCTTTGATTATGCCAGGCTTGCAGAGAAGGTTGGGGAGGCGCTTGATCGGGCACGCGAAAGCACCTGAACAATATCGCCTGTAGAAAGAATACGGTTTTTCAAACCTTGTATATAGAAAGAAGTGCAGTATGTGTTCAGTAGAGCAGGACATGGATCAGTAGAGCAGGACATAGAATGGTAGGACTTAGATGAGTATGGATGAGAACGAAAAGGCAGCCTGCGCACTGAAAATACATGGAAGGGTACAGGGGGTTGGATTTAGGTACTCTGCTGTCACGGCAGCTCGCCGTGCCGGAGTGACCGGCTGGGTACGCAATGAGCGGGACGGTACCGTAAGCGCCTTCTGCGAAGGCGACCGTGAAGCGGTGGACCGTTTTATTGCGTGGTGTAAAAATGGCCCGCCCGCAGCCCATGTGCGAAATGTAGAACTCGAAGAGAAAACCTATCGCGGCCGTTACCGGGATTTCAACGTCGCCTTCTAAATAGCTACTCTCGACACCTCAACGTCTTCACATCTCCTCCGATTATTTGGGTACGAATATTCGAGTCCGATTATTCGAGCTGCTGAATTATCTGCCGGTGCAGCTCTACAAACTCGCAGAGCATCATAGCGGTCGCTCCCCATATACTTCCTTCTCGGCACGAAAAGTAGGGGGCGTTGATGTAGCCTCCCCGAGCCGGAAACATACCTGAGGCCGGCGGAAGCAGCAGTTCATCCGCGCAGATACAGTAGACAGCGGCCACTTCCCGGGGGTCGGGTATGATGTGGGGGCGAAAAGCCGACCAGCCAAGCACCGGAACCACGGAAAAATTACTCACCGAGATAAAGAGTGGCGTCAGCGTTCCTATTATTTCCACTGCCTCGCCGGGAATACCGAGTTCTTCATACGCCTCTCTGAGGGCGGTTTCGACGGGAAAGTTCTCTCCGGCCTCCCTCTGTCCTCCCGGCAGGGCAATCTGCGAGGCGTGGTGCGTGTCGTAGTCCGGTCGGAGAATGACCGGGAAGCAGGGGGCGGCTTCTTCGGAACCGGAGGCATCCGGTACGAGATGAATGAGTACCGCCGCCTGCCTGGATTGGGGCGGCTCGGGGTGGTAATCGTCGGGAATTCGCCCCCGGGGAGCCAGACGGCGCTGGGCGTCCATGCCGGGAAGCGGTTCCTCGGCCAGTTTGTGTCTGAGACGCCGGATATACTCTTGAAAATACATACGAGAAAAAGTATAGCATATCCGATGTCAACTGTTGCAATCCGGCCGGCAGCCGAAACTTTGTGCCATTGAGTTTTGTCCCGCAATGAGGGGGGGCGCAGTGAATGGGGGGGGCAGTGAGGCAAACAAAACGGCCGTCCCCCGGGACGGCCGCGCGAATATAGGTGCTATACTTCTGTAGAAAAGCTGTAGTGCTTAACGCTTCTTGTTGAGGGAGTAGAAAGCCTTCCGACCGGGATACTGGGCAATGCCTTCGAGATGATCCTCGATGCGCAAAAGCTGGTTGTACTTGGCTAAGCGGTCTGAGCGGGAGAGCGAGCCGGTTTTGATCTGTCCGGTTTCGAGGGCGACCACTAAGTCGGCGATAAAGCTGTCTTCGGTCTCACCGCTGCGGTGGCTGATAATCGCCGTGTAGCCGGCTTTCTTGGCCATCTCTACCGCCTCGTAGGTCTCGGTAAGGGTGCCGATCTGGTTTACTTTCACCAGGATGGAGTTGCCGATGCCTTTTTCGATCCCCTGCTTTAGCCGTTTGGTGTTGGTAACAAACAGGTCGTCGCCGACCAACTGGACGCGATCTCCGAGGCGGTCGGTCAACACTTTCCAGCCGTTCCAATCGTCTTCGTGGAGACCGTCTTCGATGGAGATAATGGGGTACTTGTCCACCCAGCTCTCCCAGTAATCGACCATTTGCTCGCTTGTCTTCTCCTCGCCGGTGGACCAGCGTAAGTGATAGGTGCCCTTCTTTTCATCGTAGAGTTCGCTCATCGCCGGATCGAGGGCGATCATAATCTCATCGCCGGGTTTGTAACCGGCTTTTTCGATCGCGTTCATGATCACATCCAGCGCCTCTTCGTTGCTCTTTAGGTCTGGGGCAAAGCCGCCCTCGTCGCCGACTCCGGTGCTGTAGCCCTTCTCCTTGAGAATCGCTTTGAGATTGTGGAATATCTCGGTAATCATGCGTACGCCTTCTCGGAAAGTCTCTGCTCCGGCGGGCATGACCATGAACTCCTGAAAGTCGACTTTGTTGTCGGCGTGTTCGCCGCCGTTGATGATATTGGCCATCGGAACCGGCAGAAGATTGGCGTGGTAGGCGCCGAGGTATTTGAACAACGGAAGGCCGAGGGATTCGGCGGCGGCCCGGGCGACGGCCATGCTGACGCCGAGAATCGCGTTGGCGCCGAGGCGTCCCTTGTTGTCGGTGCCGTCGAGATCGATCATAGTGCGGTCGATGTCTACCTGGTCCAGGGCGTCGAGGCCGATAAGCTCGGTACTAATGACGTTGTTGACGTTCTCCACCGCCTTCGTCACGCCTTTGCCCATGAAACGGTTTTTATCGCCGTCGCGCATCTCCACCGCCTCGTGGACGCCGGTTGAAGCGCCGGAAGGGACCGCCGCCCGGCCCATTGCGCCGTCTTCCAGAAGTACATCCACCTCTACGGTGGGGTTCCCGCGGGAGTCGAGTATCTCTCTTGCCTCGATAAATTCGATTGTGCTCATTTCGTCCTCTCCTAATCAATAATTCGTTATTATATGGGGCACTTTCAAAAATCTTTGATTTTTGAAATGCCAGGGCCTTTAGTATAATTAAATGTTTATTGTATAAACAATTAAGTATACAACCATATTGTGAAGTTCTTTCAATATGCTAATATTGAAAGAACTTCATTTCTATAAAAACACTATCTTACGTATTGCATAGAGAGTCAAGGGCGGTTTTATCGCATCAGTGCATATGTGAAGAGAGTATGGTGAAACGTGAGCTCGTTTTGCCGCGGATGAAGGCAGTTCCGGGGAGCTTGACCGGAAGGTAGAGGGAAAAGTAGAATACCCGTACATGCGGTACTCTCAACTCTTCGGAAAGAGCCTTCGGAATGTCCATCACAACGTTCGCAGCAAGGGCTACGCACTCCTACTACGGGGCGGATTTGTGCGCGCACTCGGCTCCGGTCTTTACTCCTTTCTCCCGCTGGGAAGGCGGGTGGTGGAGAAGATCTATACGATCATTCGTGAAGAGATGGATAATCTCGAGGGGCAGGAGGTGACGGTACCGCTGGTAAATCCGGTGGAAATCTGGCAGCGCAGCGGTCGCGATCGGCTCATAGGTTCCGACATGGTTCGTTTTCGGGACCGCGGGGGCAAGACGATGGTTCTTGCTCCCAGCCACGAAGAGGCGTTTGTGGAACTGGTAAAGAACGGAATCCGTTCCTACCGCGATTTGCCGCTCTTTCTCTATCAGTTTCAGCATAAGTATAGGGATGAGGAGCGTACCCGCAGCGGGCTGCTGCGGACAAAAGAGTTCACGATGAAAGACGCCTACTCCTTTCACCGCTCCTCCTCCGATCTGAATAATTTCTTTCCTAAAGTTTTTGCCGCCTACGAACGGATTTTCCGCCGCTGCGGACTCGATATAGAGGCGGCCGAGTCCGGAGTGGGATATATGGGCGGCGAAAAAGCCTACGAGTTTATCGTCCCCTGTGAGCACGGCGACGATATTATGATCCGTTGTCCGAACTGCGGTTACCGGGCTAACCGGGATGTGGCGATGGGACTGAAGAATTTCACCTCTGGCTCTCCCAAGCCTATCAGTAAAGTGGAAGCTCCGGGCTGCAATACGATGGAAAAGCTCTCCCAGTACTTTTCGCTTCCCAAGCGGCAACTGGCAAAATCTATGCTGCTGAAGACCCTGGATGGTGTGGTTATGGCGGTGGTGCGGGGGGATAACGAAGTTAGCCTCGAGAAGCTTACCCGTTACCTAAAAGAGCCGGTGCTGGATGTTGCAGGAGAAGAAGAGGTAAAAAGACATGGTTTTGTGCCGGGCTATCTCTCTCCCATCGGCCTCCAGGAGGATATACCCATTATCGTGGACGGGGCAGTGGCTAAATCAACCAATTTGGTCATTGGAGCTAATGAAGAGGGAAGCTATTATAAAAATTCCAACTTTGGTCGAGATTACGAATCCCCTCATGTCAGCGATATCTCGATGATTACCGGGGAGAATCGCTGTCTGCAGTGCGGGGGACAACTGGAAGCGGTTAGGGCGCTCGAGCTGGGCAATATTTTTAAATTGGGCGATTTCTACAGCCGTTCGATGAAGCTCTCCTTTCGCGAGGAGAGCGGAAAAATCGTCTATCCCCATATGGGATCTTACGGGATCGGCATCGGCAGATTGGTGGGAGCCGTGGCGGAGAAGCTCCACGACGATCGGGGGCTGCAGTGGCCCAGCGAACTGACACCGTTTAGCTTCTTTTTGATGGGGATCGGCAAAAGCCCCACCGTCAGGCAGAAGGTTGAGTGGATTTATTCCCGTTTTGAAAGTGAGACCCTGCTTGACGATCGTAAAGAATCCCCGGGAAAGAAATTCCAGGATGCGGAACTTCTGGGAATTCCCTACCGGATTGTCATCTCCCCAAAACGGCAGGAAGAGGATTTGGTCGAGTTTTTTGATCGGAGGAACAACCGTAGCTGGCTTGTGCAGACTAACAAGGTGCTGCAGGAGATGGACAAGCTGCGGATGGCGATGCAGCGTCACTGATAAAGCCGAACTGCAAGGAGTTAACGTGCCATGGAGCAAAAAGATATATATCCGATAGAACTCACCGGAGAGATGGTGGATGAGATCGTCTTTGGGATGGAAAACCAGGAGACCGATTTCTATTTCGATCTCCAGGAGGGCGTGCTCGTGCCGGCCGAAGAGCTCCCCGAGGATGCGGGGGAACGGTACCAGGAGATCCCCCAGTGGCGCCCGGTGGACGGATTTAGGCTGATGGAGCGCTTTGTCGCTACGGTCAAGAACCCGCTCTACCGCGATGAACTGCGGAGCGCCCTCAACGGCGGACGGGGGGTGTTTAGGCGTTTCAAAGATATCCTCAAACAGTACGAGCCCCTCGAGCGCCTTTGGCACAATTACAAGGATCGCGAAATGCGGCAAGTAGTGATTGAATGGTACGCCCGCATTACCGAGGCCGAAGAGCTGGCTCGTCTGGGAGAAGAGCCGGTCGAGAACGAGTCGCTGTTGTTAAGTGACTTTATTATCCGTGAGGAGTCGGGGGCGGGAGAACACTGCACGGAAGAGCTGCGCCGGGCGGTGGAGGAGGCGTATGCCGAATACGCTCCGGCCCTCCGAGAGCACATGAGCAATATGCTGATCAGCCGCTTGGATGACGAGACGGTTGTCTTCAGTGCCGAGACTCCGCAGGGGGAGCGCGCCGGCTCCCTGGCCGTACGAGTGTGGGAAAACATCGTGGGATCGGTCATGGTGATCAGTTATATCTTTATCGAAGAAGAGTTTAGAGGGCTGGGGCTTTCAAAAGTACTGATCGACAAGTGCATCGAGGCGGCTCGCCGAGAGGAGGTTGCCGAATTGATGTGCGAGCTGCCGGGAAAAACGTTTTTCATGGAAAAAGAGTTCCTGCAGCGCGGCTTCCGGGAGTTCAAGCGTCACTATTCTCTCCGGGCCACCCATTTTGAGTAGCTGGTAAGTTTTTTTATCTAACCTGTTTCTATGAACAATCAGATATTAACAATAAGAAGGGATAGAAAGGGGATGAGAAGGATGTGAGGATTTGACAAGCACCCGGAGGGAGATAATACTGAGGAATATGAGTAAGAAGAAATCCTCCTTTATGCAGATGCAGCCTCCCATGCTGAACGTGGTGCGCGCGCTCGTGCCCCTCGGGCTGGCTGCAATCTATTTTTATGGTTGGCGGTTTCTTGCGGTAGCGGCGGTGGTCTTTGCCGTAGGTATTCTGGCTGAATACTTGATGGCTCGCAGCTATGGCATGAAGGTGACCTCGTCGGTGCTGGTGACCAGCGCACTGTTTGCCCTTTCGCTGCCGCCGACTATACCCTACTGGATTGCGGCGGTGGGAATCGCTTTCGGAATCGTGTTCGGGAAGATGGTCTTTGGCGGGTTCGGAAAGAATCCCTTCAACCCGGCAATCGCCGGCCGGGCTTTTATCTACATTAGTTTTGGTGTCGATCTGACTGGACGATTTATTCAACCCGTCGCCGGGGGCGGCGCCCGGGGATTCACTGCATGGATGCCGAGTGTGGATTCCGCCAGCAGCGCCACACCCCTCACGCAGCAGGCTTCCGGCGAAAGCATCCCGCTTTTGGATCTCTTTCTGGGAAATACCGCCGGGAGCTTTGGAGAAGCGAGCATTTTGCTTGTCATCCTGGGCGGCATCTACATTGTGTGGAAAAAGACCGCGAATTGGCGCTTCATCGCCTCGGCGGTAATTGCATTCCTGGTGATGGAAACGGCCCTCTTCCTGGGCGGTATTCAGGGGGCAATACACCCCGTCTATGCTCTGTTTAGCGGGAGTTTCGTCTTTGCCGCCGTCTTTATGGTGACCGATCCGGTCTCCGCCTCCCAGACGACGGAACTGGGGCGTTGGATATTCGGCGCCATCGTGGGCGTAATGACGGTGCTGATCCGGGTTTTTGCCGGATGGCCGGAGGGGGTAACCTTTGCTATTCTCTTTGCAAATATGTTTGCCCCCCTCATAGATCAGCTGATTAAAGACGCTAAAAATAAAAAGAAAGAAAAACAGAAGGCAGCGGCATCATGAAAAAGGAAGGATTTTTTCCCCAGCGAGTCTATCCGATTATCTTTATGGCCCTGCTGACGATGGTCTTTATTGCCGGCGTCTCAGGTATTTACCTCACCACTCAAGAGCGGGTGGAAATGAACGAGACGATCGTGCAAAAAAAGGCGGTGCTCAACGCAGCGGGGATCGACTATCCGAACGACAACACCACGGAGATCAACAACATCTATAACAGCCGAGTCACTGAGATAGGCGGAAACGGCCGTCCCGATTACTATGAAATAGAGCTGCCGAACGGGGAAATTGGCTACGGCGTATATGTAGAGGGGCCCGGTCTGTGGGGACAGATTGTCACCATTTTCGGTTTTCGGGCGGATCTGCAGACGATCACCGGTATGGAGGTGGTGGAGCAAAGCGAGACTCCCGGATTGGGCGCTCGTATCAACGAGGCCTGGTTCAAAGAGCAATTTCGCGGAAAAACCCCGCCCTTTGAGTTTGTTCCGGAAGGCACCGCCTCCGGTGGGGATGAACTCGATGCCATTACCGGCGCCTCGAAGACGACCGCCGCGATGGAGAGGATCGCCAACAAGGCGACCGAGGTTGCGCAGAACGTAATCGAGGAGGAGAGCTGATATGGCGGGAAAAGGAAAATCAAAACGCATATTTATAGACGGAGTCGGGAAAAATAACCCGGTCTTCGTCCAAATCCTTGGAATTTGCTCGACCTTGGCGGTGACCAACCGGCTGGAGAATACGGTGGTAATGAGCCTCGGAGTAATCTTTGTGCTCACCTTTTCCAACTTGGTGGTCTCGCTGCTCAGGAAGTTTATTCCCGGCCGTGTACGGATGATGGCGGAGACCCTGATCATCGCCAGTTTCGTCATCATCGTGGACATTACCCTCCGGGCGTATATGCCGGAGATCTGGAAGGCCCTGGGTCCGTACGTCGGTCTGATTATCACGAATTGTATTATTATGGGCCGGGCGGAAGCCTTTGCGATGAACAATCCGCCGCAATATTCCATTGTAGATGGTTTTTCCGCCGGTATCGGCTACGCCTACGTCTTGATTGGAGTAGCGATTTTCCGCGAATTGCTGGGCACCGGCGAGTTATGGGGGATTACGGTGTTCGGAGATTGGTGGACGAATTGGGCTATCATGGTCATGCCCCCGGGCGCCTTTTTCATGCTGGCTATCTTCGTATGGATTATTAAATCGAGGATCATTCCCGATGAGGAGGAGGCACAATGAACGAGCCCACGCTGTTTGCCATATTTTTTGCGTCGATATTTACCAGTAACATCTTGCTGGCCAATTTTTTGGGGATGTGCTCTTTTCTCTCCGTTTCCCGGGAGATAAAGACCTCCTTTGGACTTGGAATAGCGGTGATCTTCGTAATGACTACCACCAGTATTCTCAACTGGTTGGTCTATTACAAAATTCTCGTGCCTCTGGACTTGGAGTACCTGCGCTTTATCGTATTCATCGTCGTGATCGCTGCTTTTGTTCAGTTGGTCGAAATGGTGATCGAGCGGGTCTCGGAGGTGCTGTATGCGGCGTTGGGAATATTTCTGCCCCTCATTACCGTAAACTGTGCCATCCTGGGAACCAGCCTGTTTATGGTGATCCGGGATTACAGCTTAACCGGTACCGTGTTTTTTGGTATCGGTAGCGGGATCGGCTGGTTCCTGGCGATTATGGCCATGTCGGGAATACGGCAGAAACTCAAGCGCGCGCGGCTCCCGAAGGGGCTGGAAGGTGCCGGGATTACCCTCATCATCACGGGGATGATGGCCCTTGCGTTCATGGGCTTCTCCGGTATGATAAAAATTAGTTAGGGAGGAGATATGATAACGCCATTGCTTATCAGCATCGGGGCGGCCACCGGTATATCGGTATTTCTTGCCCTGCTCATGGTCATTGCCGATGCCACGATTGCCAACTATGGAGAGGTGACCATCACCATCAACGACGATAAAGAGTATACCGTGCAGGGTGGAAAGCCGCTGCTCGGGACCCTCTCGGCGCAGGAGATATTCATCCCCTCCGCTTGCGGCGGCCGCGGCTCCTGCGGACTTTGCAAGGTAAAGGTGCTCGAAGGGGCGGGACAGTACCTGCCGACCGAACTCCCGTGGATCGATGAGGAGGAAAAAAAGGAGAATGTCCGCCTCTCTTGTCAGTTGAAGGTTAAACAGGACTTTAGGATCGAGATTCCCGAGGAGCTCTTCAACGTTAAACAGTTTGATGCAACAGTGGAGAGAATCAGGGACCTCACTTATGACATCAAAGAGGTTACCCTCAGGCTGAACGATCCCCCGGAGATTGAGTTTGTTGCCGGGCAGTATGTTCAGCTGGAAATACCCGAGTACGAGTTGACGGACGAGCCGGTCTACCGGGCCTATTCGGTGGCAAGCATTCCGAGCGATACGAATCATTTGGAGCTCGAGATTCGGCTCGTTCCGGACGGTATCGCTACCACCTACGTTCACCAGTATCTGCAAGAGGGAGAGGAGATGATTCTTAACGGGCCGTACGGCGATTTTTACCGCAGAGAAACGGATATGGAGATGATCTGCATTGCCGGCGGTTCGGGAATGGCCCCCATAAAGTCGATTCTCCTGGATATGGAAGAGAAAGGGGTAAACCGGCGGGTACGCTACTTTTTTGGCGCCCGATCAAAGAAAGATCTGTTCTTGGTCGACGAGATGCGCGATTTGGAAAAACGCCTGCCTAATTTCACCTTTATTCCCGCTCTCAGCGATCCGGAGCCTGAGGACGAGTGGGAAGGCGACACGGGGCTCATCACCGACGTGGTGGACCGCTATATGGAGTCCGGCGACAACACTGAGGCGTATCTGTGCGGAAGCCCCGGCATGATCGACGCCTGTCTGAAGGTGCTCGACGGCAAGGGTGTGCCGGAAGAGCGTATCTTCTTTGATAAGTTCGGTTAAGGGGGAGAAATGAAACAGTCACCACAGATGCAGAAGATTCAGGAAAATATGCGAGCCGGGGTGCTTACTCTGCACGGTTTTCTGGGAAATGACCACCGCAATCTGGTGGACATTCTTGAAGAAGACGGTGGAATCGTCGGGCGGTTGGGTACCACCCACAAGGATATCGCCGAGCGCATGCAGTACTTCCGCGATAAGGGGCTGCACGGGCTCGGTGAATTTATAAAGGTCGGCGATCACTTCGATGTCCGGGTGGAGACGGTCCGGGGGAAGATACCCAGCCCCTTTGGTGGACCCGGCTTGTATGACAAAACCAACACCACCGTCCGCAATCTTAAGTTGGATAAAGAAGTGACGTACACCGATATCAATATTCATTTTATTCGGGACCACGGCTTCTACGAAGGAAAAGGCTCCCCCTTCCGGCAAGAGCCCGAAGAGCTCGTGGAGGTGCTGGAGATCGAGCCTCGTCCTCAGCAAACGGAGCTGCCACCTAATCGATGATTCGCCTTGTCTACGGCAGCGATCCGGCGGAATCTGTGCGGTGGCTTTTCGAAAATGACGAGCCGTTTCAGCGGGTGTCCGCCGGAGAGCCGTGAAATTGTCTCTGCAGTTGTAAGAAACCAGTAAGTGAACCGCTAAGAAAACCGTCAAGAGCAACACCTGTTAGGTGCACCCGTTAAGTGTGCACCCGTCGAGCCTAAAAAAAGCGCCGGAACGTGAGTTCCGGCGCACAATGATCATGTCCGTTCGAGGCGAGTAGTGAACTACTTGACCGGCTTGGGACCGCGGAAGTACTTGTCTTCGTAGTCCTTGAGCATCTTGAAGACCACACCGCTGAGAGCGACGAGGGCGACAAGGTTGGGAAGAATCATCAAACCGTTGAAGGCGTCCGAGAGGTTCCATACAAAATCGAGGCTCACGGTGGAGCCGACGAAAACCAGAACGACCCAGATGTACTTGTAGTAACCTGCAATTTTGGCGCCGGTAATGAACTCCAGCGATTTGTAGCCGTAAAAGTACCAGGTGAGGATCGTCGTAAAGGCAAACAGCAGCAGTCCGAAAGAGACGATGTACTGGCCAAAGAACGGCAGGGCCATATCGTAGGCGGTGGTCGTCAAGGCTGCGCCGTCTAGATTGTTGAGTACCTGCATCATCCCGTCGCCGCCGATTTTGATGACCGGAGAGATAAAGATAACCAGGGCGGTCATGGTACATACGACGATGGTATCCAGAAACGAACCGAGGGAGGCGATCAAGCCTTGGCGCACAGGATCGTTGGTTTTGGCTGCCGCGTGGGCGATCGGGGCGCTACCGAGACCTGCTTCGTTGGAAAATACGCCGCGGGCCACTCCAAAGCGTACAACCGCTCCGAGGAAACCGCCGGCGACCGCTTTTCCGCTGAAGGCGTTTCCGAAAATCCATCCGAATGCGCGGGGCAGGAATTCGATGTTGGCAAAAATGACCCAAAGAGAGCCGAGGACGTAAATAACGGCCATAAAGGGCACGATACGTTCTGCGACCCAGGCAATACGCTTGATACCGCCGATAACGACGAGGCCGACGAGAATAGCGACTACGAGGCCGCTGATCCACATAGGAATACCGGTGGAGGTCTGAAGTGAATCGGCGATTGCGTTGCTCTGCACCATGTTTCCGATGCCAAAGCTGGCGACAAAGGCAAAGAGGGCAAAAAGGAAGCCGAGCCATTTCCAGTTTCCGCCGTAGCGTTCCTGCATACCGACGCTGGCGTAGTACATAGGACCGCCGGCTTTTTCACCATATTCATCGGTAGTGCGGTATTTTACCGCCAAAGCGGCTTCGGAAAACTTGATGGCTCCGCCGAAAACGGCGGTGACCCACATCCAGAACACTGCACCGGGACCGCCGGCGGCTATTGCAGTGGCGACACCGCCAATGTTACCGGTGCCGATAGTGGCCGAGAGGGTGGTCATCAGCGATGCGAAAGGATTGATATCTCCCTCACCCTCAACATCCCGGGCAAAGAGATACTTGAACGCTTTTCCAATCCGGCGGTATTGGACGATCTTAGTGCCAATGGTGAGAATCAGCCCGGAGAGGAACAGAATTGTAATGACAACCGGGCCCCAGGCAAACGAACCTGCAGCCGATACGATTGTTTCCAAAAGTTCCATTGCTTACCCCTTTTCTTTGTAAATTTTGAAATTACACCGCAGTGCTGAACAGCACTCATCACTTTAGTCTAATACAATCCGATTTTACTTCTGTTACCTCCTCCTTTCCCGGCCATATCAGCTATAGCGCTATATATCCGGTCTTCTGATGATATCAGTGTACGATGGTCCTGTAGCGCCGTCAAAGCTTTTCTTTAAAATACTTGGGCAAAATTGTGTTAACTTGAGTTGACGTGTGTTGATACGGAGTATGAGAAGTCGGTTGTGAAAGGTCGTGTTACGATTTTGGTGGGATTGAGTCTGCAGAAGGAGGGTTCGATGAGGATCGCTGGTGGAGGGACCCGATAATCCGGTCCCGTACTGCTTCTGGAATGGAGGTAAACGCCAGGTGGAGAATGCGTCCCTTTCGGGAGGTCCGCACTACCCGAGCGGGGATCTGAAAATTTTCCCCTGAGGGGGAACCTGAGGGGGAAAAGGAGAGAGTGACTTCTTCTTCCACTCCGATACGGTTCTGCGGATTCAACACACTTGCCCCTCCGCCGCTGAGATCGTACATCTTGGAGCTAAGGGCACGCCCCTCCGTGGAGGAGGCGATGATAAATACCGGCAGACGGAGTTTCTTCCGGAAGTATTGCCGTCGCTGTTCACGCCGGACGGCATCGGAATGGCGGAGTTCGAGTATAGTGTTCCCGGTGTCGAAGATGCGAGAGCTGTCGAGGATGCGGGTGCTAAAGGAGTAAATCCCCGAAGGAAGGTGAAAAAACACCTTCACCTCTCCTCCTAACGGGGGGAGAGAGCTCCCATTGCCGGAGGTATTCCCTGGGGAAATACGGATTTTGAGCCGGTTGGCGGGAGGTTCGGCTATCTCTCCGCGAAATGAACTCCCGCGGTAGAAAAGCTGCAGCGGGAGTGATTCGGGAAGCTCCCATGTGGCGCCGGGTATCTCTTCAGGAGCTGCGGGTCGCAAACCGAGTTTCTGACGCAGCGTCGCCAGGCGTTCTTCCGATATGTGCTCCCCCTCACGGAGTCTCCGGGCACAGCGTTCGAAGAGGCGTGGGCTGGTGAGAATATCGGCCTTATGAAGAGGAGGGGAGAGATAGCGGCTCATCGCCGCGACCAGTTCCTCATCAGAGGCAGTGAGCCCCCGTGATTGGCAGCGTGTACGGAAGAGTTCCTCCGCTCTGCGGTAATGCCGCTGTTCTTCGAGCCGCTTTTCTCTGCGGTTGTACCAGATTAATACCGCCAAAAAGCAGAGGAGTACCATCCCGGCCGCAACAGCCTGCAGCGGGGTGACTCCGAACCCGGAAGAGACTTTGTCGACAAACAGCTGCAGACTGCTGGTTTGTAAAAAGAATGTGGGAATATGCTGCATCCGCCGCTCCCCTGAGAGAAGAAGATACCTGAAATACTTTCACAACGGAGGCACGCTCAAAAATCAAAGATTTTTGAGCATGTCCGGGCCTATGAAATCACCTCGTTTTACTCTAGTAGAATAACGCCGGAATCGAAAAATGGAAAGCGTAATGGGCCCGGGCAGGAGAATTCGCCTGGTTGTTGGGCATTGGGCAACGTTTTTTTATTTGTACTGCTCAAGAAAAAAGGTTTCTTGTGTTTTGAGCGATTTCTCTTTAAAATAGTGCACCTATGGGAAAAAGCGAACGACTTATGCAGCTTGAACTTCTCCTGCTATCACATCCCGAGGGGATGCGCCGGGCGGAGATTGCGCGCAGGCTCGGAGTGCACCGTTCAACAATCGGACGGTATGTGGAAGAACTGCAGAAAAAGGTGGATGTGTGGGAGGATGATTACACCATCGGTATTTCCACCGATGAGTCGATGAACATGATGAAGCTATCGGTATACGAGAGCTTGGCCTTTCATCTCTCGGCGGAGCTTCTTGCACGACACAGCGAATACCATAACCCGCACATGTCCTCAGGCCTCCGGAAGCTCGCCGAGAACCTCCGGCATTATGCTCCGACGATGAGCGAAAACATCAACGCGGTGGCCGAGTCTATCGAAGTCGGGGCCCAAAAGCAGGATCCGCAGTATATCAGAGTCTTGGAGACCCTCACCGACTCCTGGGTTTCAGGGAAAATCGTGCGAATTCGCCATATCGACGAGGAGACCGGCAAGGAGTATGAAACGGAGTTTGCCCCCTATTTCATCGGTTTTACTGAGCAGGCAAATGGGCGGCGGCCGATTAGCGTAACCGGGCGGCTGCGGCACACCTCAGAAATGGAGACGATCGATATTCGCAACATTCAAGAAGCCTGGATCCTGGACGAAACCTATACGATTCCGGATAATTTGCGGGCTTTTCGACGGTTCGATGGTACCGTACCGATGGCCAGTGAGGACCTTGTTCCCCTCAAACTGCGTCTGAGCGAAAAATCGGTGCTCAATGTCTTGAGTTACTTGTATTACACGGATCTCGAGATGGAGGAGGAAGAGGAGCGCGGCGAGTTCATATGCCACGTGTGGGTGGAGAATTCAATCGAGCTCTTTTTGCGCTTGGTCCAGTGCGGAACCGCGGTAGAAGTACTGGAGCCGGACTGGTATCGAAAGATGATGCGGGAGAAACTCAACCAGCTGGCGAAAATATATAATCCCTCCCCAGGGCAGTAATAGCCGTGGAGTAATACCGGAAAAAACCCCTTTTGGCGTTTGCTTTTTCCTTCCCGCTTTACTATCATGCATACTGAAACGGCCTAGTATGGCCTTGCGTTTCCCGCCGCCGGGGTACGCCGGACGGCGGTGCAAACGTTGAGCGTTAGGTTCTAAATAAGGAGGAATTATGGCTCAATTACATGGAATTTACAAATGTGAGATTTGTGGTAACATTGTGGATGTTCTTCACGAAGGCGGCGGTGATTTAGTGTGCTGCGGGGAAAATATGAAGTTCTACGAGGAGAAAACCGCCGACTCCTCTACGGAGAAACATGTTCCGGTTATCGAAAAGACTTCCAAGGGGTACAAAGTAACCGTAGGGAGCACTTTGCATCCGATGAAGGACGAACACTATATTGAATGGATCGAACTTGTAGCCGATGGAGTATCTTACCGGCAGTTTCTCAATCCCGGAGACGATCCTGTGGCCGAGTTTTGTATCGAAGCCAGTAAAGTGAGCGCTCGTGAGTTTTGTAATGTTCATGGCCTGTGGCGGGGCGAACTGTAATACGCCGCGCCGGCAGGAGCTCAGAAATCCCATGAATAGCGAATGGAGCGGTAGATCATAAACCCGCTCCTGAAAAATATTTTGTAAGGAGAGCAAAAATGCAGAAATACGTATGTAATGTATGTGGTTACATCTATGATCCGGAAGAGGGCGATCCCGATAATGGAGTGGAAGCGGGAACCGCTTTCGAGGACCTTCCCGATGATTGGGTATGCCCTCTCTGCGGTGCATCGAAGGATGAGTTTTCCCCGGCCGACTAAGAAGTCCGACAGTATTTTGGTTACCTTACTATAGGTAAGGAAGAAGCCGTCCATTATGGGCGGCTTTTTGTGTCTTGCAAACTCATCTATATTTGTTATAATCATCTATCCGGCCGTAAGGTCGGCGGAAAAGGATAACGGAAATCCGTGAAATTCGGATGCGGGCGTGCCGCTGTGAGCAGCTGTGCGCGGCAGTGAACCACTGATCTGCGGAATGCAGGCGGGTCGGGAAGGAATGCCGCGATGTGCTGTAAGCCAGAAGACGATTCTTTTCCGAAACGCGCACGTTGTGCGCGTTCCGTTCTCTCACGCACAGGGAATGGAGCGCATGTGAACCCTTCATGCCCTCTTGATCTATTCCTTACGTGTACAAGGAGAACGCTATAACTTCGCTTCTGAAGGAGCGTTCATGAAATTTCACACCCATTTTATTGTCCTGGGAGTCTGCGCGGCACTTCTGGGTGCAGTCCCTCTTGCCGCCAAGGATTCGAGCTCGGACTCTTCCGGTTCAGCCGGAGATGCCGAAGTCATCATCACCGCCTCCGGCGCCGAGGAGGAGGAGCTGGAGTCCTCTTCCTTTACCACCGTTATCACTGCCGAAGAGATTGCCCAAATGGGCCGCACCGATCTGGTGGAGGTACTGTCGGAGTTGGCGGGGCTAAGTTTTACCTCGTACACGGGGCCACATAGCGCTAAAGTGGCGGCAAGGGGATTCGGTGAGAATGGTTTTGGCCGCATGAAGGTGCTGGTGGACGGTCGCAGTATAGGCTACCCCGACATGCAGCCTCGTAACTGGTTTACCGTACCCTTGGATTCAATCGAACGGATCGAAGTGGCCCGGGGAGGTCACGGTGTTCTCTATGGAGGAGGTGCAATCGCCGGGGTGATCAACATTGTCACCAGAGATCCACAGGATTCTTTTCTGCTATCCACTTCTGCAGAGGTAAGCTCTACGCTATCGGATACGTATGATTCGGCAGTGAATTACGGGGAGCAGGCACGGTTGAGTTTTGCTTCTGATCCTTTCGATCTTGCTCTTGATATCCAACACCGTACTGGAGGCGGCTACCGGGAGCGGACAGAAAATCAGCAGCTTAACGCCCTGATATCTGGGGGAATGGATGTGAGTGCGCTGTTTCGTACGGAGTTCGATCTGAGCTACGCCCGCAATATCTATCAACTACCCGGGGGGCTCACCGAGAGCGAGTACGATAATGATCCCTCGCAGGCGGTGAATCAAAACGATGAGGACCGGATGAATGAGCTGCAATCTCGCATAAGTCTCGAGTGGCTGCCGAGCGATATGGTGACCCTCTCCACGGACGGCGTCTATCGCTACCAGTGGCGGGAGACGGATATGCCGTCATTTACTCCTTCCACCTTTACTGACAAGGCGTACCACATAGGTGAAGGCGGAATGAAAGCGGTTCTTACTGACCCGTATGCCGATGTGCCCTGGAGGTTAATAACAGGAATAGAAGGCGAAGCGATGCAGCTCAAATCCTCGGTTTACAATGACGAGGAGCGTAGCCTCTTTTCTCATCGGTTTACTGTATACAAGTGCTCCGGCGGTGCTTATCTGCGGGGTAAAGTCGAAGCTGCCGAGAGGCTGCGCATTGATGCAGGCACTCGCTACGATGCAGCAATGATCGAGGGACACTCCTCCACTGGCGTGGATGATAGCAAGTCCCACCAAGCCTTGGTCTACGATGGAGGACTAACCTGGAATCCGATGAGGGAGACTAAGGTGGCTTTACGTGGCGGCACCCTCTTCCGTTATCCCTTCACTGATGAACAGGTATCAGTCTACGGCTTCGGAACCGATACCTTCTACACCGATCTCGAGGCCGAGACTGGCTGGAACGTGGAAATGAATACCGCCTATTCGGTACATAAACTCCTGGAAGTGAAAGCGGGCGCCTATCTCACGGAGATGGACAACGAGATCGCTTATAACACGGCAACTTTTACGAATGAGAACCTGAAAGCTACCCGACGTATTGGTGGCGATGCAGAGCTGTCTTTCAGACCGGTAGATTGGATGACCCTCTCAGGCGGCTACAGTTATGTGTATGCCACCTTCATCGAAGGACCAAACGAGGGAAGTGAAATCCCCTTGGTGCCCCGACACAGCGGACAGGTATCGGCGGATTTCTCGTTGCTAACGGATATCTTGGTAACTCCATCAATCGAAGCTGCCGGTAGTGCCTGGCAGGGCGGGGACAAGGACAATACGGAAAAACGTATCGCCCCTTACATGGTCTTGGATTTCCGGGCTTCCTGGACGCTCACCTTCGATAATGGCGAACTTGAGTTCACTCTGGAAGCGGAAAATCTATTTGACAAGGTCTATGCTCCGTTGGTCTATTACAGCACTATGAGCGGTACAAGTGCCTACTACCCCGCCCCGGGCCGCAGCCTCTCGCTCTCGGCGAGCTACAGCTATTAGG
>CAYFUX010000032.1:0-7860 GCA_964346455.1 uncultured Spirochaetaceae bacterium
AAGGATAACAACAATGAAAGAGAAGCTACTTGGAAAAATTGAAGACAAGAGTGTCCGTATAGGCATAATCGGCCTCGGCTACGTCGGCCTTCCTTTGATGCTGCGATTTGCGCAGGAGCACTATTCCACTCTCGGATTCGACATAGACGAAGAGAAGGTAAGGAAGCTGTATAAGGGAGAGAGCTACTTCAAGCATATTCCGCACGAGAATGTACGGCAGGCGCTCGAGAACGGTATGCAGGCCACCACCGATTTCTCCCGCATACAGGAGATGGATGCCATTATTATCTGCGTGCCCACCCCCTTAAACGAATACTGGGAGCCGGATTTGCAGTTTATCCGAAGTACGATGGAGGCGGTTTCACCCCACATGCGCAGTGGACAGGTGATTTCCCTGGAGAGTACGAGTTATCCAGGTACTACCGAAGAGGAACTGCTCGCTCCGGTTGAGCAGAAGGGCTTTACTGCCGGAAAAGACTACTTCGTCCTCTACTCTCCCGAGCGGGAGGACCCCGGGAATAAGCTCTACAATACAAAAACCATCCCGAAGGTCTGCGGAGGGGTGACCGAGAACTGCCTGGAGGTGGGTAAGGCCCTCTATGGCAGCATTATCGACGAGGTGGTGCCGGTGAAATCCACCCGCATCGCAGAGATGACCAAGCTCCTGGAGAACATTCACCGGGCGGTGAATATCGGCCTTGTCAACGAGATGAAAATGGTGGCCGACCGCATGGGAATTGACATCAATGAGGTGATCGAGGCGGCAGCCACGAAGCCTTTTGGTTTTGTCCCTTACTATCCCGGCCCGGGCCTGGGCGGGCACTGTATCCCGATCGACCCCTTCTACCTCACCTGGAAGGCGAAAGAGTACGGAATCAACACCCGCTTTATCGAACTCGCCGGGGAGATCAACCGCTCCATGCCGGAGTGGGTGGTGGATAAAACGGCGGAAGGACTCAATGCCCACAGGAAGCCGGTCAACGGCAGTTCAATTCTGGTACTGGGGATAAGCTACAAGAAGAACATCGATGACATGCGCGAGTCGCCGGCGGTGGAGATTATGTCCCTCCTCACCCGGCGCGGCGGCGAAGTGCAGTACAGCGACCCGTATATTCCGCATTTCCCGAAGATGCGCAAGTACGATTTTGATCTAGAGAGCATAGAGCTCACCGAGGAGCGCCTGCGTACCTTTGATGCGGTAATAATCGCCACTGACCACGACGACTTTGATTACGAGATGATCCTGAAAAACGCTCCGATGATTGTCGACACCCGCGGACGCTACGACCGGGACGAGGCGAATGTCATCAAAGCCTGAGTCCCCCTTGCCGCGGGAGCGACGGCGGGTTTTGTTTCTCAACAACAGCGTCTTTCACGGCGGCGTTGAGCGTCAGATCCACTACACAAAGCGGGAGCTTGAGAAGCGCGGATGGCGCGCCTTCTTCATCTACTTCAACCCGCACAACCGGGAGAATGTCAGCGGCGCCGAGTACCGCTACCTGCCCTGGCGCCGCTATTTTTCGAGAAGCCCCCGCAAATTTTTCGCTCTCCTGCCCTTTCTCCTGCGGGTGCTGCGCTTTGTACGGCAGGAGCGGATTACCGTCATTCACACCTACGGACCCTATGAGAATCTGGTTGCCGCGCTTGTCGCGCGGCTTTCTGCAGCCCGGCATATTGCATCGGTGCGGACCAACCGCCGCTGGGCCTTCCGTTTCATCCGGTTGTGGGGGCCGCTCAGCCGCATCGTGCTCACCAACGCGGAGGAAATCCGAAAGACATTGCACACAGAGTACCGGCTTCCGGAGAGGAAGCTGGCGGTGCTCAGAAACGGCATCGATATCGATCGCTTCCCTTTTATGGAAAAAGGAGAGCTGGACGCCGCGCAGCTTACTATCGGCCTGATCGGACGCATTAGCACCAGCAAGAATCAGCTCTCCTTTCTGGAGGCCTTTTACCGGTGGCACCGCCGCCGGCAGCCCTCCTTCGATTTCTCCTTCCTGCTGCTGGGCACTCTAGAGGACCGCGAGTACTACGAACGCCTCTTGCGCTGGGTAGAGGAGCACGGCCTCGAGGAAAAGATTTCCATCGTGCCGTGGAGCGAGGATGTGCTTTCGTACTACCGGCAGATGGATCTCATCGCCCTTCCGTCCATCTCCGAGGGCCTGCCAAACGTACTGTTAGAGGCGATGGCGCTGGGAATTCCCTGGACCGCTTCAGATGTTGCCGATGTAGGCCACTTGGCCCGGCTCTGCGGCTATGAGGACTTCCTGTTTGACCCGTATTCCGAAGCGAGTATGCAGGAGGCGCTGGAGAGGCTCTTCTCTCATCCTTTCGAGGAGCTAAAACACAAGATAGTGCAGGGCCGGAGGGCGGCGGAGCGCGACTTTTCCCTCGAGGCGCTTGGCAGGCGGACGGAAGAGCTCTATATTAGGGCGGCAAAACGGTAATTCGATATGAACATGGTGATGATCTCTTTTGAGTATCCGCCCCGTCTCATAGGGGGAATCGGGCAGTTGGCCAAGGACAAGTACGAGGCGTTCCGCCGGCTCGGCCACTCTGTCACGCTGATCGCCCCGGTAGGCTCGTCCGACCCTGCCGGCGACGTCTACAGCCTGCCGGTGAGGAAAAATCTCCTCAAAACGGCGATTTTGTTTCTGCAGCTTTTGCGGGTGCTATTGAAGCGGAATTCTAAACCTGAGCTGCTCTACTGTATGAGCGGGACCTATATCGGATTTGTCTGCTATATACTATCAAAGCTCACGGGTATCCCCTATGTGGTAATGGCCCACGGCAACGAGTTTGTACGTTTCAAACACTCCTCCGTGCACCATCTCTTGAGGAAGGTGTACAACGGCAGCCGCTACGTGTTTGCGGTGAGCGGTTTTACCCGGGGGGAGCTGGAGAGTATCGGAGTGCAGCCCGAGCGGATCCGAGTGGTCCACAACGGGGTAGATACCCGTGTCTTTTACCCCGCTGAGGAGGCGCAGGTTGCGGAGCTTAGAAAAGAGCTGGATATAGCGCCGGAGGATTTTTGCCTGTTTACCGTCTCCCGGCTCGACAAGCGGAAGGGGCATGTGAAAGTCCTGGAGGCGATGCGCTCGCTTTTGAATGAGGACGAAGAGCATTACGGGAGACTGAAGTACGTATTTGGCGGGAAAGGTCCTGAGTTGGAGGCCATTGAAAATTTTATTCACCGGCATGGGCTGGAAGAGCACGTGCGTTACGCCGGCTTTATCGAAGATGCTGCGCTTTCGACCTACTATACCGCCGCGGACCTCTTTGTCATGCCGAGCATGTACCTGGAGCAGGAAGGCAACGTGGAAGGTTTCGGGATCGTCTTTATAGAGGCGGCGGCCTGCGGCACCCCTTCACTGGGCGGCAACACCGGAGGGATGGCGGACGCGATTGAACACGGAGAGACGGGCTACGTGGTAGACGGTGCGGATACCGGAGATATACAGCGTACACTGCGGTATCTGTATGAGAACCATGCAGAGCTCAGACGGATTAGTGAGAATGCGTATGTACGGGCGGTGAACTCCTTCGACATTCAAACTATATGCAGTACTGAGATCGATATGCTACAAACTGCAGCAGGAATATAGCGACGAGCCTTTTTGAGCGATTAGGGAGTGAATAGTGAGTGCGAGGGTAACAGTCATCCTCCCCTGCAAAAACGAAGAGGACTACATAGACGGAGCGATTCGAAGCATCCTCGAGTCCGACCTTGCCGGCTACGACTACGAGCTCCTGGTGGTGGACGGCAACAGCAGCGACCGCACACCGGAGAAGGTGCGCGCCTGGCAGGCGCACGAAAGCCGGGTCAAGCTGCTGCACAACGAGAGCGAGACGGTGCCCTATGCCATGAACATCGGCATCCGGGAAGCGTCCGGGGATATCATCATCCGTGTGGACGCTCATGCCGAATACGACCCCGGCTACTTCTCCTACGTGATCGAGAGCCTCGAACACTACGGGGCGGACAACGTGGGAACCCGGATTATCACCCGCGCAAAGAGCGGCAGCAGCGTCGGCAGGGCCATTGCCTTCGTCCTCTCCGACAAGCTGGGGGTGGGCAACTCCTACTTTAGAATCGGCACCAGCGAGGTGAAGGAGGTGGACACCGTCCCCTTTGGCTGCTACCGGCGGGAGATATTTGACCGGGTAGGGCTCTATGACGAGCGCCTGACGAAGAGTCAGGATATAGAGCTGAACAAGCGCATCCGCCGCAGCGGCGGGAATATCCTGCTTCTGCCGGACCATCCTATCACCTACTACGCCCGGGAGAACTACCGGGACCTCGCGCGCAAGTACGTGACTAACGGCAGGTGGAATGTCCTGGTGGCCTATTTCACCAACAACCTCCGCTCTCTTAGCCTGCGCAACTTCTTTCCGCTGCTGTTTTTCTCTCTTCTCCTGTTGCTTTTGCTGCTGACCTTGCTGCACGGCGCATTTGCCGTGCCGCTTGCGGTGTTGCTGGCGCTCTATGTTTCGCTGCTCATCCTACGGCCGGTGAAAAAGGGCCAGAGCCATCCCGGCTACGTCTTTATTGCCTATCTGGTGTTGCATGCCAGTCACGCGCTAGGGGCCTTTCGCGGGCTGCTCGCGCTCCTGAAGCCCGCAGTGCGACGCATGAAGCGAGAGTCACGGTGGGATTAACTGCCCGTACGGTAAAGGACACTATTGAGAGGAGAAGGTACTATGACCATTCGCTCCGCTAAGTTGCTGTGCGCAGCGGCATCTCTTCTGCTGCTCGGCTCTCTCACGGGACTGGGCGCAGAGACGACGGGCACTGCGGAAGATACTCGGGAGCACAGCTTTCTTGCCACCGCCGGGGGCCGTGCGTACATCAACGAAGAGCTCAGCGGCGCGGAGGCGAATATTCGGATCGACTATCGCCACGAGTACTTCTTCCTGGCGACTGATATGTCCATGATATTTGACAACCGCTATGCGTCGTTTGATGATGAGATAGATTTCATGTATCCCTTCATCAATGAAGGCGGGATCGGCGTGCACTTTGGGGAGCGGGAGGATGCCGGCAGACTCGAGCTGCGTACCGGCAGACTCGCCTTTGAGGATGTACTGGACAGCCCGTATTCGCTGTTCGTCTCCCCGCAGGAGTACCCGCCGATGATTGTGGAGCTCGATTACGCCCACTCCTATTTCTTCTACAGCTCCCGCGGGATCGTGCTGAATTACGATTCCCGCTACGGCTATCCCGATCGCGGGGCAAACCTAAAGACCTTTGGTATCGACCTCCCGAGGGGCATCCGCTTTGGCGTGCAGGAGGCGGCGATCTATACCGGCGTTCCCTTTGATCCGGAATATTTTTTAAGCCCCATCCCGCAGTTCTACACCCAGTATGCCAATAAAACCGGAGGCAACCCGTGGGGGCAGCAGGGGAACGACAACTATATTGTCGGCCTGTTTGGCGAATACTCCGGCTCCCGCGGCCAGCTCTTTGCGCAGCTGCTGGTCGACGACTTTGCCACTTACCTGGACAATCCGAAGAAAATTGCCTGGCAGCTCGGCGGCCGGCGGCACAGCCGGTTGGGCCGATTCGGCCTCTACCACGGCGGATCCACCAAATACACCTTTCAGGCCTACGGCGGCGGTGGCGGCAGCGACACCGAATACGAGTACACCTACTATCCGGCCGCCTATTACACCCTCAGCGGTGATAAGCGGTCGATCAGCCCGGAGGAGAACGCCATCGGCTACCGCAACGGGGAGAACAACCTGGCCGTCCTCGCCGATTACGCCGGCGAGGCCTTGGGAGCTGAGTTAAGCGGTGCTGTGGAATACGTGGTCACCGGGGCGCAGTCGCCCAATAATCCGTGGTTCGATGAAGATACCTGGTACGATATCCCCGGCCCCAGCACGAAACTGCTCGACGGGGAGGTGCTGGAGCACGAGGTAAAGGCGAGCGTCTCCGGCCGCCGCAGCTTTGGCCCCTGGACGCTCACCGCCTCCGCCATGCTGGGCTTTGTCTGGAATCAGTCGCAGCGGGTCGCCGCCACCGACGGCAACGGCGATTTTTTTGAGCCTCAGCCGGGCCGCCACCGCCCCCTCTACATGCTGAGCCTGGGTGGCAGCTACACCCTGGGCCTCGAATAAGTCGAATCCCCAGAAACCCGCTGTGGGCCCGCAGGAGAGAACAGGATGCACTGCCGACACCGTATCAGCACGCTTTTTTGTATCGCTCTGCTGGCGACCCTCGCTGTGCTACCCGCCGGGGCGCAGAACGCCGGGATGCAGGACGTCGATGTTCAGAATGCCGGGCGAATGATCCCGCTGGACTCGAAGGTGTATTCCTACATGGAGATGCTCTACTCCCGGGCCGGCATGACCGCGCCGCACACCGCCCGGCCGTGGTCCTCCGGCCAGGCGCGGGCGCTGCTGGAGCAGGTCCCCGTGCGGGGGGCCGCGACTGCCGACCTAGCCGAGCGCATCCGGGCGGAGCTGAATAGGGAGCCCTTGTACGAGGAGCGTCACTTTAGCTTCGATACAAACCCCCGGGTCAATGCGGAAAGCTTCTATGCGCTGCGCGGTGGTGATCGCGGGCCCGCCGGCGAAGAGGAGCAGTGGCTGCACGGATATCGGGAGCGGCTTCCGCAGTTCGTCCTGCCCATAGAGTTCATGTACGGCGAACATTTCTATATTTTGGGGGATTTCGAACTCCTGGAGGAGCGTCACGCAAGCCGCGGCAGCTACGGGGAGAGTAACTACAGCAACTGGGCGGAACTCGGCGATCCCAAGCTGGACATGAACATGCCCCTGCGTTCCTTTGCCTCCGCCGGCGGACAGTGGTGGTTCCTGCAGTTGGGCCGTGACCGGCACAGCTGGGGTAACGGTCTGGGAGAGAATCTGCTTCTGTCCGACGAAAGCGATTATCTGGAGGCGCTGAACTTCCGCCTCTTCTCCTCCTCCTTTTCCTACTCCGGGATCTACGCCCAGCCCGGGCAGTTTGCCTTTGATTATTCCGCCGACCCTGTCACCGCCGACAGCGAAGTTACCTCCCGGCTATTTTTGGCCCACCGCCTGGAGGCGGTGTTTTGGAACCGGCTCAACCTCAGCCTTACCGAAGGGCTGATGCTGGCCGCCGACGACAACGACCGCGCGCTGCAGCCGGTGCAGTACCTCAATCTCTTTTTTCCCTTCCACAACTGGCACGAGAGCGCACAGGGCAACTCCATCATGGCTCTGGAAATCGAGTGGCGGCCGATGGCCGGCTGGGGCCTCTACGGTCAAGCCGCGGTGGACGAGTTTCTCACCTCCTACGAGGCGGCTAAAGGTTCGGGCGAGAAGAACCTCTTTGGCTGGCTCTTTGGCACCGACTGGACCCTCCCTGCGGGGCGGGGTTTTTTCACCGGCTATGCCGAGTTTGTCTCCACCGCCCCCTTCATGTACCTCCTTACCAAGAACAGTAACGATGCCCGCCTCTACAATGTCCGGCGCTACGCCTCCCTGGTAACCAACCAGTTTGAGTACATCGTCCAGCCTCTCGGCTTCTCCCAGGGCCCCGACGCGCGCTCCTACAGCCTGACGCTGCAGTATGAGCGCCCCGGCCGCTATACCGGCGCTCTCTCCTGCAGTTTCCTGGAGAAGGGTGAGGTGGACTGGCAGACCAAGCCCACCGATGCCGCCCTTGCCGAAGCCTTCAGCGACGGGTTTCCCTCCGGTACGGTGGAGTACTCCCTGCTGTTTCATCTGAGCGGCGAATACCTGCTTACCGAGCGTCTTGCGGTGCAGGGCGACCTCTACTACCGCAACCGCTGGAATGTGGGGCACAAGGCGGGGGCTCGCGGATTCGACCTGGAGACGGCGCTGGGCCTGCGATTTGATCTCTATTAACTG
>CAYFUX010000032.1:7960-17549 GCA_964346455.1 uncultured Spirochaetaceae bacterium
TCGCGGATTCGACCTGGAGACGGCGCTGGGCCTGCGATTTGATCTCTATTAACTGCCAGAATACATGTCACAATACAGGTCCCGGCGGGCAGCTTGCATGGAGAGGATAACAGCGTTGAGCGGGCACAGACTCCATGTCTTTCAGGCGGCCGTTAAATGGGCGGCTGTGGTGATCATGGGGACGCTGCTGCAGTCGATGCTGCCGGCAGCAGAGTCACAGGTGTATCCCCTGGAGGATATTTCCAGAGCTGAACAGGAAAGGCTCGCCTCTCACAAGCCGGTGGTGAAAGTCCTCGACGGCCTGGAGGAGATCAGCCTGCGAGCGCACAACGGGCGGACCGCTCGCCTCCTCCGGCAGGTGCGGCGGCTTGATCCAAACTTCCTGGCGGAAGCCTTTTTCACCATGCCGGTGGAGCCCGGAACGGAGAGGCAGACACTGGAGCGGGTGAAGTGGTTTCTCATGGATGTGAGCCGCTTTGAGGAGATACCCTACTACTCCCGGCGTCACGAAGGGTGGTCGCCCCTCTTTGAGGAGGTGAAGATCACCGCTTTTCCGATCAATGCCGACGGCTCGGAGGAGATTGTCGCCCGGCAGCAGCTGCTTCCCTTCTCCCCCTACACCGCCAACTACCGCTTTCGCCTGTCAGACTCTTCGCTCATCTACAGTCACTGGAACAAAACGGCGCTGCGCTATTCCATTTTTCGGGCGGTGCGGCCGGAGAATATGTATGTCGGCCTGTATGTCGAAGCCCGGGAAGGGGAGCTCTTCTTTCACGGCATCGGCGGGGCGAAGGTCTTCACCTTCTTCGGACTGTTTGCCGGGCGGCTCGAGCCGGCCTTTACCGGTCGCGTCGAGGCGATCTACAGCTGGCTCTACCGGGAGTTCGTGTTTCCCCGCTTGCTCGAGCTGCGGCTGCAGCGGGGACGGCGGCCCGAGCTGCCCGATCTTCCCGTCCCGTACAATAATCCGCCCGAGCTCGAATAACGTTGGATCCGGCTGTCTTCGGTCCCCGCCCCGGCGCATGCCGGGTCCTCCGCTTGCGTGCTTTGGTCCCGGGGGCGGTTTTTTTTTGGTACTTTTATATACCGGGCGGTAGCCGAAAAGGAATTAGAAGACCCATGATGGCTGACGAACAAGGAGTGAACACGCGTACGCTCAGCATCTTCGATCTCATAGTGCTCTAATCGAGCAGGGAGATCTCCATGCTCACCATTCCCACGAAGTAAAAACCATGGTTGCCCGCAGTATGCTCCCGGTTGAGCTCGTAGCCGGTGGAGATTTCCCCGACCAGCGAGATATTTGGCGTGATCGTCATTTTTCCGGTGGTTTTGAGAATATGGGAGGTGAGCACAGTGCCCGTCGGCGTGGAGTTTTCTGTGGTGGTGTAGTTTTCGAATTGACTTTCGGGATCGAGAGGATTCAGATAGATCTCACCCTTTTGCCGTAGTTCGTAACTGACCGACATATTCCAGCGGCCCAGCTCCGTCCAGGCGAGTTCGAAATAGAAGCTCTGCACATCTCCTCCGAGGAAGTAACCGGTGGGAAAATCGAGATACGAGGCGTAGTGCGTGTAATCGGGAAAGGATGCCAACTTCCTCCGGGAGGTAAAGATCAGATAGGGTTGCCAGCGGTTGTACATCCAGGGGGAAATACGGGTCCATTCGAAGTAAAGGCTCGGTTTCCGGGGAACAGGCAGATTCAAGACCTCCCCTCCGGCCTGATATCCGAGACCGCTCGGGATGCTCGACCCTGCTTCCCAGGGATTTTGAATGTCGTCGATCCCGAGTTCCCCATATACTCTCATCCCCGGCAGCGGTACGTAGGTAACATCCAAGCCCAACATTACATTGCTGTAGTTTTCCCCGTAGACATTGTGTAAAAACATGAGCGGGCCGATATCAGTTAGCTCGGGACTGCGTCCCCCTATCAGAAGTACGTCGCTTATGCCAAGGAGCAGGTTTTCTCCCAAGCGGAACTCGAAACGATGTCCGGTCAAGGACTTACGCTGGCTGTCGGCGTCTTTTGGAAAGGTTACGAATCCTTCGTCCTTGTAGGTATCCTGAATATTGCGCTCTTCATTCGTGAGATAACTCTCCAAAGCGGCGAAGAAGAAACTGGCCTTGAAGGTGGGCGAAAAATAGGTGAGCTGCAGCATATCGTAGTACGGAGGACTGTCGGACACAACCAGGGAACTCCGGCGGCCGGGGCCCCACTTCATCTGTTCACGCCCGGCCAGAAAATCGACGTGGAGATTGCCCAGCTTTACATAGCTTCTGGTGGGAAAGTTGAAGTCGAACTCTTGCACAAAAAGATCGCCGGTGGGCAGTGTGGAGTAATCGTTTTCCCGCCATGTCACGAAGAAGTCTTCCCTCAGGTCGTATTCCAGATGAATTGCTGCGTACGGATAAGCGGCGACAAAACCGAGCTTCAGAAGCGGCGGATACCGAAGGGAGTTTCTGTAATAGAGGTACTCCTTAAAATCCGGAATCTCTTTGCTTTGATATTTCAGTCCCGCGCCAAGGTCGAAAATCGGACGGAAAAACGTGCCGTTCCCCTGTGGTGGGCTGTGTGTGTGCTTGTGTGTGTGGCTGTGTGTTTCGAGCAGCTCAGCAAGCTCGGCCCTGCTGTCTGCTGATAAAGCACCTTTGTGGGCTTCGATTTGCTCGAGGTAATATGCATACTGATGGTGGGAATAAGGCCGCGAATAGAAAGGCGGGGCAAGGCCGAGTTCGATAAAAAAACTGTCCAGAGCCGATACCTCCGGACTCCCGAGCCGGTATTGGTCGGGATTTTGAGCACTGAGCGGTGCGCTGAACAGGAGTACAACAAAAAGCATCAGCACACATGGATACTTCATCACGTAAATTGTACACTCCGGACGGGAGAAACGCAAACCACGTATTGTATTGAGCTCGTGGGAGGCTCTACGGTGCTTCGATTCTGATCTCTACTCCGCTGTGGAGGTATACCCTTTTTGCTGCAGAACCATTTCGTACAGCTCTTCAAACTGTTGGGCTATTGAAGAACCTTCAAAGAATTTTGAATGCCGAGCGCATTCTTCGGACAAGGTCCGGCGGAGTTCCTTGTCGTGAGCAAGTAACAGAATCTTATCGGCTAAGTCGTGCATATCTTGCTTGTGAAAGATAAGACCCGTTCGTTCAGTAATTTCGGCAACCCCGGGAACATCGGGAACGATCGACGGGGTCTTAGCAGCCATGGCTTCTACGATCGTCATCCCGAAACTCTCGGTGGTACTGGCCGTCACGTTGCCGCACGCATTCTGCATAAGACCGCTGGTATGCAACTCCTGGGGGCTCAGGCGCCCTAAGAAAAACACCGTTTTGCTAAGGTGAAGTTTTTTTACCTGCCGTTTATAATCTTCTCTGCTGGGACCATCGCCAATAAGCAATAAGCGTAGCTCACTATCCTTTTGTGCCGCTATATAAAAGGCATCTATCAGGAACTTTACCGATTTTTCTTCGCCCAAACGGCCAATGAAAATAAACGTTTTCTCATTGTACATCGGGTAACGCCGGCATATTTCCTCGAAACTGCCGCCGTGGCCAAATTTATTGATATCTATTCCATTGGGTATGTGATACACCGGTGAATTAGGGTAGTGAGACTGTAGGACTCGGCTTACGTAATGACTGGGTGCGGTTATTGCATCACTGCGACGCATATACAGCTTGAAGTAATGCCAGGCTATCATTTGTACCAAAGGAACCAGCAAGGTCGTATGCGTGAAGTAGCGAACATATTCCCGTTCTTGCAGCATGGTATGAAATGTCTGTACTGAGCCAATCTGTAATCTATTGGCTGCGCGGAGGGCCGCATAGTTCAGCAGCCAAGGACCGGTAGCGTGGACCACATCCACTTCTTCCTGTTCTAGAATGATTTTTACCCGGCGGCTCCAGGGTAGAACCATGCGCATACCTGGATAGGCGAAGCTATCTACGCTTGGTACATAAAATACCGGGATGCCTTCCACTTCCGTCAGGGTCGATTTTTCCCATTCCGGGGCCAGGTAAATCACTCGATGCCCGTGGGCCATTAGGTTTTGGGCCAGGTTGTGACTTGCGGTGATAATACCATTTATTACCGGATAAAATATTTCGAACACAAAGGCTATAGTCATATTATAAAATCGATACTACCATAGTGAATAATAAGGCACAACACAATTCGATCCGGTATCAATGTGGATAAAACTCTATCGTCTTGAGATATATTTTCGATTTGTATAGCTTGGGAACAACATTCAGCCCCTCATACTTGGCCTGAATGCCGCTCTCCTGTATGTGCCACAGCTCTGATTTCCAGAATGCTGTAAACACTCCTCGCATCCGCATGGCAAGCTTTACTACGTTATAGCTCTCCCCCAAAACGGTGATAGTCTCCTGCTTTTTCTTTTCGATCTGCATATTACGTACTTTCAGATTGAAGGGATCGAAAAGCGAAAACTTGATTTTCTTCTGATCGGATTTGCTAAACGGAATGAGAGAAAAAGGAAGCACCTGATACCAGTTCTCCGAATCCAGCTCGAGGTTTTTATCTAGCTCTGAGCCATCATCGCGGCCCTGAACGTTCAGCGTTTGTCCATCTCGGACCACAGTTAAGTTGCTATCCGTACTGGTATATTCAATCCGCCGGGTATTGAAGTTGGTATCTGTATATACTTTGCTAGTATCGTGTATTCCGTCCCAAATTGCCAGGTAGCCTTGCTGGCTTTTCTCAATGGTTAAGACACTCTCCCCCACGCCGTCGTGATAGTGTTCCTTGTACGTACAGACATACTTGCCTTCGTCCAAACGACTCAAGTCTATTTTACTCTCCGCAAAAACCGGTGCTGTAAGGAGAAAGAAAAAAAGCGCCGCCCCACACATAGGCCCGCACAACGCTTTAGGGCCCGCCGGCAACTGCCATGAACGTTTCATACCTTGTACCTCTTATTCCTCAAATCAACCCAAAGGGTGTATTTATGCATCAATAGTAACACGTGCTTTCAATAGTATCACTTGGCGAAGGCTGCTTCCAATGTGATCTCGTGTGCTTTTAGTCTATGCCGCCTCGGTCCAATCACCGGCTGTTGTAAGGCCATATTCTTTGGCTGGAAAGGAGGGCGTGGTCTGTATGCGGCTGACGGTTCTTGTAGGCTGGATGGAGATGTACTGCCGCATGAACGACACAGGATGGAAAAAAACGGCGGTGTGCGGGATGCACATGCTGGGTACATGTACGAAGTGGAGCATAGGATTTCAGTTCGAGGAGTGGGGGCAGTGCTATCTTTTTACCCGGTAAGAGAATGTGCATTCAGCAATGAGGCTTCAGATTGAGCCATATATCCGATACCTCTATGTAGTAGTGTGCCCGACATAGGAAGCTGCCCCGGATAAAGGACTGGTGAGGAGGTGCGGTCTGAGATATAGTGGGACAAGATTTTTTCAAACACCAATAAAGAAAGGCATACTATAGACGATATGAAAATCCATTTGCGAGCACTTGTACTTTTCGGACTCTGTGGAGCTCTTCTGCTTTCTCTCGGCGAACCTGCAGCGGCAGTGGAGGCACACAACGGTGAGACCTATGTTATTCGCAGCGTGAGCTATGAAATCGACGGGCGAACCAGGCCGGCGGTCTTGGCGCACCGCCTGGATATTGAAGAGGAACGTAGGTTCGAAACCAGGACGATGCTGGAGGTGTACCTCGAGGACAAAGAGCAGCTGCTGGCCAATCAAAGAACCCTCGCGAACGGAACGATCCTCGCCTCCTACCAACAAAGCAGTACAGAGGCGGAAGTGGTCTATGTAGACCTCGAAGTGCGCGTAGAGGATACCTGGAACCTGATTCTCCTCCCCTATGGAAAGTACGACTCCAACGAGGGGCTGGAGATAAGCCTCAAGGGCCGGGATTTCAATTTTCTGGGCCGCATGAACGAGATAGCCCTCAATTTTGACTATCTGATTCGCGACTGGGCACAGGACTCGGAACGAAGCGGCTACGATTTCACGCTCTATAACTCCTTTGAGCTGCCTTTTTATGCCTATGGCCTGGATTGGCACGTCGGATTCACCGGCGACCTCACCTATAATACACCCGAGACCCTCGATGTCACGCAGAGCGGGGCGCCCCTGCAGGCCAATACGACATTCACCTTTGGCCTGGATATCCCGCTCGAGTATCAGAGATGGGAAACGGAGCTCATCCAGGAGTACCACCTCAACGAGGAAGGCTTTGACGACCCGGATGGGTACTATTACCGCACCACTCTGCGTTTCGGCAGCTCGATTCCCACGGGACTCGAACTCCCTTTTTCGGACGAGATCACCTATTCGCCTTACCTCTTCACCGGGTTCAGCTACAAACCGGGCGATGTGCTCAGTGAGGAGCGCAGAGGCTACGAGGCGGGATTCCAGAATAGCCTCTCGGCCGGACGAATCGACTGGATGGGAAATTTCCGTTCCGGTAATAAAGCCGTGCTCGAAAGCACGCTCAAGCGAAACTTTACCCGAGCCCGCTGGCTCGGAAGCGCCTCCGCTGAGTATCAGTATCACAATGAGTGGGGCTGGGGTGGAGTTTCCAGCCGTACCGGCTTTTTCTACCGCTACGGTTCGGTCAAAGAGGAAGCCGGGGATACGATCCGCGGCATTCTTGATAGGCGAGTACACGGAAACCTCGGCGCCTACACCAACCTGGCCTTTCCCACCCGCATGTGGATTGGGTTTCTCGATCGCTGGTTCGAAGGTCACGTATCGCCCTTTTTCGACTACGCGGTGGTGCGACCCGAAGGCGACAGCTTTGACCTCCGCGACGCATGGTACGGTGCGGGAGTCGAAGGCTTTGCCTATGCCAAGTTTGCCCGGAGTCTCTACCTGCGCCTTTCCTTTGGCGTTGACGTGGAGGCGATGCTGGAGGGGGGCGGCCTGAGCACGCCTGCCGAGCGGGACGGCGGTGCGCCCTACGAGATCTTTATCGGATTGGGGCATCATTATTAAGAGGCTTTTTGTGAGACGTGCGCAACAGCGCAATGTTCGTGAAGTGGAGGAGCCGCTTATGATGGGGGATGCAGCCTTGAGTAGACCCTCTGGTTTTTTTTGCCCGTGTTATATACCGGGCGGTAGCCGAAACAAAGGCTAAAAAACCACCCGGCTTGGATTCGACCTGCCGGCAAACAAAGCGGCCGAGGCAGGATTCGACCTGCCGGCAAAAAAACCGCCCGGCTTGGATTCGACCTGTCGGCAAACAAAGCGGCCGGGACAAAAAGCTCCCGGCCGAAGGTCTATAGTAAAAGGGTAGGCGCGAAGCTTAGGTGCGGGCGGAGGCCGGAACCTCGCTGTTCCACGTGGAGACGCAGGGGATCTTGCTGGTGTCACAGCGGTCGCTGTAGGCCTCGGCGATTTCCACAACCTCCTGCAGCAGCCCATCCTCGAGAGTCGTGGGATCGAGGCCGACGTCGAGGAAGGCCTTGTTGGACATCCGCAATTCGTTCTCGTCCGCCTCGTTGCGCGGGTTCTCGAGATGCTGGATCTCCGCGCCGGTCATCTGGCTGACTTTCTTTGCCAGGTCGATCACCCGGTGGGTCTCTGTGAGCTGGTTGAAGATCTTCACCCGGTCGCCGCGTGCCGGCGGGTTCTCCAGCGCGAGGGCGATGCACTGGACGGTGTCGCGGATGTGGATAAAGGCGCGGGTTTGCCCGCCGGAGCCGTGGACGGTCATCGGGTAGCCGACGGCCGCCTGCATCAGGAAGCGGTTGAGGACCGTTCCGTAGTCGCCGTCGTAGTCAAAGCGGTTGATCAGCCGCTCGTCCATCAGGGTCTCGGGGGTGTTGGTGCCCCAGACGATGCCCTGGTGCAGGTCGGTAATCTTGAGCCGGTCGTTCTTGGCGTAGTAGTGAAAGAGCACGTTGTCCATGCACTTGGTGGAGTGGTAGACGCTGCCCGGCTTGTAGGGGTGGACGATGTCCTGTTCCACCTCGGTGCCGTCGCCCTTGACGGTGACGTTGAGGTAGCCTTCGGGGATTTCGAAGCCCGCGGTGCCGTAGCCGTAGACGCCGGTGGTGCCCAGGTGCACCAGGTGGATGTCGTGCCGGCCCGAGTCCAGGATAGCGCAGAGGACGTTGTTGGTGGCGTTCATGTTGTTGTTTACCGTGTAGCGCTTGTGCTTGGAGCTCTTCATCGAATACGGGGCGGCGCGCTGTTCGGCAAAGTGGACCATCGCGTCGGGTTCGAACTCATTGATCGCCTGCAGAAACACCTCGTATTCGGCGGCGATGTCGATGTTGCGAAATTCGATCTGCTTGCCGCTTTTCTCCTTCCACGCTTCGATCCGCTTCTCCGGCGTCGCGATGGGCGTGAGCGAGTAGACCTGCAGCTCGTTGTCGATGTCCCGGCGGGAGAGGTTGTCGACGATCATCACCTCGTGCCCCTGATTGGAAAGATGTAGTGACGTAGGCCAGCCGCAAAAGCCGTCCCCGCCAAGTACTATTACCTTCATATGAACCTCCGTTTCATGTTCTTTTCAATTTTCTTGTAACGTTCGATATAATCATGCCGCCGCTGCGGCCTTTATAGATGCCGTCGTTGCGGCCGTTATAGATGCCGTTGCTGCGGCTTTTATAGATGGAGCCCACACTCCAGTTTGCCGCTGCCGCTCCAGCGGCCCTCCCGCTCGTGCTGCCCCTTGGCCACCGGAGCGGTGCAGGGCTCGCAGCCGATGCTGAGGTAGCCTTCGTCATGGAGCGGGTGGTAAGGAATGCCGGCGGTGCGGATTTCGGCCCACACATCCTCGGCAGTGTAATGGGCGAGGGGGTGGACCTTCAGCGTTCCCCGGGAGTCGAGCTGAAATACGTCGATGTCGCTCCGCGAGGAGCTCTGGTCCCGCCGGAGGCTGGAGAGCCACGCGGCTTTCTCCGGCAGAATGTGCAGCAGCGGCGCCACCTTCAGATAGTGGCAGCAGAGGTTGGCGTTGTTCTCCCAGGGGCGCGGGCCGAGCTGCTCGTAGACGTACTCCTTGATCGTCTCGTCCGCTCCGATGGTGCGGATGGGAAGCTCCCACACGCGCTTTACCTGTTGGGCAAAGCGGTAGGTCTCGTCAAAATGCAGTCCGGTGTCGATAAAGTAGATTTCCGGCCGCAGTTCCAGACGGCGAAGCAGGTGCATCAGGTAGACCCCGCTGTAGCCAAAGGCGGTGGTCATGCCCAGCTCCTCGCCCCAGCGCTCCCAGGCGGCGGAGAGAATCTCTTCCGCGCCGGCGTCGGCGAGTTCCCGGTTCAGTTTACGTAATTCACTGTTTTGGATCCGCTCCATTGCTTGCCTCCACTACAAGCATACCAATCAGGGTCCGCTATGGGAAATCTAAAGTTTTGATGGGCCGTACGGTTCGATAGAGAGGGTTTATGGGAGGGGCGAGGCTGAAAACGGGGTCCGGGGCTGGAACTGAGTGAGGGATAGAACTGGGGCCCCGGGCTGGAACTGGGGGAGGGCTGGAACTGAGTGAGGGCTGGAACTGGGGTTCGGGGCTGGAACTGAGTGAGGGCTGGAACTGGGGCCCCGGGCTGATGTCGAAGGATGCATTGTGCTACGTTAATGT
>CAYFUX010000032.1:17649-21957 GCA_964346455.1 uncultured Spirochaetaceae bacterium
GCTGGAACTGGGGCCCCGGGCTGATGTCGAAGGATGCATTGTGCTACGTTAATGTAGACTCGAGACCTTTCTAAGAGAGAACTACGTGGCACTGGAAACTATCTGTATTCTTGCAGGCATCTTCATACTCGCGAGCTTTATTCAGGGACTGACCGGCTTTGCTTTTGGGCTTATCTCGGTCCCCCTCTTTGCCCTCCTGTTCAGTGCCCAAGAGGCGGTGGGGATGGTGGCGATTGCCGGGACCGTACTCGTCCTCTATAGTTTTTTCCTGCATCGAAAAAAGGTCGAGTTTCGTAAAGTGATCTATCTCGGCTTCGTGAGCATCCTCTTCCTTCCTCTCGGGGCGTATTTTCTCGTTTCACTGCCGGAAGATACCGTTATGGTTGTACTCGGTACGGTGATAGTCCTTATTACACTCTATTCTGCGCTCTTCACCGCCAAGAGCAAACTCCTCATGAAAAAGAGAGGCGCCGGTTGTACCGCTGCCGTTATTTCGGGTTTGTTAGGCGGTGCATTTACCGCTCCCGGTCCGGCTATGGTGGTATATCTGTATACCCTCGATGAAAACCGTCTTCAGGCGAAAGCTAATGTACAATTTTTCTTTGCAATGATCAGTTTTGCTATTCTGCTCACGCACATTGTATCGGGAACGGTGAACTCAGCAGCGATTGTACGGGCGGTTCCCTTCCTGCCTCTTGTGGTAATTGGCACTAAACTGGGCGTGATGCTCTCTTACCGATTGCCGGTACATATTTTTCGAGTGCTTACCGATGTCGGGCTGATTCTGCTGGGCGCATATATCGCGATTACCAGCCTGGTGTAATTTCTGCCGGTTCCTATGGCCCTTGCTCGATGCCTCTTATTCCACCTTGCTATCTCTCATTCGAGGGTCCGGATAATCTTCTCGATAGTAGGATTCGACAGGTACTTTTTCTGGCAGAGCAGGTAGAGCTCGCGGCTGAAGGAGTAGCGCTCCGACTTGCGGATACTGGGGAAGCGATCTTTGATGTCGGTGTAGAAGTACTCCGGCACAAAGGAGCCGACGCCGTGGTTGGCCACCAGTGAGATCTTTTCCATCGAGTTGCCGATCTCCCCGGCGATGGTGATGCCTTCAAACTGCTCGAGGTAGCCGAGGACCATCTCGTGGAGTCCCGAGTCCACTTCGTCGTTGATGATCGGGATCCGGGTGATGTCGTCGAGGAGCCGTTCGTTGTAGATCAGCACCAGGGTCTCGCTCTGCAGCTCCTTGGTGTAAAACTCCTGCGAATCGGGCTCGGAGTTCAGCCCGCCTACGATCGAGAGCATCGCCCGGTCCTCCAGCAGCTCGCTTACCGCTTCGTCGCTGGTGGTGAAGTTGATGATGGGAAACGCGCCGGTCTCCTCGAAGATCGAGTAGATCTTCTCCAGGAAGAGGTAGCGGGCCACTGCGCTCAGGGCGATGCGGATGATGTTGCGGTTGTCGAGCTGCTGCAGGAAGCCGGCGTGTTCCTTCAGGGCCCGCTCGCAGAACTGGTAAAGCTGCTTTCCGCTTTCGGTAAAGTGGAACTGCCCGTCGTAGTGGTAGAGCTTGGCATCGAGCTCGTCGCGCAGCTTGTTGAGCCGGTAGCTGAGGGTCGGCTGGCTCAGGTAGAGTTCCCGGGAGACCTGGGTCAGGTTCCGGGTGATATAGAGCTGTTTGAAAATCTTCAGATCGATAAAATCCATCGTACGCCTCTCGTGGCGAAATTGGGGCTGCCGTGCTATTATCAGGCATAGGCGGGCGGAATGCAACCACCAGCAACTGGCAGGAACTGGCAGGAAGATTGGATTTAAATCGCCGCTAATTCATTCAGAGTTGGGCACTTATGAAATATCGAACTGCTTGCGAGGGTAACGCTCTACACTACGATGAGTTATCCTTCGTTTAAACCCAATCTTCCTGCCAGTTCCTGGGTGGCAGCCGGTTGGCCGAAATCTGCCCCTGTAAGAATTCTAGAAAAGGAGACGGCAGCGATGAACGATTGGAGTTTTGAAGACCGCTTTTATTACCACCACACCCCCTGGGTGACCTTCTATGGCGAACACTACACCGATTACGCCGGGCGTAGGCTCGAATACTACCGAGTGGAGAAGGCGGCGAGCGTCATCGTCCTGCCGGTGCAGGGCGACAAGCTGTTTGCCGCGCCGGATCAGTACCGCCCCGGGGTAGGCCGGGCGACCCTCGATTTCCCCGGCGGTCGGGTGAACGAGGAGCTGGGCGTGGCGCAGAGCGCCGCGCGAATTCTCGAGCGGGAACTGGGTGTGCCGCCGGAGGCGGCGGAGATCGAAGTGCTGACTCCCGAGGGCCTGCTGCTCAACAGCGCCTTTTCCGACCAGAAGCTCTACGCCGCGGCGGCGCGGATAGCTCCGGACTTCGACCTTGCCACCGGGTCCACCGGCGGGGCGTGGAGTCTGGACCGGAACGGGATCGCGGAGCTGCTGGGGCGGCTCGAGTGCGCCCAATGCCGGCTGGCGCTGCTGGAGTTTTTGCGCTCGGAGGAATGAACTAAGGGAGAAAGCTTGTTAGCTCGTATAAGCAAGCTTTCTTGAGTGGGTTCTCTGGAGGAAGCTTCCGCGTAGTGTACTCTCGACAGTCCTGATCGGGTTTAGTATCGGTTTTTGCCACTTCCTTTTGTGGCTCTTTTTCCCGCAACATTGAGGTACTCCTGATTTCCACTTTAAGTTATCTTTTTTAAAGCAACTCATTTGTTATAATAGAAAGCAGTATGCAATGCCGAAGAGAACGCACGCTTGGCCACCTTCGATCTCATCTCTCACGGCGGGGGAGGACCCTGTGGTGGAGAAACTTTGTCGCAGCAGCGGCGGCAGCGGTGTGGCTTTTTTGCATGCTGCCGATAAGCGGCGCGCAGGAGAGTGAAGAGGAGCCGAGAAAGACCTACCGTATCCGCTCCGTTACGGTGAGAGTGGATGGGCGGACTCGGCCGGAGGTGTTGCGGCGGACCCTCGACATCCGGAAAGGGCGGGAGTTTGTCCATAAGGGCGAACTGAAGAGCTATCTTGCCGACAAGCGGCTGGTCTTACGGAATCAGCGGATCATAGCGGAGAGCGACATAAGGGTCTCCTATGAACAGAGCAGTATCAATCCGGAGCTGGTGCTGGTAGATCTGCGAGTGGTGGCAAGAGATACGCTGAACCGTTTTGCGCTACCCTATGCAAAATATAACCAGAATATAGGGCTGCTGATAGGGCTGAGCGGCAGGGATTATAACTTCCTCGGCGGGCTGGAGGCGCTGGAGCTGGACCTGGATTATATCAACTACGACATGGGATCTCCGGGGGAGAAGAGCGGATCCTCATTCCGCATCAAATCACTATTTGCCGTGCCCTTTTACGGATTGGGAGGCGATTGGAAGCTCAAGTTCGACGGTTCGCTCACCTCCAATACCGAGGGCCCGCTCCAGTCGAATCTGGAGGTTTCGATCAATTACGACTATCCCCTCGAACGCCTCATACTCCATAGCACCGTCACCCAGGAGTATCACCGCTATGAAGAGGCGTGGGACGACCCAGATGTCTATTACCTGCGTTCGGCCTTTCGCATGGGCAGTTCCATTCCCATCGGCATTAGCCTGCCCGTCTCGAGAGAGATTAGCTATGCCCCGGAGGTCTTTATCAGAGGAAATTATAAACCCGGCGATACGCTGAGCCTCAGGCGACGGGGATATGAGCTCGGTTTTCGCCACTCTCTCAGCGCCGGCCGGGTGGATTGGATCGGCAACCTGCGGAGAGGGACGCAAATAGAGCTGCGCCATGTGCCGCGCTACAACTTTACCCGCGAGCGCTGGATAAGCGAAGTCTCCGGAGAGTACCAATTCCACAGCGCATGGAGGGGCGCCGGATTCTCCGGCCGGGCAGGATTTTTTGTGCAGAAAGGCGAGCAGCGCAAGGCGGCGGGCGAGCTGCTCCGCGGCATACTGAACCGCCGCATAACAGGGGACCTGGGCGTCTATGCCAATGCTGAGCTTCCTGTTCGCTTCGACACCCTTTTCCTGGATCAATGGATCGAAGCGTACGTTTCGCCCTTTTTTGACTATGCGCTAATTAGGCCGGATGGAGAAGCGCTGGAGAGTGAGGATTCGTGGTACGGCACCGGGGTGGAACTGCTGAACTTTGCCAAGTTTGCCCGCAGCGTCTTTGTGCGCATTTCCCTGGGCGTCGACGGGGAGGCGCTGTTCACCCGCGGCTTATCGGAGCCGGCACCGCAGGACGGCGACACACCTTTCGAATTGTTCGTGGGCATAGGGCACCATTACTGACGTTCGTAGCGCG
>CAYFUX010000032.1:22057-33005 GCA_964346455.1 uncultured Spirochaetaceae bacterium
ATCACGATGAGTGTTGGGCGGCGATTCGATCCCGAAGATTGTACAAGACCTGTTCCACGCGCCAGCGCATAGTGCGTTCGAAACGTTCCGGATTGAAGAAGGGCCGGAGAAACCAGGTAAAGTCGACGGAGACTTGGTAACTGACCACGGTGTGGTCAGCATCGCCTTGGGCACTGAGGCGGAGGACGCCGTATTCGATCGTTGTACCCGGATCTACGAGCTGGAGGTCGAGAGTGAGGCTCTGTGCCGCGGCGGACTTCTCGATATCAAACCGCAGCTGTTTGTCTGTGGAGCCGAACGGCCAGGGAAGGTCGATGTCATAGGTGAAGACGAACTGCCTGCGCGGGTAATCGGTGTAGGCCACATCTTTGATGATGCCGATCAGATTCATCGAAGGGCCTGGAGGGGTGTCGAGCCCCTCAACCGCCCACTCGCTGTAGCCGGCATACTGGCGTAAGATCGAGATTACCTCCTGCACGGGAGCGTCGTACTCTGCTTGCCCTTCGGTGATAAACCGGCCGGAGGGGGTCTGGCGGGTCTCCGCTGTTAAATTGTTCATTGATACGGGGGTCTGCGATGCAGGGGCGCCGGCACTGGCCGGCAGGGTGGTGGTGCACAGTAAAGCGGCAGCGGAGATCAGCCATGTGGCAGGGGCAAATGAAGATTGTGCGGATCGACGCGGGGCGGTCATACTCGACATCATAATGGGGGAGCAGCGCTTGGAAAAGGCTGCTAACCGAGGTAACTGGCACGAAGATTGGGTTTAAAAGGCGAATATGTACTGACTTTATAAAGAGTTATAAGCTATACCTTTCATCTTATTATTTTACCGCTGCTAAGTTCTTGTCCCAAAGAAAGATATGTTGTGTTTAAATCCAATCTTCGTGACAGTTCATTGACTACCCAGAAAATTCAAAAATTTACCGTAAAAATCTCCCGTCGATGAAGCGCCGCGCGGAAAGAGACCCTAGTTGATAGTTGCAGTGATTGTTAAGGGGCTATCAAGGGCTAAAAGAGAGCGAAAAAAGCGAAAAACGAGAATCTAAAACAAGATCAAAAAAGGGGGGGGAGATGGTGCTGTCTTATTACCGCAACGGATCGGTGCGCAGCAGCGAACGGGCTTCGGAATTAGAGAGGGTAATTGCCTACAGCGATGCGGGAGGGCCGGTGAGCGGTCAGTATCTGCTCAACTTCGAGGAAGATCAACTGTGTATTTACGAGCCCCCCTCGCCGGGCAAGCCGGGTTCCCGCCGGTTCTGGGGACCTGAGCCGAAACTCGCTCTGCTGCAGGAGAAGCGGCGGGCGTGAGGCGGAACGTAGAAAGAAGGCGTGAGGCGGAGGCAAGGCTGTCACAAAAAGGAGCGTGAGGCTGGGGGTTACTCGCTTGTACCTGCAGCTCCGCTCGTGCCGGAACGGGAAAAGTCGCGCCACAGCATGCTGGCCTGGATCTCGCGGTTGTTCTGGTACTTGCCGCTGCGGTATTCGGTGTGCTCCGGGGAAACCTGGTGGTAGTAGATCTGGCAGATCTCCACATCGGGATAAACGACAATCGGCTGCACGCAGAAGATCTCCAGGGTCCAGTAGCCGCAGAAGCCCACATCGCCAAAGCCGGCGGTTACGTGGATGAAGAGACCCAGCCGGCCCACCGACGAGCGCCCTTCGAGCATCGGTACGGCATTGTGAGTTTCGGTATATTCGACGGTTCGGCCCAGATAGAGGCGGCCGGGATGCAGTTCGAGTCCTTTGGCAGGAATTTCGATCTCCCGCGTGGGGTTGTTGCGCTTCATGTCGAGGGGCTCGGCGGTATAGACGAGGAGCTTATTGTGGAGGCGCAGGTTGTAGCTGTTGGGATTGAGCTGCGCCGGGTTGTAAGGGTCGATTACGATGTCCCGGCCGATGCGCGCTTCGATCTCTTGTCCCGAAAATACCATACCGCGTGTCCTCCTTCCGATCATTGTAGCGGGATAGGCGGCGCTTGGAAAGCGGGCTGCAGGGTGGGGGTAGGGGTGCGGTCAGAAAGCGGGCTGAAGGGTGGAGGAAGGTGAGCGGTCAGAAAGCGGGCTGCCGTCCGGGCACATTGTCCGGTTCACTTTCCGGTGCTGTAGATCGTCTTCTCACCAACGGTGCAGGAGAAGCGTTGTACTTTGCAGAAACCGCGACTGTTGTCCCAGTACTCGTTGCCCAGTTCCAGGCCGCTGATCCACAGCTTCTCGTGGAGCTCGTAACGGCGGCTCAGGAAGCGTAGAAAAGCGGTGAGGTCGATGCTGTGGGTGAGCCGCTCCGTTCCCTCATCGGCTTTGAGCCGGAACTGGTGATATCGCCAGCCGGCATTGTGGTTGGGATAGTAGTGAGCATAGCTGTACACTGACGAGCCGTCGTCCACCGCCTGCCGCTCTACCGGCTGCAGTCCGTCGAAACCGGGGCCCCAGTCGAGCCAAATCATGACCTCGTCAGTAACGGAGTCGGAGACGTCCCCCTCGCCCGGCTTCTCTTCAGTAAGCCAGAACTCCATGGCCAGGTTCCAGCGCCGGCCTCTTGGCACCTGCAGTTCGAGCTCCAGTTCCGCTGTCCACCGCTGCACCTCTTTGATCTGCAAAGGAAATATATCGGTGGTGACAGTTCCCCAGGGCTTGCTGCCCACGAGGACTTCGGGATAGTTCGGGTTCTCCGCTCCGGTTGTGCCACGGTCCCAGAACCAACCGTAGGAGCCGTCAGCGCAGCGGACGATGCCCTGCCGGGCTTCTTTCGCCCCCCACAGGTTGTTGATCAGCAGGAATGTGCCCGAAGAGAGCTGATAAACGGCGCTGGGCTCGGTGCTTCGGTCGGAAATCTCTCCTTGTGGGCAGGAAAGGGGATGTACGGCCGGACCCTCGGCCTGGGCAGCTGGAGCCGCGGCGAAGAGAAAAATGACTGCGATCAGGGGAAGGGCGGCGGCTGCAAAGCTGCCTCTCGATTGGTTCGATTGGCTCGCGAGTGCAAAGCCGCCGCCTGATTGGTTCGATCCGCTTAAGAGGGTAAAGCTGCCGCCCGATTGGTTCGATCCGCTCGAGAGGACAAAGCCGCCGCCCGATTGGTTCGATCCGCTCGGGCTCCGCATCATCGCAGCTGCGGCCGGTAGCGGTCCAGGATGGCGGTGATTCGGGAGACCTCCTCCGCGCTCAGCTCTACCCGGCCGGCGCCGGCGTTCTCCCGAGCCTGCTCGGCGTTGCGCATGCCGCAGAGAACGTGGCTCACCGCCGTGCGGCTGAAGGTCCAGGCGGTGACCAGCTGAGCCAGGCTGCAGCTGTGCTCTTCTGCGATAGGACGAAACTCGGCGAGCATCTCCTGCACTTTCCTGCGGTTTTCCGGGCTGAAGCGGGGATTATCGGCCCGTAGGTCACCTTTGGCGAACTCGCGCTCGGGGCCGATCTTCCCGGTGAGCAGCCCGTTGGCCAGGGGCGAGTAGGGCCAGACCGAGACTCCCTGCTCGGCGCAGTAATCGAGCTGACCTCTATCCTCCATCTTGCGGTCGAGCATGGAGTACTTCTCCTGGTCTACATCCAATTCCCCGGCGGCGAGGTACTGGGCAAGATGATCCGTTTTGGCATTGCAGGCGCCGACGGCGCGAACCTTGCCTTCCTCCTTCAGCCGGAGTATCGTCTCGGCAGTCTCTTCGATAGGGGTAGTGCTGTCCTGCCAGTGAGTCTGCAGCACATCCAGGTAGTCGGTGCCGAGGCGGCGCAGGCTCTTCTCCACCTCCTCTCGAATCGACTCCGGCCCCTGGTAGATTCGAACCGGGATGTGGCCGTCCGGGTCGACGCCCAAACCGGTGGAGTTGAACTTGAAGTCACCCACGTCCGGACGGCAGACCATGCCGCATTTGCTGGCGATGACCACCCGCTCCCGCCTGTCGGCGATCGCCTTGCCGACGATCTGCTCGGAGACGCCGAAGCCGTAGATGGGCGCGGTGTCGATCAGGTTGACCCCCTCGTCGAGGGCGGCGTGAATCGCCTCGATACCGGCCTTCTCGTCGGTGCCGCCCCACATCCAGCCGCCCATCGCCCAGGCGCCGACGGCCACCACCGAGGCCTCTATGTCCGTTGTCCCTATCTTTCTGTACTGCATTTCTTCTACCTCCATCTCTATAGAATAGGAGGAAGACGGCAGGTATGCAAATTGCCGGATTTTTTTCGAAGGGGGAGAGATGACAGGGGGTGGTTAGATTGGGCCTGTTTCTCTGAGGGGGAATGACAAGGGGGGTAGATTGGGCCTGTGTTGCGGGGCGGTTTTGCTGGGCCTGTTTCGCAGGGGCAGTTGGTAGCATTTAACCGGCCGACATGTTATACTAGATAGCAGTCCTTGCATGAAAGGTTCTCCCCATGGATATATATACCACTCTTTTTTCTTCGACCTTCGATTCTTATCTGGCCGGCCATTCAGCGCTGGAACGCTACTTTCACCATTCCGGAGCCGACATCGTAACCGTCCGCACCACTGCGACGCTCGTGGACCTTTCGAAGCTCTTCGAAGGCCTCCACTACAGCAAGGCCGACAGCTTTGATGCGCTGCTCGAACACGAGGGGCAGCTTTTTCTCTTTCAGCTGGTGGACGAAGAGGAAGTACGCCGTCCGCGGGGACGCTTCCTGCAGTCGACCCTGTTGTACGATCTCAAGCGCGATAAGTATCTGGACACTGCCGACGCCTACTGGCAGCTGTGGAAGAAAGAGCTGACCGAAAACGCCGTCACGGCGCCCGCCGGCTGGGAAGATGCGGCCGAGGCGGCTATCCTGGCCGCCCGCTTTGGCTACAGTCCGCCGGAGATAACCAACACCAGCGAACTCGGCCGTCACGATCGCAAGCTTCCGCCGTTGCCGGAGGACGAACAGCGGATCATCCTGTCGCTGGTGGTCACCGGCTCCCACTCGGCCGCCGGTTTCCGGGTGCTGGATGAGTCCGGCTTCCTCGAGGCGCATTGGCCGCTGCTTTCGGCCATGCACAGCGTCCTTCACGCTAAGGACTACCATCCCGAGGGGGATGTCTGGGAACACACCCTGGAGACCTTCTCCTATCGCAAAATTCGCTCGCTTTCTCTCTCCCTCGGCCTGTTGCTGCACGACTGCGGCAAGGCCTTTGCCAAGGAGGAGAACGGCCGCAGATTTGACCGACACGCTCAGATTGGCGCCCGGAAGAGCGAAGCCTTTCTTCGGGAACTCGGCTACGGCCGCGAGATGGCGGATGAGGTGAGCTATTTGGTGGAAAACCACATGATCCCCGGGGCCCTTCCGCGCCTGCCGATTCGCAAGACCGAGCAGATCATGGCCTCCGAGAGCTTCCCGCTGCTGCTCGAGTTGTACCGCTGCGACGTCTCCTCCACCTTCCGTGGTCCCGAGGGCTACTACGAGGCGTGCAAAGTCTACCGCTCCTTTCTCAAGCATCGCAACAACCCGTTCCGCTCCGCCGACGGAAAAAAGATGGTGAAGCTGCTGGTGGAAGCCTGAGTGGATTGGAAGCCTGAGTGGAGGGGGTGCTTTCCCGCCCGTCTGAGGGGCCTGCGGCTGCCCTACCGGCGGCTCTGAGAGGGGTAAGAGGTGCTCCGACCTGCCAGACCGAAGGAACTGGCACGAAGAATGGATTTAAACCATCTATAACATCATATCCTAAAAGCACTTAAAAGATTTTGCATTCCCACTACTTTGATAAATCCGTAATTCTCAAGAGCATAAAGAATTATCGACGTTTTAAACCCATTCTTCGTGCCACTTCCCAGACCGAAGGAACTGGCACGAAGAATGGATTTAAACCATCTATAACATCATATCCTAAAAGCACTTAAAAGATTTTGCATTCCCACTACTTTGATAAATCCGTAATTCTCAAGAGCATAAGGAATTATCAACGTTTTAAACCCATTCTTCGTGCCACTTCCTTAGGGAAAAAAGTAATAGAAGATTTTCAACCTGACTGCTATCATAAGAGTTGTGAGACACCTATACGCAAGAGCAATTCAGGGATGCCCATGAGAGAAGCAGATACCACAGCGAACCGCCTCCTCAGGCCGCTGCGAAAATTGAGCAGAGTCGCCACACTGTACGCTTGTCTGGCGGCTTTGCTGCTGGCTGCCTCCTGCGCCACCTCCGGGGAGGGGCCGGCCTCCGAAAAAGAGAAAGGCGATCTATCGGAACGGCCGACTGCGGTGCCGGATACCCAGCAGGATGCTGCCGAGCGCCGGGCTGAGGAGCGGGAAAAGCAGGCCGAAGCGCAGCGCGAGGAAGAAAAGGTCATTAAGGAGGAACCGAAACAGCTCGAGCGGCGTACGTTTTACCGGCTGGTATGGGAGCGGCTTCCCGAGCGCTTTCTCCTTCTTCGCAACAACGACGGAACTCCTGTCTCCGTTTTCCACGATCTGGACCGCAACGGCTATGAGGATGGCTTTTTTCTTCTTCTCGACCGGAGAGAGGCCAAGGAGCTGTTGGGGGGCGGAAAGCCTCACGAGCCCGATGAGCTACAAGAGTCGAAAAACGAGACTGACAGCGGAGAGAAAGGCGAACGCGAGGGCAACACAGACGGTACCCGCGGCGGAGAAGCGAAAGCATCCTCGGAGGCGGCCGAGGGTATCGAAGCGCAGCGCTTGGCGGGCGAATCTGAACCCGCGGGAGAATATGAACCCGCGGGAGAAGAGGAGCCGTTCCGCGTGACGGTCGACATGGTAAGCGATATTTCTTCTCTGTTAGACGAAGAGAGAAACTCGGTGGGATACTACCTGGCGGTGTTCCTCCAGCGGGAGGACGGGGTAGTTTCGATGTATCGCCTGCCTCTCGGCAGTTGGAAGGTATTTGACAGCTTCGGCTCCTTGAAGCTCAACAAGAGTGCTGAACTGCCCTACTCCATCAAAACTGCCTTCCACACCCAAGAGGGGACCGAACATCACTGGGTTATCTTCTCGCGCTACGATAAGTTCGATCTTTTCTCCTTCACCAACACTATTTCAACCCACTACGAAGTACGCGATATCGACGGCGACCAGCTCCTGGATATCCTGGAGTGGAACAAGGTATTTGAAGAGGGTACCGGCTACGAAACCTACATCACGTGGTACCGTCTGCGCGGCAGTGAATACCTGCAGTACAAAACCACTAATGTCGTTCGCAATCTCAACTCTTTTCTCGGCATTCTTGCCCGCCGGCTCGAAAAAGGCCGCTGGGACCGCGTGATCGAAGAGACTGTCCGCGAAAAGGATCGTCCTCTGTTCGAAGAGGCCGCAAGTTTTACCGAGGCCTTCTCATTGCTGTTCAGGTCAGAAGAGAAGGAGGCCCCAGGGGCCGAACTTCGCAAGGTGGTGTTTCCCACCATCTTTGAAAACCCGTTTTACAGCAAGGAAAAAGCCGCCAACAAGGAGAGCTTTGACACAGTGCGCTTCTCCGTACGCTTCATCTTTCAGAGTGGCGAGAGTCAGATGCGTTCGTGCGAGGTGGGCATGAGCAAGAATCCGTTCGAGGGCAAAGAGTTTTTCCTGGTGCCGAAAACACATTAGAGACAATGTAAGCCAGTTTCCACTCTTCGTGCCAGATCTCAAGCTTCCGCTCCAGTTCCCCCGTCCGCCTACTCTTGCTCAAACGGTCCCTTTAATATTAGTATCTGATTAAAATCGTGTAAGTAATTCGTTAACAAAGAAGATACATAGTCGGGATGATATGATCTATTCGATTCTAAGGGTGGTCGGCAGCCTGAGCCTATTCCTTTTTGGAATGCGCACTATGAGTGACGGCATTCAAAAGGCTGCAGGTGAACGGCTGCAGAAGATACTGCGATTCATGACCGGCAATCGGTTTGCCGGAGTCTTCACCGGTTTTAGTATTACCAGCATCGTTCAATCCTCGTCCGCCACCACGGTGATGGTAGTCGGATTTGTCAATGCCGGACTGTTGAGTCTCGGCCAGGCGGTCGGGGTGATCATGGGGGCCAATATCGGTACCACCCTGACCGGATGGATCGTATCGATTCTGGGCTTCGAGTTCGACATTAGTGCGATGGCGCTGCCGGTTATCGGCATTGGCGTGCCTCTGATTTTTTGGAAACGTCTGAAGAAAGGCGACTGGGGCGAGGCGCTCGTCGGATTCGGGCTGCTCTTTTTGGGACTTTCCTTCCTGAAAGGCTCGGTTCCGAGCATCGACACCCATCCGGAGTCCCTGCGGTTTGTCATCGAACTCACCGGCTACGGATTTTTATCGCGCATCATTTTCGTCTTTATCGGCGCCGGACTTACGGTGATGCTACAGTCTTCGAGCGCGTCGATGGCCATCACCCTCACTATGGCGTTCTCTGGATGGATCGATTTTCCCTCCGCAGCGGCAATGGTCTTGGGTGAAAATATCGGCACCACCCTCACGGCATTGCTCGCGGCGCTGGGAGCGGATCTCAATGCCAAACGGGCAGCCGCAGCGCATGCGGCGTTTAACATTCTGGGGCTTGTGTGGATTATGGTGCTCTTCTTTCCCATAATCAATCTTGTAGATTTCTTGATCCCTGGGGGCCTCGAGAGCCATGACAACATTACGGCCCACTTGGCGATGTTCCACACCGTCTTCAACGTCCTCAATACGGCCATTTTTCTCGGCTTCATAAATTGGATCGTTTGGGTTGTCACGCGGGTGGTTCGCAAATCTGCCGCCGGCGAGCTGCAGCCGGGAGCTTACCGCCTGGATTACTTCTCTACCTCGCTGCAGGATACTCCGGAGCTGAATATTCTGCGGGCTAAGAAAGAGGTAGATAAAATGGCGGGGGTCATCAATGAGATGTACTCCTCTTTTATCTACATCTTTCAGAACCCCGAAAAGAAATTGAAGGCCGAAGTCGAGGAGATGCGCAAGCAGGAGCAGCTTACCGACGAGATGCAGATAGAGATCTCCCGCTATCTCTCCCACTGTTCCCGGGAGAATCTCAACGACGAGAGTGCAGAGAATGTCAATGCGATGATGCGGGTGGTCCACGAGCTCGAGAGCGTGGGAGACAGCTGCTTCAATCTGGTGCTGCTTTCCCAGCGCAGGTATGACAAGGAGATTCCTCTTGCCGAAGAAGCGGTGGAGGAGATACATCCGTATCTGCATGTGGTGCGGGAGTACCTGGACTTCATCCGTGTCCATCTCAATCGCCACCTAAGTGAAGAGGAGTTGCAGCGGGCCTACACCTTGGAGGCTGAAGTAGACCGTTTTCGCAATACCCTCCGGAAGTCAGCGAGGCGGCGGATCAATGAGGGTGGCGATGTGCGGGCCGAACTGCTGTATATGGACATCGTCCGCCATGTCGAGCAGTTCGGCGACCATCTGCTGAATATCGCGCAGAGCCTGCGGCAGATGCACTGAACTGGCAGGAAAATTGGATTTAAACTGGCGGTAAAGTGCTGCAGAGAAATGAATTAAGAAAGTTTATAGAAAACTGCGCTGGAGATGTGAATAAGTATTTGTGGCAGAAAGAGTTGGAACGGATTTAAACCCAATTTTCCTGCCAGTTTATATGGATTGCCAAATTCCCCCATCTCCGGTACATTCAGCATATGAGCACCTATTCCATCGAAGGCAGTTTCCCCATCCGCGGTAAGATCAGGGCCTCCGGCAACAAGAATGCCGCGCTCCCCTGTATCGCCGCTGCACTCATGACCGATGAGCCAGTGGTACTGAAGCGGATTCCCGATATCGAAGACGTGCGGGTGATGTTCCAAATTCTCGAACGGCTCGGCGTCGAAGTGAAGCGCGAGTCACCGAACCGTTACCGCATTCATGCCACCGACGTACAAGGCCACGAGATTCCTTCGGACATCGCCCAGTACATTCGCGCCTCCATACTTTTTGCCGGCTCGATACTCGCCCGGACCGGGAAGGTATTTTTTACGCCCCCCGGCGGCGATATCATCGGACGTCGGCGGCTGGACACGCATTTTCTGGCCTTCAACGCCTTGGGCGCGCGGGTGGAAACGGACGGCATTTTCCGGGTCACCGCGAACAAGCTGGTGGGCGAGGATATATTCCTGGATGAAGCATCTGTGACCGCCACCGAGAACGCGGTGATGGCAGCGGTGCTTGCCCACGGCAGGACGATTATCAACAATGCCGCGAGCGAACCGCATGTGCAGGACCTGTGCCGCATGCTCGTGTCGATGGGAGCGCGGATCGAAGGGATCGGTTCGAATATCCTGACCATCGACGGAGTAAAGCGCCTCGGCGGTACCGAGTTCGAAATCGGTGCTGATTTCATGGAAGTAGGCTCGTACATAGGCCTGGCGGCGGTAACCCGCGGAGAACTGGAGGTCGAAGACGCCGGCCCTGAGCACCTGCGGATGACCAAAATCGCCTTTGGCAAGCTGGGTATACGCTGGGACAGCGACGGGCGCAACGTGCACGTGCACTCCGGCCAGTCGCTGCGGGTGGTCCCGGAGATGGGCGGCATGATCCCCAAAATCGACGACGCCCCTTGGCCCGGTTTTCCCCCCGACCTCACCAGCATCATTACCGTGGTGGCCACGCAGGTGGAGGGCACTGCTCTGATCCACGAGAAGATGTTCGAGTCGCGCATGTTTTTCGTGGACAAGCTGATCGGCATGGGCGCCCGCATCATCCTCTGCGACCCTCACCGTGCGGTGGTCAGCGGCCCGGCTCGCCTGAAAGGCGCCGAACTGGTTAGCCCGGACGTACGCGCCGGCATGGCGATGGTTATCGCCGCCCTCTGTGCCGAAGGAACGAGCACCATCCGCAATGTCTATCAGATCGAACGGGGCTACGAAAACCTCTGCGGGCGACTCTCTTCCCTTGGCGCGCAGATCGAGCGGTGCGGGGCGGAGTCGTGAGTCAGGCGATGTAAATCCAATCTTCGTGCCGGCTACTTGGCGCGGCACCTGGCCCCACTCGTTCGAGTAACCCTATTTGCTCCACTCGTTCGACTCGCCCTACTGCCTCCACCTGTTCGACTCGCCCTACTG
>CAYFUX010000032.1:33105-38575 GCA_964346455.1 uncultured Spirochaetaceae bacterium
GTTCGACTCGCCCTACTGCCTCCACCTGTTCGACTCGCCCTACTGGCTCCACTCGTTCGACTCGCCCTACTGGTTCCACTCGTTCGACTCGCCCGGCTCCCCCTCATCCCCATCTGTATCATCCCTCACATTATCCAGCAGGCGTTCGTAGGCGCGGCGGATGCGGATGAACGCCTCCTGGGCCGCCTCCTGCTGCTGAGGACTGAGGCCGGCGAGACTGTCGGGGTGGAAGCTGGCGGCGAGGGAACGGTAGACGCGTTTGAGCTCTTCCGCCGTGACGTTTTCGTCGACCCCAAGAATCCGGTAACTTTCCTCATCGTATTCGTCTTCTCGAAGGAGCACGCCGGCGGCCGAGCGGTAGTAGCTTTCCACCCCGTAAGAGGAGGCGGCGCGGCGCAGGAACCGGGTTGCCCGGTCGGAGGGGGGACCTGCGAGAGAGGCTGCCTCCCAGAGGCAAAGTGCCAGGGCTACGCGCTCTTCGCGGGTGGGGTAGTGGGTTGTGCCGGAGAGGAGGAGCTCGTCGCCGGGGCGGACGCCCTCAAGGAAGGCGTCCCGAACGTAGGAGATCGCCCGCCGGCCGGCCTCGGAAACGGCAAAGAGGGAGCTGATGCGCTGGGAGAGGTAGTGGAGGTCGGCATAGCTGGCGCTGCCGGTGAGTTCGGCGGTGCGGAAGGCGAGCCAGGCAGCCACGGCTACCCGGGAGCGGTCTTCGCCGGAGCGGGGGGAGCGGAGCAGGGTATCGACTTCGGCATAAGAGCGGGAGAGGGAAATACGGCGAACCATCACATCCAGCAAGTAGCCGACGATGAGGCCGAAGACCGCCCCGAATATACCGAGGCCCATAAAGAAGCCGGCGGCGGCCCCGGCAAGTGCGCCCCAGGGAACGACCGAAGCGTGCCGCAGTGGTGCGCGCCGCAGCAGGGAGCGAAGGCGGGTGGTGAAGTCGAGGCGAAGAAAACGAACGATGCGTGAGAATACATGGCCGGCCATTATGGTTCCCTATAGATTGCGAGAGATAACATGCCAATAGATAGTAGCACGATTTGACTTCCGAGAAAGAGCAGCAGCGTAGCTGTCATGCCCGTGAGGGTGACGAACAAGCTAGAGCTGAGGAGAAAGGTGTAGCGGTACGCCTCCAGCAGGACGTAGACTACCGGCGGCACCAGCGGCACGGCAATGAGCGGCAGGACCGGAAAGCGCCGGCGCCGGGCGCGAAGCCGAATGCCCAGGGAGGCGGCGAGGAATGAGAATATAAAAACGAGAAACGGCTCGCCCAGACGCTCGAGAATCGTCACCTCCACCTCCTCCGGCGGGTAACCGAACTCCTCGAAAACCGGCTCGAGCTTGATGAGTTCCGGCAGAGTGAGACGCTCGAGCGAGTTGCCTCGTTGACCGAGCATTTGCAGTTGATTCACTGACGGTTTTAGCGAAAAAATGTGTGCTGCGGGCCCCTGCGGCGGGGAACCGGTCCGATATTCGGGCGTTATGCCACCCTCTCTCTGCGAGCGATGAATCCCGCGCAGAATGAGAGAACTGCCGCGGATTTTTCCGTAGGGGGCGGTGAGGTGAAAACGCACGTTTCCGCCGGAGGTGTACTCGATAATTTCCGGCTGGTGCACCCAGGTGCCGCTTTGCACCCGCACCAGCCTGTCGAAATAGAGGGCGCGCCGGATTTGCGGGGTGCTAGTTTCATCTTTATCGGGTTCGGGACTGAGGTAGAGCACCTTACGCACCCCAGGAATGGTGTCGGTTTGGCGGGCTCCTTCGATAAAGTAGGTGACTTGCTGCGCCTCTTGGCGACTAAGCTGAAAATACTCCTGCACGTCGGAATCGTTGGGTACCTCACGGCGGAGTGCTTCGAAAATGTAGTACGCCTCCACCGGCCGATCTCGATCGAGGGCGTTGTAACCGGCTACCTTGCGGGAATACACATCGTACTTGCGCCGCTCTTCGCGGGAGGGTTCGAGCTGTCGAATTCGCTTTCGGGCCCGGGCGGCAAGGCGTTGGGCATCCTCTCTGCCCGGGGCGAGCTCGAGCGCGAGTTGAGTTTGGTAATGGGCGGTGAAGGGATCACCGTTGTCCAGGTTGTCCCGGGCCATCTCCACGAGATCGGCAGGGGCCACTTGCCGATACTGCTGGTGGGCGGCGACGGCTCTTCGGGACGGAGGCTGTTCCTGCTGCGCTTCGGACGAGAGGCGGCCGGCAATTTTATCGGCCCGATCGTCCACAAGTTCGTTGTCAGGGTCGATGCTCAAATAGTCGCGGTAGAGCTGCAGCGCGGTTTTCAAGTTCCCCTCTTCGTCGGCTTGATTGGCGCGCTTGAGGTAATCGAGCCCCACTCGGCTGAGATACAGCCGGTTGTGGCGGTGGCGCTGCAGCATCGGGTGCACGCCGATATCCAGGATACTGAAGATCAGGGTGAACAGCATAAAGAGCAGCACGATTTTCCGCAGGGCGATGGAGGGATCCTCGAGCGGATCGCTGCGTCCGGCGCGGCGAGTTCGAACTGCAAAGGCTAGGAGAATTGCCGTCACGTGGACGGTGGGCAGCAACTCGATGAAGGTTCGCAGCGCCTCTTCGAAAAGCCAGGGGACGCGGTAGATATAAAGCAGCTCCTCGCCGGGATAGGTGAGCAGGTGGTAGGCAAAAGAGCCCATATAGAGCAGCATATAGGAGAATACGACAAACAGTGCAATGCGAAGCGTGTTTTTGCGCATCTCAGCTCTCCTCTCTCTGTGGGCGAACAAGCGACGAGACGGCGAGCATCAGCAGCGAGAGCAGCAGAAAAACCGCCGCCGGGAGGAGGGGCATAAACTGCTGCGGCAGCAGCGGCTCGAGCGTCCCGGCGACAATATCGCTTCGAAAGGTCTCCCAGAGAAAAAAGAGCCCCCGAAATGCCAGCAGGGCCAGCAGGGCGTTGAAAAGCGGCCATGAACTGACCCGCAGCAGTCCCCAGGCGGAAATCGACCACAGCACCTGCACCCCCGCAGCCACGGCAAAAAAGAGCAGCGAATGCTCGAGCAGCTTCTGCAGATGCTTTGTCACCGCCGCCATCTCCCGGGAAAAACTGTGCAGGAATCTCGGCGGTCTCAAGTCTCTGATGCCGGTGGCGGTCTCACGTTCGTACTCCAGCGCCGGCCGCTCCTCTCCAAAGACGATCCGCTGCTGACGGGGCTCCGCAGTTGCCTCGGGGTACAACTGCATGAAGGGGGGCGTCTCTTTGTCCAGTGAGACCAGCAGTACGGTCTCCAGCGCAAAGGCGAGATCGCTGTTCGGGGGAGCTTTGCCCTGCGGGCGGCTGCTGTTTGCGGCAGTTTGTGCATCTTCCGGAAATTGCTTGGCTTCGCCTTCGGTCTCCTCTGCAGATAGGTCTTTCCCCGACGTAGGGGACGTAGGCGACCTGGACGACCTGGGGAACATAGGGGACACGTTTTCGGTAAACAGCAGCGTCTCGCCGACCTCTTGCAGCTGCCCTTTCTCTATTGGTGAAAACTCCTTAGGGGATGCAGTGCGGGGTTCGATATTGCTGAGATAGTAAAAGAGGCCGCCGTAGAGGAGGCAGGCGAGGATCAGCACCAGCAGAGAGCCAAAAAAGCTGCTGCTGCGGTGAGAGCGGCGGAAAAAGAGCAGGGCAAAGAGGCTGAAGAGGAGCGCCGGGGGGAGCGTTCGCAGGAGGATGGAGGGCAGCGCGGGGACCGTGGCCCGGAACGCTTCCCCCGGCGTGTGGGGGGCCGCCAATAGCCATTCGTAGGCAAAGGTAAAGGCGGTGAAGAGTAGATACACGAGGAGAAACAGGATGAAAAAGATGGGGATAAGTCTGAGCGACTGTTTCACATCTACTCCTTGGTACTGGCAGGAAGATTGGGTTTAAAAAAAGCTGCATTTCACGAGGGGAGAAGCAATTGCGGGCTGCCGTCAATCCGATGGCCGGCTGATCCTAACAATTAACCCTCGCATAAAGATTTAACGGCTTTTTAAACCCATTCTTCCTGCCAGTTACTGCTCCCTATAGACTTGACCTGATAGTAGCACGCGCGACCCGCGTCGTCTATATTATCCTAAAAATTGCAGCGGTATGCAAACCGAGGCTATGGTGAAGCAACGTTGAAAAGGCGTCGAAGCATCAATGATGCGCCGATGATGCTTCGTTGAAGTGGTCGATTATTAAGACGCTCACAATTTTTCACACAAGTTATCCACAAGTATTCCAGAATACACAAGCAGCCGAACCGGTTGTGTTATCGTGCTGGTTCACAGCGAGTAAAGCTGATCGAGATTCCCGGGGAATATAGTAAATCTGTAAGTTCTTTATATGTCTATATTTATAAAACCGTTTAAAAAACCATACAGGGAGATGGTCGGGGGCGTTATAGTGGTATGATATAGGCTGTTTTCGTTTATTGAACACTCCAGGGAATTCTCACAAGTTATCCACAAGATATCCAGTTTTTATATTGGGAAAACTGTCAGGTATCCCATGGCGGGATAGGGATATATGGCTGCAATAGAAGGAGTTGAGACGATAGGAGTAATATGGGAAAGTTTTGGAGCTTCGTCCCCCTTAGAGAAGTAGCGCGAAGAGTGGGGAGAGCTCGAAAAGTGGAAGAGCTCGAAGAGTGGGGGGGAAAAGAACCTTGTGGACTAAAAACCGTTGGCTTCGCTGTAAAAGGTGGCGGAGATGCGGTAGCCGATTCGCCGGAGGGCATCGATGGGATTGTGCTGTGGGTCGAGAGGGTCGAGACTGCCGGCGGTTCGAATTTTCCTGCGCAGCGCGGTTATGTGCATGTCGAGGGCCCGGGATTCGGGCTTGATGCGTCCCCAAAGTGCGATGTGGAGCGCTTCCCGGAAGGCGGGTCGGCCGGGAGTGGCGAGAAGCAGCCGCATAATGCGGGTCTGCTCTTCGCTGAGGAGGATGCGGCCGCCCGGGCCAATGAGGGAGCCGGGACGGAGGTCGATGCGGGCACCGGTAGTGGGGACGGTGAGGAAGGGAGCGGTGAGGTTGTGGAGAATGCGGGCCTTGAGTTCGCCGTAGGACCAGGGTTCGCGCAGGTAGTCGCAGGCACCGAGGGAAAAAGCACGTTCGATATGGCGGCTCGGTCCGAAGGGGAACACCGGAAGGAGGCCGAAGGAGGCGTGGTCGGTGAGGATCGACTCCATGCGTTCAGATGGGATGATGTAGGCCGAAGCGGCACCGGGCGGGAGCACTGCGGCGGAAAAGAGAAACTGGAGGGCAGGGCCGGAACGAGCGCATACGGCAAGCTGTGCCTGCCTGCGGGCTGTAATAGCGATGCAGTTGACGGTGATGATCCGGGCGTTTTCCCCGCCGGGTAGGGGGTTCATGCACTGGTAATGGGAGAAAGGCCGGGCGCGGCTGAAACCGTTGTCAGCCCGGCCGCTTTGCTATCTGGAACCGTTGGCAGTCCGGCAGCTTTGCTATCTGGAACCGTTGTCAGCCCGGCCGCTTTGCTAT
>CAYFUX010000033.1:0-3795 GCA_964346455.1 uncultured Spirochaetaceae bacterium
GCAGTAAGATAGTATCCAGAGAGGGTGCCGGAGAAATTCAATCAGTTGTAAGAGACATAACCGAGCGCAAACAGACAGAAGAGGCCCTACGAAAAAGTGAAGAAAAAAACTCGGCAATATTACATGCTTTGCCAGACCCTATGTTCATCTTGGACAACACCGGTACGTATCTCGATTATTATGCATCAAACAAAGACGATTTGTATATACAGCCAGAGCGTTTTATCGGACAAAATATGCAGGACATATTACCTCAAGAAGTTTATGAACACTTATTTTTTCTAATAGAAAAAACACTTTCCACAAAAGAAGTTCAAATAGGTGAATATGAACTTACCATATCTGGAGAGAGAAGAGCTTATGAGGCACGATTTTCTCCATATGATGCAGACAAAGTAGTAGCAATTACGAGAGATATTACTGAAAGCAAGCTAGCCGATGAGGCTCTGCAGAATAACCGCAACCTATTGGATGCCACCCAAAAGATTGCCAAGGTAGGCGGCTGGGAATGGGACGTGATACGGCAGACAATGACATGGGCTGACCAGACCTACCTCATTCACGGGTTTGATCCGGGCGAGTTTGTAGCCGGTTCACCTGAACACATTCAACGCAGCCTCGCTTGCTACGATCCTGATGACAGACCGAAGATCGAAGAGGCTTTTCGGAAATGTGTAGAAGAAGGCGTGGATTATACTCTCGAGTTACCTCTCACAACATCTCAAGGCCGTCTGATCTGGGTTCAGACCTCTGCACAGGCCGTTTGGGAAAACGGTAAAGTTGTCAAAGTACAGGGACACATTATGGACATTACCGAACGTAAACAAGCAGAAGAACAATTGCGAGAAACACTGAAAGAAAAAGAGTTCCTCATGCGAGAACTCAACCACAGGGTAAAAAATAATCTTCATATGGTCTCCTCCCTTATCAGTTTAAAAGATATGGAAATTGATTATGATTTGTCCGATTTGAAACACCGAATAGAAGCTATTCGATTGGTACATGAGAAGCTCCACCAGTATGGAGAAGTTGAACAGATAAAGGCGAACGAGTATATTCAGGAAATCTTAGAGTCTGTATTCTCTTCTTTCTCCGCTCAAAAGGTGACTATTGACAATAACATTGAAGAGGTGAATATTCACCCGAGAACTCTCGTGCCTCTAGGTATAGTGATAAATGAGATAGCTACCAACGCAATAAAATATGGGTTTACCGATAATGAGGAAGCGCGATTCTCAGTAAATATGAAAAAGGATGCTGAAAGTAAGCACTACATCCTCACCCTATCGAATACCGGTAATCCATTTCCAGAGGAAATTGGACTGGAAAATCCGGAAACAATGGGGCTACAGTTGATATCAAGCTTAGTAGCTCAGTTAAACGGTACCGTAGAACTGCAGAAGAATCCTAATCCTGTGTTCACTATTCGGTTTCCAATTGAAGAGGAGTAATAAATTCCAATGCCATTAGACGAGTTTACCAAAGAATCGGCAAAAAACAGTTAGATAATTTCTGTGAAGAGCGGGTTCCCCTTGAAGCACGAGAGTAGGTTAACCTTTCCGACTCCTTTTGGAAGGAGTCCATTATTCTCTACGAAGTGCGGAAAGCACCTTTTCCGTCGTACGACAATCCTTCTACGGTACATATGAAAATTGCAAGAATGGACTTTAACGAGGAGACAAAGTGATGAACATTAAGTGCGTATGATAGGAATGAGAAACCGCTTCCGTATCTAGAACTCGAGAGGGATGTGTCGTTAGAGGAGGTAATTGAGGAAATAGATAATGACCCTACTATGGTGGACCCTTTTTTCGCCACTACCAGGTCAATTTTATTTTCCACCCAGGGGTCAATTCAGATTACCATTTCCACACCTTTTTTCAGCAAGACCTGCAGCATCTTCTCGAGGTTGTAATACCATTGGGAGTCGTTTGTCCCGTCCCCAAACATCAGGCCAGCCCGGAGAGAGCGGCACCTACTCCGTATGCTGCGGCAGAGGCTATGCCCCCGACAATCAGCATTTCCAGTCCTGAGATCAGCCATTTGTGGCCGGTAATGAAGACCTTGAGGGAGCCCAGGACAAAGAGGGTTCCGCCGGTCAACAGGCAGGCGAGCAGAAAGGAGGAGCTCGCAAGAGGCGGGAAAAATTGGGCAACTATATACGCAAGCAACGGGATAAAACCAAATACTCCGAAAGATAAAAAGGTTGCTACCGCGTTACTCAAGGGCGATTCACTCTCCTCAATGATGCCCAGTTCTTCAACCATCATCACGTCTACCCAGACCGTACGGTTGCGTGAAAGCCGCTCAACGATCTCATGGGCATCCTCCTCGGCCATACCTCGGGCGGTGTAGAGTTCCACCATTTCCTGTTTTTCGCCTTCAGGATAGTGCTCTACTTCCCACTCTTCCCGTTGGCGTTCCATTGCGTTGTACTCGTTTTCACTTTTGGTGCTGAGATAGTCGCCTACGGCCATGGAAAGTCCGTCAGCGATCAAATTTGCAAACCCCAGGATCAGGACCACCCCGGCTGAGAGTGAGGCTCCGACCACTCCCGCAACAACCGCAAAGGTCGTAACGATTCCGTCCAAGCCGCCGTAGACAATGCTTTTTATGTACTTCCCTCTGCCCTGGGTATGCTTCTCTGTTGGTCCGGTAGCTGCGGCTTGAGCCGCATGAGCTGTGCGGCTCGCCTCAGGGTCCCCTTTTTGAAAAGCTTTTCGGACCTCATCAATATTGCGTGAAAACATACCTCTCCCTCCACTATAGGTATTATACAGTTTGGCTACACCGAACTCCCCGAAGGGAGTTCGGATGCCAGACTACACAGGTCGGCTGCTGCTGGATGGTATGAAAGGCAGTGGAGATAGAGCTTCAACTCACCGACACATCGGCGAGCGCGCGGGCGTACCGGCGTCCGTAGTCGCGGCCCTGCTTAAGCGCCTCTTGATCCGGACGCCACTTTGCCGAGAGCTCCTCATCAAAGAGTTCGAACTGTGCTTCTTCCAGACCCTCTCGGATCATCTTTACCGACTCTCCGCTCCAGCCGTAACAACCGAACACCGCGCCGTGTTTGCCCCGAAATCCGAGACCTCGAATTTGCTCCAGCGCAGCGGCCACCGAGGTGAGGATGCCGCGGTTGATAGTGGGACTCCCCACTGCCACCCCTTTTGAGCGAAACACCTCGGTCATCACGTCGTTTTTGTCCCGCATGGCGAGATTAAAGAGTTTCACCTCCGTCTTGGGGTCCTCTTCGGCAATTCCCTGGGCAATCGCATCGGCAAGCGACCGAGTGCCCTGCCACATCGTATCGTAGAGCACCGCGATGCGATTCTCCCGGTAACTGTCCGCCCACTGCGCGTACCGCTCTACGATCTGCATGGGATTGTCTCGCCAGATAATCCCGTGGCTCGGGGCAATGATGTCGACGGGCACGCCCAGTCCCTTCAACTCCTCGATCTTCTTCAGCACCAGCCGGCTGAAAGGAGTGAGAATATTTGCGTAATACTTTATCGCCTCCTCGAAGAGTTCGCTCTGATCCACCATATCGTTGTAGAGATGCTCGGAGGCGTAGTGCTGCCCAAAGGCGTCGTTGCTGAAGAGGATGTTGTCGCCCGTCAGGTAGCAAAACATGCTGTCGGGCCAGTGGAGCATCGGCGCTTCGATAAACATCAGCTGTTTCCCTTCGCCGAGGTCCAGGGTATCACCGGTCTTCACCGTACGGATGTCCCAGTCCAGGTGGTAATGGCCGGTGAGAATCTCTTTCCCCTTCTCAGAAGTATAAACAGGGGTGTT
>CAYFUX010000033.1:3895-30326 GCA_964346455.1 uncultured Spirochaetaceae bacterium
GGTAATGGCCGGTGAGAATCTCTTTCCCCTTCTCAGAAGTATAAACAGGGGTGTTCGGAATCCGCTCCATCAGCCGTACCATCGACCCGGAGTGGTCCACTTCGGAATGGTTGAGTACGATATAGTCGATATCCTCCAGCTTGATCTCTCGGGAGAGGGAGTCTACAAACTCCTCGGCAAAGGGTTCCCAGACCGTGTCCACCAGCACATTCTTCTCTTCTTTAATCAGATAGGCATTGTAGGAAGTACCCCGATTAGTCGAATATTCATCGCCGTGGAACTTAGTCAGTTCCCAGTCGATCTTCCCTACCCAGTACACGTTATTCTTTATCTGCACTCCCATATCGCTACTCCTTTCCCCTCCATAGGGGACGTATCGATATCTCTCATTCATCGTAAGATGAATACCGTATAGGAACGTACCACAATTCTAAGGGTAAAATACCACCCAGACTTCTGCAAAAGATGTAACCTATGATACACACCCACCCACCCTCAGCACCGGAGACTACACCCAGCTTCACGGATTGGCGGGTATCGACTGGAGTCTCCTGAGAATCGACACGTCGGGACAGTACATTTTGAAGTATATACACAACTACGATGAAGCACTGCTGGCCGAGGAGTACGACCATACCGCTACCCTTCGCCTGTGGGACGCGTATCTATCGAATACGCTCACCTGGGAGCTCTTCGGCTATGTCGGCTTCTCCCCTGAAGATCTATCCGGTTCCGCCAATACTCTGCTGCGCCCCTCACTCACCTACAGTATAGAGAAAGGGGTGGAGATTGAAACGGGCGCGGAGATTTTCCTCGGCGATGAAAAGGGCAACTTTGGCAGGTACCAGGATAACAGCCTCGCCTATGTATCCTTGCGCTGGTACTTTTAAGAAGCACAACACTACGACGTGTTCCGCCGGCCGAGCCTCCGGATTCTACAAAGTTAATTTCGAAGAACGAAGTGGAGGCGGTCCGAAGAACATACCGCATGCTCTGGGAGCGTTCCTCATAGCCTTTGCCCGCGACCGGCAAAAGGCTATGGCGACAATCAAAATGGCAGCCGGACCGGCTGATGCATAGGCGAAATATCGGGATGCGGGAAAAGCAAGCGACTCTTCCGGAGTAAGAGAAAGCGACGGGAAAAGCGCGGAGAGCAGAGCTGCGTGCGGCCCTGCAATAGAGGTCACTATCAAAACAAGCAGCAATGCTATCGGGCCTTTTTTGACCAGTTTCTCAGTGTTACGCTTTCCCTCTTCCCCCATCTCCTCATAAGGATAGAACGCACGGCCTGCTGACGTGAGCCGTACAATCGGTAAAGCGACTGACACCAGTACAACAACCCACACTAGAGGTGAGGCAATTAGAAGATCGATTGCAAGAGTCGTACCATCTACAACTTTGAAAAGGCCGGCAATCGCCACGAACATCCCCGGAGAAAGGGAGACTACTGCTACTCCCAGAAGAAGGGCAAACCACGCATCTTTAACCAGTAGCTCACTGACTCGCCACCCTGAAATAGAATAGCTGGTCATAGAGCAAAAAGTTTCTTTACCTTATTGAAAATGTACCCCCTGTAGAATATGAACGGGTGTAGTATAATCACAACAAGAAACGGCTGCAGACGATTCTGTTGTAAAAACACTCTGATTAAAGCAGGACGGTTCACATATCGGGACAAGGAGTACATAAAATGGCAGACCGAATAGGTGACATTTTAGTAAGGATAGGTGCCATGACGCAGGAACAGGTGGCAGACGTCCTCCAACGCCAGCAAGAAGGAGACAACCGTCTTTTCGGGGAAATCGCAATCGAGGTCGGCTATATAAATGAAGAACTGATTGCAGAATACCTAGCGCTAAAGGCTGATGAGTAGCTCTGGAGAATAAAAAAATCATCTACTTGATGTTTTCCTCTATCTTCTCACACGGTACCTAAAAATGTTGAAAAGCCGGGAGGAAAAGCCCTAAGTATTGGAAAAAATAACGGAACCACTACATCGATCCATATGTATGGAATTGGAACAATAATCCTGCTATGCTTTGAAATGAGTATTTACTCTCCACTGAGAACTATCGTTCCGCGGAGTGCCCCCTGCTGCTCTTCGAACGTCAGCGTACCACTGAGCTGTTCAACCAGTATTTTAAGAAGCGCGGTATTTAACTTTTTCCCCTGCGTCTTAGGGGGTACCCTATCTCTATTCTGTTTCCCGCCTAGAGTCAACAGTATACCGTCAGTAGTCTCTTGATCAGACTCGCTGGGTGTAAATTGCTCTGGCATAGTTTCTGCAGAAATCATGAATGCGATAATCAAACTGAGAATGTCGTCTTCCCCCGTGCTACCGGATATACTGATTTCGGGTTTCCTTCCCGAGGAGGCGGAGTTACAATTACCGATAAGAAAAAAAAGTTCACATACGATGATACCGATGAGTATCGCTTGTTGAATAGGAAGGGAGGGCGTCTTCCCGGTAAAGCGCATTCGAAGGGTCTCCGTAGCCGAGTTCTGCAGATCTAACGCAATACTCCTAAGATATTCGTCCATCAGTATACCGCTGAAGCATTCCGAACCATAGAGTTGTTCATGCGCACTCGCAATACTCCTGACTTCAGCTTTAATATGCTCTAAGAGTTGCGTGCTCTCAGAAGAGCTGACATTGTCGCGGTGAAGCTGGATCATCGAAATGATAAGCTGCAGATTGTTGCGCGCACGGTGATGAAGCTCATTAAGCAGTTTTTCTTTTTCCCGGTTTATGTGTTCGAGTTCCTGCTGCTTTGTATACAGCCCGGTTATATCACGAATAATCCCCACAGTTTCCCCCGCTTCCTCGTTCTTAGGATTGGGAATACAAGGGGCAGTACGTATCTCTCCAAAGAAGGTCCCCGTCTCTCCGAACATAAACTGCTCCCCGTCTATGTTGCACACGGAAGAAGTGGTATCCGTCCCCTCCCCCGAGCCGCCTAAATCGCTAACCGGCTTCACAGGTACCGCAGAACATTCTCTAAGAAACACGGAAAAATGTGTTCCACATAGATCCTGGGGAGAAAAACCCAGCTTATTCACCGCTTGGTTGATAAACATAATGTGTCCTTTGACATCCAGATGAAAAACTACATCCGGAAGATTTTGGACTAGCTTGAAGTACCGGTCTTCACTGAAACGTATATAGGAGTTCTGCATGCTGAGCGCTTTGCTGTGTTGAATCTGTTTTTCTGCAATAAGCGCAAGGACATCAAGATACTGCTTATCGTTGTCGCGAATGAGAAACGAACACATCTCGTTATACAGCATCTGCCTGAGTGATTGTTTCTGTTGAATATCTGCAATCAGAATGCATGGAAGAGACCAGAGCACGGCGAACTCCGCAAGAGCCCCGCCTCCAAATGCATAATCGACAATAATAAGTCGAAACGAGTAGTCCTGTAGCAGCGCCTCAGGTTCTATAGAAGGCTTCACGAAGGAGACGCGGTATCCCGACAGCTCGTGCTCCAAAACGGTGCGCACGTCTTCTTGTTCCGTTAAATCCGAAAGAGCAATGAATATGTACTCCATCATCTTCACCTCTTTTCCGCCATTCACTATAGCCCGCATTGTTAGGAGCCTTAGCAATTTCAAAATCGTCGATCTTTGAAATCTCTCTATACATGAGAAAGAATGACGGCAGTGATTTTGTCGAGCGGCATCACCGCCTCAACCGCTCCCCGTTTTATCGCTTCCTGCGGCATGCCAAAAACGACGCACGTCTCCTCGTCCTGGGCAATATTATAGCTCCCCGCCTCACGCATCTCCCGCAGTCCGTTGGCCCCGTCGTCTCCCATCCCCGTCAGCAGCACGCCGATGGCATTTTGACCGGCATAACGGGCAGTAGAACGAAACAGCACATCAACCGAAGGACGGTGACGAGAGACGAGAGGCCCGTCTTTTACCTCTACATAATAACGGGCTCCGCTCCTTTTTAGGAGCGTATGATGATTACCCGGAGCGATTAATACAGTCCCTCGCAGGAGGGAAGCATGGTTTGAGGCTTCCCTAACGGTTACAGCACAAATACCGTCCAGACGTCCGGCAAAGGCGGTGGTAAAATGTTCCGGCATGTGTTGAACAACTACGATGGGCGGAGCATTGAGAGGCATCATCTCCAGGAGAATCCGTAAAGCTTCCGTTCCTCCGGTGGATGCGCCAATCACCACAATCTTTTCCGTCGTGTCGATTCTGGTCTTGCCCCCTTCCTTTGGGAGTACTGCATCGGCGCTGCGTTTTACGGCTACAGAAGAGGAAGATCTGGGAGAGGAGGGTTCTTTTTTCTTCACAGAAGCAAGATGCGCCGCCTTTACCGCATCGATAATCATTACCTTCGATTCTTCGAGAAACTGCTTTGTGCCCAGCTTCGGTTTTCTAATGATCTCCACCGCTCCGTATTCAAGCGCCATGACGGCATTTTGAGAGCCCTCCTCGGTTTTACTGGAACAAATAATTACCGGCAGGGGACGTTCCGCCATAAGGGAGCGGAGAAACGTGAGTCCGTCCATCTTGGGCATTTCTATATCGAGGATAATAACATCCGGAGAGACCTCCGGGAGTTTTTTCGAGGCTATCACCGGATCGGAAGCAGTCCCGGCCACCCGTATATTGGCATCTTCTTCAAGAAGCTCGCCTAAAGTGCTGCGGACAACGGCCGAATCATCTATAATCATCACCCGGATCGTGCTCATAATGTGTCCCGGGGAAGTAGATTGAGCGAATGCAGGGTGGAAATCAGTTTCTCACGTTCAATGGGCTTGGTGATATACGCTTCACACTGCGCTTTGAAAGCATCCATGATATTTTTATTATCATCGAGCGCGGTGACCATTATGATCTTTACCCCGGAAAGACCATAGATGCCGCGACGATTTTCAATAGTTCGTATTTCCTGCAACACCGTCTGTCCGTCTTTTTCGGGCATCATAATGTCAAGGCAGATGAGATCATACGGGGCTTTTTCCTTCAAAGCCATCTTTACCGCATAAAGAGCCTCATCCCCGTCTACTACCTGATCACAGCTGCCGTACTCTTTTAGATAGGTGGTAAGCAATTTTCTGGCTGCAAAATCATCATCAACTATGAGCGTTTTCATACACGTTTCTCCTTCATAGCGGAGTTGTCGCTTCCATACCTTCAAGTACTTTGTGCACATCCAAAATGAAGGCTATGGATCCGTCTCCGAGGATCGTAGAGCCGGAGAGCTCCTGAACCTCTTTCAATGTGCTATGCAGCGGTTTTATGACTGTTTGATGCTGACCCAGAATGGTATCTACCAGCAGCGCCACCTTCTCTTTTTCACCTTTAATAACTATCCCTTGCCGCTTTTCCTCCGAGGTCTCGGTCTCAAAAAGTCGAGCTAGATCGATACAGGATATAGGCGTTTCACGGACTTTGACATATTGGCGAGTTTCAGAGTCGCAGCGCACTTCCTCGCTTAGATCAAAACACTCTTCCACCGCGGAGAGATTGATAATATAGTACTCACCCCCCACGGTAAACAGCAGTCCGTCGATTATAGACAGAGTCAGCGGAATAGTGAGCGTTATCGTGGTGCCTCTATCGATTTCGCTTTCCATCTCCACCGCCCCGCGCAGTGATTCGATATTCTTCTTGACCACATCCATGCCGACTCCGCGGCCGGATACGGAGGTAGCTTCTTCCGCAGTGGAGAAACCGGGCTGAAATATCAGCGCAAGACTTTCTTTCTCATTCATATCCTCATCCCCGGCAATCAGTCCGCGCTGCTGAGCCGTACGTCGTACTTGCTCCGCATCGATTCCTCTTCCATCATCGGTGATGCGAATAATGACATCGGCACCCTTATACTCCGCACCCACAGTCACGGTTGCCTGGGGAGGTTTTCCCTTCTTCACGCGCTCCTCATGTTCTTCGATACCGTGATCGAGGGAGTTCCTTATAATATGGACGAGCGGATCTTTTAGCTTATCGATGATATGTTTATCCAACTCTATAGCGCTGCCGTACACTTCCAATACGGCATTTTTACCAAGCTCGTGACAGAGGTCACGAACAAGACGGGTGAAGCTGGTAAAAGTGTCGGCCAGCGGCACCATGCGCAGGTTCATCGTATTGTCCCGCAGCCCGGAGGTAATTCGTTCGAGCTGTTCGGAGATCGAATCGAGATTCGATTGGCCGTTGCCGTTCCCTTTTGAGTGGTCTTTGCTGTATTGCTCTAGACCAGCTTGCAGCGTTACCAATTCGCTTACCAAATTGATCAAGGTATCGAGCTTCTCACTCTTCACCCGAATGGATGAGCCGGAAGAACTTTTACGCCGGTTTTGACGTCTGCGGCGGATATACTCCTGCTCTTCCAGTGCAGAGTCCACTTCACTGTCGCTGACGATACCCTTGTGTACTGCTATTTCACCAAAGCGCTCGTGATGCTTGATGATCTCATCGATGTCTTCGGCCTGTAAGGTTCCGCGTTCGCAGAGAATCTTGCCGATTGCTTTATAATCCTCCTCCACATCCAACCGTTGCTCTTCATCGATGATCTCTACTCGGACCTCAGCATCGTCTTCTACAAAAATAAACACATCACGTACGGCATTTTCCTCCTCCGCAGTCGTGAGAAGAAAGGTCCACTTCACGTAACATTGTTCGGGATCTAACTCCTCCAACACAGGGACACTATCGGTATGAGCCATCGCGATACAGGTTCCCAATCCGGCGAGTTCTTCAATAAGCGGCAACACCTTGGTACCTCGAGCAAAAATGCTGCCCTCGGGGGCAAAGATAATTCGGAATGTGCGGGTGAGATCGTTCTCCTGATCGTGCTCTCCAGATTCAGAGGATATAGAACCGGCGGCAGATTCCTTGCTTTTAGAGAGTGAATCCCGGGGCGCTGAATCATTACCTGCCATATTCTTAAATGCGTCCTGGATGTGCTTCCTCTCTTCGCTTAACGTCGTCGCTTCTTCAGGAGAGAAAAGCATTTTCCAGATATGGTCCTTTGCCTCAAGCGTCAGGTCGATGATCTCCTTCGTGACCTCCAACTTTTGGTCCCGCAAGAGGTCGAAAAGCGTCTCTATGTCATGAGTGAAGTTTGCTACCTCTTCGTAGCCAAACATGCTTCCGGAACCTTTGAGGGTGTGAAGATTACGGAACAAAGTGTTCAGAAGATCAAAATCGTCCGGGACAGATTCGAGCTCTACCAACTTGCTCTCCACTTCGGCCAGCAGCTCCTCTGCTTCTTCAAGATACATATTTTCACGTTCACTGTTTTGGCTCATCCTTCGCTCTCTTCCCCATACACGCATTGGTGCAGCAGTCTTTGGCTGGAATGCGATTCGTCATTACTCACATATCGGAAAAACCCGGAAGCGGCGGCAGCGAAACGGAGTGCGGGAGTACAGCTGTCCCCGCTGAAGAGAAGAGTTTTCCCCGCGCGGTCCAGGGACACGGCGAGGGAGAGAAGCAGCTGTAAGAAGGAAATATCGACTTGCTCGATCTTTTCCGTCTCCAGCTCCACGGTATCATGCGCCTCCAACAGTTCCAGGAAGGTCTTCTGCAGCTCCCCGGCGTGTTCTATCGTCACGTTCTCGTGAAAAGAGATAACCGCCTTCGTACCTTCGCTCGATGTTGTACAGCATGACATGGAACGCACCTCCTTAACCGGCGACTTTTTTTACCGTTTCGTTCAATTTTTCCGGTGTAAACGGTTTTACCAACCAAGCCGTAGCCCCCGCCTCCTTTCCGGCTCTTTGCATGTCTTGTTCCGATTCGGTGGTTAACACAATAATGGGGGTAAACTTAAACTTCTGCTTTGTTCTGACTTGCCTAATGAACTCTATACCGTCCATCTCAGGCATATGAATATCCGTGATAATCAAAGCAGGCGCAGCTGCCTCGAGCTGGCTGAGGCCGTGCTTTCCATTTTCTGCTTCATGTACTTCGTATCCTTCTTCAGAGAGGGTGAAGTTGATCATTTGCCGCATCGAGCTCGAATCGTCAACTATAAGTACCTGTGTGTTCATGAGTATTACCTCCTGTACTCGATTGCTCAGATTCCTGCATTGCTTGGTTCAGCAGATCTTTTTCATCTTCCATAGTATAACGAGCCTCGAGCCACGCTTTATGATCTTTCTGCTTGAACTCTGCAAGACTCCCGCTGGAAGCGAGCTCCGTACAGAGCGCATTCAGCTCTTCGGAAAACTCCTCTAAGGGAGAGATGACATGTTCTATACGTTGTCTGGTTATGTCTTGAAACTGAATCGAAACGACAATAGTGCTGATTTCCTTTGCCAGTTTCTCCGCCTGCGTTGAGAGCTCCCGCAGTTTCTTTTTCGAATCGGCAATGGAAGAGTCGATTTTCTCAAGAGTTTCATTGATGTGCGCTTGCGCCGTGTGCGTCAAATGCTCACAGGCATCAACTCCTTCCTGAGTGGTCGAGTAGAGAGCGTCCGTCTCCTCCTCCACGGAATCGATAATGCCATGAATTTCGTCGTTGGCGTTCTCCGAATCGAGTGCCAGCTGCTTGAACTCTTTTGCAACTACCGAGAAGCCCCCGCCCCCCTCACCGGCCCGCGCCGCCTCTATAGTAGCGTTGATAGACAGTACTTTTGACTGATCTGCTATGGCCGCAGTCTTATGGACGATCTCCCGCATCGACCGGGTATGTTCACGCACCCTGGAAATAGCTTTCTGGTTTTCCCGATTGATTTCAGTCACATCCTTAAAGCTGTTCACCAGATCGTCGAGCCGGTTCTTTACATGCACCAGCACATGTTCCGACTCCTCACGCTCCTCTTCATCGGAAAGTGAGCCAAAGACTTCCTCAGCCTGCTTCACCTGTTCTTTGGCTTGGGTATTGATGCTCATAAAACTCGCCGAGAGATTTTCGGCCGCCTTCTCAGTATGCTCGATCACTGCATTGAGTTGTTTGATGAGGATCGGAATCACCTTTACTTTCTCCTCAACAGCGGTTGAGATAGGTCCAAACACCTCGCGAGCATTGGCCTCTTCCCGGAGCTCTTGCGGCCGCGCGAGGGTGAGGAGCGGCGTCGTAAGCGAGGGGGCTTTGCTTAAGAGTTTACTACTGCCGTTATCGCCGTCTGTAGGTTCCGGAGCGAAAGCCGCTCGTGTTCTGCTGCGCTCACATAGTATGAGCACAATGATCGCACACATCCCTACGGCCCCGGATACGGCAAGTCCCACCGCTCCTCGCCCCCCGGGGGTATGCGGATATACCGCCAAAAAAACCAATGCTACGGCTTGAAGGCCGTACAGTATACCCGGTTTCAATGCTCCTCCGCTTCTTCACCACGCTGCTTCGTCTTCTCTGCAGTAAGAATTTCCTCTTCAGTGAATATTTTGTCGATGTTGAGAATAATAAGAAAATGTTCATCGTATTTTCCCAGTCCGTCGATAAAGGCGGTATTCAGTTGTGTGCCGATTTTCGGAGTAGGTTCTATCTTCTCTTGAGGCAGCTCAATGACTTCGCTTACGGTATCCGCCACCGCTCCCACATTGATGGTTTCATTTTGAAGCCCGATTTCAAGGACGATGATACAGGTATCCTCCGTCTCCTCTACCTCCTCCATGCCAAACTTCTTACGCAGATCGATAATCGGCACCACACCGCCCCGCACATTGATGACCCCGCGCATATAAGGCGGTGTTTTGGGTATGCGGGTAATGGGCTGTATTTCCAGCACTTCCTTCACCTTTGACACGTCTATGGCGTAATACTCTGCTCCAAGTGTGAAGGTGAGATACTGTTCCGCCTCTATAATAGTCGTATCGCTCATACTACACTCCTCCCCTGGTACACAGAGTTAAAACCGTTCAAAATCAGAATCATCGAGCCGTGTATCGTCTTGTCCTGTTCCTTCGGATGCAGGAGCGGCCGCTCCTACAGGTGTGTGTCCATTTTTCTGCTCATTGGCATACGGAACAATCCCGGTTTCCTCGCCTTGTGCTCCTTGCCCCTTCTTCCCCTGTCCCTGCCCTTGAGAAAGCCGGGGTTGGGAACTCTGTTTTTGTCCTTTACCGTTGTTCTTGCCATGACCGTTTCCGTTGTGGGCTGAAGCGACCATCTTCTGCTCGTCGATACTCTTGAATATTGTAATGGACTCTTTGAGACTGTCCGCCTGCGAAGCAAACTCCTCTGCTGTGGCGGCAAGCTCTTCAGAAGCGGAAGAGTTCTGTTGGACCACGGTGTCCAGCTGCATAAGCGCCTCGTTGATTTGGGCGGCTCCGGTTTTTTGCTCTGCAGAGGAGGCGGTAATTTCTTGAACCAGATCGGAAGTTTTTTTGATATCGGGGACGAGCTTGTTAATCATCTCTCCCGCTTTTTCCGCATCCGCTACTGAAGAGTTGGAAAGTTCGCTTATCTCCTGAGCCGCATCTTTACTTCGAGCGGCCAGTTTTCCCACCTCGGAAGCCACCACGGCAAACCCCTTTCCGTGCTCTCCGGCCCGCGCAGCCTCTATCGATGCATTCAAGGAAAGCATATTGGTAGAGCGAGAGATGTCTTCGATTATCGCGATCTTCTCCGCAATGCTCTTCATAGCATTGACGGTTTGTGTCACCGCTTCACCACTTTCTTCGGCATCCTCAGCTGCCTTTTTGGCTATCTTTTCCGTCTCACTGGCGTTGTCGGCATTCTGATCGATATTGGAACTCATTTGTTCCATTGAAGATGTCACCTCCTCTGTAGAGGATGCCTGTTCCTGCGAGCCTTGGGAAAGTTGCTGAGAGCTCGAACTGATTTGCTGGCTGCCGGAGACAATGTTCAGCACAGCCCCCTGCATAGAATCGACCTGTTTGGATATACTCCTGGAGATAAAAAATGCCAGCACAACACCCAGCACCACGCTTGCTCCACCGATGACGAGCAAGATCAGTAGAGTCCGAGCGTAGTTCTCATCACTGGCCGCCTTTGCCTGCGACATCTCCTCATTCGCAAGACCGACCAGTGAAGCAAGCTGTTGGTCAATCTGATTCGCCTTTTCACGCTGTGCCCCGGCGGCGATAGCTTTGGCCTTGTTGTTAGTATTTTTCCGCGTCAATTCTTCTACCTGAGTGTTGAACTCTTTGAACGTTTCGTACTTGGAGGTAAAGTCCTCCAAATCTCGCCTCCCTGCGGCAGTGGCTATTTCGGAGGCTTCCGCCAGCTCCTTGCGCAGCTCCTGTTCATACATGTCGTGCGCATCGGCATACTTCTGTATATCCTCATCGGTTGTACTGAGAATCATGTTGCGGGCCGCCCGCTGCTGTTCGAGCAGGTCGATACGAATCCGATAGCCAAGATTGAGTCGTTCCGCCGCTTCGCGGAGTTCCTCCCCCTGAGCGCTGCGTATCAGATCGATATCCTCCTGCAGATACTTGTCCAGAGCTTTATTGGCCTCTCCAAAGGAGGTCCTCGCTTGTCCAAGGGCGATATTCATGGCTTTCTGGTTGCTGTTTTCCAGAGTGAACTCACGGACCTGATCATTCAACGCAGTAAAATCTTCAAAGGTGGTTTCGAACTTGCCCAACAGTTCGCGCACTTTTGTTCCTGATACGTTCCTCAGCTCTTGCACATCGGTATGCACGGCAGCAGTATATTCTTCGATGTTGTCGGCCCAGCTTTTCATTTTCTCTTCGTCTTTCGCCAGGATCATATCCCGTTCAGCCCGGTCCAACATCAGTACATGTTCCTGCAGTCTTCCCGCGCCCCGCATCTGCTCGGCCCGCATATTCACAAGCGTGTTAACTCTGTCATTCATGTTTCGAAGCATAAAAATCCCGACTACCGCACATGCGGAAATAAGCAGCACAAGAATAACAAAACTCATCGCTACTCTTTGGATTACATTCAGCTTCATGGTTTTCTCTCTCCTTTACGGATACGAAACCGGAACTGATAGCTGCGGCATCAGAATCAAAAAACGGAAATACTGAAGAAGTGCAGTTCCATACCCCGAAATACAAGATGTTATATTATAGGCTGGTGAGAAAAGCCTCCGATACCGCATTTTCGTAGGTACTTTTTGTCACAGTCTATGTTACATCTTTAGGATTTTGGTGTTAGGTCCGATCTATAAAGATGCTCTAATATAGGCTGTGAAATAGCACTGCGATATTAATAATAGCTTGGCTAAGCTTGTTTTCGTACGATAAAAGCCCTATACTTGAACCTACTCAGTTAAAGGGAAGCCATGCACAGCTACTACAACGAAACACTGCAGAGGAACGTACGCATTCTCTACATTGGCGAATATACCGCCACTGCTGACAATGTCTATCTTTCAACGGTGGTAGGGAGCTGTATTACAGTGGCGCTGTATGACAGCACACGAAACATTGGAGGCCTGAACCACTTCATGCTGCCGGAAAGCGAAGACAACCGGCAACACGACAGCGGCATCCTCGGAGGCGCCGCAAGGTACGGTATGGGGGCTATGGAGTTTCTGATCAATGAATTGATGAAGCTGGGGGCTCGCCGCGAGGAGCTGTCGGCAAAAGTCTTTGGCGGCGGACATGTGTTGCACACCGTCCCCACACAAGCACAGAGCGTTCCCGAAAAAAATATCGATTTCGCCTTCTCTTATCTCCACACGGAGGGCATACCGATCACCGCCTCGGATGTACGCGATACCGTGGCACGGAAGATTTTTTTCGATCCACAGTCAAATGAGGTATTGCTGAAACGCATCACGGGAGAGACCATCACCGTCATCGAACAGGAAGAGCAGGAGTATTTACGCTCCCTCGAACAGCAAAGCAAACACAACATAACGCCGAAACGTCTATTCTAAGCGTCCTCACTCCACGAGGTGATGCCGCATTGCATACTGAACCAGCTCAATCGTCGAGTGAAGATTCATCTTCTCCAAAATCCGGTGTCGATACGAGTTGACGGTATTGATGCTGAGTGAGATGGTAGCGGCTATTTCACCCACGCTCTCCCCGTATCCCAGCATAAGCAGAACCTGGAACTCACGGTCGGAGAGGATCTCGTGAGGTGCTTTTTCACTCCTCGCGAATAATTCTACAGCCAACTCTTCCGCCAGATGTTCGGAAATATAGCGTCCGCCGTGAACGATTTTGTACATCGCTGCACAGAGCGTTTCAGGAGCGCAATCTTTGGTAATGTAACCGCCCGCCCCGCACCTAATAACGCGTTTGGCAAAAACCTCCTCATCATACACACTTATGACCAGCGTTTTCTTACGTACATAACAAGGCATTTCCAGAAGAATATCTATACCATTCTTGTCGGGAAATCGTAGATCAAGCAGCAGAATATCAAAGGGGATAGTGTGAATACATGACAGTACTTCAGTACCGGTACATGCCTCGCCCACCACTTCTATATCAGCATTGTGTTCAAACACCTTTCTAAGACCTTCACGTATCAAAAGGTGATCATCCGCTACGAATACCCGTATCATACAACTTCCTCCGAAGCTTTTCGTACACAGGTCAGGATGCTTTTTAGATTAGGTATAAATCAGAACGGCCGTTATGTGCCCGATACCTCGATACTTAAGTATACTCCGTTTTACGTTATAATGTACAGTGCACGCTCAGAATATCTGCTCCTACAACGCCGGAAGACTACAACGTCGGAAGAAGTGTCAGAAAACTCAAAAAGTTAGGTTTCTAGTTTGATTGAAACACCCGCGACAGCCATGAAATTTGATGGAACCCATCAACAAAAGGAGCGCTACAGCTCAAACTCTACCGTGCTGCGGGTTCCCTCCGCACTCTCCATGGAAAAGCTGCCGCCCAGCTGCTGGCTGAGCGAGTGTACCAGCATGATACCCAGTCCGGCCGAACTCTCGGCGTCAAAGCTCTCCGGCAGCCCGACACCGTTATCCCAGACGGTAAGCCGCACCCGCCGCTCCATTTTCCGCAGCTCAACGGATACCCTCCCGGAGCGCCCCTCGGGAAAGGCGTACTTCATGCTGTTTGTCAAAAGCTCGTTGATGATCACTCCGAGCTGAAACAGCCGTTTCGTTCCCAGCCGAAAATCGTCAATCCGCCGTTCGACATCCACCTGCCCCTCGCGGGAGTAGAGCGAAGCCACCGTAGAGCTGAGCTCCTCCACATACTCCCGTACGGAGACTTCCTCATATCCCTCCGAGAGCAGCAGTTTCTCGTACAGCTCACGAATACTCGCCACCCGGGTCCTTGCATCATTCAAGGTGGAAATCGTCTCCGGATTGGAAGCCGAGTGAGCCTGAAGAGAGAGCATGCTCTCCACCGTTGCAATGTTATTTTTAATGCGGTGATGCACCTCCTTGAGAAGCATTTCCTTCTCCTCGAGTTCGCGTCGGTACTTCTCCTCACTTTTCCGCAGCGCCTGTTCTGTCTCCTTACGGTCGGTAACATCCCGGGATATACCCATAGTTCCGATGATCTCCCCCTGTTCGTGCCGCAGAGGATATTTTGAAACCTCCACCGTTTTTTGGCTCCGGGGCAAGACAATCTGCTCTTCCCGGTCGACAATCGGCTCTCCAGTGCGCAACACCCGCTCGTCATCGGCCCTGCACAGCTCCGCAACTTCGGTAGTGAAAAAATCGAAGTCAGTTTTCCCGATCACCTCCCTGCGGCTGCTGCCCACCTCCCGAGCCTTAGCCTTATTGACCCGTAGGAATCTGTGCCGGCGGTCCTTGAAGTACACAGTATCCGGAATGGTATCCAAGAGGGACTGCAGATAGTGCTTCTCCCTTTTCAGTGCCTTTCCCGCCTCCCCGTTCTCCAGCATGCGCAGGAAACGCTGATACACTTCTTCCAGTCCTCTCGGCTGCGGGAGACTGGTGGTAAACCAGGACTTCCCCTGCAGTTCCTCTTCTGCACATCCCAACAGTTCGCAGCCCTTGCGGTTTATAGTAGTAATGTAGCCGCCGGGGTCTAACACAACAAACAGCGTTTCCACCGTGTCGATATAGTTTCGGACTCTGTCGCGTTCGGTACGCAGCTCCTCCTTCGTTCGCTCGTTTTCCCGGTGGGCCTCGAATAGTCTGAAAGCCATTTTGATAGAAGCATTCAAGACCGTTGCTCCGGAGTTCTTTACGATATACCCATAGGAGCTGATGCCTTCGGTTTTTTCCACCGTCTCTGCATCGGTGTAGGAGGAGATAAATATCAGCGGGAGGTTGTGCGAAGAGAGGATGTGTTGCGCCGCCTCTGCACCGTCCATCCCTGTACCCAGGTCGATGTCCATAAGTACCATGTCAATCTGTTGCGGCGCACTATCGACGCTTTTCACCGCCTCCTCTCCGCTGTAAACGACGCGAACCCTATACCCGTACTTCTCCAGCGTTTTCCGCGTGTCCATGGCGATGAGGGCTTCGTCTTCCACCAGAAGAATTGTTTGCTGATCGCTCGAGCTCATAACGTTTCTTCTCAACTCCGAAACAGTCGGCTGGGCAGCCCCATAGGGGCGGTACACTCCTCCTCTACCATTATGTCTCGAAGAGGTCGTAATGAGCAATAGGCTGGAGTATACTGAAGGGTTTACAGCTTTTTTTGTCCCGGCGAGTATCAGGGATTACCCCGGGAACACCCAGGGGGTACCCCAGGGAGACACCCAGGAGTTACCCCGGGGTAAAGCAGAACAAAGCGGTCTAGATCCCGCGTTGGAAGAGCCGGTTAATGCAGGCGGAGCTGGTCAAGGTGGGTGAGGAAAGGGCAAGCTCGGTTCAGCCGGAAGAGTAGCCCTTCACCTCGTGCTTGAATTGCGTCACAAACTGGTTCATCAGATCCTCTTCGGCCTCTACTTTGAATGCGGGTTCGAGCCGATAATAGAGCATCACCACTTTCTTGCCGCCCATTGTCGTCTCGTACTCGTTAGCAGGAAATATCTGAGAGAGATTTTTATATTTAACCCGCATTTCCTTGATAAGATCCTTAATGTCCTCTTCCCTATTGATCTCACGATAATTCACTCATGTACCCCTCTCTACTCGATTGAGCTATCAACATCCTTGATCATATTTATCATAAATAGACATACTTGTCAAAATAGATATCCAAGCCTTAAAGACGGCTGCAGCACGTTCACACATGGACACGGGATCCCCGTGCTCGTCTCAACCCGAGGTGGCTATCAGCTGGTAAGCCCGAGTCTTCTCGTCGGGGTAGAGATCGGCAGGGACTTCCGTCTCCCCCAGTGCGATTGAAACCATATAACGGGCGCAGTGGAGATTATTTGCCCGGCAGTACTCGTCCATCATCGCATCGAGATCGTAGTCTCTATCCTGCATGTTCCCCTGCGGAAAAGGGCAGGTACTAATATATTCGCATTCAGCCATGGTACGTACATCCTTTATGTGTCATTGAGCGTACGGTGTTCATGCTCTATAAAGAATGTATCTGAAATATCCAATTTCTTCAAGAAAGCAGCTGCCGGGCTGTGAAGGATGCGGTTCAGCTGGCGGGAACGGCGAACAGAGCTTCTTTAATTTGATTGAACGCTGCCTCTCTACCCGCTTCTGTATGGAGAGGAAAGCGCTCGGTATCAATTTTTACCTTGGGGGAAATATCGTAGTCATCGTACCAGCGCAGGTACCGATCATTGAGCCGCTGCAGATACTCCCTGGGAATAGTGGACTCAATCCCCCGATTGCGCTTTTTGATACGTTCAAGAGCCGTATCTACCGTACAGTCGAGGTAGATAAGAAGCCGGGGACTCTGCGAGTGTTCCAGCATGTTGTCGAGCAGCGTGGAGTAGGTGTGAAACTCGAAATCCTCCATATCCCCGTCCTCGTGAAGAACCTCGGCAAAAATGCGGTCCCCAAAAATTGAGCGATCCAGCAGTCCGCCGCCTTCCTGAAAAATCTGCTTGATTTTTCTAAACCGCTCGTTCAGAAAATGAACCTGCAGCGTGAAGGACCAGCGTTTTTTATCACGGTAAAAGCGGTTCAACAGCTCATGAGTATACGGGTTGGTAAGCTCCTTATAGAGCTCAAGCCCAAGCTCGTTCTGCAAAACCTCACCCATTGTGGTTTTTCCAACCCCTATTTGTCCTTCGATTACGATCACGATCGGCTCCTTTTCCATGCGTTATTCCCTTTCGGATACATATGCAGTACGGCCCGCAGACCGCCCCAAAACCTGACGTACGGCCATTCGGCCGTAGTAGCACACACTGGAAGGAAGGATCCCTTCCACCAATTCGGTGAGATGATACCAGCGGAACCCTTCCGCCGGCACCGGCGCTTTCTGTGCGGAGGTTTCGACTTCTGAACACTCCGCTCCTGTCGCTCCATCGCCCTCAGGTACTCCGATATAGAGCAGGTCGACATGCTGATGCCCCGGGGCAATATCTTCCAGCAGCACCCCCAGCGGAGCGGTCAAAGCAGCGACGGAGGCTGGTGGCCAAGCATCGCCTGCGGACAGGAGAGCGACGTCGATGCCTGTCTCCTCTCTCACCTCGCGGACAGCCGCCTCATCCGGTGTTTCGTTATCCTCCAGATGCCCCCCGGGCGGAAGGATGAGATCCAGTTTCGGATGGCGGTGCAGAAGGGTATATTCACCCCATACTACAAACGTTGTCGCCGTCACGTCTCTGATCATCGATCCTCCCTACACTCACCACTATGGACTACCATATATGGTGTGTCAACACTAAATAAGAGGAAAATTACCCTATATATGGAGTTCTATTTCGAAACTGCTTTGCATCCGTTAAGCACGAAGCAGGCTGCGTGCCGTTACAGATTTTCGGAAGCGGAGGAACGCTCGCTCACGGACTGCTGAGAGGGCGCGGCGGGAAAACGAAGTTCCACGGTAGTCCCCTCGTCTTCGCTGCTTGATACGATGACATCTCCGCCCAGTTCCCGCATGGTTTCGATTACATAGGCCATCCCGTGACCGGTACCGTGGGGTTTGGTGGTTTTTCCGACCGAGAAGAAATCGCTCTCCACCACGGAGACGCCGTTCAAGCCGGAGGCTTCAAAGCCGGGTATCCCGCCGCCGTCGTCCTCTACCCGGAAAACCGTTTCGCCCTGCGAGTCGGTATAAGCTCGCAAGACCACACGCCCGCTGCCCCGATGATCCCAAATCGCCTCCCAACTGTTCATCAGGAGATTCTCCAGCACTTGGTTGAGCTTCACCGGCGGAGCAACGATCACGGTTTCATTGGGAATATCCAACTCTACCTTTACGTTTTGCTGGAAGTGTTTGTCGAGACAGAATATATCCACCAACCTTGCGGTGTGCCACCGCAGCGCGATCCGTTCCTTGTCCACCCGGCGAGAGGAGCCGGTATACTCCACAATGTTTTCGATTTTTTCGGAAAAACTCTCGGTGGCGCTTCGCAGAGAGGAGATCAACTCCATGCGGTCCACCTTCACTCTGCGCAGCTCCTCGTCAGTGCGGGAATGCAGCATCTCCAGGCCGTGATTCAAAGCAAAGTACACATTTTTCATGTTGTGCAGAATGGCCGAGACGTTTCTGCCTAACTGGCTGTACTGTTCGCTCTCACTGAGCTGGGTGCGAATAGCCTGCTCCCGGGCACGCTGCTCCTGGATTTGTTCCTGGAAAAGCGCAAAATAGATATAGGCAAAGAGAAAAATGGACAACAGGGTAAAAAGCACATCTATGAAGCCCACCGTCGGCAGGAGAAACGCACTGGCAATCCTGCACACCCCCGCCAGAGCGATCAACACCGAGAGCTTGAGCAGAATGTGTCTCCGCAGCATCCCGTACTGGTAGCCTACGATAATACCGGTTACCATAAACATCGGGCCCGTGAGGTCTCCGAGGGGATTTATCAGCAGAAGAGCACTGCCGACGAGGAGGAAGATGCCTACCTGGAAGTAACGCCAAAATGGCCTGTTATGGAGAGATGAAATCATGAACACCGTAGCCAGCAATACGTAACTGCCGATATACTGAATCAGCATCTCCACATAGCCCTCTTCCCCCGCTTTCTCGAACACGGATTGCGCGTAATCGGGGAAATAGCGGATGATAAAGATTCTACCTAGCTGCAGCAGAATAAGCGTCACGAAGGCGGCGGTAAAGGCTCGCCCGATTTTCTTCTGGATTCGAAATGATCTCGGGCTGTTCTCCATAGCGAACTCCTAGTTCTTCTCAGACTCGGCGTAAGTTTTACCTGCTGCAAAAGCCTACATATTCTATACCCCTACTTTCAACTTTGACAATGTGTTCACTCCTGCGTTGGCATAGCCGTCTTTACCAGCCGGCCACACTATTGAAGAGAAAGATAGATGGTGAAGATGCTACCGCGGCCCACATCGCTCTCCACTTCAACCGACCCGCCGTGGGCCTGAGCGATATGTTTTACGATGGAAAGCCCCAGAGTCCTGTGCCGCCGAGTTCTCTGCTGCGGGCCCTATCCACACGGTAGAAGCGTTCGAAAAGCCTATCGTGGTGTTCCCGTGCGATTCCCGGCCCAGTATCTTCCACAGAGATCGCCACATACCCTCCGTCTGCGGGCCTTGTGCGCACCGTCACTCGACTGCCCGAAGAGCTGTACTTGACCGCATTGTCTACCAAGTTGGTGATCGCCTGGCTGAGAAGCCGGCCATTGATGGAGGCGGAAAGGTGCTTCTCTGCCTCCACTTCTATACTTACCCCCTTCTCCTCTGCCATACCACGGCACGTCTCCACGCCTGTGCGCAGCCACTCGGTAAGATTTTCAGCGTCAAAATCGATTTCCCCACGCTCGCTCTGGTATTCGATCCGGGAAAGGGAGAGGAGATCGTCAACCAAGTCGATCACCCGGGAGGAATGGCGCTGGATGATCTCCAGAAAGTTGTGCACATGTACCGGAAGACTATCCGCATCGTCGAGTAGCGTCTCCACAAAGCCTTGTATCGCGGTCACCGGGGTCCGCAGTTCGTGGGAAACACTGGCCACGAAATCCCGGCGCATAAACTCCATCCGTTTAGCCTGAGTCACATCCTGCAAAAGCAGCAGCGATCCGAGCTCGCCCTGCTCACCTTCTCCGCTGAGCACGCCAAACCGCAGTCTCAGGTCACAAAACGGTCTTCAAACAGCCTAGTCCGCTCAAAGAGCTCCTGCCGTATATGGTCGAAAAAAAAGAGCGGTAGCTGCCGGCCGCATACCAGCCGATGACTGCCAGTGAAAGCATGAGAAGAAGGAGAATACGTATATAGATTAGCCAGACAAGCTGCCGTTTTACTCGGGGTACCACAGGGCTCTGTCTTCTGAGGCGATGTGAAAACGGAAATCCGCCTGCCCCGCCGGGTCAAAGCTGCGTTCGGAAAAGTGCACCTCTCCGCCGGAAGAAATTGTCAGTGCGGTTGAAGTGCGGGTACCGAACCGTGGAAAGACGATACGGATCGAACTCCGGGCCAACTGCTGCAGCCGCTCCCGGGGCGTCTCCGGGTCACGCTGTTCCTCCGGTGCGGTAACATCGTCGAGCATCTCCAGCAGCTCCTCCGGCTCCGGCCTCTCCCGAAGAGCCGTACGGGAAAAAAAGCGGCGGGCCCGTTCGGACTTGGGCCAGGGGGTGTTCAACAGCGCATTGCTGATTACATGCACTCCCGGGCCCACTTCCCCGCTCCACTGAGCCCGGTTGGAGTAGTAAAAGAGCCGCTCGGGCTCGCCGAACAGGATGTTGAAGCCGTTGTAGGAACCGCCGCTGCGGCGCAGTTCCTGCAGGTACTCCTCGGCGCTGCTCTCCCCCGCCAGGTAATCACGCACCAGTGTTCCCCGGGAAGGGGGATCGGTATGCGGCGGTTCGGATTCCCAATAGTTAGTCAACGCCGCAAAGCGCCCTGAGGCACTGACGCCCATCCAGCTTCCCCCGGCCTCGAGATCTCGCCCGCCCAGCACGCCGGGTATATCCTCCCACCAGTGTGCCACCCGAGTTGGCCGGCCGTAGGCTTCCTCGCGATTGGCGGCAATGATGAGGGGATAGTGCGGGTGGATGCGATAGCCGGCAATCAGCAGGCACATTTTTGATCTCCCTTATTGAATATGCAATACAACGTGGTGGGTGCGACGAAGTCTCCGTTGCAGCCCGCGGCTCGTTAGATAGCATACTAACAGTAAACCCATACATCGAGAAGCGGGAAGACGTCAGGCCACCGCTTGCCGTCGTAAAGAGAGACGCCCTATGTGCACACCGCCGCACCAGCGGTCCCGATAAAAGAAGAGGGCCGCCCGCAACGCGGCACGGCCCTGTAGTACTGCTCTCCTTGGCCAGGCTACATACCCATAGCAAAAGAGATGCCGACTGCGACAGTTCCGTTATCGAAACCGTTCGTCGTGTCTACGAAATAGTCCGCCGAGACCACCAAACGATTGCTTACTCCCTGGTAGCTCTTACTCAACGCAACGTATTCTCCGCCTACTCCGTAACCAAGATTACCGTTATAGGTGCCGGTCTTCATGTTGACCGCCAGCCCATCCATTGCATAGCGGAGTTGAAGAAAGTTGGCATTTAATCGCCCCGTACCTTGGATAAAGGAAGCTCCCGCTTGTATCTGAGGCGCAAGCGAGATAAGGAATGCAAATTCCTGTCCGTTTTCAATTGTATTTACTGCAGTTGTATCAACATTGTACCCAAACACCGTCCCGTACTCCATCGAAAAGAGCTGCGGGGAATCCTCCTGCGCAACTGCGCCCACCGTCCCAACGACGAGCAGTACCGCAGCAATAAGACTTATCATTGTTACTCGTTTCATATATTACCTCCGTATTTTCTGGATATAGTTTTACAGTCCGAACGAACCGACAAGACCGAAGTTGAGAGTACCCTCTGCCAATCCTTCCGTGACATCAAACAGATAACCTGCCTGCGCCTTGAGCGAGGAACTCAACCCCTCCTCCGACTGGCTCTTTAGAATGCTGAAAAAGACATTCGCGCCGCCGGCAACATCATTATTCAAATTATTTTCCTGTCCAGCCATGACCTCTACCCCGAGTTGAGGACTGAGAAAATACTGCGCACTCATGAGCACATAGTTCATAACTCCAACAGTCTGGACAGTTCCTCTGACCGCTTTTACTCCAAACTGCATCGAATCGCTTACCGGCACATGAAATGCAAAGGTCCGGCCGGCAAAGCTCTCGCTCGTCGGACCCAGATCATACCCGGCAAGAAAGCCCAACTCCATGCCGAATACCCGGTTATCGGTATTCTGGGCAAAAAGCGCACCGGATACCAACAGCAAGAGAGCCACTGTTAAGAGAACCGTTCTTTTCATAAACACCTCCATTAAGGTTTATTATATAGAACCATAATTCTAATAGAGCAGTATTTCCAATAAAATTTAAAGTATTTTTACATAATCCTATATATATCCCCGATTCCCGTGTAGTTTCGCTCTTCTATAGCAAGTACAACACGAGCATCATTTCTACTAAACTAACATCGCTCCAATTGACTCATTTCAGTTAATGTAATCATTTCCTTACAAAGTGTAGGTAAGCACTCATAAAATGCTTGTGTTATCCAGGCCATTGCCCTACACTACTGTATATAATTTCCTTGGAGGATTGTGTCATGCGACTAAATGTAAAAATGGCCCTGTTTATTATAGCCATCCCCCTCGTCTTGCTCATCATCGGCGGTATCTTCACCTTCTACCAGCAGCAGGCAATGATGGAGCGGGAAGTCAATAACAGGACCCTGGTGCGGGCCGAAAAATTGGCCGAAGGCATCCACGGCGTTATGCGGGAGCAAAAACAGATTCTTCTGGACTTCTCCCGCTTCTCCACGGTACGGGAGATGATGCGCGTCATGCCCGACTCGGATGAACTGGCCGACTATGAGGCGCTCGATATTTACCCCCGCTATCTCGAGGTCGCTAAATCCTTTGCCCAAGACCCGAAGGTCGGGCTCATCTACGCCGGCACCCCCCGCAGCTTCAACGCGCTTGCCAACCACTGGATCGATATCCCCTCCGGCTACGACGCCCAGGAGCGGCCATGGTACACGGGAGCGGTTGAAAACGAGGGCTTTGCTATAACCGAGCCCTATGTAGACGAATCTACCGAAGAGCGCAACGTCATCCTCAGCGCATCCCTTCCCATCTACAGAGAAAACGATGAGCTCCTCGGTGTCGTTGCCCTAGATATGAACCTCAACGCTGTGCTGGAGAATCTTCGCAGTGAAGCAGAGAACATCCAGGGAGAGCTGCTTTTGATCGAGAAGAAAAGCGGCGCGCTGATTTTCGCCCCCGATATAGAGCCTCTTGGCACAACCTTCTCCGATATGCTCAGCCAGCAGGGAACCGAAAATGTCGAACAGCTCAGAGAGACGATCTTTGAAGGAAAGGGCAAAACCCGGGCCAGCTTTGAAGAAGGTCAGCGGCAAAACCTGATTGGATATGCCGCGGTTCCCGAGACCACCTGGACCGTGGCAGTTTCCTACCCCCGCAGTCAGATCCTCCAGCAGATCGCCGGCCCGGTACTTCGCACCACCCTCACCAGCACAGCGCTGATAATCGGCGTTCTCATTCTGGCTTTTATCCTTATCAACCGCACTATCGTCAGCGCCATTAGCCGCACATCCGGGAATCTGAAGGACATCTCCGCCGGCGAACGCGACCTCACCGTATCCATGGAGGTAAAAACCAAGGACGAGATCGGTCAGATGGTCGCCTCCTTTAACGAGTTTGTCGAAAAGCTGCGGACGATCATCCAGAGCTTCAAGGAAGACACGCGGCAAATCGCCGACCAGCGCAACGAGCTGGTCTCCAACTCGGAGGAAACCGCCTCTGCCGCCAACGAGATCAGCGCCAACGTAGAAAACATCACCAAGGACATGAACAAACTGGACGAGCAAGTTCAGAACGTCACCTCGGCAATGGAGCAGCTGCACCGCACGGTAGAGGGGCTGCGGTCCAACTCCGAATCGCAGGTCTCGGCGGTGAGCGAATCCACCGCATCGGTGGAGGAAATGAAGGCCTCCCTGGAGAGTGTCGCCGGGACGGTGCGCAACAAGAAGGAAGCCGCAGAAGGACTGTCGGAGACGATAGAGCGGGGCGGTAAGGTGGTCGAAGAATCCCGGGAAGCCACAGAAAAAATCGTGCAACTCGCAGGCCGCATCTCCGAAGTGTCGGAGGTGATCAGCGGGGTGGCCAGCCAGACCAACCTCCTGGCAATGAACGCCGCCATCGAAGCCGCGCACGCCGGTGAGGCGGGCAAAGGCTTTGCTGTAGTAGCCGATGAAATCCGCAAACTGGCCGAGACCAGCCAAGAGAACTCCAAAGAGATCACCACCACTATCCAGGAGATCCTCGAGTCGGTGGACGTAGCCAGTAAAGCAGCCAAGACCAGCTCGGAGACCTTTGAACATATTCGTTCGGAAACCAAGGAAACAGTGGACGCTTTCGACGAGATCGACTCCAATACTCAGGAGCTCTCGCAGGGCAGTCAGCAGATTCTCGAGGCAATCAACGAACTCAATGACATCACCGGCCAAATCAAGGAGAGTATCGACGAAATGCTGCAGTCGGTGCAGATCGTCAACGACTCCTCTCGTCAGGTGGGCGACATCTCCAGCTCCGTGAAAGCGGGCATCGACGAGATCAATCAGGGCACTACCGAAATCGCCGATTCGATGACCCACATCCAGAGCATCGCTCAGAAGATCAGCGAGAGCGTTGAAAAAATGTCCGGGGAGATTGAAAGCTTCAAGACCTGATCCCTGCAGCAACCTGCGGGACGGCAGGACAGCAAGACATCATGACGGAAGGACGGCGGGCGCGGCGGCTATAGGCTGCCGCGCTCTTTTTATCCCCCCGAGGGATGGGCCCTCTAAGCCTCAGAGAGCCCCACGCAGGGCTCCGAGGTTTCCATCTGAGCTGCCCATTCAAAACCTACGGGTACACCCATGCATCATAGTTCCGGCCGCAACGCACACAGCCCCACCTCCACTTCCGCATTCCTGAAGGACGTCCTCCTCTGCACTCTGGGCGCGTACGGCGGGCCCGAGGCCCACATGAGCGTATACCTTGATCAGATGGTAAAGAAAAAAGGCTATCTGACAGAGACGGAGCTGGTGGAACTGATTGCCCTCTGCAGCACTCTTCCCGGCCCCACCAGCACGCAGACGATCGTCTCCATCGGCTACAAAACGGGCGGTCCCAAGCTGGCCTTACTGACGATGGCCGTCTGGTCGCTGCCGGCCCTGGCGGCAATGACCGTCCTCTCGTTCCTCTATGGACTGTTCGAGCCCGGTACGGGCACGCCGGCGTTTCTGCAGTTCGTACCTTCCATGGCGGTCGGGTTTATTGTGGTTGCGGCGGTGCGGATTGGGAGGAAAGTGGCCGTAGATCCCGGGGCGGCTCTCCTGCTGGCCGCCGGCGCCGGGGTCACGATGTTTGTCCGCACTCCGTGGATCTTCCCGCTCCTGCTGGTTGCCGGGGGAGGCACGGTACTGCTCTTTAGCCGGGAACGGCCGCTGTGGAACCCGGTGCGTCTCCGGCCCCAGTGGCGGTATCTGCTCCTCTTCATTTTCTTCGCCGCCGGCGGTATTGTCCTGGCAGCCGTAACCGGCAGCCTGCTGCCGGCTCTCTTCGAACATTTCTACCGCTTCGGCTATTTAGTCTTCGGCGGCGGTCAGGTAGTGGTGCCCTTCATGTTCAGCGAGCTCGTCGAAAGCTTCCATTATCTTACCAGAGATCAGTTCCTCACCGGATACGGTCTCGTACAGGGCGTTCCCGGTCCGCTCTTCAGCTTCGCCGCCTACGCCGGCGGGATGGCTGCAGCGGGAAGCAGTACGCTCGATCAGCTGCTGGGTGCCGCCGCCGGCGGGCTGGGTATATTCCTGCCGGGGCTGCTGCTGATTTTCTTTGTCTATCCGCTTTGGGAAGATATCACACGTATCCGCGCCGTTCGTATCGCCCTCAAAGGGGTGAACGCTGTAGCAGGGGGCTTTATCGCCGCTTCTGCAGTAGTACTCATGCGAGCCGGCGGAATCGGTGCGGAAGAGGCGGTGGTGGCGGCACTCTCTGCGGGGCTGCTCTATTTCACCCGCATTCCCGCCCCGCTGATAGTACTGGGCGCTTTGGGGGCGGGGCTAATCGCCGGCTGAATCTAGGTTTGCTTCTCCCGCTCATCCGGATTTCGCCCAAAATAGTCCTCCCACATGCGGCCAATTGTCTCGAGGTCCGGCGCCTCCTGCATATGCATCTTCAGCCGGTAGCCGAAACGGAGGTTGTCGCAGAAGTAGTAGAAAAAGCGCCGTGCCCGTGAAACGTGGAATTCCGGCGGCAGCAGCCGGGCAATCAGCTCCAGATGGCGGCGCCCCACCCTCTCCAGGTTCACCTTATCCAGATCCCCCCTCTCCAGGTTCACTCTATCAAGCTTCACCGTCTCTGGTGCAGCGCCGGAGCACTCGCGTTCCGGCGCCTCCGCCTCCCGCAGACGGGAGAAAATCCAGGGGCGGCGCACCGCTCCGCGTCCTACCATCACTCCTCCGCGTCCGTCCATCACCCCGCCGCGTCCG
>CAYFUX010000033.1:30426-33192 GCA_964346455.1 uncultured Spirochaetaceae bacterium
CGGCAGCGCTCCAGGGATTCCGGCCCTTCGATCCCGCCGTTGCCCACCACCGGGATACGTAGCTCCCGGCGCAGCAGCCCTACATAGGACCACTTTGCCGGACGGCTCCGTACCGTGCGGCTCGTTTTGGGATGCAGCGTTAAAAAATCGAGCCCTTCCGCCTGGAGAGAACGGGCCAGCTCGCAGAGCGTCCGCCCGTCCTCCCGCTCGCCCAGACGCAGCTTTGCGGAGAGCGAATGGTCGGGGAAGCTGCGGCGCAAAACGGCCACAATGCGCCGGGCTCGCTCCGGCTCGGCCATCAGCACCACCCCCCAGCCGCGGCTGCGGATCCGCGGTACCGAACAGCCCATGTTGATATCGAAACCATAGACCGTCGCTCGAGCAGCCACCTTCTCCGCAGCCTCCCTAAACCGGTCAGCCTCGCCCCCCACCAGCTGCACCACCGTGCGTTCGGGATCCGGGCTAAAATCGAGGTACCAGGAAGTGAAAGGGCTCTCAGCCACTAAGCCCGCGGCAGAGAGCATCTCCGTCCAGTAGAGGTCCGGCGCCCCGTACTCTTCCAACAGCCGCCGAAAGGCAGCATGGGTCAGTTCTGCCAGGGGGGCAAGCAGATACGCATGTTCGATATCGATTTTCATCGCCGTTATTTAATCAGGAAACGGCCGGAGAGAAAAGAGCCGGAGAGAAAAGAGCCGGAGCAAATGGTTCCTCCACTTCGCAACAGTTCGTACTAACAGCAGATCGTCACAGCAGCACTTCGCATCAGATTGACGCGGCGCCGGGGGGGTGCTACACTTTTTATCATTCCTATGGCATTTTTAGCTGAACACCTTGAGCTTTTTTTCTCTTCTCCTACGTGGTGGCGCTTTCTCCTCTCCTTGCTGCTCTTCAACTACGCGCGCACCATCACCTCACGCCCTCCCTTTTACCGAGGGCTGCTCGCCATACCGGCGGTGCTGGGGCTACGGGAGCTGCTCCTCGCCTTTTATCCTTCTCACGAAGTTCTCCTCCTGGGTGAATCGCTTATTCTGGCACTGTATATCGGCTGGCTCGGGGCGTATCGCGGAGAGACCAAGGCCCCGGCACTCTCCGCCTTGCTGGCGGCCGCGGCAGTAATCTCTCTGGTGCTGCGTGCAGTACTGGACCGCGCGGGGGCTCTTGTGTTTCTCGAGTACGTTATTCTGCTCAGTCTACTTATTTTGTTCCTCTTTAGGCTCGAGCATATCTCCGCCCTTAACACCCACGGTGGAGAGTTTATCGAACGCATCCGCTCGACTCTCGATACCCTCTATCCGGCTGCGGTTGTTCTGATCGCCATTGTGCCCTACGAGACCCTGATCTCGAAGATGATAGTATTGCCCGCCAGTTTCGGGATTCATTACTTCCTGCTGCGCAGCTACCGGCGGGAAGCCGAGCGGCAGGCCAGTATGGACTTGGCCCAGATGCACAAATATCTCAATTCCACCTTCGACTTCATGCGCACCATCAATGAAGCCCTCTCCGAACGTACGGCAATACAGCAAGTCATCGACTATGTCACCGACGCGGTCATCGATTCCACCGGTGCGGACGGAGGAGCAGTGCTCCTGGTCAACTCGGAACAAGAAGAACTCGAGGTGCAGAGTCTCAAGGGATACTATCCCCCTCCGTATCGCGTACCGGAGATCACCAAAAAACGGGTGGGTAAGGTGCAGGTCTATTTTCGCTCTACCCCTATTCCCCTGGGCCAAACTGTGCTCGGGAAAGCGGCACAATCGCGAAGCCCGCTATTCGTCCGCGACAGCCGGCACGACTCGCGCTTGGCAGAGCAGAACCGCGACCATTACAGCTACGCCAGCTCGCTTATCGTTCTCCCATTGATTGCCTCTCAGCGCCTATTCGGGGTGCTGACCGTCGCTATGCGCTCCCCGGAGCGGCTTTTCACTTCTCAGGATTTTCAGCGCTGCACTATCTTTGCCGACTACACTGCCCTCACCATCGAGGCAATGTACAACTACACTGAAATCCTCGAGAAACGGGAGATCGAGCGGGAGGTAAACATTGCCGCAGATATCCAGCGTCACCTACAGCCTGAGGAGCTGCCCCCATTGCCGGGCATGGATATTGCCGCCGGGTCAAAACCGGCCAGGGGAGTAGGAGGCGATTATTACGACCTTATTACCTTCAGCGACAGCCCGCGTATTGGTCTTCTCATGTGTGATGTGGCCGGCAAGGGAATCCCCGCCAGTTTGGTTATGGTGATGATCCGTACGGTAATCCATCTTCTGGCCCCGGAGGCACAGAGTGCGGCCCACGCAGTCTCGATGATCAATCGCGGCGTGGCGGGCCAAGTGGGAATCGAACGCTTCGCTACTCTCTCCTACCTGCTCTTGGATCCGAAAAAAGGGGAGGTGGAGTACTGCAACGCCGCTCATCACCCCTTGCTCGTATACCGAGCTGCCGACGAAAGCTTCGACACCTTTGACACCGGCGGTTTACCGGTGGGCATCGACGCCGACGCCGAGTTCCTGCCCACAACGTTGAAACTCCGGCACGGCGACCTGCTGCTACTGTGTACCGACGGAATTACCGAGGCAATGGACCCGGAAGCCAATCAGTTCGGAGAGACACGGCTACGGGAGACCATATTGGACGGTATAGAGAAGAGGGAAACCTGCGAGGAGATCCGCGACCGTCTGTTTTCCGAAGTGGAAGAGTTTGCCGGCGAACAGCCGCAGCACGACGATCAGACGCTCATCGTACTCAGACGGGAGTAGTCGCAGACGG
>CAYFUX010000033.1:33292-38249 GCA_964346455.1 uncultured Spirochaetaceae bacterium
GGTTGTGAAAGGTTTGTGAAAAACCGCGGTCAAATCCCGCCCTACACACCGCTTACACCGCTTCGCTCAGCCCTTCACCACTGCCAGAGGACGAAGGGCCGTTCGCACCCGCACCAGATCCTGCTGATGCCGCATAACTTCATCGATATCCTTGTAGGCGCCCGCCGCCTCGTCAAGGTCCTTTGAACTGCGCAGACTGTGGAGTATTCCGCTGCGGTCCAGCCGCCGCTGCTCATCCTCTAGACTGAGCTCCCGGCGCGCCTGCTTCCGTCCCATAACGCGTCCCGCACCGTGAGAGCAGGAGCAAAAGCTCTCCGGATTCCCCAGCCCTTCCACGATGTAACTCGGACTCCCCTGACTTCCGGGGATAATACCCACTCGGCCGGCCTCGGCGGGGGTGGCGCCCTTGCGATGTACCACTACCTCCTGCCCGTAATGCTCCTCTAGGGCGGCAAAATTATGATGGATGTTTACCTGTTCGGGAAACTCCGCCTCCGGATACGCCTCCAGCAGCGCCATCTGCACCAGCTCCATCATGCGGGCGCGGCTGGCGGCGGCAAACTCCTGGGCAAACTCCATCGCGGAAAGATACTCGCGCCCCTCTTCCGAGTCAAGACTGAGCATGGCCAGCTGCTTGTCCGGAAGGGAAATCCCCCGCTTCTCGGTCTGCCGCCGGGCCGCCTTATCAAACTCTCCGGCGATGGTGTAACCGAAGTTGCGGCTTCCGGAATGGAGCATGAGCCACACATGGCCCTCACCGCTCTGCTGGAGCTCGATAAAGTGGTTTCCGCCGCCAAGGCTGCCCAGCTGGTATCGAGCGGAGTCCAGCTCCCGGCGCACCACTTTTACGTTCGGAGCGCGGTCAAAGCCTTCCCACTGCTGAGGCTGTGTGTGATGCTTGAAGCCCAGAGGTATGCGCTTTCTGATCGTTCCCAGGATCCGCGTGAGCCCCTCGCGGTCGATCTCTTCCAGGGTGGTGCGTACGGCGATCATTCCGCAGCCCACGTCCACCCCCACCGCGCTGGGAATTACTTCCCCCACGGTAGCCAAGACCCCGCCTATCGGCATGCCGAAGCCCTGGTGGGCGTCTGGCATCACCGCTACGTGGTGAAACGCACAAGGGAGATTGGCAATGTGCTTGATCTGCTGCAGGGCGCCCTCTTCCACCTCGTCGAGCCACATCTTGATGGGTATGGATTCGGTGGTGATTTCGATCATAGGAGTCCTCCCGCAGCCTGCGGCCGGTTACTGCCCGTCCAGCTGTTTGGCTTCGTACTCCATTTTCAGCACAAGATGATCGAGCATGGTCAGCTCTCCCCGCGGTTTTTCCCGAATTTCCTCCAGGCTGGGAATATTCTCCAGAGAGTAGCGTTTAACCGCCACCCGCGCACGGTCGATCAACCGCAGATGTTTCGACTCGTTGATATAATTGATAATCAGTTTTTTGCTGGTGGTCCGCAGTTCCATCGTGGTCAGATGCTCCACGACGGCAAATACGGCCTTCAAGAAACGTTGTTCGTCAGGGATACGCCCCTCCTTCAATCGTCCTCGTACAATTCGTGGATCTCGTCCCACGCTTCGGGCTCCTGCGCCCGCAGCCGCTCCAGCAGTCTGAACTGGGAAACCAGAATTCCGATGGTGGTACGCTTCAAATCATCCGCCGAACGGCCCGTACCCGCCTGCAGTTGGGAGAGACGCTGATCCTCCATCGTCAGAATCCGGTCCACCGCCTCCTTTGCTTCTTTGGCCGTAAAGCGGACAAAGCCCTTTACATCGATCAAAATCAGCGGATCGTATCCCAGCCGCTCCAGGTCCGCGGCGGTTTTCTCTATCTCTTCGGCACTCCAGCTGGAGGCCGCCTCATCGATCTCTTGTTTTTTCACCGCTGCATAGTCCTGCAGCGTCATATCCTTCTCACTCATTACTTTCAAGGTATGTGATTTTAGGTCCTAGAGACAAGGTCATAAGAGCAAATTCCCCCCCTCCACTACAAAAAAGCCTATATCCGCTTCACATTTTATTCATATCCAGGCGGTATATTTACCACAGACCAAAAAGAACCTATCCAAGGAGGACGATAATGACACGCACTTTTATTATGGCACTTATCTTCGCCGCCCTCTTCACCGCTGCCGCAGCGGCCGAGGGCGTACAGGAGCAAACATAAAACGGCGACTCTCTGTCTCCGCGACCGGCAGATCCTTCCTACAGCACGGAGGAGATCACAGTGAGCGGCACGCTGTCGGCGTGATGACACCGGCAACGAAAAACTTGCGATGTCGCAAGTTTTTGCCGCCCCGGGAAGCCCACAGGGCTGTGCAGCGCTCTAGCGCCGCACGCCCGGGGCATAGCCGGCACCGTTGAAGAACACCTCTATAGATTACCTATTGTGGCAACCATTGCCGCTTTGATGGTGTGCATGCGGTTTTCCGCCTCGTCAAACACCACCGAGTGCTTGCTGCGAAACACCTCGTCGGAAGCTTCCATCTCAGACAGGCCGAACTTCTCGTAGATATCCTTGCCGATGCTCGTCTCGGTATCGTGGAAGGAAGGCAGACAGTGCATGAAAATCACTTCCGGGTTGCCGGTAGCGCGCACCATATCCATGTCCACCCGGTAGGGCTCGAGCTGTTTGATCCGCTCTTCGAACTTATCCTCTTCGCCCATAGAGACCCACACGTCGGTGTAGAGCACATCGGCATCTTTCACCCCCGCCTGCGGGTCGTCGGTAAACTCGATCTTGGCCCCGGAATACTGCGCCGCTTCCTGGACTTGATCGACCAGCTCCTGAGAAGGGAAGAGCTCCTTTGGGGCAACACCGACAAAGTGCATCCCCATCTTGGCCGCCCCGATCATCAGGGAGTTACCCATATTGCTCCGGGCGTCGCCGACAAAGACAAACTTGACCGCCTCCAGCGGTTTGTTCACAAACTCCCGGCAGGTCATAAAGTCCGCCAGAATCTGGGTGGGATGGTAGGTGTCGGTCAGACCGTTCCAGACCGGAACGCCGGCGTGCGCGGCCAGTTGCTCTACCGTCTCCTGCTTGTAGCCCCGGAACTCGATCCCGTCGTAATAGCGGCCGAGCACCTTGGCGGTGTCCTCAAGACTCTCCTTCTTGCCCATCTGACTGTTGGTCAGGAAGGTGACGTTACCTCCCTCGTCAAAGACCGCCGTTTCAAAGGCGCAGCGCGTGCGGGTGGAACTTTTCTCGAAAATCAGCACGATGTTTCTCCCGGCCAGCAGATCGCCCCGTACGCCTGCCCGTTTTTTCCGCTTTAGGTCGTCCGAAAGATCCAGAAGATAGCGGATCTCCTCCTGGGAATAATCCTTTAGGGTTATGAGACTTCGCCCCTTCAAATTTACCGGCATACACTCTCCTCCTTTTGTAATTCTGCCTTATATCAGGGCACGGCGTGAGAGGGGCATGCTCATACAGCGCGGCCCCCCGCGTCCCCGTACCAGTTCCGAACCTTCGATCTCCACCACCTCGATACCGTTGTCCCGCAACACCCGGTTGGAGGCGACATTGCGGTCGTAGGTAATCACCTTGCCCGGCGCGATAGCGAGGGTGTTGGTGCTGTCATTCCACTGTTCCCGGGCGGCGGTCATCTCGTCCCCGCCCCCGGTCTCGATCATCCGCACCGAGTGGAGTCCCAGCGCCTCTTTCAGCGCCTTGCCGATCGTCTCCTTCGGGGTAATGACCACTTCCCCCTCCGCGCCGGGGGTCAGGCGGTACATGCGGATGTGGTGGGAGACCCCGGGAAAGATGGCAAAGGCATCGCGGTGCACCATAGTGCAGACCGTATCCAGGTGCATATACTCGCGTACAAAGGGAATGTGCGCCACCAGCACCTCCGTATATCCGCGAGCAAAGAGGCGGTGCGCTAGCCGTTCGATCGCCTCGGTACTCGTCCGCTCGCTGCAGCCGATCATCACCGCCTCGTCGCTCAGCACCAGGATGTCGCCCCCCTCGATACTGTCCAAGTCGCGGTAGTGATACAGCAACGGCGTCTTCTCTCCCTGAAAGAGGGGATGGTAGGCATGCAGGTAGGAGAGGAAGAGAGTTTCCCGGCCGCGAGCGGAGGTCTTCATGGAGTTGATCGAGAGCGCGCTACCGATCACCGTTCCGGGGTCCCGGGTAAAATAGAGATTGGGCAGCGGATTGACAAAGAAGGGGTGCTCTTCGCGGATGTAGTCGGAGAGCCGCTCTCCCGCTCCCCGGCGGCCAATGTCGTGCTTACGCTCCTCCTGCTTCGACAATCCCGCGGTAAGCGCCCGTACGAGCCGCGCCGGCTCCTGCTCCAACAGGAAAGCGCGAATCTCCCCCCGCAAGACCTCGTCGCCGATGCGGCAGTCGGCCAGCACCTCGTCCACCAAGGAGCGGCGAATATCCATATTCTGCAGAATCTCACGCAGCAAATCCTGCTGGTAGTAGACCGTAACCCCTTCGCGGCGGAGAGTTTCGGCAAAGGCGTCGTGTTCTTCCCGCATCTTCTTTACCCAGGGAATATCCTCAAAGAGAAGTTCCCCCAGGTAATTGGGAGTGAGCCGCTCCAGCTCGGCTCCCGGTCGATGCAGCATAACCGCCTCGAGCTCCCCGATTTCCGAGTTGATGGTGAGATTGTGCTGACCTGTATCGTTGTTCATATGACAGACCGTCCTCTCCTTTGCCATTTATACCGTGAAGCGGGCCCTCAGTAAAGGCTTCCCCGAGGATTTCCCGTTTTGTGTTCTCTTTCCTACTGTCTCTACAACTTGCGCAAATTTCGGGGCGACACCATCATGCAAGTCCTCCGCACCCATCCCTACACCATCAACCGCGGCGTTATCACCGCCAACCCCTACTACCGGGACCCGGACAGCTGGTTAACCGAACACGCCCCGCAGTTTCTCCCCGGCAGCGCGGAACGATGAAGGACCTGCCGACGGAGAACGAAGCCTGGAGCAGCTCAGCTCT
>CAYFUX010000034.1:0-10963 GCA_964346455.1 uncultured Spirochaetaceae bacterium
CTCCCGTCAACACTCGCTGTGACCGCAGGAGTGACACTTCTTGCAGCCCTCGATAAACATGAACGTGGCATTGCCGCAGACCGGACAGATGTCGGCGGTAGGCTCGGAAAAGGATAAGCTGTACTGCTTACGCTCGTTCTCCTCCTCCTCATCCGGTAGCTCCGGATAGCGGTAGTCGTCCGGGTGCTCCTTGCCGATGTGCTCCTCGATCGCCTGAGCAATGGCATCCGGCAAGCTCATCACCCGGTTCTTGCCAAAGCCGCGCTGACGGCCAGAGCCAATAGATCGCAGCTGAGCGATGACATTCTCCGCCCGCTCCACCGGCGAGAGGGGGCTGGGCATGCGCAGTATCAGGCTGATCAGCCGCCCGATTCCCTCGGCATCGGCGGCCACATCGGAGCCCACTTTGGCGACGTTGATGAAAATTTCGAACGGCTCCTCCTTGTGGACGCCGTCTGAGTTGACGGTAATATAGGCGGTGCCAATGGGGGTATGCTTCTTGTAGGTAGTTCCGTGAAGTATGGTTGGACGCACCCGGGTGCGGATCGGCTCCTGCGGCTGTGCCTGCTGCTCCCCGTTCGCATTCTTTTGTTCCTCATCCTGCTTCAGATTGAGCACCTGCTCGTCCCGGGAGCCGTCGCGGTAGATCGTACCGCCCTTGCAGCCCAGATCGTACATCAGCTCATAGAGCTCCTTAGCCTGCTCCACCGTGTAATGGTTCGGCATGTTGCTGGTTTTGGAGATGCTCGAGTCCACCCACTTCTGGATCGCCGCTTGCACACGAACGTGCTCCTCAGGCGTCAGATCCATGGTAGTGACAAAGTAGTCCGGCAGCGGTTCATCTTCCTCGTGCTCGCGGCGCCACTGATCATAGACCTCCACCCGCTCGGTATGACTTCCCATGCGGCCTTTACGCTCCCACTCCCAAAAATAGTAAGGCTCGATGCCTGTGGAAGTCCCTACCATCGTGCCGGTAGTCCCGGTAGGTGCCTGGGTGAGGAGGGTGACGTTGCGGATGCCCTTTTCCGTCACTTCCCGCCGGACCTCCTCCGGCATCTGCTGCATAAAACCGCTCTGGAGATACTTCTCCGGGTCAAACTGCGGAAAACTGCCCTTCTCCTCCGCGTATTCGGCGCTCGCTTTGTACGCCTCGGTGGCGATAAAGCGGTAGAGTGTCTGCAGAAACTCCTCGGATGGGGAGCTGCCGTAGCGAATCTGGAGCTTGATCAGCATCTCCGCCAAGCCCATGGTGCCCAAACCGATACGGCGCTCGCTCAGCTGACGCTCCCGGTTAGCTTCGAAGAAGTAGGGGGTATTGTCGATCACGTTGTCCAGGAAGCGGACTGCGTAGCGCACCGTACGGCCCAACTCTTCCCACTCGACTTTTCCGTCGGAGACAAAGTGTGAGAGGTTGAGCGCCCCCAGGTTGCAGACGCCCCAGGGAGGAAGCCCCTGCTCGCCGCATGGGTTGGTGCAGTTGATGGTGGCGTAATACCAGGAGTTGCTCATCCGGTTGTAGCGGTCCACAAAAAAGATACCCGGTTCGGCACTGGCCCAGGCACTCTCGATGATGGCGGTCCAGATCTCTCGGGCCTTCATGGTCCGGTAGGTGATGGTCTTCTTTCCGGCGCGCTCCCACGCCGCGAGATCGCCATCCCAGAGGGTGTCATAGTCGGGGTCGCTCGTGTCGGGAAACCGCAACTCCCAGTGATCGTCATTCTTGACCGCCTCCATAAACTCGTCGGTGATGGCTACGCTGATATTGGCGTTGGTAATCTGCCCCTTCTCCCGCTTGCTGTTGACAAACTCCAGGACATCGGGGTGCCAGATGCTCAGGATCAGCATCAGCGCTCCCCGCCGGCTGCCGCCCTGTTCGATCAGACCGGTGACAAAGCTGTAGAGACCGCCCCAGCTGACCGAACCGCTGGATCTGCCGTTGACTCCCTTTACGTAGGAGTGGTGGGGCCTGAGGCTGGAGAGATTGATGCCCACTCCGCCGCCGCGGGACATGATCTCGGTCATGTGAGTGAGGGTCTGCATGATCCCCTCCCGGCTGTCTTTGGGAGAAGGGATTACATAGCAGTTGTAGTAGGTGAGATTCTGCTGTGTGCCGGCGCCGGTGAGAATGCGTCCGCCGGGGACGAACCGCCACTCCTCGAGGAGCCAGCGAAACTTCTCTTCCCACTCACGCCGCTTTGCCTCCTCGGACTCCTCGGCGGCAATACCTGCGGCGACCCGCGCAATCATCTCCTCCGGTTCGGTTTCCATCGGCTTGTCTATATGCTCGACAGAACGCTCTACCTCCTGGCCGTCTTCCAGCGTCACCGTCACCCGACCGTCACGGAGAGAGGCGACGGTTCCGAGCTCGCGCTGGCCGGTCTGTTCGTTAGCCACGGCCACCACAAGATCGCCTTCGGCGAGGGTCTCCTTCTTTCCGTCCTTCAGTGCGTAACGATCCAAAAAGATCTTTCTACCAAGCGGTTTCAGCGGGTTTGTTCCGGTTTCAGCCAAGACGTCCTCCAAGGTTATGAGTCTACAATACGGGAAAGCCCGGTGCATACCGCAGCCGAGCACGGGGTTCGATATCGGGTCTCTACGACTCTAGGGTAATGTGAACAATCTGGGCGGCACACGCCGCCGTTGCCGGTGCACGTCTGCGCTCCTCACCCTCTCCCTCGCCTAACCATACTTCATCTCCCGGCCCATATCAACGGGTGAGCGAATCTTGGGTTATGGATCTTGGATGCGTGGCCCCTTGCTAAGATTGCCGGGAAAGGCGGACGGAGGCACATAGCGGCGGCCGACAGATTGCACAGCAGCGGTCTTTGGATTACTCTCATGCATGTGAGACCCAGCCGATCCATAGCCACATTGACCCTCCTCCTTGCCGCCACGGCTCTTCTGCCGGCTCTGTTGCCGGGGACCGGAGCGTGGCGCCAAGCCGCCGCGTATGCCGATTATCTGCTCCTCGTATTGCTGCTGGCTGAAATCATCCTGGATGCACGCCGCTTCTCCACACCGTTCATGTACCTACGGCGCAGCGCAGTCCCACTGCTGCTGGCCCTGCTTTTTGTGCTGCTGCTGCTCTACAGCAGGCTCTTGCTGCCGACGGAGGCAGCCGGCAGGGTCGCCGCCTTGACCCGCGGGGTGCTCGTACTGCGCAACGTCCTCCTGCTGCTGCGCGTCTTCCGCCGGCTCCACCGGCTCTCCTCATTTTTCGAAACTATCACCCTCCACCCCGCCCAGACGATCCTCTACAGTTTTCTGGGGGTTATCATCATCGGCACGTTGTTGCTGATGCTGCCTATGACCACCCCGGAAGGCGGGCTGCCGCCGCTCGGCGCTCTTTTCACCGCCACCAGCGCCGTCTGCGTCACCGGGCTGATCGTAGTGGACACCGCTACCGCCCTTAGCTTCTGGGGGCAGCTCATCGTGCTGGTGCTGATTCAGATCGGCGGGCTGGGGATCATGATTATCTCGTACTTTAGCCTCTTTGCCGCCCGCCAGAGCGTGAGCCTGGAGGAGAAAGTACTGCTCAGCTACATCCTCGACGAGCGCAACATGAATGCCATAGCCGGGCGGGTAAAATTGATCATCTATACCACCTTCCTGATCGAAGGCCTCGGCGCAGTGCTGTTATTTCCCGCCATGCGCCGTGCGGCGGCCGCCGGCATCGGCGACGGGATTTTCTACGCCCTCTTTCACTCGATCTCGGCCTTCTGCAACGCCGGCTTTTCCCTTTTCAGCGACAGCCTCACCGGCTTCAGCAGTGACCCGGTGGTCATCGGGACGACCGCGCTGCTGATCATCTTCGGGGGGCTCAGTTTCTCCGTCCTTGCAAACCTCGGCGAGATCGCCGCCGACGCCGCCCGCAGACTTCATCAGCACACACGGCTCGCATTCGTACGGGGAAGGGCAGCCCGAAGAGGCACAGGCGGCGGGAAGCCTCCCAAACTCTCGCTCAACAGCCTGACGGTGCTGCGGGGCACCGGACTCCTACTGGCCGCCGGGCTGCTGCTCTTCTATCTTTTGGCGCATACCGGAGTGCTCGCGGAACTGCCCACCGGCGCCCAGTATCTGCACTCCTTCTTTCAATCGGTCACCCTCCGTACCGCAGGATTCAACACCGTTGCCATCGGAAACCTGAGCGTCACCGCGCTGCTGGTGATGCTTCCCTTCATGTTCATCGGGGGCGCCTCCGGGAGTACCGCCGGGGGGATCAAAATCAACAATGCCGCTATTATGAGCGCCTATATCCGTTCGGTCGTCGCCGGACGGCAGTCGGTGGTGATCTCTCACCACTCCGTAAGCCGTACCCGCGTAAACCGTGCCTTTCTGGTCTTCCTATTTGGCACTGCTGCGGTCTCGGTGGGAACCCTGCTACTGAGTGCCGTCGAGAGCTTCGCCCTCGAGCGGATACTGTTTGAGGCGGTCAGCGCCTTTGGAACCGTAGGCCTTTCCACCGGCATCACCGCCCAACTCTCCGCCCCCAGCCGGTGGGTCATCATTGCGCTCATGTACGTTGGCAGAGTGGGGCCGCTTACCATCCTTGCCGCCGCCAGCCGGCCGCAGAAGGGAGTGGAGATCTCCTATCCCCATGGAGAGATTCTGGTATAAACTGCACAAGAACACGCGCGGCCGGCCGGCCGCCGAGGGAGAGAAGGTATGGCAAAAGAGAGTGCTTTCGTTGTAATCGGGCTCGGGACCTTCGGCCGACAGCTCTGTGAGACCTTTGTCGAGAAACGGGCCCCGGTAATTGCCGTTGACAGCCAGCCGGAGTTGATCGAGCGGGTAAAAGACTCGGTAACCCAAGCGATTAGGCTCGACGCCTCCGATGAAGATTCGCTGAACCAAGTTTCTTTCGACAACGTACGGACCGCCATCGTCGCCATCGGCGACAACATCGAGGCGAGCATTTTGACCACCGCCCTTTTGAAGCGCATCGGCATCCCCTATATCCTCTCCCGGGCGGTCTCAGACATCCACGCTCAAGTGCTCAAGCAAGTAGGGGCGGACGAGGTAGTAAACCTGGAGATCGACGAAGGACGGAGCATCGCCGCCCGCTTGGCGGCTCCGGAGATACTCCACAACACGCCCATTTCAGAATCTATCAGCATTGCCGAACTTGGCGCTCCCTCCGCCTTCTTCGATCAAGAACTGATCAAGCTCGATCTGCGGCGCCGTTTCCGGATCAACATCATCGCCGTCAAACGGGTAGAGCTGGATGTCGACGAGATGGGCAACCCACAGAAACAGGAACAAGTCCTCTTTCCCGAGCCGGGCATGGTCCTGCAGGAACGGGACGTCCTGCTGATAGTAGGAAAAAACGAAGATATCGAACGCTTCAAGGAGCAAAAACAGTGATACTCGTCTCCCGCACTCTTTTCACCCTTTTTGCCGCCCTCACGCTGCTGGCGGTGCTGGCTCTGGGCGTGAGCGGCTACCTCTTCTTCCATCCCCAGCACAGCCTTCCGGCGTTGGAGGCCAAGCTCACCGGCGAGTGGTTTCTCTTCGGCGCCCTCTGCACCGCGCTGGTGCTCTCCCTGCTGACCGTGCATATCATCCGAACGGCGCCCCGCATCAATCGGGAGCTCGACCGCATCCTGCAGTCCGGCTCCAACATCTCGGTGACCGCTCAGCTGCGCGCCCGTCGGCTCGGGTCAATCAGCAGGACTCTACTGCGACTCTACTCCCACATCGCCGAGCTCAACGAGAAGCAGAGCCTGAAGATGAGCGCTCAGCACAATCTCATTGCGTTGTTGACAGACAACATGCAGGCTCCGCTGCTCATTACCGACATCTCCGGCCGCATCCTCTATGTCAGCCGAACCCTGGAGAAGAGTTACAACATCACTCACAATGCACTCCGGGGGACTTCGGTAGAAAATTTCGCCCCCAACATCCTCATGCACAGTATCCTCGGGGATATAGAAACGCAGACCAGCTTTCGCCGGGAACGCAAAGGCGACCTTCCGTTTACCGTGTTTCCCGTCTATAACCGGCTGCGGCAAGCAGATTATTTTATCTTCGATTTCCGTGAAAACTCCCCCCTTATCTCCGGTGCGCCCCGTGAAGCCGACAGCCGCAGCAGCGGGAACGCCCGCTTGTAGCGCAGAGCTGACCTCTAGTAGTATACAGGGAGTATATCCACAGGAGGCCCCATGGCACCCAAGGTCATCTATATCGCCGGCTTTCGTCAGCACGCAGGCAAAACCGTCACCAGCCTCGGTCTGATCTCCCTGCTCAACGCGTACTACCCGATAGAAGAAATCGGCTACCTCAAGCCGGTCGGTCAGGAGCTGACCGAACTTCCGGAAGGCGGCACTGTGGACAAGGACTGCCGGATCATCCAGACCTTTACCGGCATCAGCGATATGCAGATGGGAAGCTGCTCCCCGGTACAGCTGGGCTCCGGCTTTACCAAATCCTATCTTGACTCTTACGATCAGGATTCACTGCGAAACGAGCTCTCCCGCAGCCTTCTTACGGCTATGGAGCCGCTACAGCACAAATCGGTGGTGATTGCCGAAGGCACCGGTCATCCGGGGGTCGGCGGTATCGTGGGCCTCTCCAACGCCCATGTCGCCAACCTTTTGAAAGCGGACGTGCTCTTCCTCTCCGGCGGGGGCATCGGTAAAGCTCTGGACATGCTGGAGGTAGACTTGACTTACTTTCTGCACCAAGGCAGCCGCGTAAAGGGGATTCTGTTCAATCGGATTATTTCGGAAAAAATGGAAACGGTCAGATCCTACATTAATGAGAAAGTGTTGGAACGTCACTACGGCGGTTTTGCCGATCCTTTGAAAATACTCGGATTTCTCCCCGCCATGCCGGATCTTCCCCGCCCCTCGATGCAGGTGATCCGCCACAAAGTAAAGAACGTCCGGGTGCTCAGCGACGCCCCGGAAGAACGCTGGCAGCACCCCTGCCGCAGCATCCGAATCGTCTCTCTGCAGGCGGAACATATGCACCTCGAGCGCTATGTCAGCGGCGGCGACCTGCTGCTGATCGGCTCCGGCTCCAACAAACGCATCCACCGCATTCTCGAGTATAACCGCACCATGCAGGAACCTCTCGGCGGCCTCCTGCTGACCTGCGGGCAGGATGCAGAGCTGAACGAATCCAGCCTGAGAGAGCTGCGGGACTCCGGTATTCCCACCCTGATGACCGACAACGACACGGCGACGGCTGAACAGCGCATCCTGTCTTATTTCGAGAATACCAAGCTGCAGCTTTTCGATAACAGAAAAATCAGCACTATCCGGGAGATGTTTCGCCGGCACTTTGACATCGAGAAGTTTATGGAGGTATTTCTGCAGTAAAGCGGCGAGCGTATATTTTGCGAGCATGCCTCTCGAGTTGACATTCTCCGTGCCGCTTCCTATTATTTAGACACTTTATTTTAGGACTTTCATACTTTAATAATTGAGGCGCTTTGAAAAAGCAACGCGTTTTCAAAGCGTCAAGGCCTTTTCGCGAAAGGACGCAAGCGATGAAACAACTACACGAATACATGGACCCGGCTGCCACCTACTTTGCCCAGACCACCAACAAAGACGAAATTCTGGAAAAGATGGTCAAGATCAGTTACGAAGCGGGAAAAGTTCCCGACTTTGACGAGTTCAAGGCGGCGATTTTCGAACGGGAGCTGATCATGAGCACCGGCATCGGCCTCGGCGTTGCCGTCCCCCACGCCAAGCTTCCCAGCATCGGGGAGTTTTTTATTACTACCGGCATTCTCAAACATCCGGTAGACTGGCAGGCAATTGACGACGTGCCGGTTTCCATCGTCTTTCTCATCGGCGGCCCCGACAACCGGCAAAAAGACTACCTGCGTATTCTTTCCAAGCTGGTGCTTTTCTCTAAGAATGAGAAACGGCGGGATGCACTGACCCATGCACACACCGCGGAAGAGGTAATCGACCACTTTCGCCCCCACGAGTAAGCGCGGAAGGTATGGAAGGCAATCACTTCATATATCTGGCGCTTATTTTCCTGGCCGGCTTCGCCATGAAGTTTGTCAGCGCCAAGCTTCGCCTCCCGGAGGTCACCGGCTACGTCATCGCCGGCGTGTTCATGGGGGTCTCTCTTCTGCGGCTACTCACTCCCGAGACGCTGCACCATCTTTCCGCTATCTCTACAGTAGCACTGGGGATCATTGCTTTCACCATCGGCAGTGAGCTGCGCCTCTCGGTAATCAAACGTCTCGGCCGGCCGATTTTCTTCATCGTCCTCTTCGAGTGTCTCTTTACCTTCGCCCTGGTCTACGGGGTGCTGTTGGCGGTCATCCCGGAGCAGCCGTACATGGCGCTGCTGCTGGGCTCCGTAGCCGCCGCCACTGCCCCGGCGGCCACGGTGGCGGTGATAAAGCAGTATCGTGCCAAGGGAGAGCTCACCTCTACGGTGATGGCAGTGGTGGGTATTGATGATGCCCTCGCACTGATTATCTTCGTCTTTGCCTTCAGCTTTGCCCAAACCGGTCTGCAGGGCGGGGAGCTGCATGTGCTACAGATACTCCTTTCAGTACTCCTGTCAATCGGCGAATCATTAGCTCTCGGCGCGGGAAGCGCCCTGCTGTTTCGGGGACTGCTCTCCGGTACTCGCGACACTGAGTGGATCGAACTCCTGCTGGCGGCGGCGATTCTTGGCATCCTAGGGATCAGCGAAGTGCTGGGAAACTCCGAGCTGCTGGCGATCATGGTTTTTGCCTCGGTAGTGGTCAACACATCCCCTACTCTGGCAAAACGCAGCGCGAACATCGTTGATAACTTCTCTCCGGTCTTTCTGGCGGCCTTCTTCATCTTGGGCGGTGCCCATTTGGACGTACGCCTGATCACTGAGATCGGTCTTCTCGGGCTCCTTTACTTCGCCCTCCGCAGTACCGGTAAAATCGGCGGCGCTTCCCTCGGCGCCCTCATAGGGCGAGCCCCCAAAAAAATTCGCCACTACATCGGCTTCACCCTGCTGCCCCAGGTGGGAGTGGCCCTCGCTCTGGCCCTCTCAATCAACAAAGAGTTCACTCGCGAGGTCTACGGAGCACAGGGAGCGGAGATCGCTCACTACATTATCAATATACTGCTCTTTACCACCATCATTACCGAGATTGTCGGCCCCCTTCTGAGCAGGCACAGTTTGAAGCGGGCCGGTGAAATCCGGACGTCCACCCAGTCACAAGGAGGCTAGCTGCATGTTTTTTCTTTTTCTTGAGATCAACGACCCCGAGTACAAGGAAGACATCTTCCTGGCACTCCAATCCATCGGAATTGAACGGGCCTCCACCGTGGACACCAGCAACATCAGCGGGGAGCTTTCCAACGAACTTACCTTTTTCACCGGCTTTTTCCGCTCGGATAAGATCGAACAGCATCGCCAAATACTAATTATGGCTCAAATCCGCTCTAAAGAACAGGCAAAAGAGCTGCTGGAAAACCTGCGGGAAGGCGGAGCGGATATCGATAATCAGGATATCATCACCCTCACCTTGATCCCGGCGGCCGTAACGTTTAACTATGAACACGGTTACTTCGATGAAGAGGAGTAGCGGCGTATGAGTTTTTCCCACCTTCTCACCCGGGCGGACAGCTTTTTGCAGGAGACAGGAGTTGCCCCATCGTCAGTCGATTTTGACGATGTGCTCACCCGTTTCCAGGAAGAGATGGAGCACGGACTCTCTGAGGGTGCCGGCTCTCTGGCAATGATCCCCACCTACATCGCCGCCGAGGGAGAGGTACCCCCGGAGACGCCGGTCCTGGTTCTCGATGCCGGGGGGACCAACTTCCGCGTGGCGTCGGTTCACTTTGACAAAAGCGGTGAACCGCAGATCGAGGGCTTCCGAAAGAACCCTATGCCGGGTTCCGAAGACCGGGAAGTGGGCAAGCAGGAGTTTTTCAAACTCCTCGCCGCCGATATCGGCGAGCTCCACACAGCCAGCAGTTCCATAGGCTTCTGCTTCTCCTATCCCACCCAGATTTCCCCGGACCGCGACGGCCGTCTGCTGCACTTCTCCAAGGAGATCCGCGCTCCGGAGGTGGAGGGGGAGTACGTGGGCCGCGGCCTGCAGGAGGCACTCCGCCGGATGGGAGTCCGGGAGGAGAAACGGATCGTGGTGCTCAACGACACCGTCGCCACTCTGCTGGCAGCCAAGAGTACCGGCGCTGAAACTCAATACTCCACCCATATTGGATTTATTTTGGGTACAGGACTCAACTGTGCTTATGTAGAGGCAAACGAGCGCATCCGCACGATTCCTTCCTCACAGCGGGGGAGCGGTTCACAGGTGATCAACATGGAGTCCGGAGGATTTTGCGGCTTTGCCGGCGGTGCGGTGGACGACGAGTTTGACTCGACCACCAATTCACCCGGCTACTACCGTTTCGAGAAAATGGTTTCCGGTGCCTACCTCGGCCCCCTCGCGGGAACCCTGCTGGCGGCAGCCGCCCGGGAAGGGCTTTTCACCGACGGGACCGCCCGGCGGATCCACCGGCTCGAGCCGGTGGACACAATTGCGCTCGACACCTTTCTGCAGCGCCCTGCAGACCGCAGCTCCGTGATCGGAGCGGCCTGCGAAACCGACGACGACCGGACGCTCTGCTACCGCCTGCTCGACGCTCTCGTAGAACGGGCCGGTAAACTGGCAGCAATCAATATCGCCGCCGCTGTACTGCGTACAGGAGCGGGGGAGAATCCCGCTGTTCCGGCAGCGGTCTGTGCCGACGGCACCACCTTCTACCGCACCCATCGCCTGCGCTTTTATACGCGCTTCTATTTAAAAGCGCACCTCGAAGAGGGCCGGGGCCGTCATCTGCGCCTAATCAGCCGGGAAAACGCACCGCTGATCGGCGCCGCAGTAGCAGGTTTGCTGAATACCTGAAGCCTTTACTCTTCGCTGTTATCCTCCGCGCTGCCCTCCTCCGACCGCTGCGGCGGGAAATAGACAAAGTCACGGAAAGCACCCTGCGGATTG
>CAYFUX010000034.1:11063-35607 GCA_964346455.1 uncultured Spirochaetaceae bacterium
CTCCGACCGCTGCGGCGGGAAATAGACAAAGTCACGGAAAGCACCCTGCGGATTGCCGTCGCCGTAGGGGTGTTGTTCGTTGGCATTGGAGTGGCAGGTGACGCAAAACTCGGAGGTAATAACCTTTTCCTCCCCGGCATCCAGGGGCTTTAGAACCCAGAGCCATCCGCCCCGGGAGCGCTCGTCGTCCGGACGTTTTACCATCACCGTCAAACGCATTGGCTCCTCACCTTCCGCCGGTTCTAAACTCGAGTAGACCTCCTTTACGAGGATCGTACCCGGAGGGTAGGCGTGACGGATCTCACCCTCTGTTTCCTCCACCGTATAGTTCAATCCGGTAGAATTGATATAAATGCGGCGGTAGTTGCTCTCATGTCCAGGGATCGGGTAATCCAACTCCCGTGAGGTGGTATGCTCCCAGGAGCTGTAATCCTCCGGTATAAGAGCCTGCTCTTTCTCACCGCCGCAGGAAATAAGCAGCAGCACAGCCAGGAACAGCCCCCCCATCACCGACGGTACCGCCGGCACCGAGGGCACCGCAGCGGATTTACTGTGAGCTTTCGAGCAGTTTGTAAACTTTGACATACTGTTCCTTCCCCTTCACTTTCACCTTGTAGGGGCCGTCCCAAGAGAAGCCTTCCCCGGTATTACGGTAGGTCGTATCAGCAACGATAATCTCTCCCGCTCCGGCGGCATCGCAGAGCCGGCTGGCCAGATTTACATTGTCGCCGATCATCGTGTAGTCCGCCCGCCGCTGGGAACCGATCATCCCCAGGATGACCCGCCCGGTGTTGATGCCAATCCCCACCTGCAAGTTGTCGAAATCCCCGCCTTCACGAGCTATTCGACGCTGTATTTCCGCTGCACTTCTGCAGGCGGCGGAGATACCCTCCTTACCTGTGAACATAGCCATGATCTCGTCGCCCACATATTTATCGATATCTCCGCCGTAACTGCTTATGATCTCCGACTGCAGGTTAAGCAACGCATTGAGGTTTCCCACTACCTTGTCGGCCTCGTGCTGTTCAGTATAGGTAGTAAATCCGCGAATATCGCTAAAAAAGACGGTAAGTCCAACGCTTTTACCGCTGCCGCCGTCCTTCAGAGAGTCGATCGTGGAGGAAGAGACATACTTGGAGAGTTCGAAGCGCTCGTAGAGCCCCTCCACCATCCGGTTCACCGTCTCCCCCAGCTGCCCGATTTCATCGTTTTTAATATGGTGCACCTTCCTGGAAAAATCCCCACGAGTTACCGCAAGGCAGACATCCCGGACCCCCTTCACCGGCCGCAGTACCGCCGCCTGCATGAAACGGGTGAGCACCAGGCTCAGCATAACCAGGACCGCCAGAAAGATCGAACTGGAGGTGATCACCGCCCGCTGTTGTCGCTGCACCGAAGCGGTAATATCGTTGCGGATCTCTATCACCCCCCGAACGGTATGGTCGGAGCCGTGACAGCTCGTGCATTTGGGTTTGTTGATCAAAGGCTTGTAGATGCGGTAGTACGTCCCCTCTTCACCGCTCTCGCGAACCACCTGCATCAGCGGCGGCTTTCCCACCGCCTGCTCGAATTGCTGGTTAGAGCGGAAGAGGGGTTCCTCCGGAATCTCCTCCTCCGGACGAGGGGAAAAGCGCCGGCTTCCCAGTTCGCCATTCACCTCCTGTATCGTAGCGTTATCACTAAAAGCCTGCATACCGCTGGTGCGAAAAAGCCCCACCGTGTAGTCCGGATTCTGCCGTTCTATCTGCCGAAAATACTGCACCGCTAGGGGAGCTTCACCTGGCAGCATAAAATTTTCCACCGCCGTATAGAGAAGATCCGACTGCTCTTGAAGGCCGTTTTCCACCGAACGCTCGATCGTACCGGTGAGAGCACGGGTAAAGTAAAAAATGGTCGCCCCCAAGCCCACGATAAGGCTCACCAGAATAATGAGCGCTACTTTCCGGTTGATCGGAACGATCTGCCGCGCTTGTTCCCGCTCGTTCATCTAGATTTCTCCCTCATACACTCTAGTATCGACTATCTAGGCTTCTTTGGCAAATACGTACTGGTACGCAGTTTAGCCTGTTCGAAACGTTGCGTGAAGTTGCACAAAGTTGCGTTCGTCCCGCCTTTCTACTATACTTACATAGGAAATTTCATATTCGTAGGTAATAAAAAAAGGAGGAGACATGGCACAACTGGATCCCACCAAAATGGAAGACTGGGAGATAGCCGAAGAAGCCGAAAAACAGATGAAGAAAATACAACAGGTGGCCTCCGAACTGGGCGCAGAAGAGGAGGAGCTGCTGCCCTACGGCCACTACTTGGGCAAACTCGATTACACAAAGATGATGAACCGCCTCTCCGGCCGTTCAAACGGAAAGTATATCGAAGTCACCGCCATCAACCCCACCCCCCTCGGAGAAGGTAAGACCACCACCAGCATGGGCCTGGTCGAAGGCCTGGGTGCGCTGGGCAAAAAGGTGACCGGTGCGATTCGCCAGCCCTCCGGAGGGCCCACCTTCAATATCAAAGGATCGGCCGCCGGCGGCGGTCTGGCTCAGTGCGTGCCGCTGAGCGAGTTCAGCCTGGGCCTCACCGGCGACATCGACGCCATCACTAACGCCCACAATTTGGGGATGGTGGCCCTGACCTCCCGTATGCAGCACGAGTTCAACTACGGCGACAAGACCCTGGCAAAGAAAAACCTGGAGCGGCTCAATATCGACCCCTACAACCCGGCGGTCGGATGGACGATGGATTTTTCCGCTCAGGCGCTGCGGAACATCATAATCGGCCTCGGTGGAAAAATGGACGGCTTTCCGATGGAGTCCAGCTTCCAAATCACCGTCTCTTCCGAGCTGATGGCCATCCTCGCGGTGGCCAGCGACCTGGAGGACATGCGCAATCGCATCGCCAAGATGACCCTTGGATTCAACAAAAAAGGCGCCCCGGTCACCGCCGGCGACTTGGAGGTAGACGGCGCCATGACCGCCATTATGGTGAAAACCATCAACCCCACCCTGATGCAGACCCTGGAGGGGCAGCCGGTGCTGGTACACGCCGGTCCATTTGCCAACATCGCCATCGGCCAATCTTCGGTCATTGCCGACAAACTGGGCCTCAAGCTCAGCGAATACCTGGTGACCGAAAGCGGCTTTGGCGCCGACATCGGCTTTGAAAAGTTCTGGAACCTGAAGACCCGTTTCTCCGGGCTTACTCCGGACGTGTCGGTGATCGTCGCCACCGTCCGAGCGCTGAAGATGCACGGCGGCGGTCCCACGGTCTCTCCGGGCAAGAAACTGGACGAAGCCTACACCAAGGAGAACTTGGAACTCGTGGAAAAAGGCTGCGAAAACTTAGCAGCCCACATAGAGACGGTCAAAAAGAGCGGCATTACCCCTGTGGTAGCTATCAATGACTTCCCCACTGACACGGAGAAAGAGCGGGAAATCATCCGCAAGACCGCCGAGAAGGCGGGAGCCAAGGTTGCCCTCTCCAAGCACTGGGGCCGGGGCGGCGAAGGCGCCAAGGAGCTGGCCGAAGCGGTGATCGAAGCCGCCGAGGAGCCGGGCGAGTTCCGGCGTCTCTACGATGCCACCACGCCCACCAAGGAGAGCATCGAACGCATCGCCAAAGAGGTCTACGGTGCCGACGGCGTGAGCTACAACGATGAGGCGGAGAAGAAGATCAAAAAGATCGAAGAGGATCCCGAAGTCTCCAAGTACGGCGTTTGCGTAGCCAAGACCCAGTTCAGCCTCTCCCACGAGGCGTCCTGGAAGGGCCGGCCGAAGGGTTGGACCCTGCCGATCAAGGACGTCAGCGTCTATCACGGAGCGGAGCTGATCGTCCCCTTTGCCGGCGACATCAAGCTGATGCCGGGTACTGCCTCCGACCCCGCCTACCGCCGTATCGACGTGGACACCACAACCGGTAAGGTCAAAGGCATGTTCTGATTTCTCTCTGATTTCTCACAGCTCAGGCATTCGGCCGCGGCTTCATCGCAGCCGCGTTGCCGATACATACCTCCGCAAGGTCGCCTCCGGGCGGCCTTTTTTTCTTGGCTTCTCATTTTTCTTGGATTCTCACCACAGTCTGCTATAATAGACGCGACCGGAAGCAAGCAGCACGAAGGGGGCAGCCATGGGCATCCTGAAAAAATTGAAGCAGAGCCTTACCGGCGGCGGGGGCGGACGCCGGGGCGATCCGGGCATCTATTTCTACATTCGCCTCGACCGCAGCGGCGAGATCGTGAAGCTGCGCCTCATTCCCGGCCAAGACCTAGTGCCGGATTACAACGCCGGTACCTATTTCAGCCACAAAACAATCATCGGCCCGCAGAGCTTTGAACGGGCGGAGGCGACCTTCCACTTCGACGGCCAGCGCCGCTTCGATCAGGCAGATATATCCGGCGGCGAATTGACCGAAGAAGAGGCCTACCTGCAGCAACAAAAAGCGGCGGAGTAGACCTGAGCCCGCCGCATTCAGAATAACTCCAGTACACCTCTGCACTCCGCCCTACTTTCCTGTATATGCTCCGTGTGCCATCCAGTCCTGTGTACAATGGCTTAAATTAATCACCGCATTCGTCCTTTTTTTTGTTCACACTATTGACACACTCCCCCCACAAGGAATAACATCACATTATAATAATAACTAAAAGTTATTATTATAACTCCATGAGCAGTGACGGAGGTCATGTATGCACAAACTGCCAGTTGCAATTTTAGGCGCCACCGGAACGGTGGGACAAAAATTTATCACCCTTTTGGAAGCACACCCGTATTTCGAGATCGCGGAGCTCGTCGCATCCGACCGCTCTGCCGGAAAAAGCTTCACCGCCGCCTGCTCATGGAAACAGAACGTTCCCATCCCCCGCAGGATTGCGGAGATGCGGGTCCGAGGGCTCGACGAGGCCCTAGAAAGCCCTATTCTTTTCTCCGGACTCGACTCATCGGTGGCCGGAAAAGCGGAACGGCGCTTTGCCGAGGCGGGTCACATGGTCATTAGTAACTCAAAGAATCACCGCATGGCCTCTGAGGTCCCATTGGTGATCCCCGAGATCAATCCGGACCATCTCAGTCTCCTCGCAGAACAGCCCTGGGCAGGCGGCATTGTTACCAACGCAAACTGCTCCACTATGTTCCTCGCTATGGCCCTAGCCCCTCTGCAGGAGACCTTTGGCGTGGAGGCGGTCAACGCCACTACGCTGCAGGCAATCAGCGGCGCAGGATATCCCGGTGTCGCCTCCTACGACATCACCGGCAACGTTATCCCTTATATATCCGGGGAAGAAGAGAAAATGGAGCAGGAGGCGCAAAAGATCCTCGGAACCCTCGCAGACGGACGAATCGTCGAGGCGGAGTTTGCCGTCAGTGCACAGTGTACTCGCGTGCCGGTGATAGACGGGCACACCGAAACCATCTCCCTGTCATTGCGGCACAAGGCCCCGCTTGAAGAGTTGCACAACGTCATGGCTGGTTTCCGGGGCGTGCCGCAAGATCTGCGGCTGCCCTCCGCTCCGGAACGGCCGATTATCTTTATGGAACAGCCCGACCGGCCTCAGCCGGCGCGGGATGTATGGATGGAGAACGGAATGGCCACCCTGGTGGGACGACTGCGGAGCTGTCCGGTACTCGACTACCGTATGGTCATTATGGGCCACAACACCGTCCGCGGTGCCGCCGGAGCAGCGGTGCTCAACGCCGAGACAATGTACCGCCTCGGGCTCTTCGGCTGCGAAGGTTCGGAGCGCTACGATGCAGCGGAGATGAAGCGCCGCGCCGGCCGCCTGGACAACGCTTCGATCCGAGAGATGGCCTGCGCAGGATAGCTTCTCCGCTTCCCTCTCCCGCACACCGCGAAAAGGGGCTGCCCGGTACTCCCGGACAGCCCCTTCATCTTTTTTACAAACACATCTTCAATGAAACATATAGCGTCTTCGCTGCCCTGTGGGCTTCCTCAGCATTTCATTGCCTTAGAATCTCAGAAGCAATACCTCCCCAAACCCGAAGGATTAGTAGCCCAGGTCCAGCATCGCGTCAGCCACCTTCTTGAAACCGGCGATATTGGCGCCCCTGGCGTAGTTGACGTAGCCGTCGGCTTCCGTACCCTCGCGAATGCACGCGTCGTGAATATTCTCCATGATAGTCTGCAGGCGGGCATCCACCTCTTCGGAGTTCCAGGAGAACTTCATCGAGTTCTGCGACATCTCCAGCCCGGATACCGCCACGCCGCCGGCGTTGGCCGCTTTACCCGGAGCAAAAGGAAGTTTTGCCGCATGAAGTTTTTCGACCGCATCGGCAGTGCACCCCATGTTGGAGGTCTCGATGACATACTGCACGCCGTTGTCGATCAATTTCTGCGCATCCTCTCCGTTTAGTTCATTCTGGATGGCACAAGGAAAAGCCATATCCACAGGAACCTCCCAGGGCCGCTTGCCCGCGTAGAAGGTGCCGCCAAACTTCTCAGCATAGGGGGCAACGATATCCTCGTTACTCGCCCGCAGCTCAAGCATGTAGTCCCACTTCTCTTGCGTGTTAACTCCGTCCTCGTCCAGAACGTAGCCGTCCGGACCGCTGATAGCAACCACCTTGGCGCCCAATTCGGTAGCCTTCATGCAGGCACCCCAGGCCACGTTTCCGAAGCCGGAGACAGAGATACGTTTGCCCTCCAGGCTGTCGTTGTGCGCCTCCACCATCTTTTTGGCAAAGTAGAGCGCCCCAAAGCCGGTAGCCTCCGGCCGGATAAGAGAGCCGCCCCAGTTGCGACCCTTGCCTGTCAGCACCCCGGTATTTTCAATCTGAAGCCGTTTGTACTGGCCGTAGAGATAGCCGATCTCACGGCCGCCGACACCGATATCGCCGGCCGGTACATCTGTATTGGGGCCGATATAGCGGTGCAGCTCGGTCATAAAGGAACGGCAGAAGCGCATGATTTCGTTGTCCGATTTACCTTTAGGATTGAAATCGGAGCCGCCTTTTCCGCCGCCCATCGGCAAAGTGGTCAGGCTGTTCTTGAAAATCTGCTCAAACCCGAGAAACTTCAGTCCGCCAAGGGTGACGCTGGGGTGGAAGCGCAGTCCCCCCTTGTAAGGACCAATAGCATTGTTAAACTGAACCCGATACCCGCGGTTAACTTGCACTTCCCCGTTATCGTCTTCCCACTCAACTTTGAATTGGATTACTCGATCGGGCTCAGTAATCCGCTCCAGGATCTTGGAACTGACATAGGCGGGGTTCTCGTTTACTACGTCTATAATCGATTCGATCACCTCACGGACCGCCTGAAGAAACTCGGGCTCGGCGGCATTCTTCCGCTCGAGCTCAGCCATAAAACCATCTAAATTATACATTGACTCCTCCGTCTGTTTTTCCCACGCTTTACGATGGAGAACCGTAGGGAACTCTTAAAACACTTTAGCCCGGAAATAGGGCACCGTCAAGTTTTTTCTTCACTCTACCCCGGGGAAAATTTTGTGTTTACGCAATTTTCTTTTCGCAAACCATTCATATACTCAATCATCTCCGCCTGCAATGCAATTTGCTGAATGAGCTACCATCCCGAGGGAACTGGCACGAAGATTGGGTTTAAAACGGGTGTAATTAATCACAGTGAAAGGAATAACCAAAGACTCGAACTCTTTTCACGCAATTTCACCGCTAATTCATTAAGCAGGTAAATATTACGTGAGCTTTAAACCCAATCTTCCTGCCAGCTCCCTCTGCTTGCCGCCCCTATATATGATATAGTAAGATTTATCTCACAGGTTAAGACCTTAGAGCTACGAAGAAGCGCCATCCGCCGCAGACGAGCGGCGCCGTCGATGTGCAGCTCTCGCTCCCAATCCCCATCCGAGGAGAACCGTCCATGTATCAGCATCTGTCAAGCTCTTCCGAGCGTTACTATTTCAAAGAAACGCCTTTCAAGCAGCTCATGGCCAACCGGGTCGGAGAGATCCTACTGGTCTGCAGTGAATACGATAAGTTCATGCTGGAGGAGGACGGAAGAATCGATGAACTCCTTTTTCAGGAGTACGTCAGCCTCAATCTCCGCTACCCGCCCAAGTTCACGCAGGTCTCCACCGGCGATGAGGCTTTCAAGATGCTGGAAAAGCGGCACTTTGACCTAGTAATTACGATGCTCAACATCGGCGACATCAACGCTATCGACTTGGCCCGGCGAATCAAGAACTCCTATCCGGCCAAGCCCATTATCGTCCTCACCCCCATAGCCACCCGCGAGACAATGGTCAAATTGAAACAAGAAGACCTCAGCTTCATTGATTACACCTTTTCCTGGCAGGGCAACCCCAACATTCTGCTGGCAATGGTAAAGCTGGTCGAGGACCGGATGAACGTCGCCTACGATGTAAACACCGTGGGTGTGCAGACGATTATCCTGGTGGAGGATTCGGTGCGTTACTACTCGAGCTACCTGCCGATGATTTACCGGACCCTCTTTCGTCAGGCCCGCTGTCTGATGATGGAAGGGCTCAACGAGTGGCAGCAGACGATGCGTATGCGGGGACGGCCTAAGATTCTCCTGGCGCGCACCTACGAGGAGGCAATCCAGCTCTATGAAACCTACAAGCACAACCTTCTGGGCATCATCACCGATGTAGCCTACTCTCGGGACGGGGAAAACGATAAACGGGCAGGTCTCGAGCTCTGCGCCCACATCCGTCAGGAAAACAAGGAGTTGCCCATTCTGCTGCAGTCTTCGCACCTCAGTCACGAGGAGGACGCGGCTCAGTACCAGGCCAGCTTCATTTACAAGCACTCCAAAACGCTACTCAAGGAGCTGCGGGAATATATTCGAATCAACTACGGCTTCGGGGATTTCGTGTTCCGCGATCCCCACAGTCTGGCACCGATCATGCGAGCGCACGACCTGTGGGAACTGCAGCACCGTCTGCACGACGTGCCCGACGAATCCTTCGAGTTCCATGTGAAGAACCACGACATATCCAAGTGGCTCAAGGCCCGGGCGCTTTTCACCCTGGCAAACTATTTGCGTCCCAAACAGCTCTCGGACTTCAAGACCACGAATGAGGCCAAAGAGTTCATTATCAACGCTATTAAAGAGTTTCGACTCCAGGAGGGGCGGGGCACTATCGCCGAGTTTCAGAAGGAACGCTTTGACGAAATATCCTTCTTTTCCAGAATCGGCTCGGGCTCTCTCGGCGGAAAAGGGCGCGGCCTGGCGTTTATCGATCTGCAGCTCAAGAAGCACCGCCTGGCCTACAAGTATGACGATGTGGTGATCACCATCCCCCGGACGGTGGTGCTGACGACCCAGCTTTTCGACGACTTCATGGATGAGAACGGACTCTACGACCTGGCTCACTCAGACCGCAGCGACGAGGAGATCCGTTCGGCCTTCCTGGCTGCCCGGCTTCCGGAAAAGATAGACGAGGACCTCATGGCCATCATTACTGTGATGCGCAATCCCCTCGCTATCCGCTCCTCAAGCCTCCTGGAAGACTCTCACTACCAGCCCTTTGCCGGGATCTACGAGACGTTCATGCTGCCCAACAGTCACGAGGATCATTCTCGGCGGGTTCAGGATCTCTCGGACGCCATCAAACTGGTTTACGCCTCTACATTCTTCCAGCGCAGCAAAGATTACATGCACGCCACCGGCAACATGATCGAAGAGGAGAAGATGGGAGTGATTATCCAGGAGGTAGTCGGGTCGGTCTACGACAACCTGTGCTACCCCAACGTCTCCGGGGTGGCTCGTTCACTCAATTTCTACCCCGTGGAGAACGAACGGCCGGAAGACGGCATTGTTAACATTGCCTTCGGGCTGGGAAAGACGGTGGTTGATGGGGAAAAGTCCCTGCGCTTCTCCCCGCGGTTTCCCAAAAAGATAATCCAGCTCTCCGACACCAGTACTACGCTGAAAACCACCCAGAAACAGTTTTACGCCCTCGATATGAGTCCCGAGGCGTTCACTCCCACCTCAGAGAACGGCGGGTGCATGCAGCACCTCGATATCCAGGAGGCGGAGGGTCACGGCAGCCTTAAATGGGTCGCCTCGACCTACGATTTCGAAAATCACGTCTTGCGCGACGGTACCAGTTATCGGGGTAAACGCATTATAACCTTTGCCAGCATCCTCAAGTACAAGATGTTCCCCCTGCCGGATATTATCAAGACTCTTCTGGAGACCGGAAAACAGGCAATGAACACTCCTATAGAAATCGAGTTTGCGGTCAATCTGGACACCCCGACGGACAAACCGGCGATTTTCAGCTTCCTGCAGATACGTCCGATTGTGGAAGGGGCCGAGCAGGAAGATATCGAAATCGAAGAGCCGGCCCCAGAAGACACGATCATCTTTGCCCACAAGGCAATGGGCAACGGCATGTACGACGCGCTGTATGATTTTGTCTACGTGAAACCCGAAACATTCGACCCGAGCCGCACCAAAGAAATGGCGGCAATGATCGGCGAGATCAACAGCACCATGGAAGAGGAGGGCCGAGGTTTTATCCTGGTGGTTCCGGGCCGGCTCGGGTCCAGCGACCCGTGGCTCGGTATCCCCATCTCCTGGGCGCAAATCAGCCATGCCCGGGTGATCGTGGAGATGGGCTTGGCCCACTTCCGCGTAGACCCAAGCCAGGGCACCCACTTTTTTCAGAACATGACCAGCCTGCAGAACGCCTATCTGACGATCAACCCTTACATAGGGGACGGGGTCTTCAATCAGGAGTATCTCAACTCCTGTGAGGCCAGTCACGAAAACAAGTTCTTACGCCATATCCGCTTCGAGGAGCCTCTGACGGTAAAAATCGACGGGCGCAGCAGCAAAGGTCTGATTCGAGAAAAGGAAGAAGGGGAGAACACTCGGAAGGTGGAACACGAAGAGGAGGAGGCGAGCGCCGCTGCACGACTCGCCTCCTCCGATGATCCGTCCTTAGACGACAGCTCCGAGGCTAGGTTTGCGCGTTATACTCCTGAAGAGCCTCCCCCAGAAGGCGAATAGCGCGCACCAGTTTCTCTTCTCCCAGTACGTAGGCGATACGGACCTGATTATGCCCTACTCCGGGAGTGCCGTAAAAACCGGTGGCCGGTGCCAGCATTACCGTCTCGCCGTTCCGGCGGAAATCCCGGAGCAGCCAAAGGGCGAAATCTTCCGTATCCTCCACCGGTAGCTGGACGATCATATAGAATGCCCCTTCGGGGAGCGGAACCGTGACGCCCGGCAGCGAGGAGAGTTCGCGGTAAATGGTATCCCGCCGGCGGCGGTACTCCTCGATGGACTCCCGCAGGTACTCATCCCCCTCATCCAGCGCCACTTCTGCGGCACGCTGATCGATCGTTGGCGGGCAGAGACGTGCTTGGCCAAAACGAAGCACCAGGTTGTACAACTCCTTGTTGCGGGTCACCAGACATCCTACGCGCGCCCCGCAGGCACTGTAGCGCTTGCTCACCGAATCTACCATCACCGCCTGCTGCCCGATTTCCTCGAACTCCAGGATGCTGATCGGTTTCTCCCCGTTGTAGATGAACTCCCGGTACACTTCGTCTGAAATGAGAAAGAGGTTGTGTCGGCGGACGAGATCCACAATTTCCTGCAGCCGCTCCCGTGAAAAGAGCGCCCCGGTGGGGTTCCCAGGGTTGCTGAAGAGAATAGCCTTGGTCTTCGGGGTAATGCGCTGTTCAAACTCCTCGACCGAGGGAAGATCGAAGCCCGTCTCGATGGTCGTGGGCACGGGAACTACCTTTGCCCCCACCATGGCGGCAAAGCCGTTGTAGTTGGCATAATAGGGCTCGGGGATGATGATCTCATCTCCCGGCGACGTGGTACCCATCAGCGTGAAGATGATCGCTTCACTGCCGCCGTTCGTGACAAACACCTCATCCGGGTCTACCGTGCTAGCAAAACGGCCGTAGTATTGGGAAAGCTTTTCCCGGTAGCTGCGCAGCCCCTGGCTGGGGCCGTAGGCAACCACCTCCGGTACATCTTGGTAGGCCCGGCGCATTGGTTCGGGAGTCGGAATATCGGGCTGTCCGATATTCAAATGGTACACGGTATCCCCGTTCTGTTCGGCCCGCTCGGCATACGGCGCCAATTTACGAATAGGACTTTCGGTCACGAGTTCGGCTCTAGACGAGAGCCTCGGCTGCTGATCCATGGCTATACCTCTTTTTCGAGATGGTTTTGTTTCCTCGCTTCCCGGTAGGCGCGGAGCTCCTCGGGAAGCGGGAGCGTAAAGGTGAACAGAGAGCCCCGGTCCGGCTCGCTCTCTACTGTGATCTCTCCGCCGTTACGCTCCACAAACTCCCGGCATAGAATAAGCCCCAGTCCGGTTCCCTTTTCTCCTCCGTTTCCTTTGGAAGAATGGCGAACATCGAGACGAAAGAGTTCCTCCCGGGTCTTCTCATCCATTCCTTCACCGTTGTCTTTCACCGTGAAAGCGGTTTTCTCATCCATGCGCTGGCTGTAGAGTTCGATCCTACCACCCTCCGAGGTGAATTTCATCGCATTGGAAAGGAGGTTGCGAAACACTGCATTCACCGCATTAGGATCAGCGAAAACCGGCTCCTCTTCTGGGAGCTGATTTTCAATCTGCAGCTGTTTATTATTGATGTTCACCTCCATCAAGGAGAGGTTCTCCTTTACCAGCTCCGTCACGTTGACCCGTTCCGGGTTCATCGGCATACGCCCGGTCTGCACCCGGGACCACTCGAGCAGGTTCTCCAGTAAGTTGAAGGCGTTTTTTGAGGAGGTGTGCATACCCCGCAGAAACTCTTTGGCGGTCTCCGCATCCAGATTTTCGATCCCGTTGGCGAGAAACTGGGACATCCCCACCAGGGCGGTAAAAGGGCTGCGCAGGTCGTGAGCGATAATGGAGAAAAACTTGTCTTTCGCTGCGTTGGCTTCCTGCAGCTCCCGTTGGGTGTGCCTGAGCTTTAAGTGAGTGCAAACCCGCATCTTCAGTTCCTCAGCCTTGAACGGTTTGGCAATATAATCGACCGCCCCAAGGCGAAAACCGCGGGTGATGCTCTCAGTGTCGTTTTTGGCGGTGAGGAAGATAATAGGTATTGCAGAGCTGCGCTCGTCGCTCTGCAGCTCCATGGCCACCTGGAAGCCGTCAAAATCCGGCATCATAATATCCAGAAGCACCAAATCGATCCCCCCGGCATAGACGCGCTCCAGGGCCTCTTCGCCGTTCAAGGCTGTTTCAACGGTATAGCCGTCACTCTCCACAATCGTTTTGGCAATCCGGAGATTTTGAGGGACATCATCGACAATCAGTATGGTCGAATCCGTATAGTCTCTCTTTTGATCGGCCATAGTATGTTTATAACACTTTGCCGATCCTCTCCGCAAGTTCTTTTACATTGATGGAGAGAGTGGCCGACTTACCCTCCGGCTTGGCCAGCACATCCGCCGCGCCGAGCATTTTTGCCTTGCGCACGTTCTCATCGTTCTCGTACATCGTCCCGCTGAGGACGATCACCGGCATATTTTTGTCAATCTCTCCGGACTTTTTCTTCTTGCCGATCTCTTTCAAAGCGGTAATGCCGTCCATCACCGGCATCTCTATATCGAGCAATACCAGGCTGGGCTTTTCCGACAGAATCATCTCCAGCCCTTTTTGTCCGTTTTCGGCAAATATAATCTCATCAAACATCCCCGTCTTCCCCAGCGCAGTCTGCAGTCCGCTGCGAACCATCACCGAATCATCCACCAGCAGTAGCTTGGTACTCATTGTGCTTTGTCCTCCGCTCGCATAAGTTGGTACAGGCCCTCTTCAACGGAGCCTGTTATTTGAATAAACCCTTCCAGCATTTCGTCCAGTAGGGCGGTGGCCTTTTGATACAACCCAGAGCCGGCATTCACACAGACCACCCGTCCGGGGGCGGCGCGGCTGATCGCACCAAAGACCTCCATTCCATCCTTCTGGCGGAACAATTCGTGCTCCGGCAGCGCAATTTCGATTACGTTCAAAGCAGACGACTCCTTCAGCTTCTCCGGAATGCTGCGCAGTTCATCGATGGAGGTAACGGTAAACTCGCGTATCGCCCCCTCTTCTCCGAGCTTGCGCATCAAGAGGCCTTCCAGATCTTCCAGGAGCAGATAGAGGAGTTCGTAGCTGATCTTGTTGTACGGGATCTGCTCCCGGTACAAGGTGGCGCTGAACTTCTCCAAGTAGGCCGCCAGCCGTTCCACCGTCGCCCCGTAGTCCTCTGCAGTGCTGCGCAGTTCGATACACTCCATGCCAAGGTCCATCAGAACCTCCTCCGTATCCTCCTCAGCATGCCCGAGCCTTTCTGCGACCTCTTTTATCCGGTAGAAGCGGAGCAGTAAAGGGCGCCACCGCTCAAAATCTCCTCCGGCAGCGGGTGCCGGCTCTTCGTCCAGCCGTATCTGCCGGTCCGTTTCCTGCGCAGCGTCCCGCGGCGAAGGATTACGGCGGGCTTCCCGATCGTTTTCTCCCGCCCCAGCCTCCGCTGCCGCATCGGAAACCGCTCCTTTGCCGGAGGCCGATCCATCGCCGGAGGCATCTCCCGACACGGCGGCGGTCATTGCGTTGATACGCTCGGCATAGCTCGCCGAATCGCCGGCTTGACACACCATGCTCAACAGATCGATCGCCTCGAGGGTCGTCTGTATAAGGTCGCTGCTCAACGATTCTTTCCCTTTACGTACGCTCTCCAGGCTGGACTCGATCGCATGGGTGAGCTGGTTTATCTCCCCCTCGCCGACCATGTTGGAGTTGCCTTTCAAGGTGTGAAATGTCCGGAAAAGCGTATGGATAGAATCTTCATCGTAGCCGTGATGTTCGAGATTCAGTACAAGTTCTTCTGCTTCACTGAGCTGATCCAGGGCGTCGTTGAAGAATTGGGTACGCAGGGGTTCGTCTTGTCCGCTCATCTACTACTCCGAGAGCGTTTTGCGCGCCGTCTGTTTGAGGACCCGGTTCCACCGCTGCCAGCGCTGTATGGAAACGTCCACCACTTCGGTAATATCTTCCGGTGCTTCAAAGGGCTTCATGACAAAGTCCATCGCCCCGTAGCCGAGGGACTCGATCACCCGCCCGAGGGTGGAATCGGCGGTGATCATAATGACATGCGTCAGAGGATCCACCTTCTTCGCCTCCTCGAGAAGCGTAATGCCGTCCTTCTCCGGCAGCACGATATCCAGGATAAGAAGATGAACCTTTTCCTTGTTGATGATCTCGAGCGCCTCCCCGGGGGTGGTGACGGTTTGAATCTTTAGGTCCTCCCGGTCTTTCAAATATTGTCGTAGCAGTTTTAGAACCATCTCGTCATCGTCGACGATGAGAGTATTCAGTTTCATCGCTCACAACCTCTCTTGTATGTATTCAGATGATGATTAACCACGTGTGACCAAACCCTATAATATAGGATATGTACCGGCCCTACCCTTGTCAAATCTCAGCCGCCCCAAGATTTCTATACGTTCTTGCGCAGGATTTTTATCATGTAGAGTTCGATGTAGCGCCTAAACGACTCTTTGTCGCGGATCCGTTCAAACCCTTCGTATTCGGCGATTTGGGCGGAAAGCTTCTGAAGGCGCTCTATATCGGGGGGCTTGCTGTAGAGACTCCGTTTGAGTTTGCGTAAAAAGTCCCGGATCGCCGAGTTCACATCCTCGATCAAGTTCTTCTTCGACTGTTCGGCCACCAGGGGATTCCACTTCTCGATCAAGTTCTTCAGCTCTTCATCGATATTTCCGCCTTTACCGATGTACCGCGCTTTCAGCGTATCCAGCGCCTTGCGCATCTCCTCCTTCTGCTCAGCACTGAGCCGTCCCTTTGCGCCGGCGGCCAATTGCCGCTCTTTGGCCCCGGAGGCCTTCTTTTCGTCGCTGCCCGCGGTCGCCATCCCTCCGGCGGAAGCGCCTCCCTGGACGCCTCCCTGGGCGGCGGGTTGCTTTGCCGGGGCTTTCCCGCTTTCGCCGGCGGAATACTCTGCACCCGGCTTCTCCCGGGTTTTCGTAAAACTCGAGTATACTTCCGCAGGATCCTTGAGGGACGCTGCTCCCTTCACCAGCCGTTTCCACAGGCGCCCAAACACCACCCCCAGGCGCCCTACCAGAGGAATGCTCTTCCACAAAGGCAGGTATGTACGGGCATCGTGAATGATCCTACGCTGATCAAGGCGCAAGATCTCGTCGATCGACACCAGCTCGCTTTTTTTCTGGTTCAGGATCCGGTTGGTTTCGATGTAAACCTCCCGGCTCGGCTGAGTCTCCTTAAATGCCAGAAAGATCAGCTCGTACCTGAGCAGCGAATAGAGCAGCGCATCCTGTTGCTTTACTCGCTCCCAGATGTCCTTCTGAAAAAGCTCCCGGCGGTTCATCAGCGGACTTTTCTTGAACTCGCCGAGTACCTGCGCCCACTCCTGTTCATACTGCCCCCGCAGCTGTTTTGATATAGCATGACAACGGCGCAGAATTAAATGCAGCAGCCGCTCCTTGGCAATGTAGTACTCCTCGTCCTCCACCTTGATTCTCAGCAGCTGAGGTAATGGTTCGTTGTGCTTATGCGCACTTTTGTTTTGCAGGTACTCGCTCAGCTCCCGGCTATCCACCTTCTGGGAGATGGGCAGTCCGTTCTTATCTTTGAAGCTGTAGATGTCGTAGAAGGAATGATAGAAGGGTTCATCCTGAATCTTCTGCTCCACCGACTTCAAGGCCAGCTCTTTCTCCCGCTTGTTCTTTTTCTGTTTGCGGAAAAAGAGGGCATACATACTAAGCAGGTACGCCGCCTGACAGTAGGTGTGCTCCCGGTCTACCTTGTTCTCCTTGTCCTTGAACTCCCCGGTTATCAGTGATGTGAAGTGGGTCCAAAACTGAAAGGTAAAATCGTCGGAATCGCTAATCGTCCTGGCCGCGTTATCTTTCTGAGTCTGCACTTTAGAGAGGAGGTCCTTCACGGACTGTTCCTTGGTAGAAAAAGTTCCGTAGAGCTTATTGATCACAAACTCGCTGTTCTTCGACTGGGATAAGTAGTGACGCAGCTTGAGGATGCAGATCGTCATCAATTTGGGGATCAGCAGTTCGCTCACCGTCAGCATGGAGCGAACTCCGTAGGGAAAGGTAAGCCGAAAGATCTGCCCTTTTTCGGAAGAACGGTTCTGCAGCAGTTCCCCGAAGTTTTCCTTGACATCCACCTCTTCTACCACGGAATCGGGAAACTTTGCGTTGTAGAAGGACTCCGACGGAAAGACGCTGCCCATGTCGTTCTCACTCGCCAACAGCGCCTCCCGCACAAAGGAGGAGAAAAAGGGAAGATAGACAATGTGCTGTGCGCCACGCTCGTCGGTGTATGTCTCTACAGTACCGTTGTCGAAGAGCTCCTGCAGCAGCTCTTCAAAACGAGCCGAGGGAAGGGCGGAAAAATCGGTGAAGTCCGACTTAGCCCGTTTGAACTCCTGTGTCCAGTGGGCGGCATATTTCTCTAAATTGAACCGCGATATGGCGGAAATACCCTTTTTCTGGGTAAAGGCACGGAGTATCTGCTCCAGGTCTTTAGATGCCGACATGTATTCCTCTCGGTGAAAGTATACGCCGAGCAACGCGCTTTTGCAACTCGGCTTTTACAAAACAGAACTCAGCGTTCCGACACCATTTTGAGAAACACTTTCCACAAGTTGTCCGCATTCGGCGGATCGGCCGTAATCTCCAGCGCTTCCTTTTTGACCGGATGCATAAACTGCAGTGTGCGGGCGTGCAGATGTATGCCGCCGTCCGGGTTGGAACGGGGAGCTCCGTACTTGAGGTCGCCCCTAATATGACATCCCACCGCCGCCAGCTGAGCGCGAATCTGGTGATGCCGTCCGGTCTCCGGGTGTACTTCCAACAGATAGTAATTGTCGGTGGCGGAGATTACCCGGTAGGAAAGCACCCCTTTCTTGGTGTTTTTCCCCTCTTTCTTCTGAGCAAATGACTTATTCTGACTGCGGTTGCGGGACAGGTAGTGCACCAGCCGGCCGCTCTCCTCCGGCGGCATGCTGTCGACTACCGCCCAATAGAGCTTGTCGATTTCCTGCTGTTTGAACTGTTCGTTGATCCGGGCGAGGGCCTTGCCGGTCTTGGCAAACAGCACCACGCCGCTGGTTGGACGGTCCAGCCGATGGGGGATGCCTAAAAACACGTTTCCCGGTTTGCGGTCGCGCATTTTGATGTAATACTTGACCGCGTCCAGCAGCGGGTTGTCGCCGCTCTTATCGCCCTGCACGTTCTCCCCGGAAAGTTTGTTGACTGCTATGAGATGATTGTCCTCGTAGAGGATCCGCTGTTTGATCGCGTCTGCCTGCTCCATGGATTATTCTCCGCTCTTTTTTCCGCCGCCCTGTTTTTTAACGCCGGAAGAACTTTTGCGGGCTGCCCCGCCGGTGATGCGCACCATACGGGCGGACTTCACATCTTTAGTGGAAAGGCGGATGCCCCCGGCCCGCACGCTCTTGACCAGATAGTCGGCTATCGGAAAGCGCTCCTCCAGCACCTTGACCCGGGGTTTCTTCTTGTACTGCAGCACCACCTCTTTGTTCGTCTCGGTGGTCATGTCTATGGGCACCGCTCCCTCCGGCAGCAGCTCATAGGTACGGCCGGTGATGTACTTTTCGATCCCAAAACGCTTGAGGTAGTGGTAGCCGGTATCCTGCATCCGGTAGAGCAGAGAGAAGGTGACCTTGGCCAGTTCATCTTTTTCAGCAAGACCGCAGTAGAGCATTCCGGTGTCTACAAAAAGCTTCTCCGGTACGTCGATCACCGAGTAGGTACCGCCCTTCCGGATCACCAGGATTTTGTCGTAGGGAGAGACGGCAAAGAGGGAGCTGCCACTCTTCACCTCGTAGCCGAGATATCCGTTCTTCGCATCGTAGCGCAGCTCCAGGTTGCGCTGTGCCGCCTCTCGGACGTCCACCCGCTCAAAAGAGCCGACTTTTGTCTTCCGGGGGAACCACGAGCTCGTCTCCTCTTCGATCTCGTCGATAAAGGAGACCGCGTAGTCGGTAATGTGCTCGAGGTGATATTTGATCGCCTCCAGGCGGGCGTTGATCTGCTTCACCTCTTCGCGGTTCTTGTTGATGTCGTAGAGCGAGATGCGGCGGATGGGAATCTTCAAGAGGCGCTCCACATCCTCCCGCGTGACTTCCCGGGGGATCTGGTCGCGAAAGGGCTTAAAGCCCTTTATCACCGCCTGGATCACCGTCTCCGAGGTGGTCATCTCTTCTATGTCTTTATAAATCCGCTCTTCGATGAAAATCCGCTCCAGCGTCCGCGCGTGGAGCTTCTCCCGCAAGGTGCCCCGCTCCTTTTTCAGCTCCTCGGTGAGCACCTCCACCAGGTGGCCGGCGTGGTACCGTACGATTTCGCTGACGCTCATAATCGCGGGAGTGTTGTCCCTGATTACCAGCGGGTTGACCGAAATGGCGTATTCGCAGTCGGTAAACGCATAGAGAGCGTCCACCACGTCCTGGGTGTACTCTCCCCGGGCCAACTTGATCTCGATCTCCACCTCGTCGGTGGTGTAGTCGTAGATGGAGGAAATCTTGATCTTTCCCCGCTTGGCAGCCGCTTCGATGGAGGCGATCAGGCTTTCGGTAGTCGAACCGTGGGGCAGCTCACGGATGACGATCCTCTTAGGATCGGAGGTGTCCAGCCTCGCGCGCACCAGCACCTTGCCCTTGCCGTCCTGGTAGTCGGAGACGTCCACCAGCCCGCCGCCGGGAAAATCGGGATAGAGTTCAAAGGATTCCCCTCGCAGCGCCGCCCGCACCGCCTGCAGTACTTCGTGGAAGTTGTGCGGAAGAATACGGGTGGACATACCTACCGCAATGCCTTCGGCCCCATGGATCAGGACCACCGGGATCTTGGCGGGAAACACCACCGGTTCGCGGTTGCGGCCGTCGTAACTGTCCACGTAGGAGGTGATCTGCGGGTTGTAGAGCACTTTCTTGGCAAAGGGGGTGATACGGCACTCGATATACCGCGCCGCAGAGGCTTCGTCGCCGGTGAGAAGGCTGCCAAAGTTCCCCTGCTTGTCGATAAAGAGATCCTTATTGGCCAGCACCACCAGAGCCGAATAGATCGATGCGTCGCCGTGGGGATGGTACTTCATGCAGGAGCCGACGATATTGGCCACCTTATGGAACTTTCCGTCATCCGCCTCAAAGAGGGTGTGCAAAATGCGCCGCTGTACCGGCTTCAGACCGTCTCGCAGGTCGGGAATGGCCCGGTCCTTGATCACGTAGCTGGCGTACTCGAGAAAGTTCTTGTTGTAGAGGGTGCGTACGTAGCTCATTTAGATGAGGTTCTCCATGATGTACTCCCGCCGCTCCGGGCTGTTCTTGCCCATGAAGAAGTCGAGAGTCCGGTGCATCTCCTTGATCGACTTGACGTTCACCTCCACCAGCCGCATATCCTCGCCGATAAAGCGGCCAAACTCGGCGGGACTGATCTCCCCGAGGCCCTTGAAGCGCGTCACTTCGGCATGCTTCAGCTCTTTCTCCGCCTCCTCCCGCTCTTTGGGCGTGTAGCAGTAGCGGGTCTCCTGTTTGTTGCGCACCCGATACAGCGGCGTCTCCAGGATGAAAACTCGGTTGCTCAACACCAGGTCCTCGAAATAGTTGAGGAAAAAGGTGAGCAGCAGGTTGCGGATGTGAAAGCCGTCGTGGTCGGCGTCGGTGGCGATCACGATCTTGCTGTACCGCAGCCCCTCGATCCCGTTTTCGATCCCGAGGGCCATCATCAAGTTGTAGAGCTCTTCGTTCTTATAGAGCGCCGCCTTCTTTTTTCCAAAGACGTTCTGGGGCTTGCCCTTGAGGCTGAAAATCGCCTGAGTATAGGCGTCCCGGGCGCTGACCATGGAGCCGGAAGCCGACTGCCCCTCGGTGATGAAGATGGTGGAGTTCTCCCCCTTCTTGTCTCCCAGGTGGTACTTGCAATCCTTCAGATTGGGGATCTTCAAGGCAATCTTCTTGGCCTGCTCCCGGGCCTCCTTCTTAACCGCATTCAGCTCTTTACGTAACCGCTCGTTGCTCTCGATCTTTTCCTCGAGCTTCTTCGCCGCCTCTTTATTCTTGTGAAGAAAATCGACCAGGGCCGATTTGACCTCGCCGACGATCCAGCTGCGTATCTCGCTGTTGCCCAATTTGTTCTTGGTTTGACTCTCGAAGACCGGATTTTGCAGTTTCACCGCGATCGCCCCGACCGCTCCTTCGCGTACATCCACGCCGGAGTAGTTACGCTTGAAGTACTCATTTGCCCCCTTCAGGATTCCCTCGCGGAAGGCACTCTGATGCGAACCGCCGTCGGCGGTATATTGGCCGTTTACAAAGGAGAAGTAGGTCTCACCGTAGTTGTTGGTGTGGGCAAAAGCAAATTCCAGCTTCTCGCCGCGGTAGTGAAGTACCGGATAGAGGGTTTCCTCGCCAATCTCCCCCCGTAGCAGGTCCCAGAGCCCGTTTTCCGATTTGAACTTCTTGCCGCCAAACTCTATGGTGAGGCCGGCGTTGAGACAGGCGTAGTTCCAGAGCCGCTCCTCGATAAACTCGTGGTTAAAGGCGTACTCCCCAAAAATCTCCTGGTCCGGAACAAACTCTACATAGGTTCCGTTTTTCTGATTGCCTTTTGCCTTGCCTTTGCGTTCGCTCTGTTTCTTTCCCTTTTCGAACTTCGCTTCGAAGTACTCTCCGTCCCTAAAAGAGACGACGCGGAAATGCTCGGATAAGGCATTGACCGCCTTGGTGCCCACTCCGTTGAGCCCCACGGAGAACTGAAAAACCTCGTCATTGTACTTAGCACCGGTGTTGATGACCGACACGCACTCCACCACCTTGCCAAGGGGGATGCCGCGACCGAAATCCCGGACCTTCACCGTGCTCCCCTCAACCTTTACGCGGACGGTGGAGCCGTAGCCCATGATAAACTCGTCGATGCTGTTGTCGAGCACCTCTTTGAGCAGGATATAAACCCCGTCGTCCACGTCCGTCCCGTCACCGAGGCGGCCAATGTACATACCGGTCCGCAAACGGATGTGCTCGAGGCTGCTGAGAGTCTTAATCGTACTTTCGTCGTAAGCGTGCGGTGCCTTTGAGGCTGCCTTGCTCTTTTTTTGCTTGTGTGTGGATGTGGCCATGATGTGAGTCGCAGTATAGCACATCACGCGGCGCATGTAACTAGTCCTGCCACCTGCTAAACATGACCATTTTAAATATATATAATAAATAATTTTATGCTTGCAAACCGCGCTCCATTCTTCGATAATTAATACCAGTATTTATATCGTAAGGAGATAATCTGATGGGCTGGAAAGACGTAAAACTAAGCAATAAATTCGCCGTCGGTTTTGGGAGTGTCCTCGTGCTGCTCATTGCAGTGGGGATGTGGTCCTACCTCGGTATCAGCGATATCGTAACCAATGCGGAGGAAGTGATCTCCGGAAACCAGCTCAGAGGCAACATAGTTCAGCGGGAGGTGGATCATCTCAACTGGACCGTCGATCTCAACAAGCTGCTCACCGACGATTCGGTCAATGAGGTGCTGGTGGAGACCGATCCCACTAAGTGCGCTTTCGGGCAGTGGTACTACTCCGACGCCCGCCGGGAGGCAGAACAGCAGATCCCCGAACTACGCCCGCTGTTGGACGAAATCGAAGAGCCGCACAATCACCTCCACGAGTCGGCGGTGAACGTGGGCGAGCAGTACGTCCAGGTGGACGAAGAGCTCGGCAATTTCCTGCGGGAAAAGAAGGTGGATCACCTTGCCTGGGCCCATCGAGTGAAGGACGTCTTTGTGGTTTCGGAGATGACCCAACTCGAAGATGTAGAGCTGGACCACACCCAGTGCAGTCTCGGGCAGTACCTCTACTCCGACCGTGTCGAGACGCGCCGGCAGAACGAGCAGGGCTTTGACAAGGCCATCACGCCCATCTACGAGCCCCACAAAGAGCTGCACCAATCAGCCAAAGTTATCGCCGAGGCCCTTGCGGAAGGCCGCAAAGATGAGATGCGCAGCTACTACATGAACAACACCAAGCCCCTCGCATACGATACCCTCGATGAAATCAACGGGCTCATTCAGTGGCACGACGAAAAGCTGGCCTCGTTGGAAAAGGCAAACGACATCTATGCCAACGATACCACCGCCGCCCTCAACAAGGTTCAGAGCCTGTTGGGTGAGATCGTCGCCACTGCAGAAGATAACGTGATGACCGACAAAGCGATGCTCGCGGCGGCTCAGACCACTCAGCGGGCGGTGATCCTTATTAGTGTGATCTCCATTATCCTCGGGCTTGCCCTGGCGATCATTATTGCCCGCGGAATTCTGCGGCCCCTGCACAGAGGGGTCCGCATCGCCAAAGAGGTCTCGGCGGGCGACCTCTCGACCCGGGTAGATGTCCAACAGGGCGACGAGGTGGGTCAATTGGCCTCGGCCATGAACGAGATGATCGAGGCGATGCGCAGCAAAGCCAAGGTAGCCGAGCGTATCGCCGGAGGAGACCTTACCGACGACATCTCCCTCGCCTCCGACCGGGACGAGCTGGGGAAATCCCTCCAGAAGATGAACTCCTCCCTCAACGATCTTCTTGGCCAGGTAACCGATGCGGTTGAACAGGTCACCTCCGGGGCCGATCAAGTCTCCCAGGCAAGTCAAAGTCTCTCTCAGGGGGCCACCGAGCAGGCCAGCAGCCTCGAAGAGGTCTCCTCCTCGGTCAACCAGATCAACAGCCAGTCCAAGTCAAACGCCGAAAACGCCCAGCAGGCCAACCAGCTTTCCCGGCAGTCCGCTGAAAACGCCAAGGAGGGCAGCAAGCGGATGAGCGAGCTGATGGAGCTGATGGACAAGATCAACTCCTCCAGCGACGAGATCAACAAAGTGGTGAAGATCATCGACGACATCTCCTTCCAGATCAATTTACTGGCCCTCAACGCCAATGTGGAAGCCGCCCGAGCCGGAAAATACGGCAAGGGCTTTGGAGTGGTAGCCGAGGAGGTGCGCAACTTGGCCAACAAGAGCGCCGATTCGGTAAACGAGACCAATCGTATGGTGGCGGAGACGGTCAGCAACATCCAAAAAGGTACGGAGGCAGCCCGCAGTACTTCCGACCAGCTCAACGATATCGTGGAGGGAGCCCAAAAAGTCTCCGAGATTCTCGAAGAACTCTCCAGCTCCAACCGCGAACAGTCGGAAGCGATCGATCAGATTACCAGCTCTCTTGACCAGATCGATCAAGTCACCCAGTCCAACACCGCCAGTGCAGAGGAGAGCGCCTCGGCGGCGGAGGAGCTTTCCGGCCAGGCACAACAGCTTGAGAGCATGGTCAAGGGCTTTTCATTGAAACGCGACAGCGCCTCTCCCAGCGGAGGACAGCAGGAACCGCGCAGGCTCACAGGAGACACCTCGACTCGGAGCGGCACCTCCGCCTCTGGCAATCGAACCGGTGCGGAAGAGACGGGAATTACCCCAGTCTCGCAGGAAGCTGGTAAGAGGCAGGAGAAACAGTACGAGTAAATCAACGTAAAGTGAAGTCCGTTCACAATGTCATCGTTGAACGGACTTCACAGCTCCGCCG
>CAYFUX010000035.1:0-34327 GCA_964346455.1 uncultured Spirochaetaceae bacterium
GTGCCGGGAGATTTGCCGTCCGCCGCTTCCCCGCCGCTGTACACAAGGGACCCGCTTTCGGCAAGGGCCAGCAGGAGGAACGGAAGCAGACCCAGCAGAATGAAGCCTAAAGTCTTCTGCAGATAAACCAGCCACTCACGGCCTGCATCGGCAGACGTTCCCTTCCAGCTCTCCTTTGGGTCTCCGAGCCTGACAGCCAAGCTGCGGAGCGGCTTCGTGCGGTCGGAAAACAGGTAAATCAAATATCCCAGAGTAAATACGGTCACATGAATCGGCAGTCGCATCAATTGTTCCTCCCGTACATAGATGAACGTGCGGCGAAGCGAGAAATAAGCAGCTCGGTGGCGCGCGGAAATAGCCCAAAGAGCAGGTTGGCCGTCTTGCCCAAAGGGGTCATCACTATCCGCCGTTGCCGCCGCACTACCATCCGCCTGATGGTGCGGGCCACCTCCAGCTGTGTCGAGCTGTTGCGGCTGCGTTCCGGCCGGGCTGTAGCAACGCACGTACCCCGATCCGGCGCTGCAGTAACTCCTGCACTACATGGCTACCCAACATTCCGTCGGCACCGGTTACCAGGATCTTCATCGCGAACTCCTTTTTTGAAGTCAGTACGTTTTTGGGGCAGTGCGTTCCGCATGTTTTTCCTTGGCACGGCACGCTCAGAAAGTGTTGTGCTGCACCTCTGCAATTATGAATAAAATGGATAAAAGGAACAATCAGCTCACTCGGCAGTGCGGCGCTGATTACTGTAATGCTTCACTCCAGTGTGCCGGAATATGCAAATATGGTCATCGATAATAATGACTTTAAGAATCCTGTGAGAGTAAAGAGTTACTCGTAACGTCCGCTGCAGCGTTTGATGTGAGACCGATTACCCGCACCTCAGCAGCCGTTCTCCCTTTCAATCCGACCTTGAATGCACCCACCCGGATTGAGGCGACTCCCTTGGTGAGTCCTCCGCAGAAGAGCCGTCTTGCTTCTCAAGCAGCGGAATACGCTAAAGCTGATGAGCAGCGCTGCCACTTAAAATCTGAGGAACGGCGGGGTCGGCTTAGGTTCCAGAGAGCGCTGCTTTTCTCTGCTCTGTACTGTTCTGCACTAATCTGCAGAACGAAAAGTGCTGGTTGTACTGGTATACGCCGCCAAACATTACTATACTATATATAGATATGAAAACTGTTGTAGACTATGGTGTGCCTGGCCCTCGCACGTCACCACTGCCGCAACCACATACCACCGGTACCTCTGCTAAGAACACCCGTTCAGAGGGCAAAAAAGAGCCCGTCGTTATCGTCCATCTGGGAAACTCTGTGTCGAAAGATGTCCAGTCCCCGAGTCCCTTTACCCTAAACGATCGTCTTTCATCGACAGCAGGGAGAACTGCGAATTTGGATGGAACTGCCGGAAGAGAAGGGATCCCCGTACCAGGCACAGATTATCAAATTGTCACTTCAGAGGGCGCCGCAGCACGAGATGAAGAGGTGAGGAGTCATGAGCGAAGCCACTTGCTGGCGCTCGGCCCGTACGCTGCCTCGGGTATTGTGCTCAAAACGGAGCGAGGCCCCGACGGGGCCAGTTATGCCACCGGCGGCTCCATAAAAGCGGACCTTACGGAAGTTCCCGGGGATCCGCGCGCAACGCTTCAAAAAGCTCGTACCGTCCAGCGGGCTGCGCTCGCACCAGGCGCTCCCTCTGCTGCGGATTTTCGTACCGCCGCTGCCGCTTACCGGCTCGCGCAAAATGCGAGAGAAGAAATCTCCTCGGAGCGAGTCGATACGAAAGCGTGAAGAAGCTATAACGCTGGCACGTGAATACCCCACAGGTTGAGAAAGAGCGCTAATAAACCCCGAACGACGGCGCAGCACGAGGCTCCGCCGCCGTGCTGGCTAAGTGGTTATGATTCGTTTACTACAAAAGTACCGGTCATGGTTTGGGGATGTACATCGCAGATAAAGTAGTAGTCTCCCGGTTCGTTTGGAGCGGTAGCCATGTATCCCACCGTCTTGGGACCGTTTAACGCAACTATCGAGAAAATAAACACGGGAAGATAGTGCCTTTGCATACATACAGCAGGTTAAGGCAGGATACCGGCAAGAGAGTACTCTCTTCTTCGACTCAGGAAAATATTAATAGTAATTATCCCGATAATCGGGTATAATTTTACCTAGTTGAAGTTCTTTCAACATCCGCATGGTGCAACAACATCTACTGGGAGTGGTGGAATACTAGATGTTTAACTAACAAGCATGTAACATTCTCAAAGGCCTGGGCATTTGACAGATATTCGGTTGGTTGTATTGGAGTGTAATAGTATGAAATCACACATGAGCGTGTATAGGGCGGGCATCGGTGTCGGTTTTGTTGTAATGCTCGTTCTTCTTGCCGGATTAGTCTCCTGTGCAACCACCTCCGCATGCCCCCCGGAACCAGACTGGATGGGGAATCCCGAGCAGGCGGGATATTACGTTGGAGTAGGGGCTGCGGACTCCGGCAATCAAGCTGAGGATAGGTCGGTAGCCGAAGCTCGAGCAAGGGCTGATCTTGCTGCACGGATCTCCAGTGAAATTTCAAGCGAATTGAACGTACGTACTTCCGGAAGCAGTAGCGGGGAGTATGCTCAGCAAGTGGAAGAGCTGGTACATCAGTCGGTAGATACCAATGTACAGGAGATAGAGACGGTCGACACATATTACTGTCATAGCACCGGGTACTGGGTATATGTCCGGCTCAGTAAAGCAAAATGGGATGCGATTCAGAGTAAGCGCCGCCAGAAGATGGTCAATCGAGTAAACGACTTACTTGAGCCGGTACTTACCGACAATGCTTCCGCTTTTGCCCTTAGAGTCGAGCGGCTGGCTCGAAGTCTCGAACTTTTACGGGAAGCGTCGTTTGGGCAGGAAATCAACGCTTCGATTGCCGGAAAAAGCGGAAATATGAACGATGTGATCCTCAATTCGATCCAGTCCCATATCGACTCGCTTACTATAACCCTTTCCCGCCATCGGATCGATGTTCATATCGGCGAACCCTTCACCGTACAGGGACGACTTACAAGCGATCTTACCGAACGAATCGGAACGGTACCTGTAGCTATCTACAACAAAGCCGGCAGAAACGTGGAAGAGACAAATACTGATGCTCAGGGAGACTTTATAGTGCAAATGCCATCCGGGTTGGATGAGGCGGGGGAAAGGACATTCGTAGTAAGTGCTCGCTTGGAAATGCTGGAGGCAGTGCGTAAACAGGAGGTGCGAATCGCTCATGAGGAATTGGCGGTGAGCGTAAATCGCATTGAAGCAGGCTTACTGGTCGAGGTCAAAAACAGCAAGGTAGACAGATCGCTAGACAGCGAAATACGGGCTCTTTTCTCAGATAAGCGGCTACCCTTTACGTTTTCTCCGGAGAAGCGCTCTAATGGATATAATGTGAGGGTTGAACTGCTTGTGGAAGACTTTCCCAAATATCTGGAGGAAGCCCCTGACATGGCTAAGGCTTGGGCGGTAATTAGTTTAGAACATGAGGGGAGTTCGATCTACAGCTATGAAAGTGAGTTTGTAAAGGATGGTGGATTGAACCCTATACAAGCACACAGCCGGGTTTTATCGAAACTACTAACGAAGTTGCGTACGGAAGACGAGCTCTACGAAAATCTGCGAAGCGCTCTGCTGGGAAGCTGAGGGATCGATCCGGAAAGCACCGCAGGTCCCCGGCGATTATTCATCATGTCACCTCTCCGGCGGCGAAGAGGACACTCGACGAGGTCGCAGAGCTTTGCCTCCGGCTATGGCTCTATTACCCTCGAGAATCTCGCTAAACTGGGGCACGCTACCTTACTGGGAAATATCTTGGATACCTACGACACGGAACGGAGCAGGAGTTTCTGGAAGCGGCGTATCGGGCGGCAGAGAAGCTTACTTCAATGTATCTAAGCCGAAACAATAATCTCAACCCGTGTAGCCACGCTGATGAGTCCTGCCACCATAACAAGCACTGCAGAGAAGCGGAGCCAGCCGCCCCCCTCGCGAAGTATAAAAAGTCCCAAAAGCACGCCTATAGGGAGGCTGATCTGGCGAAACGCTACCGCATAACTCACATCGTTTACATAAGCAAGGCTTGTGAGCACGAGTCCGTACGTTGCATAGATCATCACTCCCATCAGCACTGACAAGAGTATAGGAGTCTTTCGCGGACGGACTTCTCCACAGTAGCGCATAGCTAGGAAAAAGGCCCCTAAAGCTACAAGCATGCTGCCGGCTACAGCCTGCAGGCTTATCGCATCGCACCTGCCTATCATGAACGAGATGACAAGCACCAAAATCACTGCGGTGCTGCTCATAGGTGAACAGTAGGCGAGGCGGCGGTATTCCACAAGGGGCGTTGAGGCTTTGGAGGTAAAAATCGCATATACGCTTCGTGTATTGTAATCAGTATAAAGGTCAGTAACTATGCTAGGAGAACTGGCTTCCCCAGAGAGCAGCTCTGTGGACCGGTATGAGAACACGCCTTCTACGGGGGCTTCTACAGGAGGCTCGCAGCAGACAATCAATGCTGCACAGCGCGCGCCGTTTCTCCCCCCGTAACCTTGCCGAGAACCAGGAAGGAGCAGAGCATAACCAGCATGGTCACCAGGAAGATCATGCGAAACTCAAACAGATCGACCAGCGCTCCTGTCAGCGGCGGGGCGATGATGGCCGGCGACTGGGAGAAGACGTAATACACTCCCGTGTAAGCGCCCATCGTGTTGAAGTTCGCCATTTGCCAGAGCATGGGAAAGCTGTTGGTGTTGGCAGCTCCCCAAAACATGCCGAAGAGGAAGAGCAGCACCCAAAACGTGCCTACCGCTACCGTTTTCGACGCACCGAGCGAAAGGGTCCAGTACTGATGAGTGAACATGAGCAGGGCGACTGCCGCCATGGAAAGCAGCGCGAGGCGAATGGTGCGTTTTCTCCCTATGCGGTGGGCGACCATGCCGCTGGGAATTGCGAATGCGAGATAAGCTAGGGCGAACATACCGGTGGAGAAACCGGCGAGTCCTTCGCTCAAGCCCAGATATTCGATCACGTAGAGAGTCATGAACGGGCGCATGGCCCAGTAGGCGCTGAACCAGAGAAACAGGGCGAGAAGAATGTAGACGGCGCTCTTGTCGCTTTGTCGAAAAATGCGTGTGATTGAGGCGAACACCGACTCCCGGGAAGGCTCGTTTTCGGTTAAGCGCTTCTCTTTGACCGTTGAAAAGAGCGAAATAACCGCCACAATAATCAGCACTCCCGCAATGATGAACGGCAGTTGCCGAGAAGTGTCGCCGATCAGCGGGAGTACAATGTGGGTATCCATCAGCGGGGCGAGGGCGAGGGTGCCCACCACCGCCGCGACGCCTCCCATCATGTTGATGACCCCGTTGGCTTCGCTGCGGTATTCGTTGGGAATGGTGTCCGGCATGAGGGCGACAACAGGGCCCCGCGCAGACTGCTTGAAGAGGTTAAACAGCACGATAGCTCCCACGAAGACGGCCAGCGATGTCATGCCGGCCCGCGGCAGCAAGGCAAACAAGATTCCGCTTGCCGGTAGGGTAATGAGAATAAAGGGCATGCGGCGGCCTATGGAGGTGCGCGCCTTGTCGCTCATGCCGGTGACCAGGGGAATAATAAGCAGCGCCATGATGTTGTCGATAGTCATGAACGAGCCAATGGCCGCCCGGGATTCGAGAAAACCCGAGAGAAACACGGGCACGTAATTGTCGTACAACGGGTCCATGAGGCCCATGGTGAAAAACCCGAAGCCGATCATTATAGTTTTCTTGTAGAACCCCGGTGGAAGCTGTTTGGTAGATTGGTTCATAAGCTCACTCACTACTCATTGCATTGTTTATCTCACTACTGCGAAAGTGAGTGAATAGTAGAAAAATTGCTCGCTTCATGCAAGCTGCAAACCGTACGAAGGGTCAGGTTTTTGGAAAAACTTTGTTTACGAGTCCAGTGCTTCCGGTTCCATATCGGCTGTGAAGAGGGGGGGCGGTGATGGTTTGGGCACCATTACTCTCCCTCGCCCTCTCCCGGATGGACCGGTGGGAGTGCTCGCCTGGCCGGAAAAGGGCGTGTAAAAACTCGGCTAAAGAGCCAGGGAGCGCCGGCGGTCATCCAGAGGCCAATACAAAACCGACCAAGAGGCGGCTGCAATTGTTGCCGATGATAGGGAAAGCAGTCAGAACGACCTCTTCAGCGCCATAGAGCGGGGCGAGTATCCCAAATGGACCATGTATTTTCAGATCATGACGGAGGAGCAAGCCCGCCGCCACAAGGAAAACCCCTTCGACCTGACCAAGGTATGGAGCCATAAGGAGTATCCTTTGATCGAGGTAGGAGAGCTGGAGCTCAATAGAAATCCGGAGAATTATTTTCAGGATGTGGAGCAGGCCGCTTTCGCCCCGACAAACCTGGTACCGGGAATCGGTCTATCTCCCGACAAGATGCTGCAGGGGCGGCTCTTTTCCTATGCGGATGCTCAGCGGTACCGTCTAGGGGTGAATTATCATCAGATACCCGTGAATGCTCCAAAAATTGAGAAAAATGCCTACCACAGGGACGGCCTGATGCGGGTGGACGGAAATTACGGCGCACGGACCCATTACGAACCCAACAGCTACGGAGAATGGGCTGAACAGCCTGAGTACCGCGAGCCGCCCCTGGAGATGGAAGGGGCCTTCTATCACTACGACCCGGCGGAAGAACAGTCGGACGATGTATTTTATCAACCCGGTAATCTATACAGAAACATGAGTAAAGAGCAGAAGCAGCTGCTCATTGCAAATACCGGGCGGGATATTGCGCCCTGTACGAAAAACATCAAAGTTCGGCATACCGTTCACTGTTATTTAGCTGACAAAGACTATGGACAGCGTTTGGCAGAGGAGCTTGAGCTGGATATGAAGGAGATCGAAGAGCTTTCGAGGCTGGAGAACAAAGAACTGCTCGAGGCGACAAAGCCGGCAAGGTACAAAGGCTGATGCCCCGGGGGGTTTAAGAGAAAGTACTGCAAAAGCAGCAACGTAGCAAACGCACAGCCCTCTAGAGAAAAAAGCTTGCGGAGACGGGAATTGAACCCGCCTCCGCAAGGATGAAGACGTGTGGGAGAATGTTATTTGCTCACACCAGTGATCGCTTCTTCGAGCTTCTCGAGCATTGCTTCGGAGTCTTCAGTTGTCATAGGTACATATCCGATCTGCTTAATGATGTCGGAATCCGTCCTTTCGAGGTAGAACCGCGCGAACTCGCGAACCTGGGGCTTCTCCAAAGATTCCTTAGCTACATAGATGAACAGCGGACGGGAAAGGGGAGTATACTCACCGCTTTTTGCCGTTTCAATGCTCGGCATCACCCCGTTCACCTTGAGGGCCTTCACTTTGTCCTTGTTCTCCAGGTAGTAGGCCATGCCGAAGTAGCCGGTGGCATACTTTGAACCGGAGACGGCCTGCACAATCGTGTTGTCCTGCTCGGTTCCCTGATAGTCGCTGCGGGAGGCGCCGCCTTCGCCCATGATCTCTTCGGTAAAGTAGTCGAAGGTACCGGAGGCCGAGGTGGGACCGTAGAGCTCGATCTCTTCATCGGGCCACTCGGAACGCACATCGCTCCAGGTTTGCGCCGGATCATCCGGACGCCAAATCTTCTCCAACTCCTCTACGGTGATGTTCTCAGCAGGGAAATCCTTGTGAACGACAATAGTAATCGCATCGATTGCCACCTGAAACCGGAGGGGGGTAATGCCGGCGGCCTCCGCTTTCTCCATTTCACTGTCTTTGATTGTCCGGCTGGCATCGTTGATGTCGGTCTTACCGGGGATGAAATAGTTGGAGAAACCGCCGCCGGTTCCGGTGGACTGCACAGGGATTTCCACCTTGGGATGAACTTTACTGAACTCCTCCGCCATTGCCGAGGAAACAGGATAGACCGTGCTGCTCCCGGCAATCCTCACGGCACCGCTGAGTTGCTTTTCGCCCTGTTCTTGCTCTTGCTGACCTTCTGCAAAAAGTGCAAAAGGAACAAGGGCAGCAATAAGAGTGAGTACAATCAATTTTTTCATTTGACTCTCCTTCTGTGTAAGTTTGTGCCCTTAATATGCATGAGCTGTGTTAAAGAAGCGCTTGCTTTGTATGAGAATGTATTTTTGTTTCGATTAAGACTTAGTAAAGGAATGTGTTTCTGTCTAGAGAAAAAAGCTTTACGGATACACTAATGGTGCTATACTTAGGAAAGGAGGTGGGAGATGAAGCACTATACGGTTAAGATGTATGCCTATCTAACTATTGTTGTGCTCCTGTTGGTGTTTGTTGGATGTGCCAGTGTAGATACCGCTAAGCCCAAAGAAGCAACTGATACTGCACAGACTCAGAAAAGCGCGACGGAACCGCAAACCGATGACTACCTAGGCGAGGGAGTTGTGTTAGCCGCCTTTTATGAGGAAGATGGTGGATTTAGTTTGACACGGTATTATCCTGCAGACGTACTCACTCCCGGAAGTGATGAGACAAATGGGGAGTATCAAGTAGTTTCCTTGATTGGCGACTTTGATGTGGCAAAGGGTAGTGAGAACTGGACTGATGATGTCATCCTCGATTCTCATCCTGCACACAAGAGTGAGCTCGAAGCAGGAATGGTGGTCCTCTATACTAAAAAAGAGGTAAAAGAAGGGCTCGAGAGGGCAAGGTGGAACAAGGGAATCGTATCTTCCACGGAGGAACTCTACAAGGACACAGTGACGATCGACAGTGTATATCACAGGGACCGCGACGATGAAGGTGATAGACAGTACGATATTGCGGTAGAGAAAATTCGCATTATTGACAAATGGACGCGTGAATAAATAGCTCTCAGCCATCTCACGGCTCGGGAGGCGAGCTTATTCGAACCAGGAGTCAACGAGATCGCGTTTCTCTTCGATCCACTCCCGGGCACCCTCTTCAGGGCCGTTGGCATTGTTGATGGTGGCCATCAGACTGCCAAGGCTCTGGTCGTCCATTTTCCAGTTCTGCATCCAGGAGAGAACCTGCGGGTGAGTCTCGTCAAAATCCTGGTAGGTTACGAGATAGATGTTCTCGTTCTTGCCGTAAATATTTTTCGGATCCTCGAGAAACTTCAAATCCGCTCTGGAGAAAATCCAGTGAGGCTTCCAAAGGGTGGCTACGATATTCTCGTTGTGCTCCACTGCATCGATGACCGAAGTGCTCATTACCGGGCCGGAGCTCGCAATGAGCTTGTAGTTCAGATCGTATGTGTCGACCGCCTCCTCGGTTAATTTCATAATACTGGCGCCGGAGTCGATGCCCACGATCGAAGGCTCGCCGTTATATTCGAAGGTATCGCGATGTGCGTTGAGCTCTTCGATGCTGTCGATCGGTGCATCCGCGGGAACCGCCAGTCCGAGAGCGGTGCCTTCGTACCAGGGGCCGTAACGCTCCAGGGTATCGGAATATTCCTCCCACAGCGGCTTGTCGGTTCTCGGGAGCCATGCTTCGAAGTGCAGGTCCATGTCGCCCTTTGCCACACCGGTCCATACCGGAGATTTGTCGCCGGTGGTGAGATTGACCTCGTAGCCTCTTTCTTCCAGCAGTAGTTTCCACATATTGGAGACGGCTACGTTTTCCGCCCAATTGAAAAGGCCGATTTCTACCGTTTTTTTATCAGTGCTTTGCTCTTTACTTCCGCTCGTCCCTTCTTGCGCATCTTCGCTGTCGCAGCCGGCGAGCAGTACGGATAGTAGAAGAACAAGAGATGCGGCTAAAGCGAGCGTGGGTTTACGATATGCCATTTGTTAGGCCTCCTTAGTTAGTAGGTAGTCTACAATGTTCATGCTTCCGTCGAAAAAGCAGCTCAAAGGGAATGAAATATTGTAAGACTCATTTTGTTCAATAATAGTGTAGAGACCTAATAATTACAAGGCTAAATAATAATTTTTTTGATTTGTTGCGCACCTCCTTCAAAAAGAGTTAGTGCAAATATAATTACTTATACTATAGATAATAAAAAGCAAAGCAAAAAGTATCGTGGTTTTTTGAGGTGAATGGTATGTGAAAAAGATTAGAGGAGAAAAGTTTATTGTCCTGCTTAGTTGTGCGTGGGGAATCCTCAACGATTTCGGGAACGTTGCCGAGGAAAGACTCGAGACGCGCGCTCTTTCGCTGCGAAGGTGGGCGTGGTAGAGTGGACTATATACCTACTGTAGCACGGAAGTGAAGGAGGAGAGGAGATGGAGCTTCAGGAATTTCGCCGGCGGGCGCACGAGCTGGTCGACTGGATGGCCGACTATTTTGAACACATTGAAGAGTACCCGGTGCGCTCCCGGGTGCAGCCGGGGGAGATAGAAGAGCAGCTTCCGGAGGCGGCACCAGAAAAGCCGGAGGATTTTGACCGGATTCTCCAGGACTTCAAGGAGATCATCATGCCGGGAATAACGCACTGGCAGCATCCTTCGTTTTTCGCCTTTTTTCCGGCCAATTCCAGTTATCCCTCGGTGCTGGCGGAAATGCTGACCGCCACTCTGGCGGCGCAGTGTATGATCTGGCAGACTTCTCCCGCCGCCACCGAGCTGGAAGAGCGGGTTATGGACTGGCTGCGCGATATGATCGGTCTTCCGGCGCAGTTCCAGGGGGTTATCCAGGATACAGCTTCAACCTCAACCCTGGTGGCACTGCTTACTGCCCGGGAGCAGATGACCGAATACCGCTCTAACACGGAAGGATTGGCGTCCGGCCCTCGTCTCACCGTCTACGCATCGGAAGAGACCCACTCATCCATAGAGAAGGCAGTCAAGATTGCCGGCTTCGGAGAGGAGCAGCTGCACAAGATCCCGGTGGACAAGAACTATGCGCTGCACCCGGAGAAGCTCGAGGAGGCGATCCGGCGGGACCGGGAGCAAGGGTATGTACCGTGCTGTATAGTCGCCACCCTGGGGACGACAGGTTCTACCGCTATAGATCCGCTGCGCTCGGTGGGAGAGATAGCTGATCGTCAGGGGCTCTGGCTGCATGTGGATGCGGCGCTGGCGGGCAGTGCATTGGTTGATCCGGAGTTCCGCTGGATGATCGACGGGATCGAATATACCGACAGTTTCGTCTTCAATCCGCATAAGTGGATGTTCACCAACTTCGATTGTTCGGCCTATTTTGTGAAAGATAAGGAGGCGCTGCTTCGGACCCTGGAGATCCATCCCGAATACCTGAAGACGAAAGAGGGCAAGACCGTCAACAACTATCGGGACTGGGGAATCCCGCTCGGGCGGCGGTTTCGGGCTCTGAAATTGTGGTTTGTCATTCGCTCCTTCGGGATTGAAGGGCTTCGCTCGACCATCCGCTCCCACATCGAATGGGCCCGGGAACTTGCCGGGACTATCGAATCCGACCCCGATTTCGAACTGCTGGCGCCGGTGCCGCTGAATACGATCTGTTTTCGCTATCGTCCAGCCGCCGTCGATGATGAGGAGCGGCTGAATGAGCTCAATGCGGAGCTGCTCGAGCGGATCAATGCAAGCGGAGAGGCGTATATGACCCATACCAAGCTCGATGGGCGCTACACTATTCGCTTTGTGGTAGGGCAGACCCGGGTGGAAAAGCGCCACGTGGAGCAGGGCTGGGCCCTGGTGCGCCGTATTGCCGGAGAGCTGGGAACGGGATGAACCGCTGAACTGCGGTCAACACATAGAGTAAGGAGAAGAACGAGAAAATGGGGAAGAGCGGAAGTGACGCGATTGGCGGGGAGGAGCAGAAGAAAAAATCCAAGACGACCACGCAGAAGTGGCCTGATTGGTATGCCGAACTACGGAGGTATCGAACCCGCAGTAACGGGAAAGCTGTGTGGCAGCTTACAAATACGCTTGTCCCCTATGGGGCTCTCTGGGCGGTGATGATATGGGCGATGCATCGGGGCTACTCCTATTGGCTTACCCTGGGACTGTCGCTAATTGCCGCCCTGTTGCTTGTGCGGGTATTTATCCTGTTTCACGACTGTGTCCACGGATCGCTGTTTCCAAACAAGGGAGCTAATACTGTGTTTGGCTATGTGTTGGGACTCTTGGTTTTCACTCCTTTCGAAGATTGGCGTTACAGTCACCTGCGTCACCATGCCACATACGCGGATCTCGATTCCCGTGGTTTCGGCGATATTTGGACTATGACCAAAGAAGAGTATGAGGCGGCTCCTAAGAGCACCCGAATCTCATACTATCTGTTCCGACATCCGCTCGTGATGCTTGGTCTGGGGCCGGTCTTCAGTTTTCTTATGCGGTTTCGGCTGCCTTCGCGGATGGCAAAGCGTAAGGCGCGGGTGAATGTACTCGTGACTAACGTGCTGATAGCCGCGATTATTGTAAGCGCCTCGCTGCTGATGGGGTTTACGACCTACCTGGGGATTCAGCTTCCCGTGATCTGGCTGGCGGGCATCATGGGAATATGGCTTTTCTATGTACAGCATCAGTTTGTTGGAGTCTATTGGGCGCGCAGAGAGGAGTGGGACCCGCTGCGGGCGGCGATGGAAGGCAGTTCCTTCTATAAGCTGCCTGGAGTGCTGCGCTGGTTCACTGCCAATATCGGCTACCATCATGTCCATCATTTGAGCCCCAGGATACCGAATTACCTGCTCAAACAGTGCTATGAAACCGTACCGGCGCTGCAGCAAAAAGAGCCCCTTACCTTTTTGAAGAGCCTCTCGTGCATCCGCTTGAAACTGTGGGATGAAGAGCAAAAAAAATTGGTGGGCTTTTCCTAATCCTACGCAGGGTAGGAGCCGTTGCCGAGGATGAACACCCGTCCGGGGAAGGTGGTGCTCGTCTGCATGCGTTCGGAAGCCCGAGTGCGACGGATTACCGCCTGCAGCTCCGGGAGGGTGAATGCGCGTGAGATGGATATCCGGCCGTCTTCACCGGCAAAACTGCGGTGGAGAAAGAGGGCGGCAAAGAGGCTGAAGCCGAGATAGGAGAGCTTCGATCTTGCAAGGTCATTCATGAGAAAGCGGATGGCCGTGCGGCGGTGGACGAGTTCGAGCAGCGCACTCAGTTCTGAATCGTGAAGGTGATGCATAAAATGGTTGGAGAAAATGAAGTCGAATCTGCCTAAGCGTTCTATATCGAAGGCGGACATCTCGACCATTTCCACCTGCGGAGAACCGGCGGTCTTGCGCCGAGCGTAGGCGGCGATACGTGGGTCGTTATCGATGCAGGTTATGCGGACGGAGATATTCCGGCGGGCGCAGTAATCGGACAGCCACAGGGCCGTATCGCAGCCGCCGGCGCCGATGTCGAGCAACGTGTAAGGAGCGGCGGTGTGTGCCTCCATGCGGGGGAGAATGTGGCGCTTGAGTAGCCGTCTGGAGGCGGAGAAGAGGATATTGATAGGCGTAAATTGCTGTATCGTCTTGATGAGCTGCGCCTCATCCGCCGCGGGGTCGTCCATGCGTTCCGGGGCGGATGAGCGGCCGGCGGCAAATCCCCTCATCCGATTTTCCTCAAAAGTCCTGTTTCGACGGTGAGCCCCGGGCCAAAGGCGAGGGCAAAGACATTGCCCTGCCGCTCTTCCCGAAGGATCTTCTGTAGAACAAACATGATGGTAGTGGAACTCATATTGCCGAACTCCCGGAGAATATCGTAGGAGACGGCGAGTGCATCCGACGGAAGGTCGAGGGCCTGCTCCACTTTTTGCAGAATTGCCTTGCCCCCCGGGTGAACCGCCCAGATATCGATATCCTCCCGGCTGAGCTCTTCCCGGGACAAGAGCGCCTCCAGCACCTCATGAATGTGGCGGTGAATCAGCTTGGGAACGTAGGCCGAGAGTTTCATGTCAAAGCCGGTATCCCCTACCTTCCAGGCCATCTCCTCCTCACTATCCTCGAGATATTGCGAGTTGAAGCTCTCCAGGGTGAAGCGAGGCCCCGACGAGTCGTTCTCATCGGCGGAGATGAAGGCGGCGGAGACGCCGTCGGAGAAGATTGCATTGGCCACCAGCGTGTCCAGGTCCTGTTTCTGTTGCAAGTGAAGCGAACACAGCTCCACGTTCACCATCAGCACCCGAGCCTCGGAGTCGGAGCGGCAGATAGTGCGGGCCAGGTCCAGGGCGGTGAGGGCGGCGTAACAGCCCATGAAGCCAATGTGATAGCGGCGGGTGGAGGGAGAGAGGGCGAGGTGTTTGAGCAAATGGAAGTCGAAGCCGGGAGCGGAGAAACCGGTGCAGCTTACCGTGATCAGATGGGTGATGGTGGACGGGTCTACCGCCGGAAGAGTGTTGAACAGAGCCGCTCCGGCCTTCCGGGAGAGGCGGTTTGCTTCACCGATAAAGAGATCGTTCCGCTTGGACGTGCTCGGTTCCGGCTGAAGCCGTTTGTTGGGAGGAAAAAAGGTGAAGTTCTCCGGCTCCTTGTCGTAGTCGTCGATGACGGTGTGGCGTTTCTCTATGCCGCTGCCGGAGTAAATTTTTTTGAGAAAGCGTTTCTGTTTATCGCCCACGCCTTCGATATTGAGGAAAAAGTTCTGTGCAAAATCCTGTGAATACCACTTCTCGGGGACGGTGGTTTCTATTGCGTGAAGATATACCCGGGTTGGGGAGGGATCGTTTGACTGTTCCATACAATCAGACTAATATTTAGCAAGAAAGAGTGAAAGTGCAATGAAGAAAGAAAATCGTTTTTTCCATCGTTTACAAGATTTTGATCTCTCCGAGCCGCTAAGTAAGAGGCGGTACAATGAAGTGCTTTTTTCCCCGGTCTCTCGGGTCTATTCCACGGTTACGCGGGTGCTCTCTCTGGGGCGCGATGCAGTCTGGAAACGGCTCTTGGTGTCGTATCTACCGGAGGCCGACAGCCCCCGTGTGCTTGACATCGCCTGCGGTACGGGAGAACTCGCCTTTCTGACCGCCGGACGGTACCCGGGGGCAGAGGTGATGGGGATCGATTTGAACGCGGATATGCTGGAGAAGGCACGGGAGTATCTTCGGCGCTATCCCTCTTCCGTCCGGGAGCGGGTCGGTTTTACCGCCGGGGATATGCAGCGCCTCGATTTTCAGGACCGGAGTTTTGATCTGCTTACCGGTGGCTATGCGTTACGAAATGCCCCCGAGCTCGAAGGGGCGCTGCGGGAGATTGAGCGGGTGCTGAAGCCCGGCGGAACCGCGGGATTCCTCGAGTTCTCGAGGTCCTCTCGTCCGTTTTTCTCAGCTTTACAAATCGGACTGCTGTCGTGGTGGGGAAAACTATGGGGACGTATTTTTCACGGGAATCCGGAGGTATACGGATATATTGCCGAGAGTCTGCGGCACTTTCCGGACAATCGGGCGTTTTGCGATCTGCTGGAGATAAACGGGCTGCATGTGCTCCGGCATGTACCGGTGTTTCTGGGGTTTCTCCACATTACGCTAGTCCGTCGTGCGGATGAGGGAGCGGAAGCTCAGGGCAAAGTCTAAAGGAAAGCTCAGGGGGAGGACAAAGAAGGCCCCTCGGCGGGCAGTTAGCGTGCCGGTTTTGGGTGAGTTTTCGAAGCCTTGAGATTGCGATGGGGAATGGTGAGCATCGCGTAATGTAGAGGAAGTCGGCGGGCCGCTCGCGAGGCGAGCAGCAGCCGCAACGCGGCGTTTCTCAATGGGGAGAAAAGCCTCCCGTGCACGGTGCCCACCCGCATGGAAAGCCATCCCCGGCGGGCAGCCGTTACAGCCGCACGCCGGCGGCGAATGTGGTACTGCTCCAGGGCGGCGGAACTATGGCCCGACTGGAGCAGTACCTGCAGAGTGTGAGCGGCAAGCTCCGCATCGGCAAAGCCCGTGTTCATTCCCTGTCCGCCGATAGGAGAGATCGTGTGTGCGGCATCGCCAATAAAGATGATGCGGCCGCGGTAGAAGCGGGGCATAATGTAGGTGGAAACCCGGAAGGGGCTCAGCCATTCGTTGTCTTTGCGGCTAAGAGACTGGCGACTGCGCCGTTTGACCTCTTTCTCAAGGTAGCCTTCTGAGGGCGGGTCCATGAGAGCAGGGGTCTGTACGATCCAGCGGCGCCGGTTGCGCGGCAGGGGAAAGGACTCCACCGAACCGGCGGAGGTGAAGAAAAGCTGCGCCTCCGCTCCGTAGCCGCTGCGGTCGATGTAATCCCCCATGAGAAAGGTATCCGAATAGTGTTTTCCCCGCATGGAAAGGCCGGCCTCCGTGCGTACGGTACTGTGTAGCCCGTCGCATCCGCAGAGGTAGCGGGCAGTGATCTCCACCTGCTCTGTGTTCTGCCGCTCCTCCGCCGATACTGGGGGGCCGGCGCCGGTGAGACGGGCACGCACGGTGACGCTGTCTGCCCCCTCTTCCAGCCCCTCCATCTCACAATTCATAAGCAGACGTACACAGGAGGCGGTACGGAGATGTTCGAGGAGCAGCTGCTCCGTCTTTCGCTGGGGGATGGAGAGGATAAAGCGGTAGGGGGAAGGAAGCTGATCGAAGGTGACGCGGCCCAGCGAGCGACGGCTGCCGTGGACGTGTACGCTGCGGATGGGCAGGCCCTCCTCGATGAACCGGTCTTGAAGCTCCAGGGATTCGAGAATTTCGAGGGATGGCGGGGTTATGCCGATGGCTCGGGAGTGAACGGCGGTAGTGTCGTTTTTTTCGACCAGCACGGTACGAATGCCGCTGCGGGCTAAGAGATTTGCGAGTAAAAGTCCTACCGGCCCTGCTCCGACAATAGCCACGTCGGCGGATAGTTTCATTCCCCAGCTCCTTCTGCGCAGCCTAAAGGGGCTCCCATGACGTACAGCTTAGAGAATGCGGCTGCCGATAGCAAGCGTGTATTGAAAGCGTGCAACGTCAGTGAGCAACGTGAGTGAGCATTCGACGTTCAATTGACGAAAGGGGCGGGGAGTGTCACAGTAGAGATTCCGGCGGATTGTACGCGGGCCGGACGGCGATAGAACAAAGAGCAGCGCCACGGCGCCATTGAGACGCACAATAGTCTCCGGGGAGAAAAGGGAATAAGAGAAGGGAACACGAGTATGGCAAGAAATTTTCATATACTGCTGGACGATATAGAGGGATGGATTCGCTCACGCATTGCACAGGCAGAGGTGATCTCTACCCCCGCCGACCTGGAGCGGTATTCGAAATCTATTCCGCGGGAGGCTCATCCAGCGGTGAAGGCGGCGGAGCCGGTTTTCGGACCGACTAAGAGCGAGCAAACCCTTGGGCGAGCGCTTCGGCGGCACCGTTCGAAACGCTGGAGCCAGAGATTCGCGTTCCCCTCTCCGATGAGCAGTCCCTACGCGGAGAACAACATCTGCAGTGGAGTACTATGGCACGGCGACGGGAACCGCGAGGCTTCGACAGCCGTGGTGATGATGCACGGCGCCTTCGCCCCCTCCTTTACCGCAGAGAAGGTGATCAGTGTTCCGCTGTTGGATAAGAACGTACACATGTTTACCCTCACTGCTCCGTACCACATGGAGCGGGCACCAAAGCACTCAAAGTACTCGGGGCAGTATCTGCTCTCCGGGGATATCCCGCGCCTCATTGCGGCGCTGATCCAGTCGGCGGCGGAGGTGAGAGCGCTTGTGGCATACCTGAGAACCGCAGGCTACGAAACCGTCGTTCTTTTCGGAACCAGCATGGGGGGGAATGTCGCCTCGCAAGTCTTGACCATGACGAAGGTGGAAGGAGGCTTTCTCTTTATCCCCGCCGTCGACTTTGCCCAGGTAATCGAAGAGGCCTCCCTTGCCAGAGCGGCTCGCCGGTCGGCCCGTGCAGCTGGGTTCGAGTCGCAGGAGATTGAACGGGCGATGAAGGTCGTGACCCCGTATGTGCTGGGAAAGCCCCTGTGCGGAACCTCTCGAGTACACATACACTATGGCACCCGAGATCGGCAGGTTCTGCCGAAGACGGTGGAGCGGCTGATCGAGGAGTGGCCCGGGGTGCACGCCACGGTATGGGATAAAAGCCACCGGACCATGGGAGGCAAAATCATTTCCATACGTAATCACTTTGCCAAATGGCTGGAGGCAGCCGGAGAGGGATAGACTGCGCTCAGCCGGGCAGTTCTCCGTGCATCATCAGCGTGTAGACGGCGTAGACTCGCTCGGTAAGTCTCAGCTGCAGATCAGCTAGCCGTGCTGCGGCGGAGCGGTATTCTTCCCTAATGGCCGCAGTACCGCCGTCATGGATGCTTTTCATCCTTGCCGCCAGGGCGGTTTCATACCGTTCCCTGAGGGTGCGCGCGGTGCGCTCCGCCGTTCGATACTCTTCACGGAGTTCACGAATGCGCCGCAGGATATCCCCTGCAACTCCTTTTATGTCGGCAAACAGCGCGCTCATATAACCGTTCTCGAGCTCTTTGACGAGGCTCTTCACTGGAACCACCGCTTCAACCCGGTGCGCGTTGGAACCTGCAAAGACAAAGCCGCGTGAAAGCCTCCCTTTGCGGGCATTATTGAGGGCGATAGAGATACAGTAGTTCGCTTTATCCGCTTTGCAGCCGGCGAGACACTGCCACGGACATTTGAAGGGATGTGCGCCCTCGGCGGCCTGCGTCAAGAAGTCGTTGATCAGCGCACGGCCGGGAAGCCCCACTGGACTCTTTATAATGCCGATGTCCTCCTGCGTTGCGGTCACAAAGGCCTCTTTGAACTCTTCTGCGGCATCGCACTCCTCGGTGGCTGCAAAACGGGTGCCCATTTGCACAGCTTGAGCGCCGAGCTGCATGACGGTATACATATCTTCACCGGTAAAAACTCCTCCTCCGGCAATGAGGGGAATCTCCCGTTGAAACTCCTCCGCATAGAGATCGAGGGTCTCGCGCACCTGCGGTACAACCGTCTCCAACTGCAGAGCCGGGGCGTCGATCTCCTCCTCCGGTGCCCCAAGATGCCCTCCGGCTTTCGGGCCTTCGACCACCACCCCATCGGGAACGTCATCGTACATACGCTTCCACATCTTAAAAATCAGCTCTGCTGCTCTGGCAGTGCTGACGATAGGCACAACCTTGACGTTATTCTCTCTGATATACTGAACCGGCATGCCCTTGATGGGCAAACCTGCACCAATAAACAGTACATCGACCTTCTCCTCCACCGCAGTGTGCAGCAGATCATGAAAATCGTTCAGCGCTACCATGAGATTGACTCCGATAATCCCGTTGGTAAGAGAACGGGCTTTCCGGATTTCCCCCTGTAGGGCCCGAATATTTGCCGCCCGGCCGTCTTTGAAGTAATCGGCTTCTATCATCCCAATGCCGTTGGCAGCAATGACCCCGACACCGCCCTGGTTGGCCACCGCAGAGGCGAGTCCGGAGAGGGAAATCCCCACACCCATTCCGCCCTGTACAACCGGCAGCCGGGCGGTAATATCGCGGATGCGGAGCTGCGGCATTTCAAAGGAGGGAAGATCTATTTTCAAGGAGCGGATGAGTTTGAGGAAACTGTCATAGCTTAATTCGGTCAATGGTTCTCTCCATGGGGAAAAGGCTGAGTAATTCGGCCCGTGGCCGACACCCTGTATTTATACATTTTTTTGATCGCATTGCATAGGGGCAGCGGCCTCTACGGCTAAAAATGTCAGTGATTCTTGTGGGGGCGATTGGAGGCGTGGAGACTCGCGGAGGCTTTTGTGCCGACTTTTGCGGGCACAGGAGATGCAAGGAGCGCGTGTATCTTGTATGCTGATGGTATGAAGCCCTATTATCTGATAATCAACCCCTCTCGGTATCCAGCCTACAGCCGCTACTTGGAGAAGATATCGGGAAAAGTCTCTCGCGGCCTCGTATATAAGAGCCGCAGCCTGGAACACTTTCAGGAGCTTATCTACGAGTTCTGCCGATCGCGGGTCGAAAATCTCATTGTATGGGGCGGCGACGGCACTGCCAATGCCGCGATCAACGGTCTGATGCGGCATAAAGAGGAGTGGGCGTGTCAGAAGAATATCGGATTCCTGCGCGGCGGCAGCGGGAATGGTATTCAAGACTCCTACGAGGTCCCGATCAGCCTCAGAAAACAGATTCGCACGTACCTGGACAGCATAGAGCACAACTATACCCAGGAAGTGGATCTGCTGCAGCTGCACAACGGCGGCGAAACGCGGTTTGGGCAGCTGGTAGGCTTGGGGCTGGATGCGGAAGTGCTTGACCTCCGCAACCAGCCTGCAGAGAAGAGTACTCACCCCTCTACTTTGCAGAACCAGCCCTACGTAAAGCCGGGATTGCTGAAGTACATACGTGCGGGAGTGAAAGTAATCGGCGGGGGACTGAAGTCGCATAGAATGCATTTGAAGAGCAGCCTGCGGGAGGGCAAATATGCGTTGCGCGGGTTGCGGACCAATGCGGAGGTTCCCTTTAGAGCGGCAAGCTTTACCTCCACCGCCCCGCTCGTGGAAATCGGAACACGCCCGTATTATGGACGCTTTTTCAAAATCTGCCCGGATGTTGTATGCAACGACGGCAATCTCGGCGTGTATTTTTACAACTTCACCTCCGCCCCTCGCGTGCTGTTCAACTTACCCAACCTGTGGCGGGGGCGGCATCATCTCATCAATCATCACTGGGCCAAGAAGGGGCTGCCACTCATAGAGCGTTTCGAAGTGAAAGAGGCGCACTTCTCATCGCGAAGGCCTTTCAAGGCCCATATCGACGGCGATACCGTGCAACCGGAATGGGGGGAGGAGGGATATTCCCTGCGGGTCTCCACCGTGCCGCAGGCGCTCAATTTCCTGGTTCCCGAGTCGTTTTATGTGAAGTTTCATCCCCTTACCCGAGACAGCGATTACTCTGAGTTTTCTTGAATGCGTGTCGTAATTCCATGCGAATACAACGTAAGTGCGATCTCCGCGGAGCAAAAGCACACTGAAAATCGAATGTACAGCACCTTGTATGCCTGCTACAATTGAGCCGAGACTTGTAAGAGAAAGGACGAAAGGAGAGTTGTATGGCAAAGATTGGCATTATCGGCGGAAGCGGACTGGACGATCCGGATATTCTGAAAAATCCCCGAGAAATAGAGACTGAGACTCCCTACGGCGCCCCTTCAGCCCCTCTCAAGTCCGGGACCATCGAAGGGCGGGAGGTAGTCCTGCTCGCCCGCCACGGGAGGCAGCACACCCTTCCTCCGACGCAGGTCAACTATCGTGCCAATATCCATGCCCTGAAAGAGGCCGGCTGTAGCCATATTTTGGCCACCACTGCGGTGGGATCGCTTCGGGAAGAGATAGGCCGGGGCGATTTCGTCATTCTCGATCAATTCATCGATTTTACTCGCCATCGAGCAGTCACGTTTCACCAGGAGTTCGCCCCCGGAAATCCGGTGCATACCCCTATGGCGACTCCCTTCTCCGAAGCATTGCGGAAGGAGCTCAATCGTGCCGCCGGAGAGCTGTCGCTGTCTCACCATAACGGCGGAACGGTGATTACGATCGAAGGGCCGCGTTTTTCCACCATTGCCGAATCCCACATGTTTCGCAGTTGGGGGGCGGACGTGATCAACATGACCATTGCCCCGGAGGTGATCCTGGCTAATGAGGCGGGGATACCGTATGCGGCGGTGGCTATGAGCACCGACTATGACTGCTGGAAAGAGGACGAGGAGCCGGTCAGCTGGGATGAGATCGTAAAGGTTTTTCAGGCCAACGCAGAGAAAGTGACCCGGCTGCTGACCAAGGTAATCGCCGAGTTCGAGGCATAGCAACGGGGGCGTATCTGATGGGCTCCTGGCGTATGCACCGGGGGACGATGCCGTAACGGCGGAAGTGGCACGAGTGCGCACTTGTCTCAGGCTTACCGCTTTGTATGGCCAAAGGCGATGTGCAGCCGTTTGTTGCCCCCGCTCGTGCGCAGGACTTCCCCCGGAATCCCGGTATAGCGTTTGCCTTGAATCGTGAAGGAGAGACGTAGGTCGTCGCCCGGTGAAAAGCGGAAATCGGGATTAGTGGTCATACAGCCGCCGCGGCTGATGTTGAGCATAGTAGCCGACTTAGGCGGGGACTCCTCCTCTACCGGGGCCAGCTTGACGGTCACGTTGACCTTTTTGCGGGCGTGTTTTCTGCGCTGCAGTGGGAGAGGGGAAAAGAGGTCAGCCCGTTTGACTATCCCGGTTTTCTTGACAATGCTCTCGATCATCTCGGCATCGGGACGGCGCTGGGTGCTGTACTCCCGGAGGGTGTTGTGAAAAACATCCCCGTGGGCAAGGAGGAGGTACTTTTTCTCCGGTTTTTCCAGGTATTGGGCCAGCTCTTCGAGAAAATCCCGTTCCGCGCCGCTGATATTATACGTGTGGCAGAGACGTTCCCACTTTTCCTCCAGCGCCCGTACAATACTTTCTTGTTCCCGTTTTTTCTGCAGCCGGTGGAAAAACACGAGCAGGCCAAAGAAACCGATAATCACGAAGAGAAATATCGCCGTCTCCACCGGGGTGGTCTCTAGATCATGGGAAAAGATCCTTTCCACTGTTTCCATAATCCGCTCCCTTTGGACAGTATACTACACCGGCGGCGCCCCTCAAACCTCTCTACTTATCGGGTGAAAAAAGATTCTCCGCAATCAACTCTACGAGAGAGGAGAGGCCGAAGAGGTCGAAGGTTCGGGTGCGTTCGCGGATGAGACCGCCGAGCCGGATGAGCGAAGAGAGTGAGTGGTGCTCTCCGATTTCCGTGAACGCTCTGCCCAAGCGTTCCGCATCGTCGGCACTGATGCCCAGGCGGAGCTGTTTCACGGTTTCAGCGGTTCGGTCGGAGAGTTCGGCAAATAGAGGGGCAGGCTCCGGACGCTCCCGAATTTCATCGAAACTTGCTCGAACCAATTCGGCGTCCGATCCACCGGCAACTTCCTCAGGAGTCTCCTCCGGGGGGAGACTCTGCTGCATTGGCAGGATGGAGGCAAGGGTGGAAAGGAACTCCGCCTTCCGCAGCGGTTTGGTGAGGAGCATGGTATACGGGCTGCTGCCGCTCGAGGAGGGGGGGCGGAACACATCGGCGGTGAGCGCGACTACCGGAAGAGAGGCGAAGCGCGGGTCGTCGAGCAAATACTTCTCCAAAGCAGTGATGTCGGCCTCGGGGAGATAGAGGTCTATGATCAGCAGGTCCGGAGTTCGGGATCGGGTTTCTATGAGGCCGCGCTCCAAATTTTCCGCCTCCAGTACTGTGAGAGAAGTGTGCGAGAGATAGGAGACGATGAGTTCCCGGTTGCTGGGAACTTCGTCAATAACCAGCACGGTGGAGGGAGCGAAACGCCGAGAAGCGCGTGTTTCGCGGGAATCGATATCGGAAGGCACTTCATTCGTTATCTCCACCCCGGGAAAGCGTACGGTAAATACCGAGCCTCGTCCGGGAGTACTGGAGGCGCTCAAGGTACCCCCCATTAAGTCGGCGAGCCGGCGGGAGATGGAGAGACCCAATCCGGTACCCCCGTACAGCCGGTTTGACTGACTGTGCTGCTGGCGGAAAGGCTCGAAAATCTTTTGCAGATCCTCCGGGGGGATTCCAATGCCGGTATCCCTGACCTCCATAACCACTTCCAGTCCGCCGGTCCCGGTATGCGTTGCAGCGGAGACGGTAATACTCCCATGCCGGGTAAATTTGACTGCGTTTCCCAGCAGATTGAAGAGGATTTGTCGCAGCCGCATCCCGTCCAGGCGGACGGCTGGTGGCAGATTCTCGGAGAGCTCCTCGTGAATAGTGAGATATTTTTCCTGGGCTTTAACGGTAAAGACCCCGAGCAACTCATGGATCATGACTCGCAGGTCTACCGGCTCGTGATGGATATCGATTTTCCCCGCTTCAATTTTTGAGAGGTCGAGGATGTCGTTGATAAGAGCCATCAGCGTTTTTCCGCTGGTATCGATGGTGTTGAGAAAACGGATCAGCTCCGGTTCGTTAGGAAGCTGTTCCTTTACCAACTCGGTAAACCCGAGGATCGAGTGAAGCGGGGTGCGAATTTCGTGACTCATATTGGCAAGGAACTCACTTTTGGCCCGGTTAGCTTCTTCGGCTTTTTCTTTAGCTCGCTGAAGTTGCTGCTCATAGAGCCGTTTCTCGTAAGCGCTGGAGATGATGCCGGAAATACTGCGCAGAAGTTCTACTTCTCCCTTATGCCAGGTGCGGTACTCGTGGCACTGATCAAAGCCGATAAAGCCGAACCGGGTCCCTTCCACTCTGAGCGGAAGCAGAAGAATGGAGTAGATGGCCTGAGGCTCGAGAATCTGCCGGAGATCATCGGGCAGCTTCCCCACATCGTCGGTAAGAACTCCGCCCTCTTCCTCGAATATCCGGATGAAAGAGGGGAGGGCTTCGTAGGGGATGTCCTGCAGTTCATCGATCTGCGGGCTTATACCAGCGTTGCACCATTCAAAGGTGTTGCTGGTGTAGTTTCCGTCGGGGGAGTCCTCGAAAATGTAGATACGGCTAACACCGGTATAGTACCCTATGTACTCAAAAGTGCGGTTGATCTTTTCCTTGAAATCCCGCTGAGCATTGAAGATGATTGATATCCAGGACAGCAGTTCTTCCCGCTCGAGGCTCTTGCGGATTCCCTGTTCCGCTTCTTTGGTTTTGGTGATGTCGGTGGCTATACCCGTGCGCCGCACGCTCTGCCCGGATGTATCATAGACCGGAAACGAACGGGACCATATCCAGCGCACGCTGCCGTCGGGTCTGAGGATGCGGTATTCTTCATCGAATAAACCTTCCCCACTCTGTTCGGTTTTTTTGTAGGCTTCTTCGACTCGCCGACGGTCATCCGGGTGCACTGCCTCGATAAAAGCGGAGGGGTTGCGGTAGAGACTCTCCACCGACCTCCCCCAGATCTCTTCGTAGGCAGGGCTTACATAGAGCATTTCGTCTTTGGTGCGGATGAAGAAGACCTGATCGATGTTCTCCGCCAGTTCACGGAAGCGCTCTTCGTTTTCTTCCAGCGCCCGGTTGGTCTCCATCTGTTGAGTTATGTCCTGGATAATGGTGAGCAGGTGAGGAGTCCCTGCGTAGGAAAAGGGGGCAAACACGACATGAACCCAAATACGACTGCCAAAGCTGGTGTTCTCCACCAGCGTACGTGTTTCGGTGGTGCGCCACTCCCGTAGTGCCGCCTCCGCCTTTTCGAGCAGTCCCGAGTTCCGCCAACTTTCGAGAGAGCGGAAATTGAGGCCAAGTACCGCGTCCCGGTCGGGGGCGCCGATAATCCGGGCGGCGGTTTGGTTGCTCTGCACCGGCTCTCCGTCGCTGCGGTAGACAATCAAGCCGATCGGCGCCTGTTCCAATATAAGCTTGTGAAAGAGTTCATTGTCGGAGAGCAGAGGCTCTTCCGGCTCAGAGGGACTCATATCTACCCAGCTGCCCACGACCTCTGCAGAGGAGGATTCACCCTCGGCGGGCAGGGAGAGGCTGCCAAGCAGGTGCAGCGGACGCCAGTCACGGCTAAACATCGTGAGTCGGTACGTGCGGTAAACTCCTGTGAGGGCTTCTCGAAGTGCCTCAGCAAGCGTCTCTTGTTCTTTAGGGGGTAAGCGTGAGAGAAGGAGAGTACTGTCCCGGAGCAGTTCCTGCGGGCTGTAGCCGAGAATGCGTTCGGAGTTGGGCGTGATAAAACGAAGCCGCGGGGTTCCGTGGTATAGAGAAAAGCGGTAGACGATAGCCGGGCTTTGTTCGACATGCTCGGCGATCTCCTGCGGTTCCTGCGGTTTGTGATCCGGGTATGGCGGATTCATGATAGGCGGTCTCCTTGCGGCGAATGTACTGTATACGGTTCTTCTATGTGGAGGATAGTGAATTGTCGGGCGGGAATCAAAATACTGCCGAGGGTTTGTGATAAGGGTGCGGCATACCTTAGACTGTAACCGAGGGAGGATTACGATGCAGGCAGAGGGACGGCTGACACTGAAAGGGCGCGGGTACCGTTATCCGCTCCTCGAGGAGTACTGTGGAGGAAGAGAGCGGCTGGAACGGCTGCCCTTTACGATTCGCATTTTGCTGGAAAACAGTCTGCGGGGCTATGACGGCAGCCGCATCCGCAAGGAACATGCCGAGGTGCTGCGGGACTGGCAGCCGGAGCGTGGTAAAGGGGAAGCGGCTTACATGCCTTCCCGTATTTTAATGCAGGATTTTACCGGAGTGCCGGCGATCGTTGATATTACCAGCCTTGCAGCGGAGGCAGAACGGCGGGGGGTCGCTCCGGGGGAGATGCATCCGCGTATTCCCGTAGATTGTGTGATCGATCATTCCGTCCAGGTCGATAGTTTCGGAACCGAAGGAAGTCTGGAGGAGAATATTGCGCTGGAGTACCGCCGCAATCGAGAGCGATATCGGCTGCTGAAATGGGCCGATCAGGCCTTCGATACCCTCTCTGTGCTTGCCCCGGGCATGGGAATCTGTCACCAAGTCAATCTGGAGTCCCTGGCCGCGGTCGTGAATACGGATGAGGAGTGGGTATTTCCCGATACTCTTGTAGGGACCGACTCGCACACGCCCATGGTGGGCGGTATCGGCGTACTGGGCTGGGGAGTTGGCGGTATCGAAGCGGAAGCGGCGATGCTGGGGATGCCGCTCTACTTTCCCGTGCCGGAGGTGTTGGGGGTCCGGCTGTTGGGTGAGCTGCGTCCCGGGGTAACCGCCACCGATCTGGTTCTGCATTTGACCAGCGTACTGCGCTCCAAAGGGGTGGTGGGTACGTTTCTGGAGTTTGGCGGACCGGGGCTCGATTCACTAAAGGTTCCGGATCGGGCCACCATTGCAAACATGTCGCCCGAGTTCGGCTGCACCGTCAGCTACTTTCCGATCGATCAGAAGACGGTGGAGTACCTGCACCTTACCGGCCGCAGCGGGGAACAGACGGAACTGGTGGAAGCCTACGCCCGGGCCAACGCCCTTTGGCGGGAGAATGAGGAACGTATTGCCTACAGCGATATGCTGGAGATAGACCTTGGTGCGGTGGAACCCGCTCTTGCCGGTCCCTCCCGCCCGCAGGACCACATTCCGCTCTCCGTCGTCGCCCCCCGAGTACGGGAGCAGCTCTCCGGCACGGAGAAACGCGATGGAAGTGCGGCGGCTGCGGAGAGAGAGAGGCCATCGGAGTCTCTGCCGCCGGCGGCGGTGGTGATTGCCGCTCTCACCAGCTGCACCAACACTTCCAATCCGGAGGTAATGATAGCCGCGGGGATTCTGGCTCGTAATGCGGTGAAGCGGGGGCTGCATACCCGGGAATGGGTGAAAACGAGTTTGGCCCCCGGGTCAAAGGTGGTAACCGAGTATCTTCGGCGCGCCGGACTGCTGCCGTATCTCGAAGCTCTCGGTTTTCATGTCGCCGGCTACGGTTGTACCACCTGTATCGGCAACAGCGGCGACCTGCCGGAGCGGGTGAAAGCGGAGGTCGAACGGGGAGCGGCGGTGGCGTCGGTACTCTCGGGAAATCGGAATTTTGAAGCCCGCATTCATCCCCAGGTTGCTTTCAACTATCTTGCCTCGCCGCCGCTGGTAGTTGCCTATGCGCTGGCCGGCAGCATGACCGTCGATGTGACCGTCGACCGTGTGGGAGTCGATCCCAACGGACAGAAGGTGTATCTGCAGGATTTGTGGCCGGATAAGCGGGAAATAGAGGAGCTTGTGGCCAGTACAGTGGAGCCGCACATGTTCCGTTCCGTGTACGATCATCTTTACCAGGGCGATCTATGGTGGCGGAAACTCGAAGCTCCCCGGGGGGAGCGTTATTCCTGGGATCCCAACTCCCAGTACATTCGCGAGGCCCCTTTCTTCATCGATTTGCCGGTACAGCCGGCGCCGCCGGCGGAGCTTAAAGAAGCGCGGGCTTTGTTGGTCCTCGGCCATTCGGTAACCACCGATCATATATCGCCGGCAAGCAGATTTGCCGCCGACTCCCCTGCGGGAGCGTATCTACTGCAGCAGGGAGTTTCGGAGGAGGAGTTCAACACCTACGGCGCCCGGCGCGGAAACCACGAAGTGATGGCCCGGGGAACCTTTGCAAACGTACGCCTGCAAAATCATTTGGCTTCCCGGCGCGGCGGATATACTCTCCTGCTGCCGGACGGGCGGGAAATGACTGTGTGGGAGGCGGCAAAGGAGTACCACCGCCGGGAAGTGCCGCTGATTATTCTGGCGGGGGAGGAGTACGGAAGCGGCTCCTCCCGGGATTGGGCTGCAAAAGGGACGCGTCTGCTGGGGGTTAGGGCGGTGATTGCCGAGAGCTTTGAACGGATTCATCGAAGCAATCTCGTTGGGATGGGCATTCTGCCGCTCCAATTTATGTCCGGCGAAGGATGGAAGTATCTGGGCCTCACCGGGCGGGAGAGCTATGATATTCCCGGGATTGACGGTGCTCTCGCTCCGGGGAGCAGTCTTACGGTACGAGCTGAAAACAGTGCGGGGCGGGTGGTAACGTTCACGGTGCGTGTCAGGCTGGATACCGACATTGAGGCGGAGTATTACCGCCACGGCGGGGTATTGCAGTATGTCCTGCGGCACAAGCTGCAGGAGGGCGAGGGGAGGTCTGGAGAGATCACATAAACGTGCTGCCGGTGGTCTCGAGGCGGCGCATGATCTCCAGCGACTGCTCCGCATATCTGCGGGCGCCCTGCGGGTCGTTGCGCCGGCTGCTGACAGAAATGACGATATATTTCTGATGCTCGTACAGGAGGTAGAAGATCCGCCGAATAGAAGCTTCCCGTACGTTCTTTCTGGGATCGCCCCCGTAGCCTTTGAGAAAGGCCTCTTCGGTAACTCCGCAGTAGTCGGCGATGGCAAGGTCCCACTCCGGGTCTCCCCAACAGGCCCGGTCAAAATCGATGAGCGAAGTAACGGTACCGTCTTCTTTGACCAGAAGGTTGGTGAGCCAGATATCGCCGTGGCATAGCTGCGGACTTTCGAGGTCGGGAAACAAATCGAGATGCTTCTCCAGCAGCGAGAGGGCATACTCTTGCTCGCGGGGGCCGTAGATGCCGCAGCGGCGGATATCCTCCAACTCGAGACGGTACATTTCGTAGAAGGCTTCCCGCCAGCTGCCGCAGGGCTCCATGGGCCGGTGTGCTCCTAGGTAACCAAAAGCGTCCGTTTTGCCGCGGAGACTGTGAAGGCTGCGGATATGACGTCCCCAGGTGTAGAGGGCGTGCTGGCGTGCGGAAGCGTCGAGGACGATGTCGGAGAGAGGAGTGCCCGGCATCCGGGGCATGATGAGATAGTCGCGGTCCAATGCGGTACGGGAGAAGTTGTAGACGGTGATCTCCGGGAGGGGGATATCTGCGCGGGAGCGAATGAGTTCATGCAGCTCGGGTTCCTGCCGCATCATGCGGTATTCGTAGAAAAGCTGCAGCATGTCATCCGGTGGAGCGGCGCGAAAAATGTACTCTTTATCCAGGCTGTGGGAGCGGAGCATAAAGGTCTCGGAAAAGCGGCCGGCGCCAAAACGCGTTGCCTCCCAGGCTCCGCCTAAGTGCTCGGCGGCTAGTTGGGCGACGGTCTCTGTTTCTACCATATCACATCTCCTCGTACTGTAGATCGTACTGTAGAAAACAGTATACCACATAGCGGATCTCTGGTGGGCTCCCGTTTTGCTCTCGTGCAGGGTGCGGATAATGGGGGAGAACTTGCCGCTTTAGGATAAAAACATTACATTTAAGGTATGAATTATACGAGAACATTAAACCTTGAAGGGGCCAATTGCGCCTCCTGTGCATATTCGATAGAACATCTCGGACGGAAATTAAAAGGTGTGCAGGAGGTGAGTGTCGATGCGGCACAAAAACTGGTAACGGTTCAGTTTAAGGAGCCCGACCCGCAGTTTCAACAGCAGGCTCTTCACCAGATAATTGAGGTTGTGCGAAAACTCGGCTACGACGCAAGCGTAGCTTCGTAGAGGCTGCGCCTGGAGGCCCGCAGCGCCAGCGGGCCCCCCACAGCGCCAGCGGGCCCCGGCAGCGCCCGCGGAACTAGGAGGCAAGGACCTCCTTAAGAAGGGTGATAAAAGTTTCGGGTGCTTCAGCCATAACTGAATGCCCCACTCCCTCGAGTACGGTGAGCGAGCCGGCGGGAAACTCCTTGGCGGTCGCCTCGGCCATTTCACGGGTGATAAGCGCGTCTTTCTCGCCCACGATAACGTGTACCGGTCCTTCGAACTCGGCACCTTTACCGCGGTAGTCAAAGCGTTCGAGGGCGCGTGCATTGCCGGCAAAGGCGATCGGGTTCATTTTCATCGCCTCTTTCGCCAGGCGTTCCAGAAAGGCAGGGTCGTTCATTGTGGGCGTGACGGCCTGCAGCGCCTGTGTGAGCAGTTCTTCGTTATTTTTATACATCTCGATGACCGGATAGTGTTCTTCGGGGGTTTTGAGGCCGTCAAGCGGAGCAGAGTCCACCAGCATGAGTTTGGAAACTATATCCGGATAACGGAGGGTCAAGGAAATGGCAACCGCTCCGCCCAGAGAATGGCCCACCACGGGTAGCGGGGCGGGAAGACCCATCTCCCGGATGAACTCCCGCAGATAATCGGCATACACATCGATGTCCGCCTCGGCAATGTGGTCCGCTGCTCCAAAGTTGGGCATATCCGGGGCGACGGTGCGCACTCCCTCGATCTCCATGACTTTTTCGTACCAAATTTTCGACCCCGTATTTCCGTGCACAAGGAGCACCGGGGTCCCCTTGCCGGCGGTGGTGTAGGCCATTCGTACTCCTTGTATCGATAGTGTCCGTTCCTCCATAGTAGCCTCCTTTACGCTCTTTTTGCCGGAACCGTCGGTTTTACCGCGGCAAACCGTTGTTACCGCGGCAAACCGTTGTGGAGAAGATGGCCAATTTTCAGGGCCGTACTCTCTATATCCTCTACATTGCGACTGAAAATCGACTCGATACCAAAGTAATGGGAGAGTCCCATAAGCGCATTGGCCACCAACTTTTTATCGCCGCATTTTATATGATTCAGAGTCTTCTGATAGCCTTGCTCGAACTTGTCGTAGTAGGCAGTTACCTCTTCGTTGACCACAAACTCCGCCTCCCGGACGATGGAATAGTAACTCTTTTGGTGTTGGAAATAGCAGTAAAAGAGGTATAAGCCCTGAATCTCCTGTTCAGTCCGATTGAGGGAGGTGTCTAAGTTTATGGAGATAAAATGACGGGTACGGGCGCCGATAGTGCGGACTATCTCCGCGAGAAACTCCTCTTTGGTGTGAAAATAGAGGTAGAAGGTTCCCACGGAAAAGCCCGCCTCCTTTGCAACATCGTAGACATTGACATTATAGTAGCCGCGCTTGCCAAAGAGTTTGATCCCGGCCTCAATGAGGCGGCTGCGTGAGTTTTCTTCCGGACTGGTAAGCGGGGTGTGCCGGGAGGTGAAAATGCGTTCCGGCTCTTCGATTGCCTCGGTGAAGAAGCCGTGCATAAGCAGCGCATGCAGGGTATCCCGGTTGACCTCCAGCTTATCATAGATGGAGCGCATCGAGACGAAGCGCACCCCCGAAAGAAGAAAAATATACTCTGCCTCATCGATTGGCCGGTCGTACAAGCGGCCGAAGTAGTTGATGCAGATCTCCCGCAATTTCTTCTCATAGCGGGGAAAACGGTACTGCCCCTCCCGGTACACAGTTACCAATTTACGGTGAGTACGATTATCTTCGATCATCTCTTCCAGAAACCGGTTGAGCTCGCCGAAGATTGTGGCTTCCCTGGTTTCGCTCAAACGGTCGGAGAAGATCGCGAGATAGCGGTCGAGGAGCTCTTTGAAGATCTCCTCCTTATTGCCAAAGTAGTTGTAAAAGATCCCGTTCGAGAGGCCGGCGTTGCGGCAGATCTCGGCGATAGAGACGGTTTCAAACCAGCGGCTGGAGAAGAGGTCGAGGGCCGAGAGGATGAGTTTCTCTTTGGTGACCGTTTTTCCTGCTCGTTTTCCCATATATAGTCCTCGAACTCCTTATATACAAAGTCATTACCAAAGTATACAGCATGGGGGGCGGGGATTTCCACACCCCCATGGCTTATCTCTCCACCTGCATCTCTGTGAGGTAGGTTTCACTTTCGCAGGTCTTTCCGGTTTATCCGGCGTTTTCTTGTTCATCGAAGTTGATTACCAGCTGTTTGAAGGCCTCGGGATCTTCGATGATCAAGGAATGTCCGACGTGTTCGAAGACTTTGAGTATTCCGTTCAAAGCTTTGGCTGTAGTTTCGGCTTGCTCCCGGCTTATAAGCGGGTCGCCAACGCCCCACGCAACACAGGTTGGAATATCAAAGTCAGCCGCCCGCTCCCGGAAGTCGATATTGGCAACCGCCTTTGCATGCGCATGGTACGCATCGCGGTTCATCAGGAGGGCTTCACTGCTGAGCAGGCTAAGCAGTTTCCGGTCATGTGAGCGGGTGCCTATAATGGATCCGATAGACTGCTTGAGGAGTCCAAAATGGTTGCGGAGGGCTTCCACACGCGCATGGGAATCATCTTTGAGCGGCAGCCCGTCTATGGGAGCGGGATCCACGAGTAGCATCCTGCGGACTTTCTCGGGATAGCGCATTGCCAGAGCCATGCTGACTCCGCCCCCTAGAGAGTGGCCAACAAGGTAGCAGGGTCCGAGATCGAGTTGATCGATGAAGGCAGCTACATAATCGGCGTAGGTATCGAGCTCTTCGCCGACTTCTATACGGTCCGAGCGGCCAAAGTTGGGCAGGTCGAGCGCTATTGTCTGGTAGCCGGGGAGATCCATCACTTCGCGGTACCATTGATGGGAGCCCAAATTACCGTGCAGGTAGAGCAGCGGCTTCCCATCCCCCTGGTCGGTATAAAAGAGACGATGACTTCCTTTGACGCGGATGTAATCTCCTTTAACCGGCTTATGGAGTTGAAAAAAGCGCAGCAGGGACATGTAAGGCAATTGTAATTTCTGATGCCATATTTTGTACAACTCCGTAGCAATGCCGCTCGGCAGGAGGATCACAAAGATGATGAGTAATATGCCGTAGATGAGGGTGAGAGAACCGGGAGGGGCAATTTCTTCCAGCACGAGGGCCGGGAGCCCCACGATAATGAAGGATCCGATCAAGCCTCCTTCGAGCATGATGGCTCCGCCGATGATGATGATCAGCAAGAGATCGATCGCTGACATGAGCCCAAAGGTAACCGGCTGAATTACCCCCTGGGTAACCGAATACAGAGAGCCGGATAGGGAACAAAACAGGGCGCTTACGATAAACGCCTGGAGTTTACTTACCGTGAGGTTAGTCCCGTAGGATCGGGCCGCTACCTGACTGTCGCGAATCATGCGGAACCGTACCCCGAAAGGAGATTTGAGAATCACGATTCCAAGGGCATAAAAAAGGAGAAAGAGCACAGTCATGAGGAGAAACGTAGTCACATCGCGGGTCACTCCCATAGGAAGGAAACCGAGAATATGGGGTATGTTGTACACGGGGTTAGGAAACGGCATAGCGCGAATTGCCTGTTCCATCCCCACCCCGAAGGCGATGGTGGCAATTGCCAGGTAGTAGCCTCGTAACCGGAGGGACGGCATGCCGATGAGAACCGCAAAGACCGTGGCGATTAAGAGCCCCACAACGGTACCTATAATCATGCCGCCGTAAATGCCGGGTATTGCTTCGGTGAACATAGCTGTGGAATATGCCCCGATCGCCATGAAAGCGGCATGGCCGAGAGAGAGTTGTCCGGTATTCCCGATAATAATGACCATGCCCATACCGGCGATTGCCCATACGAGAATGAGTGAAAGGTTGCCCAGTGTATATGTACCTCCTGTCAGCAGGAAGGCAATGATTCCTGCTGACAGGATTGCAAGTCCAAGTAATCCAATACGTCTCACGCGTTCCTCCCAGCTTTAGGTGCAAACAAACCTGTAGGTTTGAAAACGAGAACCAGAATAATCAGAAAAAAGATAATAGCGGTTTCGTATCCATCCAGGGCAGGAAAAATGTCGATGATCCGTTCAAGGATTCCGATTATGAGTCCGCCCCAAATTGCTCCAAAGAGGCTGTGAAATCCGCCCAGCACTGCGGCGGTAATACCGAGTAGTTGGGTGTTCATAAGCATGGTGGGATGTACGCGCGTAATAGGCGCAATCAAAATGCCCACTACTACAGCCAAGGTAATCGCGATACCCCAGACGATCGAGTCGACCCGATTGGTATTGATTCCCACCGCCTGAGCACCCACGGGATCCTCTCCTCGGGCGCGAATTGCCAAACCGGTTTTTGTATACTTCATGAAAGCGGCCATCCCAAGAGAGATAACCAGGGCTACAATCATTACGGGAAGATCGTTGCGCCGGAAGACGACCCGGATTCCCTCGAAAAATCCCGTGCCTTCGAACACAAAAGGCGGTCCCGGAAGAATGCGCGGAAAAGATTCGTAATTCGGACTCCAAATCAGGT
>CAYFUX010000036.1:0-7195 GCA_964346455.1 uncultured Spirochaetaceae bacterium
CAAGCAACTATGGCAATAATTACTGAAGAAAATCTTAGCACAGTAGCAGCTTTTCATGCCCAACAGTGCATTGAAAAAACATTAAAAGCAATAATAGAACTAAATAATAATAAAATACCAAGAACCCATGATCTAATAAAATTATTAAAAATAATTGAAGAAGAAAAGATCAGTATTGATATGAAGATAAGCGAAGAAGTATTGGATCAAATAAACCAAGTATATATTGATACAAGGTATCCAGCAGATTTTGGACTACTGCCAGAAGGAAAACCATCAATCAATAAAGTTAAAGAATTCTTAAATGAAGCAGAAAACATATTTAACGAAACAGAAAAAATAATTAAAGAATATCAAGAAAAATGAACACTATATAACAACCACTTAGAGCTGACCTGGCGGCTTATTTAGCAAAGAAATTGTGTTATTTGATAACTGGAGTTACAATGGTTAAAGAGAGTGGGCTATACAATGACAGCGCCAGGCAACTCAAGTGAGCGATGGACAGCGGCTGCTATCCCTTTCTGCGCCTCGACAAAACAGCCAAATTGTGAGGATCGCTCATCTTTCAGCTTGCTCAATCCTCGACCGACGTGTGTTTTTCCTTGCCCTCCAAGGGAAATCGAATGAGAAAAGTTGGATAAGGTTTTCTCTTCAGTTCCAGCCTTCCATCTAACTGTTGTACGAGGGAGGAGACGAGCTGGAGGCCGAGTGTTTGTGGTTCATCCACGTCAACCTCCTCGGGAAACGGATTGCCGGAGTTTGCCACACTAAGCGTATACTCTCGGGTATTTGTATCGATGTTCAACTTTACGGAAAACCATGAGGTTTCCCCCTCTTTGAATCCGTGCTTAATTGCATTCGTGGCAAGCTCATTGACAATAAGGCCCACAGGTACCGCTGCTCTTGTAGGCAGAGAAATATCTTCGATCTCAGGGGTAAGTTCCACCTTTTGTGTAGGAGAGGAGGAGAAAATCGTGTTGAGTAAATCCTCGAGATACTGTGGCATCTCTATGCGAGTGAGATCCTTCCCTAGAAAGAGAGTTTCATGGACCTTCTGTATCGCGGAAACTTGATGAATGAGATCTCTTAAATCTGCCGCGGCCCCTATTTCAGCGTCCTTTAGATGAATAAGGGAGGAGATCATATTGAGATTGTTTTTTACCCTATGATTCAGCTCCTGCATAAGAAAGTCTTTTTCCTGCAGAGCATTTTTTAGTGATGTTTCTGTGTTCTTGAAATCGGTAATATCGTGCATGGAGACCACAGCCCCTAAGAACTCCCCATTATCATTCGTTAAGGCTTGACCATTACAGATCATAGCGCGGGGACGTCTATTCTTTGCCGCTATCACCAGTTCACTCTTTCTTACCGTCTCGCCTTTATATGCTCTGTACAGCGGAATCTCCTCAGTGGGTAAGGGCGTTTTACCATCAGGACGGTATAAATCGTAGTAGCGGGCCCATTGCTCAGGCGGAAGAGGCTTTTCCGGAACCCCATGTATTTTTCGCGCGTAATCATTAAACCGTATTATTTCCCCTTTTTCATTACTGATGATTATTGCCTCTTCGATGTTGTCTAAAACCGTTGATAAGAAGGCCTGTTCCCGTTGCAGTTCGTGCTCGAAACGCTTCCGCTCGGTTATATCGGAAGTAAAACCGTTTATTACAAAATTCCCATCTGAGAGCGTATCGCTTATAATTGCATTCATGGAAAACCAACGCTGCTCGCCGTCTTTTTGTTTAGCCTTGTATTCGAAGTTCTTTACCTCTCCTTGTTCTTTGAGCAGTTTGATAAACGCTCTTCTCCGTTCTTTGTGAACATATAATGTATTAGATAAATCTTGAAAGTTGTCTATTGCCTCTTGTTGGCTTGAAGCGCCCACCATTGAGGCCATTGCAGGGTTCACATGAAGTACCCTTCCGTCCGAGGTGGTTCGAAAAATACCTACCGGCGAGTTTTCTATTACGTTGCGAAAGTTCTCTTCACTTTCCCTGAGTTTTCGGTCCTTTTCATATTCCTCAGTGACGTCGCGGAAGACAAGCACGACTCCGTTAATTTCCCCGGATTCATCCTTGATGGGAGCTGCACTGTCGGCTATTTGATAATGTTCCCTATGCTTTGAGATGAGCATTGTATGGTTTGCAAGACCAATAATATGCCCGGTTTTAAGAACCTTAGCGACCGGATTATCCATCTTTTTCCCGGTATGGGCGTGTACGATATGAAAAACCTTTGTAAGGGCTTTCCCTTGGGCCTCATCAATGCTCCACCCGCATAAGTTTTCTGCTACAGGGTTCATTCGTACAATATTACCTTCAACATCGGTGGATATAACTGCATCGCCAATAGAGTTGAGAGTAATGCGGAGATTCTCCTCTCGCGATTGTATCTCATGTTCGGCTTGTTTACGTTCCCGTATATCCCGGGCTACTCCAAAAATGTATCTCTTCTCGTTTATCGTAAAAAATATACCGTTTACCTCCACGGGGATAAGAGTGCCGTCCTTATGCCGGTGAAGTGTTTCAAACAGAATAGATGTCCCCTTGGGCTGATCTTTCCAAAAATGGTAGAATCCCTCCTCAGGATAGTTGGGGTCGATATCAGCTATTTTCATAGTGAGGAGCTCTTCCCGGGAATAGCCTAGCATGTCACACTCTTTTTGGTTCACGTTGAGATAATTGCCTTCCTCGTCTAAAAGTTCCACCCCGTCGATGCTGTTTTCCATAAGGTTGCGGTACAGAGCTTCTCTTTCTAAAAGCCTCTCTTTTGTTTGTTTTCTATCGGTAATGTCCCGGGCAGCTGCGTAAATTGTAGTCCCGATGGATTTTGCCCGCCACTCTATCCAACGGTACGAACCGTCGCGGCAGCGGAACCGGTTTTCGAAATTCTCTACATTTTTCCCGGTATCGAGCTTTTCTAACACTTCCAGAGTTGCCCGAGCGTCCTCTTGGTGCACGAACTCTGCAAATGACCGGCCTTCGAGCTCGGAGAGCGGATACCCGAGGACCTTCTTCCATTCCGGGTTCAGTCGAATAAACTTCCCTTCGGTGTCGGCAATACAGAGCATGTCCAGACTCGAGCTAAAATAACGTTCCAACTCCTCGTTCTTATCCGCGAGCTGTTCTGCGGTTTGCTCGTATTTTACGAGCGCCGTGTTGAGCTTCTCCTTCTGTTGCTTCAGTTCCATGTGGGCCTCGTAGAGCCTGAAGGCCATTTTTATCGAGGCCAGGAGTACCGTCTCTCCCGAGTTCTTCACGATATACCCGTAGGAGGTAATTCCTTCAGTCTTCTCTACCACCTCGGGTTCGGTGTGAGAAGAAAGAAACGCTATCGGCAAGTCGTGGCTTTTGAGTATTCTCTCGGCAGCTTCCGTACCATCTATTCCTTCACCAAGGTCTATATCCATGAGAATAAGCGATATCTCCGGGTCGTGATCTACCATGTCTACCGCTGTTTCGCCTTTATAGGCGGTAACAACAGCATATCCGTGTTTTTTGAGCATCCGCGCCTCATTCATGGCAATGATGGCTTCATCTTCGACTACCAGTATCTTTTTTGACATTCACACAGCCTTTTTTATTATGGTTTGCCGGTTCGCTCAATCCGGGGACAATAGATCTACGGATATACTCCCATTGAATCTGGCTGTTTGGCAAGGCCGCCGGCGTGGTCCCCGTGGTTGTGAGAGATGACTACTGTGCTAAACTCAGAGAGAGTTCGGCCGGCGAGAGCGATATTCTCGGAAAGAACAGAAAAATCGCTGCACAGCTCCTATAGCGCACGGCCGCCGCACGGCCCTTATCGCCGTACATAGTGCGGAACTGTTCCTACACGAAGGCTGAGAACGAGCCGATAATAAGGAATGGACCTTGAGGCCCTGCTGCTGTATAAAAACTCCTTTTTCCGACACCTCGACTTACACAGCGTAAAGCCTTCCCATCAACTTTGGGCAAAGAGGCTGGCAATCTTTGCTATGGCTCACGACCGAGCGACAGCCGCTCACAACTACCGAGTCAGCCGACTCTCCACCTTCCTTGCTCAAAAACATGGACTTTCGCGCAGAGCGGTGAAGAAGATACGCACCTTCACGCCCCTGCACGACATAGGCAAGATCTTTTTAGACCGAGAGGTGTTGAACAAGCGAGAAGCGCTCACCCGGGAGGAGTACGAACGGGTTCAACAGCACACCCTTTTCTCCACCGAGCTGCTGAAGGATCCATACCTCGTAGTGGCCCGCAACATCGCCCTCTATCATCACGAGCGTTACGACGGCTCCGGCTATCCCTTCGGGCTGCGCGGGGAAGAGATTCCTATAGAGGCCCAAATCGTGGCATTGGCCGACGTGTTTGACGCCCTAAGGACGACCCGGAGTTACAAACGCTCCTTTACCGCCGGAGAGGTACTGGATACAATTACCGCCGACGAGGGCCGGGTCAACCGTCACCACTTCAATCCGCTGCTGCTCCTCACTCTCACTCGGCATATCGAGACTATCGGGAAGATGATCTACAAGGGGGTGGTGTGAGCGTCGTGGAGGTCCCTCTGCGCCTGGTCCTCCGAGTGAAGGGCTCCTTACGCAGCCGGATACGTCCCTGCACTTGGTTTATCAGTGCCTGTATGAGCTGGAGGCCGAGGCTGTCGGAGCGGGCGAGCTTTTCGTAGACCCGCTCTATAGCCTCGATCTGCCGTTGCAGATCCGAGAGATCTACCTGTCCCTTGAGCTCTTTGGATTTCAATCCCACCGGTGATCCCACCATGCCAAGGTTGATTTTGATCCGGTGGTTGAGCTCCACTCCTCGAGCTCGTCTTCGATCTCCTCTTCCCCATAGCCGAGCATGGCTTTTCAGTTAGAGGAGAAGAAGACCCTATTTGTCTCTGTGTCCCAGTCCCACACGCCGTCGCCCGCCCCTTCCAGGGCAAAACGCCAGCGCGTTTCGGTGCTCACGCTCCTTGAGACGAGAGTGAGCCTCAAAGGGTTCAAAGGCCATAGTAATAGCCTATAGCAGGACGAACTCGCCGGAGCTTTTGATTACATACCCGTAGCCGGTGATCCGCTTGACCCGTTCTACGTACTCCCGCTCGGTGTGGCTGGTGAGAAAGACGATAGGCAGCTCTCGTATCCCTATGATGCGCGAGGCGGCCTCAGTGCCGTCGATGCCCGACCGGAAGTCTCTTACCGGTTTGGAAGAAGAAACCGTTCCGCATGGTAACTTTCTCTTTGAGGTGGTTTCAGCAGCTAAAGCAGTACTGTACCACTCGATTTGTGAGCTTCCTCCATGAAACGGCATAGTAATGTACCATATTGAATGAAGATGATGACGATCACCGGCCCAATTCTCTCTTCGTGAAATCTCTCGGCGTGATGACGAGGGAAGCCTAACGAACTCACCTTCCGATTCGAAATAATCGAGGAGAGGTTCGACCATCTCCATCGTGAAACCGAACCAAGACCGCAACAGGGCCTTTCTGTATTCTTTAAGTATTCTGTTGTCGAAAAGCAGAGTCACTTTTTCATTCAGGATTGCATTGAGGACGAGAGCAGAATAGCTTTCTGGCTTGAGCAGGGCAGAGCCGAATACGTTGGTGTCGAGGACTATGGTCATGAATGCTCAGTGTGGATCCGGTCTATCTCTTCCCGTATTTCGGACTCGGGAATCTCGCTGGTGCCTCGGTTCATCGAGGTCTGCTGCATCTGCTTGACCGACTGAATCGCGCGCGCCCGTCTCACTGCTGAAAGGGTTTCCTCCAATTTCGCCTCACCTACGGGAGTGAAAAGCGCACTATGTTTTTCGTTGTTGGTAATGACTATCTCTCGTTCCGTCGGCAATTCCTTCCATATGCGTGCAGGTGATGTCCTGAGATCTCTGACGGTAATAAATTTCATCTTCTTTCTCTTTTCAAAGATAGTACTTTTTTGTCACTCAATTATCAACAAAATAGTGGGGCTTGGTCCGGCGTATGTGCATGTCCGAAGTGTCTCCCAACACTCCCTTCTATAGAAAGTTGTAGTACCTGATGCCGTCAGGGCTCCGCGCTCCCGCTGGAGAGGATCGTGTGACGTATTCCTTATCGTAGGTAGGGGGCCCCGAGCGTTACCGCTCGAAGTTTTCCAGCTGATCACGCAGGTCCTCGACCTCCTTGCTCCAGAAAGCGGCGGTACCCCAGTGCGGGTGTTCGGCCTGAAAACTGCGGTCGTCTTGCTGCCGTGCTGACCAGGCGAGGTAGTAGAGCATGCGCATGGCCCGAAGCGGTTCTATGAGCCGCTTTTGTTCGTAGGAGAAGGGCAAAAATTGCTCATAGCCTTCGGCGAGGAGGTTGAACTCCTGTGGACAATCGTTGATCCGCCCGGGCAGGAGCATCCACAGGTCCTGGATCGCCGGTCCCATCATCATATCGTCGAAGTCGAGCAGGAGCAGTCCCTCATCGGGCCGCTCGAGGATGTTGCCGCGATGGCAGTCTCCGTGCAGCCGCTGCAGCGGCACTCCCTCGAAGAGAGGAGCGATACGACGGCGAACCTCCTCGGCCAGTGCGAAAAACTCCTCCCGGTGATCGGGATGGACGGCATCATTCTCGTCGAGCTCTCGCAGGCAGCGCTCGATGATGGGGGAGGGGAGGCAGTGGAAACGATGCTCGCCCCCCCTCTTGCGGGCAGCCGTATGCATCCGACCCACGAGAGAGCCAAGACGCAGGAAGTCCTCTTCACTTTCGGCGTCAAAATTGCGCCCTCCGCGCTTGGGAAAGAGAGCGAAGAGGTATTCCTGTACATACCCGGTTTCCGCGCCGGAGGCCGATGGCATCGCTGTGCCGTCTTCGGGCCCCTGATCTTCTGTACCGCCTGCAGACTTTTCCACCACCTCAATCGAAGAAAGTGTACAGCCCTCGGGGTCGGACAGCGGCGCGACGGTGGGAATCTCCATATCCAGGCAGTCGAAGATAAAGGAGTGCTCCTCGAGGATCGCCTCCTCGCTCCAGCGCCCGGGACGGTAGAATTTGGCCATGTAGGCTGTCCCGTCTTCGTCGTGCAGCTCGTAGACTCGGTTGATGTAGCTGTTATAGGGAGTGAGGGTGCCGCTCAAGCGGAGGTCGTAGGCCCCCTCGACCGCCTGAAGGATGAGTTCCGGGCTAAGGAGATCGAAATCGCCGGCCGGCGATGGGCCGGACGACAGGTTAGACGATGACTCGTGCGGGTATT
>CAYFUX010000036.1:7295-30926 GCA_964346455.1 uncultured Spirochaetaceae bacterium
GCGCGCATGCACGAGTGGAACCCGCATTGCTTGTTCATGAATCATAGATCCTGTGAGATTCGTTACCCCTTTACACCGGAGCTCGCTACCGAGCGGACAAACCACTTTTGGAAGAGCAGAAAGAGGATCAACAGTGGGATGGTAGTCATCGATGCAAAGGCAAAGATATCCCCCCACGCCTTGGGGTCCTGACTGAAGAATTGCTGGATTGCCACCGGAAGGGGACGGTACGTCTCTCCGCGGGTGACCATCAGAGGCCAGAGAAAGCGGCCCCAGTGCTGAATGCCCTGCAGGATAGCTACGGAGGCAAAGACCGGACGGGAGAGAGGAACGATCACCATGGAATACACCTTGAAGTAACCTGCCCCGTCAATAATTGCCGCCTCGTCGAAGTCTTTAGGGATACCGATGAAAAATTGATAGAAGAGAAACACCGAAAAGGCGTGTCCGATAAACGGGATGATTTGTACGTGGTAACTGTCGATCCAGCCAAATTGATTGACCATAACCAGCATGGGAATCACGACCGACTCAATGGGGACGATAATGAGGGCGATCACGATACTGACTATGAGTGCACGCCCGGGAAATCGAAGCCTGGCGAGGGCGTAGGCGAACATGCTATTCACGAAAAGACCGACACCGATAGTTGTTACGAGGATGAAGACCGAGTTGAAGAAGAAACGTTCGAACGACATTTTGGTGAATACGTTCACATAGTTCTGTAGACCGATATCACCGTAGGGGATGAAACCACGGATGCTGCTCATGTCCTGAATCAACTGCAGTTGATCCACCTTAAGGGAGGAGATGATCATAAATACCGTGGGGAAGAGGAAGAAGAGCGCGAGAATACTCATGATTACATACAGGAGGAGGCGTTGAACCCGCTGTTGGGTGCGCCACGAAGAAGCGCCGAAGAGCCGTGCTCTCAAGCCTGAGCGAGACGCAGAGATGTCCGTCATATCAATCTACCGCCCTTTCTTCCTTCATGACCGATCGCTGTATCATCGAGATAATCAACACGATGATAAAAAAGAGAACTGCGATGGCAGAGGCATAGCCGATATTGCCTCGCTGAAAACCCTGCCGGTACATCATTACAATTGCCGTCATTGTCGCTTCTTGGGGGCCTCCCTGCGTCATGACCCACACTTGCTTGAAGAGTTTGAAGGAAAGTATGGTCGTGGATATGACAACGAAGAGAGTCGTGTTGCGGAGGAGGGGAAACGTAACGTTCCAGAAACGCTGCCATTTGCTTGCTCCGTCCACATCGCAGACCTCGTAGAGCTCTTTGGGGATCTCCTGAAGCCCGGCCAGGAAGATAATCATTTGAAACCCCACCCCCTGCCAGATAGAGAGAATCATTATGGCAGGAAGAGCCCAGGTGGTACTGTGAATCCAGCGCAGCTGCGGCCACGCGCCGAAGGTGAGGGTATTAAGGGTCTTATTTATGAAGCCCTGCTCCGGGTTATAGAGCAGATACCACACAATTGCCACCACTACCATAGTAATCACAACGGGGGAGAAATAGATGGTACGAAATAGATTAGTGAACTTGAGCCGCAGATTTACCAGCATGGCCATCGTCAATGCGAGAGCTGTTTGCAGGGGAACGACAACGGCGGTGAAGTAGAGATTGTTGAGAATCGCACGGTGGAATGTGTCGTCCGACAAAAGGCGCATGAAGTTGCGCACTCCGACAAACATGGTGGGAAGATTCGGATTGGGAATCAGACGCTGGTTGGTAAAGGAGAGACCGATTGCCAGAATGAATGGGGTTACGAGAAAAACAAGAAGAAGCACAATAGCCGGAGCAGACATAAGCCATGCTGCTTTCATCTCTTTTTGACGTTGACGGCCGGGGGCATGCCCGTAGAGTTCTTTCTTCCGCATTACATGACTCCCACCTTGATATGCAAACGTTGTGCTATGAAATGGGAAGAGGGGGAGTCCGAAGACTCCGCCCTCTCACACTGCACTCTCTATTCGGTTGGATAGCCCTGGTTGTCTTCGATGTCTTGGTCAATCTCCTGGACCGCTTTGTCGAGCTGTTGTTGTACGTCTGCACCGTTGATGATATTCTGGACAGCCTCGGCGAAAGCGCTGGTAATGGTCGGATAGGCAGGAGTTTGCGGTCTTGGTACGGCGATCGTGTTTAGCTGCTCGCGGAAGATGTGGAGCATACCTCCCGGTTGATATTCTCCCCGCTGTTCCAAGGCGCTCTCGCGAGCGGGTACGGCGCCGTTGCCATCGGTCATGCGAAGGATTTCTTCCGGAGAGAGGAGAAACTTCATAAACTTCCAGACCGCTTCGGGATGCTCCGTGTTGGAGGTAATGCCCCAGTTCCACGATCCCATGCCACTGACGTGATCCTGCGGACCCTTGAACATGGGAATGAGCACGAGGTCATCCCCGAGCCCGTCCATATGGGGTTGCTTCATCCAGTGGCCGACGTAGGAGAGAGCAGCTGTTTTGGCTCCATAGAAAGAATCGTCTCCGGCGGGTGAGGGATTCGCATAGCCCTCCTCGAAGAGGCTTTGGAACCATTTCATGGCTTTGACGCCCTGAGTACCGTTGAGAACTCCTTCGGCAGATTGATAATTAGAACGGTCGATGAGATCGGCTCCAAAGGACTGAAGAATCGGAGAGAAGGCATAGGTATACCACTCACCTTGACCATAGTTGATCTTGAAGTCGATGGCGTACTCAACCTCATCAAGGGCCTGCAGTTTTTCAAGCACCTCGTTGAACTCTTCGAAAGTCCATGCCTCATCGACACTCTCGGGGATTCTCACCCCCGCTTTCTCGAGGTACTCCCGGTTGCCCCAGATTGCAAGCCCACTGTCGAATTGGCCGAGGGACCACAACTTGTCGTCATAGGTTCCCTGAGCAATAATGGAGGGGAGGAAATCGCTCTTCATCTCCTGCGGCACGTAGTCATCGATGGGGATAAGGTGGCCAGCCCAGGCATAGTTGTAGAGATTCGGACCGTCAAAATCCAGCAGATCAGGCAAATCCCCGGAGAGAGCGGCAGCGCTCACCTGTTCTCCGTATGACCCTTCTGGAAGACGGGTGAGGTTGACTTTGATTTCGTCTTGCATGTTGTTGAATTTCTCGATAGTTGCATCGAGAGCTTCCCGCTCCGGACCTTTCCCCGAGTGGTTCCACACTTCGATCTCTACAGGGCCTTCGGGTTCCGCCGCCTTTTCTTTCTCGCCCTGTCCTCCAGCAAATGCTGTTGCGATGATTGTGATGCACAGAATAGTTACCAGTAGAACACGTTTTTTCATCATGCTGTACTCCTTTTTAAATTACTTTATTATAGTGTAAACCCAGTTTCTTTGGAGAGCAACCCAAAAAGCTCAATTTTAAGAATAGGAAAACCATTTTCAGGGCCGGTCCAATATGGGTACATGCAAAACTCGAATATTTTTGAAATGCTCAGACTTCGCAATTGGAAACAGAAAGGAGCATTGAGAGTAGTTGAGCTATTGAATTAAATGGTACATTTGTGCCACACGCTGCCGTATTTCGTTGCCGTTTTCCCGCTGCCGGCGGGCGAAGAGAGGACGGCATGGAGTACTGGAGAGACTGGGCGAGTTAAGGAGGGTGAAGCGGGATTTTTATGCTTCGCATACTATACAAGCTGTTTAGACCCGAGGAATCGGTCCCCATCTCCTATTTGGAGGGACGTGCTTCGCTTCGGCGCCTCTTTGGCGCCGGCATGAGCGCGGCGGTGCTGCTGCTCATCCTTTTTACTCTCTACGCCATCAGAGGGATGGGACTCCATCCGCTGGCGCCAAATATGATCTTTGGCTACTTCAACCTGCTCTTCGGCATCCTTGGCATGGGCCTCATAGTACGGGATGCTGTGGTGGGGGGCGTGCGCCTCTTCCTGCTCGGAATGCTGGGAAGTGTCATGCTGCAGCCCTATTTTGTCCTCCCGCAGACACTCCCTCTCGCCTTCATGGTTAATCCGCTGATTATCGTGAGCCTCTTGATCGTTGCCGGTCTCTTTTTTACCCGCCGTAGCCTCTATTATATGCTTGCCCTTGTGGGCGCTGCATTGATCGGGGTGCTGTGGTTCAGGGGAGATGCTGAGGTCCGGGCAAGGCTTCCGATAATCCTGGCGGCCGTGATCGGGGTGGCGATTGCGCTCTACTACTGGGCAGAGGTAGTTTTCCAGGCCCTCCGGAATGCTAACGAGGCCGCCCGCAGAGCTGATGAGCGGGCCCGGGAGCGGGATTTGATGCTCCGGGAGGCCCACCACCGGATCAAGAATAACCTGGGTATCGTCAATGCCTTGATTCACATGAAGATGCAGGAGCTCCCGGAGGAGCACGCGATCGGCGATCTTTCTATGCAGATCCGCACTATCATGCTTTTGCACGAGAAGCTGCACAGTCAGGAGTGGGCCGATGCTAACTCCATCAAGCTCGCCAGGCACATCAGCGATGTGCTCAACATCGTCTTTTCCTCCTCCAAGGGAGCCGAGGTGGCGGTACGCTCCTCCATATCCGATGAGTTGACGGTGGATCCGAAACAGGCGGTTCCCCTGGGCTTGATTGTCCACGAGCTGGCGATGAACGCGCTAAAATACTCCTTTTCCGGGGAACCCGAGCCTCATTTCACGCTCTATGGAAGCTACCGGCAAGAGGGCGGCACCTTCCTGCTCACGATAGAGCACAGCGGCACTCCGCTGCCGGAGGACTTCTCTTTTCAGCGGCAGGACACCCTTGGTCTTCAGCTCGTAGATGCGCTCGTTGCCCAGCTCGGCGGTACCATAGAGGTACAGCGGAAGCCGCACCCCGCCTTCTTTATTCGTTTTCCGCTTTGAGGGCCGCCTTCCTCCTATCGGGAGTGTGGCGGGAGTGTGAGTATAGACAACCCATGATGCCGGTGCGATCGTCAAGGTGATCCTCGAGAACTGCTACCTCACGGACGAGCAGAAGCGCGAGGGCTGCCGGCTGGCAGGGCATCATGGAGGAGTGCCGGAAGAGGAGCTCCTGAGGCTCGGGGGAGCAAAGAATGCGGCGGTCGAATGCCGGCCGCCGCAACGGCCGCCCGAAAAGGCCCCCTGCAACAGCGCTGCTCGAGCGCAGCCGCATTAGCGCTCTTCGAGCCGTAGCACCACCGGACAGTGGTCCGAGCCGTAGACCTCAGAGCGGATTTCCGAGCTCGCAACCTGCTCGGCAAAGTTCTTGTTCACGCAGAAGTAGTCCAGCCTCCATCCGACGTTCCGCTCGCGCCCGCGAGTTCGGTATGACCACCAAGTGTAGTGGCCCCCCTCAGCGGTGAACATGCGAAAGGTGTCCACGTAGCCGGAATCCAGGAAGCGGGTCATCCACTGGCGCTCCTCGGGGAGGTAGCCCGGGTTTCCTTCGTTCTGCTTTGGCCGCGCCAGGTCAATTGGCTTGTGGGCGATATTATAGTCCCCGCAGATCACCACCTGCTTGCCCTCGTTCACGAGCTTGTTGCAGAGCTCCAGCACGGTGTTGCAGTAGCCCAGCTTGTACTCCAGCCGGGCGCCCTCTGCCTGGCTGTTGGGAAAGTAGCCGTTGATCAGCACAAACTCGGGGTACTCCAGCACCAGGGCGCGGCCCTCCGCATCGTACTCCTGCACCCCCAGTTCCTGCACCGACAGCGGCTCCCGCCTGCAGTAGGCCGCCACGCCGGAGTAGCCCGACTTTTCTGCGGAGCTGAAGTAGGAGGTGTAGCCCTCGGGTACGGTGAGTTCCTCCGGAAGCTGCTGCCGTCTGGCTTTGGTCTCCTGCAGGCAGACGATATCCGCCGCCTCTCTCATCATGTAATCGAGCAGCCCTTTCTTGGCAGCCGCCCGGATGCCGTTGACGTTCCAGGATGCGATTGTTGTGCTCATGCGTTTAGGGTAGCGGATCCGGGCTTTCTGCGCAATGGCTAGTCGGCACTGAAGAACTAGTCCTGCTGTAGCGCTGTTCCAACTGCAGAGAGAGGGAAGTGGCACGAAGAATGGGTTTAAAACGTTGATATTTCCTTATGCTCTTGAGAATTACGGATTTATCAAAGAAGCGGGAATGCAAAAATCTTTTAAGTGCTTTTAGCATATGATGTTATAGATGGTTTAAATCCATTCTTCGTGCCAGTTCCCAGTGAGAGCGTGCCGTTCCGATTCAGGCGTGCACCTGTGTGCAGGTTTTTGCCTAAGCGAGTGAGCAGCTCCGCATCCATCTCGCATCGGAGGCGCTGACTTTGTTGAGCCGGAAGCGGCTGATCCGCATCGTCACCATTCGAAGCCTGCAGTCCATTCAAATGTCTCTACATTGAAATATAATGACTGCGTCATGACTAAGGCCTTGTGCAGCATCGCACGGGTTACATCCGTGTAGTGGAATTTGCGACGTCGCAAGTTCCCTGCTGCAGCTCATAGTATGAAGCAGCTAGGCGGCACTCTGCAATGTATTGAAAAGAACCGCCCGCGTATGCGCGGACGGTTCCTAAAGAATTTGTACGAAAAAACCGGCTGGATTCTATGGAATCCAGTCCTCCCATGCGGACGGATTCTCCTCGACCCATGCTTTGGCCATCTCGGTAGCATCGTCGTAGTTCTTATAGGCAACCAGAAGGCTGCCCATCTCTGCATCGGTAAAGTACATATTGTTCAGAAACTGAGCCAGCTCCGGCTTCTGCTCCTTCAGATTGACGTTACCGTAGAGATGGATGTTGCCGGTACTCCATACTTGCGGACCGTCCTGCTTGAGAAACGCCAGATCCCATACGCCAAACTTCCAATGGGGTTTCCATCCGGCAACAACGATATATTCGTTGCTCTCCACCGCCTTCTTCAAAGCGGAAGTCATGGCAGGACCGCTGGAGGCCACTAACTTGTAGCCGGCTTCATTGAGTCCGTATCCGGGTATCACTTCGTTTTCGATATCCTGCATCACACCGGCGCCGGAATCGATGCCGGTAATCTCGGCATTGAGCTTTTTCTTCACTTCGGGCTTCTTTAGATCGGAAATCGTCTCCACACCTTCATCGATCATGTACTGCGGGACAACGAGTCCTACCTGGGTTCCTTCGTAGATTATGCCTACATCGTAGAGCGAATCTGCGTACTTATCCAGGTAATCGGCATGCAGCACCGGCCACGTCTCCATGAACACATCGTTATCACCCTGAGCAACAGAGGTATATGCCGGAGCCGCATCGGCGGAGGTGATAGTCACATCGTAGCCCATCTTCTCTTCCAGCACGACCTGAGCAACGTGGGTGTAGGCCACACTTTCGGCCCAGTTTACATAGGCAAGTCTGGCGGTCTTCTGTTCTTCGCCCTCCTGCTTACCATTGGCGAATATCGCACTGGTCGCAACGACCGTGATAAGCACAGCAACGGTCAGGAACTTTGAAAATTTTCTCATCGAACACTCCTATTAATAGTGTAAATTTACGTAGAGGAGCAATGAAATACTCAACTTACGCATAGTGAATAGTTAGAAATCTAATGAAAAAATTGAAAGTTTTCAACCACAGTAAGAGAAAAACCGTTAAATATTGGGTAATTATGAGAGGTATAGCCCGTAAAACATGAACAAGGCCGGCATTACCTATGGAAATGTAACAATTATAACTCTAATAAAAAGTGCCAAAGGTTTTGCGGCTGCACTTATAAAGACTACTTTGCTTCGTAGTGCGTGTATCTTCCGTACCCCTTGCCCATCACGTTGATCGAAATCTGAGCCCAGAAAGAGGCGTCTATGATGTTCTGCCCGATTGCCATGCAGGAAGCGGAGTGAAGCAGTAATAACTAGAGGAGAGGCATGGGCAAGATAGATACAGGAAGAAATGTATATTTATGGAATTATATATGTCATTTATAGTATTTTAACAATGGTCAAAATATTTAGTTAGTATAGACCAAGGCTCACATACTGCAGCAAGCCGTGCAGCTTTCGATAGACACTGCAATATTGCGGTTGTTCAGATCTACACTTGCAAAGCTCACGCTATTACGATTGTTTTCGGGGAATGCCTCTCCGGCCTCTTGAAGTTTTCAGCAGCTTTACGATAATATAAATAAATATAGAATGAATGCATATGAAATGCATGTTCTTGCATTTTGTTTGCGTTTGGAGGACCCGATGGAAAAAAGATTTACAGATTCTATCCTTTCACGATTCTCGCTTCCTGCCGAGCTGGCCGATGTACTCAATTCGGTAGAGGTGGTGGTACCGGAGAGCCGGGAGCATTTACTCAACCTTGCCTATCTGGAAAGCGATGAAGACAAAGTAGAAGTCGCCTACGATGTGCCCGGTAAGGGCCGTTATGTAGAAGCCACAGTTGCGCGCTGTAAGAACGGAGCCGCGGTGAACTACACCGAGCCCTACATGCGCCGCCGCGACCCGGATGCAATGGTCATAGCCGACGACGGTCCGACTGACAAAACGCGTTACCAAGATCGCTTTGGCACAAGTTTCGACCCTGTCCGTACGGAAACCTTCGAGTGGTTCAAACAGCAAGGACGGCTTATAGTCATGCCTTTCATGTCCGGCGACAAAGAGCGCGGCTATCCGTCGCTTCTTGTCGGTCCCGATAACTCGGGATTCTTTGTTGCAGGCCTTGCCGACCTGCAGGGATTCATCCCCAAAGATCAGATTCCCGAAGGCTTTGAGCCCAGTGCAGTCATCTACCTTGCCCCTCCGTTTCGGCATACTCATTTTGACGGTAAACAGGTTGTAGTGCACAACCGCTTGCCGGAGATGCACGAGTTGTTTTCTTACAACCTCTACCCCGGCCCGAGTGCGAAGAAAGGGGTCTACGGCTTTCTGCTCAATCGAGGTGAAGAAGAAGGTTGGACCACGCTTCACAGTTCTGCGGTACGGCTCGTAACGCCTTACGATAATGAGTACACCATCATGCATGAGGGCGCCTCGGGAGGCGGCAAGAGCGAGTTGACGCAGGCAATCCAGCGGGAACCCGATGGGCGCATCTTGTTTGGTGAAGATACCGTCACCGGTGAGCGTCATTACCTGGAGTTGCTCGACACTTGCGAACTGCACCCGGTAGCAGACGATATGGCACTGGCCGCCCCGTACCTGCAGCATAAGGACGGAAAACTTGTCATTGAAGATGCCGAGGCCGGCTGGTTTCTCCGGGTTGATCATCTTACCGAGTACGGGACCGAGCCGCACCTCGAGCGCTTGACCATTGCCCCTCCGGAGCCGCTTATCTTCCTCAACATCGAAGGCCAGCCCAACTCGACTATTCTGCTGTGGGAGCACACGATGGATGCCCCGGGCAAGCGCTGCCCGAATCCGCGAGTGATCATGCCCCGCCATTTTGTTCCCAACACCGTGCAGGGCCCGATCGATGTAGACGTCCGAAGCTTTGGTGTACGGACGCCGCCGTGCACTCGCGATAATCCCAACTACGGAATCATTGGTATGCTTCACGTACTGCCGGCTGCACTCGGGTGGCTGTGGCGGCTCGTTGCTCCTCGCGGCCATTCGAATCCGAGTATTGTCACCACCGAGGGAATATCGAGCGAAGGCGTGGGCTCTTACTGGCCCTTTGCCACGGGTAAGCGGGTTCGCCATGCCAACTTGCTGCTGGACTTGATCAAGAACACGCCACGGACAAAGTACGTGCTCATCCCCAACCAGTACATAGGGGCCTACAGTGTCGGCTTCCAGCCCGAATGGCTGGCGCGTGAGTACATGGCCCGCCGCGGCAACCTCAAGTTCCGACCGGGACAAATCGAGGAAGCACGGTGTTCGTTGCTCGGATATTCGTTTCCGTCCTTGAAGGTCAACGGTCAGGAGATTCCTAAAGGAATGCTGCAGGTCGAAGAGCAGCTCGAGGTCGGTGAGGACGGCTATGACCGCGGTGCGGAGATCCTCCAAGAGTTCTTTCACAAGGAGATCAAGCAGTTCTATACCGACGAACTCATGCCGCTAGGCAAGCAGATTATCGACCTTGCTCTTCAGGGAGCGCCTGTGGAAGAGTATGTGAAGCTCATGGGCGACGATTTATCTCGATAAAAAGAGTAGAGTCCACGATTCTGCGGGCGGTGCCGGCTGGTACCGCCCGTTTTGCGTACAATCCTTCCGCATGAGATTGGTACAAAGCAACTCGATTTGAAAATCCTCTTCCTCTTCGATTATACTCGCACCATGTCTAATGATAAGAGCACACAGCAGCCAGCATTGTATAATACTATGACAAAACGACTGGAAGTTTTTGTCCCGCGACAGGCCGGAGATGTATAACTGTTTACCTGCGGCCCTTCGGTGTATCAGCAGCAGCACTTGGGAAACTACCGTACCTATATATTCAAAGATGTACTGCACAAATATCTTGAATACCTTGGGTTCCGGGTCGAACGGGCTATCAATTTTACAGATATCGAAGATAAGGCGATAAAGCGGCTTAAAAACGAGGACGACTACAACCGTGCCATATTGGAATCCTATTCAGGAAATGAACTGGCCCATTACTGGCTGCACGGAGAGCATCTGATCGTGGGAGGTGAGAAAATGTCTAAATCAAAGGGCAACACCATGTATCCCAAGGACGCCTATGCACACGGCTGCTCCCCGCAACAGGTCCGCTTCATGCTGATGTGCGCCCACTATCGCCGTCAACTCAATATAACCGAAGAGCACATCGATGAATGCTGCCGCCACTTTTCAACTATCCGTCAGACCCTCGAGACTATCCGGAGCGGCTCCAAGCGTGAGCACAGCCCCGAAGAACCGGCCAGAGCGCATAAGACCTACCGCCCCGGCAGCGAGCACTCCGTTGAAAATTTGATCAGGGAGGTGCAACTTCTCTTTACCACCAGAATGAATGACGACCTGGACACCCCGGGGGCAATCGAGTCACTCGAAGCTCTGGCGGACGAGTTCTACACTGCTCAAAAGAAGGGATTGGTAACGGCCGGGCAGCGGGATAGATTCATTCAAGAACTGCACTCGGTTAATCAGGTGCTGGGTGTTTTGTTTCCCCGTTAGCTTCGTGGTATCTATGACTGCGTTATTGAGGCACGCGTGGTCTACATGATAGAGGCACAGATAGCCTGGAAGATAGAGGCCGGATGAACTGAAAGTGCGGTCTTTTGGGGGTTTTTGGAGCGTTGCAGAAAACTTAAGCGTTGCAGAAAACTTATGAGAAAAGAACGCCAACGCATAGCCGAAGAAACACTCCAGATACTCGAGGCCGGAGGCTACGAGAGCCCCTCCGGCGCGCATGTCGACCTTGGCGAGGCAATACGCCGATGTGTCACCGGGACAACATGCTATAGCCCCGAGAAGCTGGAGGGGATGGTGGCAGCGGTGCGAAAAAACCCCGAACATCGAGAAGCTGGCAGCATTGAGGTCAGTGAAGAAACGACGCTTGCAGGAGCTTTTCGATTGGCAGAAGCCGGACCAGAGGGCCGGCTGGGAGTGTTGAATTTTGCCTCTGCACGGAAGCCCGGCGGCGGCTTCAAGTCAGGAGCCGGAGCGCAGGAAGAGTCATTGGCAAGAAGCTCGGGACTGGTAAAGAGCCTTTCCGAATGTCTCGAGTTCTATGATTATCATCGCCGGCACAAAAGCCTGTTGTACAGTGATAGATTGATCTACTCTCCCGAGTGTCCCGTATTTAGGGGCGAAGACGGCCGTCTTCTTGATACCCCTTATTATGTGGATGTTGTCTCCTGTGCGGCTCCGAATGCAGCGGCCCTTAAACGGGAGCACGCTGCAGATGCGCAGAGAATAGAAGAGGTGTTGCGTGAGAGAATAGGCAAAGTGCTCGCCGCTGCGTACAGCCACGGCTGCCGAAACTTGGTCCTCGGAGCCTGGGGGTGCGGCGTCTTTGGGAACGATCCGATGATGGTGGCTAGGCTGTTCCGCGAGTATGTAGGGCAGGGCGGAATGTTTGAGCGGAAGTTCGAACAGGTGCTGTTTGCCGTGTTTGATGCAGCTAAAAATCGCCCGAGGTATCGGGCTTTTTCCCGCGTGCTCTCGGTCTCGTAATCGGTTTTTGCGAACACACTTAAAAAACCAGAGCAAAATTTATTGAAGTGTTACTTTACAATTATGCAATTAAGAAGTAAAAGCTACATAACGATTTATGATTAATCGTGTGACGTGTGCAAGGAGTATTGTGCGAAGCGGCTTTTGAGTATGAACGAGGTGGTTCAGAATGTTCGATGCAGACCTGGACGTCGCGGTGGGCGATGAGCGGCACAAAGAGCTTCTCAGAGACGCCGAACAGTGGAGAAGATTCCGAAGCAGCAGAATCAGACGCCGCAGCAAGCTGCGCTTGTGGGTAGGCAACCAGTTGATTTTTATGGAGGGTTAATTCTCTGCTTCTGCAGGAATATACGAAATATCGGCGATCGAATTGCCGATTTCACGGCCGAGAGTATTTACCATCTCTCGGAGTTTATCGTTGGGACTGCTGCCGTACTGGGTAAAGAGGACCTCGCCGGTTTGCAGACGGATTACCCGCGTATCCAATTCAACCCGTTCTCCGAAACGGCTTACGCTGCCGACAATAATAATTTCAGAGTTCAGCAGATTGCCGATTTCGATCGACTCTTCGGCTGTGGTATAGCCGGACATCTGGTACTTCGACTCTTCCAGAATGGAATTGATCCGGCTGCGCTCGATTACCGTTACCGAGGGCGAGTTGGCAATGGCGGTAATCAGCATCTCCGAGAGCGCAGGACCTAAACCCATTTTCTTGGCCGGCGCATTGGTCTCCTCGAAGGGAAAGACTACTGTGCGCAGAGGTTCGGGAACTGCTGCGGACTGCCGAGGGGGCTGCCCCCCGCTCATATCGCTGCCGGAAGAAGCGGGGACGGAGGCGGCGGATGACTCGCTCTCTTTCAGGATTTCACGGAGGGTGTCGGCGAAGTTCTTATTTACCGTACCCATAAACTGTTGTATACGTCTCTTCAGGAGCTGCTGGTAACCGCTGACTAACCCGGTGGTAAGCATAGTAGTTCCGCTCTTTAGTCCGACCGGTTCGAGCGTAATGGTATTGTTTGTGGTTTCCAGATTAAGCGTGCCCGAGTCTTGGCTGCCGATGTAGCCGATGAACTCTTCGGCATTTCTTGCTACCAGAGTAACCGGTAAATTATTGATATTGAAATAGCCGTTGCTGGTTTCCAATTCGATATTCAAGTTCTCCGGAGGTATGATGGCATATATGCCGGCGTTGGTAGTTGCGGCCGAATAATCTAGGATCCGGCCGCTGCGTTTGATTATGTTGATGGGGCCGTTGGTCGTTTCTATTTCCAGTCGCTGCCCGGGATTGTGAACAAATACTTCGGTATTGTTGAGCTCGGCTTCAATATCACCGAATACTTCCGACAAAAGCAGGGTACCATTACTGTTTTCAATATACACATGGGCTCTGCGGGGAACTCGCATACGAAACTTTTCCGCATTGTTCACTTCTACGAGCAGTGTATCTCCGTTTCGGGTATAGACATTCGGGGTATCGTAAATGACAAGCTCTGACTGCGGATTGCCTTTGATGACAATATTCGAGTTGGACGCCACAATCTCAACAGAGCGAATTCCTGTTACATTCTGTGGTCTTAGAGCGCTGTCGCTGTTTTCATATGGAGGTGCGGTTGCACAAGCCCCGGCGAGGATTGAGAACCCCAGCAGAACCAGTAGTTTTCTCATAAGCATAGATGCTACGAATTTCGTTCGGCTGAGTCAATACCGCCGGTAGTCCAAGCCTGCGTATAGCCCAAATTGTGGAAGCTGCGGAACGCTATAGCTCGATCTATGGTACAGCGAGAGTTCCGTCGGTGGGAGAACGTTATGCTTGAGGATAATGAAGCAACCGTAGCCGTAATCAAGGAAGCCGCGCAGTTCATTTCCGCGAGCTGCTTGCCTCACCGCCGCTGCTGGTTTCGGCAATAGAGAGGAACCAACGGCTGTGGATGGTTCCACGGCCGTTGGTTCATGGTACTGGCATCAGACTACTGTTCCTGCTACTTCTCCCGGCAGTACGGCCATGCCAGAACGCCGCCTTCCAGGACTTTTATATTCGTGTAGCCTTGCCCTATTAAACAGCGAGCGGCTTCGTAACCGCGGAGTGATAACTTGCAGTAGATGATGATCTCCTTTCCCTTGTCCTCGGGAAGCTCGTTAAGCCGGTTCCGCAGTGCGCCGAGAGGAATGAGGTGCTCGCCGATTCCGATCCGCATCTGTTCGTATTCATCAGGACCGCGCACATCGAGTATGAAAGCCTCCGTACCGGCATCGGTCTTCTTCTTTACCTCCTCAGCGGAGATGCCGGTAAACAGGCCCCGCATCTTGTTCTGCAGTACGTGAGCGGTGCCGATGAAGTTGTCTATGGCCAATTGGAACGGAGGAGCGTAAGGCAGGTCGAGGTTTACCGCATCGTTGAGGGTGAGTCTTCCCTGCACGGCCGTGGCGGCTTGAGCTACCTGTTTGCTCACGTCTCCCATTCCAATACACTGAAAGCCGAGGATTTGGCTGCTTTTTCGATCAGCAACCATTGATGAGATGAGCGGTTTGCCCTGCATGAATCCCGGCTTGTCGGGTCCGGCAGTGACGATACTCACCGGATCGAAACCAGCCTGGCGAGCGTCTTCCTCGGTCAGGCCGGTTGTGCCGACGGTGTAGTCGAAGACCTTGCATATGCCGGTCTGAACAGTGCCTGGGTAGGTGACGCTGTCGTTGCTAACGGCGTTCTCTCCGGCTACTCTGCCCTGCAGGTTCGCCAGGTCGCCGTAGGGAGCGTGGACCTTCTTCCCGGTCTGGCGCTGGGTCACCTCGATGCAGTCTCCGATGGCGTAGACGTTAGGCACGTTAGTGCGCATGTATTCATCCACAGTAATACCGCCAAGCTTTCCTACCTGGATGCCCGCATCCTTGGCTATGGCAACGTTCGGTGTTACACCGATCGCCATGACGGCGAGCTGAGCGGGAATCTCCGTACCGTTGGAGAGCTTTACCGCTTCGAGCTTTCCGTCGGAACCGAGGAACTCTTTCACCCCGTTGTCCGTAACGACGTGAGCACCCTTCGCCTTCATGTGCTTCTCAACCAGGCTTGCCAACTGGGGGTTCATGAAGGAGAGGATGTTCGGGAGCATTTCGACCACGATGACATCCATTCCGGCAAGGTGAAGAGCCTCTGCTGTCTCTACGCCGATGAGGCCGCCCCCGACCACGACTGCCTTCTTAATCTTCCCTTCATCCCTGATCTTCCGGAGATAGTCGGCATCCGGGAGGGACTGCAGTGGGGTGATGCCCTCCAGCTTGATGCCGGGAATCGGCGGCATTTTGGGGGAGGCGCCGGTAGCGATGATCAGCTTGTCATAGGAGAGGGTTTCGGTTTCGCCGTTAGAGAGGGCTTTTACCGTCACCGTCTGCTCCTTCGGATCGATAGCGGTAGCTTCTGTTTCCGTTTTCGCCACGATCCCCTTGGCATTCATGAAGAACTTCGGGTCGCGGATAACGCCGGTTGGCGTGCTGATCAGCATGTTCCGGTCGTCGAAGAAGCCGCCCACGTAGTAGGGGTAGCCGCAGGAGGCCATGGAAAGATACTTTTCTTTTTGAATGATAGTGATTTGTGCCTTTGGGTCCATTCGTCGGGCGCGCGCGGCAGCTTTTGGTCCGGCGGCGGAACCGCCAATAATAATGATACGTTCAGACATGTATCCTCCTCATTGTTATTCCTGTAAAATGTGTATGATCGAAAAAAGCTCCTCCCGAAGGCGGTAGAACCGCTCTTCAGTCAGCGTCTCTTTGTTCAGCATGTTCAGCGGCATGTTGACCGCGTGCTCCTTCAGCTTCCACCCCTTCTCCGTAAGGTGAACGTACACGATCCGTTCATCCTTGGTGCTGCGTTCCCGCGTTATCAGACCGTTCTCCGCCATTCGCTTGAGCAGTGGAGTAATGGTGCCAGTGTCCAAGAAGAGGCGTTGCGCAATATGCCCCACCGTTGCGGGGGAGCTTTCCCACAAAACAAGGAGCACGAGGTACTGGGGATAGGTAACTCCTAGAGTGTCGAGGTAAGGCTTCAGGGATTTGAGTACGGCCCGAGTGGCGGCGTAGAGAGCAAAACAGCATTGGTTGTCGAGGTTTATCTCATTGAGACACTCTTCATCGCTCATGTAGACGTCCTTTAGGTAGTACACCATAGTTTTGTACACAATTATATTGTGTACAACTAAAATACCATGAATTGACGTTGACTTCAAGAATGAGTTCGTCGAATTACGTACGGAATCGGAAATGCCGGGCCACCCGCCAATGCTCGATTCGAGGTTTGATGCACCGATAACCGTCGTATCACCGTACAGATAGATATTTCGCTTGTAATTATCTTTCGGATTGCGGTTGGCTAGGGTCGGGACACACTGCGATACCATACCGGGAATTCCTGTAAAACAGGGATATACTATATTTCAGACCAACGTTCATGCAGAAATTAGGAGGCGAGCATGGCAAAGTATACCTATGATGGAACATATTTGAGAGATGGTTCGGGTAGGAAGATGGGAGAAATAGACCGCAATTACGTTAGAGGCTGGAATGCCGCTTTGTTTGGGCAGATAGATCGCAAGAGCATTCGCGACGCTAATGGGAAAAAGCTGCTTGATTTTGACGGGAAAACCTTGAAGGACGATTTGGGCAAGAAAATTGCGTCTATGAAGGATATTCAGACGTTGATAGATGGTGAACCGGATATCGGCATGGCAGCTACATGGTATTTCTTTATTAAAAAGCAGCAGGCAAATATGACGTGAGATTGAAGGCGGAATGCAAAGGGTCTTACTCGCGGACTAAGTTCTTCCGAAGTCTCGCAAGCTTAAAAAACTATAACCTATGAGGAAGCCCGCAATATGAACTGAAGTGAAAGTAGCTGGTATGAATGAAAAGCGGTAGGTATGAAAGATGTTTTTCGGCCAAAGAGCGGCCGGTGTACATTGCATGGCCGCTTTGGCGTAAAACTTCCGAGAGCAGCTGAAAAACCGTTCTCGCTTCCGGTGAAGATTATCGGCGGAGTGCATTCCGGCATGAAACCGCAGCCTCGTACGTTGTTTGAGAACGGATTGTATTGCTATGCCTGCCAATGGTTCAGCTCTCGACGGGGGTTCGCAAATAATATACCTCGCCATCCACCGGAAAATCTTGTTGAACCCCGGCCCAGCTTGCGACGGGAGACGATTAGGGTTATCATGAGGCAAATGCTTGGGGGGAACCTGGGCTGAGGTGGCTGGGATGCCGGAGATAGTACTTTTGGTAGAGGATGAGGCGCTGATCGCGCTCAATGAAGCCCGAATGCTGGAGAAGCATGGGTATGCGGTCCGCACGGTACACACCGGTGAGGCGGCTGTGGAGACGGCAGTACAGGAGCAGGCGGTGTCCCTCGTACTGATGGATATCGACCTTGGCGAGGGGATGGACGGGACCGACGCTGCCAGGGCCATTATGGAGCGTCGGGAGCTGCCGGTGGTCTTCCTCACCTGCCACACCGAGGAGGAGTACGTAAACCGGGTGGAGGCGATCACCAGTTACGGAATCGTACAGAAGTCTTCAGGGGAGTTTTTCATCATACAGGCGATAAAAATGGCCTACCGCCTCTTCCGAGCCCACCGCCAGACTCAGCTCCACGAGCGGAAGTACCGCCTAATTGCCGAGAACGCCGGCGAAATGATTACCACCACAGACGAGCACTTCCAGCCAACCTACGTGAGCCCTGCAGTGGAGTCGATCCTGGGCTACACTCAGGAGGAGTATTTGCAAAAGAGCAGTGAGGAACTCCTTACTCCCGACTCCTTTGCCCGGGCAGTGCAGGCCTACCGCTCGCGGAAGCCCGGCGACACCTCTTTTCAGCAGCTCGAGCTAGAAATGATCCGTAAGGACGGCTCGACGGTCTGGTGCGAGTCCTTTACCAAGCCTCTTTTTGACGAGCGGGGTTATCGGGAGGGAACCATTGTCACTACCCGGGATATCAGCGGGCGCAAGCGGGCGGAGGAGGACTTGCGGCAAAGCCGTGAACGGCTGCGGGCAGTGGCCGATTTTACCTACGACTGGGAAGACTGGATCGGCACTGACGGAGGCCTTGTGTGGGTCAACCCGGCAGTGGAGCGGATTACCGGCTACAGCCCCGCCGAGTGCTACCGGATGCCCGACTACCCCAAGCCGCTGGCCCACGAAGAGGACTGGCCGAAGGTAAGAGAAGAGCTCAGGCAAGGCTTTGAAGAGGGGGCTGTGATGGACCAGCGCGAGTTTCGCTGCATCTGCAAAGACGGCAGCGTGAAGTGGATCAGCGTCAGCCTGCAGCCGATCTATGACGAACAGGGCAAGTCTCTCGGCATCCGCACGAGTGCGCGGGACATTACCGGCTCCAAACAGACTCGCGAGAGCCTGCGGAGTATTGTGGAGCACTCACCGGTGGGCTTTTTCTATCTGGACCGTGATTTTCGGATTACCTATGAAAATCCGGCGGCCAGGCGGATCGTAGGGGTGCCTGAGGATGAGGACGAGTCGGCGGCTATTGGGTGCGATATCCGGGAGATGAGCTCTGTGGGGGAGATGATGAAGCCGGCGGAGATCGAGCGTATTGCCTCAGGGGAGGATCAGATCGAGTTCGAAACTTACTTCGAGTCGATCTACGGTAAAAAGCGCTATCTCTGGATCATCGCAGTGCCTATGCGCAACAAGCATGCGTTCGACGGCGCCATTCTGATGATGGAGGATATGACCGACCGCCGGGAGTATGAGCGAATCAACGAAGAGCGGACCCTCTACATGGAGGCCATCCTCACATCCACTCCTAACGCTATTCTCACCCTGGATACTGAAAACCAGATAAAGGAGTGGAATCCCGGGGCCGAACGGCTCTTCGGCTACGCCAAGGAGGAGGCAATCGGCCGGGACCTGGACGAGCTGGTGGGCGGTAAGGATCCCAGTACCTACGACGAGGCGCTGGGTCTCACCCGGCAAGTCAGCGGCGGCCGTCCCGTGCCGCCCACCGAGACGGTGCGCTACACCAAGGACGGGGAGGCGCTGAACGTGATTGTGGCGGGCTCACCGATTATGGTGGAGGGAACCTTCACCGGCATTGTGGCCACCTACACCAACATCACGCGCCTCAAGGGAAAGGAGGCGGAGGTAAAACAGCTTCTCCACGAGAAAGAGCAGCTTCTCCATGAGGTGCATCACCGCATCAAGAACCACATGGGCACGATTTTGAGCATCCTCTCCCTGCACAGCAGCTCTTCCGAGGATCCCGCTATCTTCAATGCTCTTGAGGAGGTGCAGAACAAAATCCGCATTATGCAGAACATCTACCAAACTCTCTACACCGGAGAGTACGTGGATTCCGTGCACGTCTCTGCCTTCCTTGATGCGTTGATAGAGGATATCGAATCAACCTACCTCTACCGTGAGTCCGTACAATTGGAGACTCAAATAGAGGACGTAAATGTCACTGCAAAGCAGTCCCTGCCCATCGGCATCATTGTCAACGAGCTCGTGACCAATTCCATCAAATACGCCTTTGCCGAGCACGAGAGCGGGCGCATCCGAGTGGCGCTCGAGCAACTGGATGATCGCCTTTTGCGGATCACCGTGGAGGACAACGGCAGCGGCATGCCTGATGAAATCGTCCAAGACGGCAACTACGGCTTTGGTCTTACCCTGGTACAAAGCTACGCTTACCAGTTTGGCGGGGAGATGGAGGTGGACAACCGCGAAGGAAATCGAGTGACTGTAACGCTGAGGCTCGAATAATGTTCGCCGGAAAGCGGTACGACCGAAAGAGGTAAAGTCGAAACAGGAAAACGCTGCGGATTCTGGGCAAAGAATGAGTTAATGGCGGCAAGGCCCTGCTGCTTCACCCAATTGCTTAATCATTTCGGCGGCCTCTAAAAACGCTTACGCAGTCCCACGCTCAGGTAGTGAAACATACTGAACGTATAGACGGAGCCTCCCCCGTCGGATCCCCCCTCGAGGAGGCGGTAGCCTATGCGGAGGTCGGTTTTCTCCTCCGGAGAGTAGAGGAGGGCGAGGAGGAAGTCTTCGGCTCTCCCCTGAGGGGCCGCAAGCCCGTCGCCTTCGAGGAGCAGTGAAAAGGGAGGGGCAAAGTTCCAACGGGCGGAAAGGTGAATAAGAGGCACAAATCCGAAGTTGCTGCGAGTCGCCTCGGTCGAACCGTTCGCTTCTTCGAGGGAAATGGAGGCGTCTCTGATCTTTCCGGTAAGCCCCGCGGCGAAGTTGAAGGAACTCCGCTCTATGAGGGTATAAGCATAGGTAAGACGGTACGAATTGAACTTGAAGCTCCCCACGAGGTCGGAGCTGGCGGGGAAAGTCTTACCGTAGAAATCGATATCTTTAGAGAGACTGCCGGTGCTCGTTACCTCCAGGGGTGCGTAGAGAAGAAAAAGGGAGTGTCTGTCGAGGTCTACACCGGCCTGCAGGCGATAAAACCATACAGGGTCCGGCGTAAGGTCGTCGGCAAGAGAGAAGCGGGTGCCGGTATCCGCCGGTATCTGTACGTCGTTGTAGCCGGTAAAGGCGGCGCCTGACTCCGCATCTATCCAGAAGGATAAACCCTTGTCTGCCGTTTCGGGAAAGACGGCGGTCTGGCCAAACACGAAAAATACGACTAGGCCTAGCGTCACGAAAGCTCTGTTCCGCATACTGTTTTTCAAGTCTTTTCTCCTTTATATGTATCCATCCGATAGAGTCACAAACTCGTGGCGCCGGAGTATTCTGCAGTGCCGGTAGATAACATTAATATAATTCTCTACTCGCGCAGATCACATGTAAAGGCCGGCTGGGATGTTTTTCGTGCCTCATTATCGCTTCGTTGGCCTGTCGACGGAGCCTCGGCGGCTCAAAACCGTACGAAGCGAACCTCGTTCCCGTACTGATCGAGGAACTTCTTCAGACCCTGCGTGCTGATGGTGAGAGTGGCGGTGTTCACGTTCGGGTGGAAGTTGATCAGCTCCCTCTCCATCAGCTTCTCTTCGATGATGACGTGCACCTCGTGGTTCTCGTCGTTGAGGATGCCGAAGATCGAGACGGAGCCGGGGCTGAGGCCCAAATACTTCTCGAGCCTGCGCTCAGAGGCAAAGCTGAGACCTCCCGTACCCAATCTTCGACCCAGCTCTTTTAGGTCTAGCGGCGTCGCGTGTTCCATGACCACGAGGTAGTGCCGGTTACCCTTCTTGTTGCGTAAAAAGAGGTTCTTCACGTGGCTTCCCTCGATCCCGTCCCAGTGCGCCTTTGCCTCCTCCACGGTGTAGACGGGCGGGTGGTTATGTTTCGTGTACTCGATCCCGAGCTCTTCGAGGGCCGCATACACTCTCTCGTCTCTTTCCATCTCTTGCCTCCTATCTCACGCCTCGGTGGTGCCGCGGCGCATGTATCTGCTCAACTCGCCCGAGAAGAGGCCGAGGGCGACCAGGGCGACTCCCGCGAGCTTCGCCGGGTGGATCTCCTGCCCGAGAGCAGTGTCGATGAACACTCCCACGCCTAGTTGCCCCGTGTAGAGGCCGAGAAAGGTCTTGATCGGCGAGGTCCGCTTGAGCAGGAAGGTAATCGTCCCGACTACCGACACTCCGAGCACGCCGCCGCCGAGCAGGGCGAGAGGCGGCACGCTGCCGATAGCCTCGAGTGAGAGATGGCGGAACGCGCCGGTAATCATTCCGAGGGGAAGCAGCACCAGCAGCGCACTCACATAGTTGAACACGAGCATGCGCGGATGGCCCCATCGGCTCGAATTGTAGCTGTTGAACATCGATTGCACAACCAGAATCACACCGGGCACGAAGGCGAGGAAGATGAGGAAGGTACCCGCGCCGCTCTGAAGACCTATCAGGATGGTTCCAGGAACGATGAGCAGGAGGACCATCAGCCTCTGTACGACGGGCGATCTGCCGCTACGGTTCCACGACGTCAGCTCAACCACGTAGGCGGTGAGGGTCTGGCCTGCGAGGGTTCCCCCAAGGGCGAGGAGGATTCCGGCCTCGGCGAAGACGATCATGTTCAGCAGGACCACCCCGATACCGAGAATGCCTGCGCTGAGAAACCACCACGGCGCCCGGCTCACATCGAAGTCCGGGTCTCCGCCCAAAGGTACGAGCCTCCAGTAGAGCAGCGCGGCAAATAGCCCCACCACGTGGACCACCGTCAGCGCGGACAGAGACCCGAGTCCGATCTGGATGAGCCCGTTACACTGCACCATGAGGGCCACGAGGGCACCGCATCCGAGCGAGAGCGCGATGTACATCTATTCATTCCTCCTCATCATTCTGTGCTTTCTTTTTCGCAGTGTATTCCTTATGCTACTCTCCGGGGAGGACATATGTCACATGAGAGCTTGAAAAATCTCTTTCCCTTCATGGGAGAGTACCTTACGGAAGGGGCTTCCGGCGGCCGGTTCGAGGTCGGGCAAAGAAGCCTGCACAAGGGGGCGTTTATCTGCCGTACAGGGGAAGAGCTGAGGGAACTCCACCTCCTGATCGAGGGGAACGCACGTGTCTTTCAGCCGCTCTACAGCGGGAAGTACTTCCTACACCGCATCTACCTCCCGGGGTCGATCGTCGGCGACATCGAGCTCTTTACCGGCGAAACGGCGACCTGCTCGGTGCAGTGTATTACCGGCGGCCGGGCCGTCGTGCTGCAGATGGACGAGCTTCGCAGACGAAAAGAGCGCCACGCAGCGCTCCTCTTCGCTCTCGGCTCCTCCCTGGCCCGTAAACTCGCGCAGAACTCCTGGTCCGAAGCCATCAACACGAGCTACGAACTCGTTACCCGGGTAGCCGCCTACTATCTTACACATGAAGACGAGGAGCTCCGTGCGGCATCGCTGAAAGAACTCTCCGAGTGGATGGGAACGAGCTACCGGCACCTCATTCGCGTGCATGCGCAGCTCATGGATGAAGGGGCACTCACAAAGCAGCGGGGGAGGTATATCCCGCGGGATCGGCAGAGGCTGGAGGACCGTGCCGAAGCAGCGCTTTTTGATGGCATCTATGGAAAAATGGCGAAGGGGCCCGGAGGCGGTTAATCCTCGTCGAGCATCTTCTCCAGCTCCGCCGCAGTGGTGACCGGACGCCGGCACTGGAAATTTCGGCAGAGATAGGCTGCCGCACCGTTTTGCTCTGCTGTCATAGAGTCGGTGAAAGGGGCAATTTGCGAGAGTTGCTCCGCCTCCGCCTGCCGTTTTCTCAGGACAAGCGTGCGGGGCAGGTAACGACGCCGGATCGCCGCCAGCATCTCCTCTGTCGCCGGGCCGTCGCCGGCGATTACGATCTCCCAGCCGCCGTAGTCGGGCAGTAACTGCAGCGCGCTTAAGAGACTCGCCGCTCCGTGGGGCGCCCGGGAGACTTGCCCTTCGGCAACCCGGAATGCGGCGAGCGCACTGCTGCGATACTCCGGCTCTCCGGTCAACCGAAACAGGCGCAGCAGTACCCCGGTCATTACCCCGTAGCCCGAGGGCATGGCTCCGTCAAAAATCCTGCGGCTGCGGACGGCAACCGTGGTATTCGGCCCCTGCGGTCCTTGCGGCCGCTTTCCTTCATCCGTTCCGCCGGAGGGAGCAGTGAAAAAGAAGCCGCCTCCGCCGTCTTTGTCGCCGCCTCCGCCGTCTTTGTCGCCGCCTCCG
>CAYFUX010000037.1:0-1121 GCA_964346455.1 uncultured Spirochaetaceae bacterium
TCATTGTCCTCATTGTCTTTCTCAACCTGTTCTCCCGCTCCCTCTTCTCTCCCCTGCTGCTGGAGTTGGAGAGGGAGTTCGGCATTCGTCACGCCGCCGCCTCGCGCTTTTTTCTCGTCATCAGCCTCGGCTACGGAGCGGCGCTCCTTTTCTCCGGCTACATCAGTGCATGGATTCGGCACAAAGGGGCTATTATTCTCTCCATCACCCTCATCGGCACTGCGCTCATTGCCGTGGGCCTCGCCCCCACTCTGCCGGCCGTATATGCAGGTCTGATACTCCTTGGAATAGGCTCCGGCTTTTACCCTCCCTCCGGAGTTTCGGCCCTCACCGCCGCCATCGACAGCCGTCACTGGAGCAAAGCCCTTTCTTTCCATGAGACGGGTCCGAATCTGGGCCTTATCGCCGCCCCCCTCTTTGTGGCCGCTTTCGGCCAACAGCTCGGCTGGCGGGGAGTGCTGCTGCTGACCGGGGGCGCCTGTATCACTGTAGGACTGCTCTACTTCAAACTGCTGAAAGTAGGGCGTTTTGCCGGTGAGCGCCCGCGATTTGCCACCATCGCTCCGCTGCTGCGCACCGGCTCCTTCTGGATACTGCTGATCTTTTTCATTTTAGCCGTCGGCGGCGTACAGGGAGTGTATTCCCTCATGCCTACCTTCCTGGTCAGTGAGGCAGGCAAAAGCTCTCAATATGCGAATACCTTGGTGGGTATTTCCCGTCTTCTTCCGGTAGCAGCAGTTCTCTCGGCAGGACTGATTGCCGAACGCTTCGGAGCACGGCGTCTTATCTTTGTGCTCCTCTTTGTCGAGGGTATCGCCATCCTCTCACTTTCGCTGTTCGAGGGACCTCTACTCAGCGCCGCCGTGCTGCTACAGCCGGTCTTCGTAGCAATGTACTTTCCCGTAGGGCTTGCGGTGCTCTCCTCTATCGGCCCGGCCTCTTCACGAAATATCGTACTCTCGTCGGTTTTCGTACTCACCGCGGTTACCGGCACGGGCATTATTCCCGCTTTCCTGGGATATATGGGGGAATACCTCACCTTTACCGCCGGTTTTGCCATCCTGGGCGGCGGTATGCTGGCATGCGCCCCGTTGGCGTTCAAGCTGCCGCCGCCGCGGTAA
>CAYFUX010000037.1:1221-12170 GCA_964346455.1 uncultured Spirochaetaceae bacterium
CGGCGGTATGCTGGCATGCGCCCCGTTGGCGTTCAAGCTGCCGCCGCCGCGGTAATGCCGCCGGACTTTGCACCTATTCGCGCCTGAGTTTATGCAGTATCCCCGCTCCACCCCGTGGAGGTTGCGGCAGTAGAGACCGATCATCAACGCCACTGTACGCTCTTCGTTCCATCGCGGCATTGCCGACGCTCCTAGCCCGCCGAGAGAATCTCTTTTACCCTGCCGACCTCGCCGCTTTCGAGACGCACTTTGATCCCGTGCGGATGGGAGGGAGAATTGGTGAGGAGTTCCTTCACTATGCCTTCGGTGCGTTTCCCGCTCCGCTGATCTTTCTTGAGTACTATTGCCACCCGTTGTCCGGGGGCGATCTCCGCTCTGCTCGGTACTTTCATCCCTTTACCCTAGCCCGATTTTTCTCCCTTCTACAATCCCCCGCCAGGCAAAAAAACCTCATCCGACCTCCGAAAACACAGGCGAAACCAGGCGCTTTTTGCTGAGATTATTTGTCATCTTTGTTCTTATGCAGTATATTTAAAGTGCGGATGGGGCTTACAGGCCTCGGAGGAGGAGAACATGAAACGAACGATACTCTATATTGCCCTTGCGCTGCTACTTCCGGGGGTGCTATTTCTCTCCCCTCTTGCCGGCTCCGGCAAGGGGGAGGAGGGAGAGTCCACACAGCCCACTGAAGCAGAAGAAGGAGCACCGATGACAGGCGAAGGCTCCGAGAATGCGGGGAACGAAGCTGCGAGTACCGGCACCGGAACTTCAAAGAACGAGCAATTTTCTCCTTACACTGAAGCGGAGCTTCAATATCTGCAGCCCTACGCCACAGCTGTCTTTGCCGGCGGCTGCTTCTGGTGTCTCGAAGAGCCCTATGAAAAACTGGTGGGCGTGGCGGAAGTAATTTCAGGTTACACCGGAGGGAACACACGAGACCCCAGCTATCGGGAAGTGGCCTCCGGTCAAACCGAGCACCGCGAGGCGGTTACAGTCTATTACAGCCCCGAGGTTATCGACTACACCCAGCTGCTGGACATTTTTTGGCGCAATATCGATCCTACCGACGGAGGCGGTCAATTCGTCGACCGCGGCGATCACTATCGTACCGCCATCTACTGGCAAGGGGAGGAACAGCGCAAAGCTGCTGAAGCGTCCAAGCGCGAACTGGCCGAGTCGGACAAATTTTCCGAACCGATCGCCACAGACCTCGAAGAGTTCTACATCTTTTACCCTGCAGAAGAGAACCATCAGGATTACTATAAAAAGAGTAAAGCCTCCTATGAGAACTACTACGGCGGCTCCGGGAGGGGCAGCTTCTTAGCGGAGATGTGGAGCAGCGGAAAAACCCCCGAGGGGCTGACGACCAAAGAGAGCCGCTGGGGGGATTTCGATAAAGAGAAGCGAGTAGAGCAGCTCTCCGACCGTCAGTATAACGTGACGCAGAATGACGGTACCGAACCGGCCTTCGAAAATCCTTATTATGATTTAAAGGAGGAGGGAATTTACGTGGATGTAGTCAGTGGCGAGCCGCTGTTCAGTTCCACCGATAAGTTCGAATCCGGTACCGGCTGGCCCAGCTTCACTCGCCCGATCGACCCCGACAATGTTGTCTACACGATGGACTCCGGCATCTTCTCACGCCGTATTGAAGTCCGCAGCCGTTTTGGCGACAGCCATTTGGGGCACGTCTTCAAAGACGGGCCCGAGGAATCGACGGGGCTGCGGTACTGCATGAACTCCGCCGCTCTCCGCTTTGTACCGAAGGAAAAAATGGCGGAGGAAGGCTACGCACAATACCGGGTACTCTTTGAGGAGGAGTAAAGCGGCGGCGCCGGAGCCCCGGCCCGCCCGAACACCCGGCCCGTGCCTGCTCGAGTCCCTGGCCCGCGCCTGGCCAAGTCCCTGGCCCGCCGGAGGAGCTGTTAGGAGTCGCTCTCCTCCTTCTCCTCCTTATCCATCTCCTGCCGGAGCTCCTCAACTATTTTTTCACGGTCCCGCTCTTTTACCCGGCGCGCAAAGCCGAGCTTTTCCGGCCGCAGTGAGCGCCGGGAGAGCTGCAGCAGATCCGGGTTGGCAATCACGTTGTGGGGCGGAAGATCGAGCCGCTGGGCGTGTCGGTCCCGTAAATTGAAGAGACGCCGCAGCAGCTCTTTCTCCCGCTTTTTTAGATGCCGGTAGCCTTTCATCTTTTTGTGACGCTGTCCCGGGGTACGACGATAATCCCTATTTTGCACCAGCATATTGCGGCGAATAAACTCGTCGAGGACCCCTTCCTCGTGCAGCATGGCGAGGAGGGCATCCTTCAGCTCCGGCAGATGGAGTACGTCCCCGAGGGCGTATTCGATCGCCTCCGGATCGATCGGGCGGCGCAGCCAGTTGTACTTCTGAAACTTCGCCTTGTTTTTGGTCTCCTCTTCTTCCAGCACCGCAGCGAGCACGCTGGCGTAATCACGCTTGGGAAAATCAAGCAGATCCGCCGCCGGCCGCAGATCGAGAACCGTGTTGATCGTGGTCTCGTAACCGTTGATCAACAGCGACATATCACTGGAGGCGTCCCACATGATCTTCAGCAGTTTCTCCTCTTCGAAAATCAGCTTGAGCGCCTCGTTGTTCAACTCCAGGGGGTCGATAATAACCGCTTCACGGCCGTCGTAGACCTGTATCAAGCAGAGCCGTTCTCCATAGACATGGAGGTTATACTCTCCTTCTATATCCAGGGCGACGATGGTGCGCCCTTCCTCCTTCAGCATCTCTACGTAGGTGCGCAGGGTCTTCCGGTCCTTAATTTCTCTATATTCCATACGATTGCACTATAACACGGCGGATGTGTTCAATATAAGACGACGTTATAAAGACACTGCAATCTTTTTTTCCAGATCTGCCCCTAGGGCAGAACATCACCATAGATAGTACGGCGTACTGCCGCTCCTCCAGTCACTTAAACCTGAAAAAGGGGGAAATATGCTCTCCGCAGGACACGCATCCCTATTGCGCCGCCCTTGGGAGTGTTATACTTTTTTACTATGGGCCTAAGCAGCGCAATCAGCAGATAGAATCGCAGGCAGCCGGAGGAGGAGCAATGTCGTTTATTAATAACGCCGGATACGAATACCGTCTCGAGGAGATGATCCCCGCCCCGGAGGTTCAGAGCGAAATAACCCGGCTGGCAAGGGAAATCGAGGAGGATGCAGAGAGTATCCATGTGGTGGGCCTCTTGAAGGGCTCTTTTATTTTTCTCAGCGACCTCATCCGGGAACTGCGTATTCCGGTCACCGTCGATTTTATGGCGGTCTCCAGTTATATCGGCACCGAAAGTTCAGGGGAAGTAAAAATCCTCAAGGAACTGAATGAGCCGATTCACCGAACCCACGTTCTAATAGCCGAAGATATCGTGGACACCGGTCTTACGCTCTACGAGACAATCGAGCTTCTTTCCACTCGCGACCCTGCAGAGATCTCCGTCTGCACCTTATTGGACAAACACGAACGCCGTCAGGTCGAAGTGGATGTCAAATATACCGGTTTCACTATTCCCGATACGTTTGTCGTAGGCTATGGAATCGACTACGAACAGCGTCACCGAGAATTGTCCGGGATCTCTACGGTGCACTTCACCTGAAAATCCCCGGCTTCTCGGCTTTCAGGCGGCACTCAGGAGGAAAAGTATGAAAACGTTACTTCTGTATCCGGAAATCCCCGACACCTTTTGGAGCTTCCGCTACGCCCTCAAGTTTATCGGAAAGAAATCGTACGCTCCGCCGCTGGGACTGCTCACCGTGGGAGCGCTGCTACCGGCGGAGTGGGAGCTTCGGCTGGTGGATTTGAATGTCCACTCCCTTTCCGCAAAAGACATCGAGTGGGCCGACGCTGCATTCATCAGCGCTATGGCGGTACAGCGCGACTCCTCCCGACAGCTCATACGGCGTTGCCGGGAAGCGGGGCTCACCGTGGTAGCCGGCGGCCCACTCTTCTCCAGCGAGCCGAAGGCTTTTCCCGAGGTGGATCACTTAGTCCTCGACGAGGCGGAGGTAACGCTCCCGCCTTTTCTGCGGGATCTTACAGCAGGCAGAGCCCGGCACATCTACCGGGCGCAGGAATTCCCCGCCCTCAAGACCACCCCCACTCCCGCCTGGCATCTTGTGGACATGAAACATTATGCCACCATGCCCGTACAGTACTCTCGGGGATGCCCGAACGACTGCGAGTTCTGTAATGTTACCGTCCTCTTTGGCAGAACCCCGCGAACGAAGGGTGCCGGACAGATGATCGAGGAGCTTGAACAGCTCTACCGCAGCGGATGGCACGGACGGGTCTTCTTTGTGGACGACAACTTTATCGCCCACCGCCGTCACCTGAAGGAAGAACTGCTGCCCCGGCTGATCGAGTGGCGCCGCAGCAAGAAGAAGCCGTTTCAGTTTTTCACCGAGGCGACTATCAACATGGCCGACGATCCGCAGCTGCTCTCTCTGCTAGTGAAGACCGGCTTTACTTCGGTCTTTGTCGGGATCGAAACCCCGGACGCCGCCGGATTGGCAGAAGCGCACAAGAACCAGAACACCGGCAGGGACCTGCAGGCCGATGTACAGCGCATACAATCGGCGGGCATTGAAGTACAAGCCGGTTTTATTGTGGGCTTCGACTCCGATTCCCCCTCCATTTTTCGGCAGATGGCCGATTTTATTCAGCACAGCGGTATCGCCGTGGCTATGGTAGGGCTTCTTCAGGCACCGGTAGGCACCAAACTCTATCAGCGGCTGGAACAAGTCGGACGTGTGCTGGGCCCTATGTCCGGCAACAACGTAGACGGCAGTACCAACATCATCCCCGCTATGGGAATCGAACGGCTCAAGCGCGGCTACCGGTCCCTCCTCGACACCCTCTACAGCCCCGCCCAGTTTTACGAGCGGGCCCGTCACTTTTTGCAGCAGTTTCCTGGTAGAAAGAACGAAAAATATATCAAGCCGGAAGATATAAGAGCGCTGCTGAAGTCGATCTACATCATCGGTCTCCGCAGCAAAGAGCGTCTGCATTACTGGCGCCTTATGCTGTGGACCTTATTCCGGCGTCCGGGACTGCTACCGGAGGCGGTGACCATGGCAATTTACGGCTACCATTTCAGAGTGTACTGCGAACGGCTGCCGATCTAATCACCGGGTCCCCGGGCTCGGTGATCGGTTGTGCCAAAAATCGGGGCGCTTCAGTGCCCTTTAGCCCCCGAACTCCAACTCTACCGTCGTCCCCTCTTCTCCGCTGTCGATAGTCAAGGTTCCGTCTATCTGCTGGGCGAGGGAGTGCATCAACTGCTGCCCGAGGGAGATGGTTCCTTTCTTCGCAGTCTCCCTGGGAATGCCGCGACCGTTGTCCTTTATCTGCAGCACCCCGTGTTGTCCCCGGCTGTAGAGCAGTACCCGAATTTCACCGGCAGCTTCCGGTGCAAAGGCGTGTTTTAGCGCATTGGTAATCGCCTCGCTGACGATAAGGCCCAGAGGAACGGCTCGATTCACATCCACCATGAGCTCTTCCATATCCATCTCCAGACTGATATTGGAGGGCTGCTGATAGACACCCTGGAGTTTCTGTATCACGCTCCTGAGGTATTCGGGAATGCAGATGTGCGATACATCGGGACTGTGATACAAAAGACTGTGGATCGAACTCATCGCCAGTATCCGATCGCGGGTCTTGGAGAGGGCACTCAAGGCATCTTCTCTGCTTTCCACTTCTTCGGTCTGCAGGTTGATCAGCCCGACCATCACCGCCAGGTTGTTCTTGACCCGGTGATTTACCTCCCGCAGCAGTACCTCCTTCTCCTCCAGTAGGGAATGGAGCTGCTGCTCCGCCTCGCGGAGGCGGGTTATATCGTGTATCACCAGATAAATATAGTTGCGGTCTCCTTCTTCCACCGAACTCGTGAAGGCGACGACGGTGCGTACGGAGCCGTCCGCTCCAATGTGCTGCAGCTCGAAGGAGTGATGCCCCCGCTCCTGCGCCTCCATAAACAGCTTTGCCGACTCGTCCCCGGGCTGGACACTGAGCTCGGAGTAGTCCATCCCCTGAAGCAGTTCATAGCGGAACCCGTAGAACGCCAGCGCCGCTGTATTGGCCTCTACAATAAGGTTGCTTTCCACATCCAGCAGAAGCATCGGGGCACGGGTAGTGTGAAACAGCGATCGGTAGCGCTCCTCGCTCTCTCGCAGCGCCCGCTCCGCCCCGCGTTTTTGCTCGCCCTGTAGAAAAAGCGAGATAATGAGCACTACCGCCAGCGGATACACGGTCAATATCACCGGGGCAATACTGGGCACCGCCTCTCTCCAAAGGTTTCCCGGCAGAAAAACCTGCACGAGCAGTTGCAGCACGTGCACTGCCACCCCCAGCAGCAGGAGGCGCAGGGGCCGTTCCCAAGCGGTATCGTGCATACGAAGCCGGTAAAAGAGGTAGCCCAGGCCTGCCGCCTCGACAATTGTCAGTACCCCTACCAGGGTCCCCGCACCGCCGAGCCAGAGACGATAGCTTCCGGCCATCACGGCAGCCACTCCTCCCGCCGCGGGGCCGCCGATAAAACCGGCTACACAGAGAATGATCGAGCGGCCGTCATAAAAAATCCCGGGAGCGAGTGCTACGGGAGTGGACATAGAAATGATGGCCACCAAACCAAACAGAGCCCCGGCGGTGAGCTGATACGGCAGGGAGCCGTGCAGCAGGCGTTGGGCGAGAAGATCGTAGACTACAGCCATTGCGACCAGTAGAGCCGCATTTTCAATCAGTTCACCTATCATAACAGCAGGAAGATACGTCGCGTCCTCTTCCTCAAGTCTATAAGAGTGATGCAGCAGAGGCAAACAGTTCAGTCCCAAACTCACCGGTGGAGGTAGGGTTCTCCCGGCCCTGGGGGTTCCAGAAGTTTTTTTCCGAAGACTGCATGAGGACTTCTGCGGCTCGATTGTAGCCGGCAGCCTTTTTGTGGTAGCTTTGTGTCGTTACCACCATCACACATAGGATAGACGGATGAAAAAACTACTGCCTGCGGTGTTCATCATCGTACTGCTGCTCACGATCTTTGTCGCCTGCGGCGCAGATGGAACCGACGATGCGTCGAAGGAGGCGGTTTCCGCACTTTCGGTGGGGCTGATGCCCGCCGTAGATTCGGCGCCGATTCTCCTGGCTGCCGAGCGCGGCTATTTCGAACAAGAGGGCGTGGAGGTTGAGCTGGAGATCTACACTAATGCCCAAAACCGTCAGAGCGCGCTGCAGTCGGGGAAGCTCGACGGGGCGATCACGGACCTGGTAGCACTGACGACCAACGTGGCCGGCGATTTCGACATCAAAGCCACAACCCTTACCTCCGGCATGTTTATCGTACTCGCCCGGGAGGGCAGCATGGAGGAGCAGCGCGTGACCGTCGGGACGATGGAGGTCAGCGTGACCAACTACCTGCTCGACCGCTGGATGAAGGGCCGCTACAATATGGACAAAGTGTACATCAACGAAATCCCGCTGCGGCTGGAGGCACTCGCCGGGGGAAAACTCGACATGGGAATCTTCCCCGAACCTCTCGCTTCGGTGGGGGCATCGAAGGGCTTGGAAAAGCTCGATTTCGCCCCGCCGGAGGGCTACTGGCCGGACGCGCTGGTCTTCACCAAACATGCCCGGACCGAAAAACGTGCGGCGGTGGAGGCCTTTCATCGGGCGTACAACACGGCGGTGGAGGCAGTGTACGAGGAGGAGGCTACGGCGAGGTCGATTCTGGTAGAAAAGATTCCGCAGCTGCAGCCGGACATCCGCGACGCATTGACCATGCCCGATTATCGGCGAGCGTTTCTACCCGAGGATGAGTACCTGCAGAGCATCATCGACTGGACCGGAAAAACTGTAGACCGCAGTCTCGAGGTCTCCGCCGAAGATCTTGTAGACCGCAGTTTTGTCGAGTAACGAGGCGGCCGCGCTGCAGAAGGTTGATCGCATGATGAGTCCGATGGTTACCGTAGAGAAGGTCAGTAAATGGTTCGGGGAGACTCCCGCCCTGCGGGAGGTCTCCCTCTCGGTACACGCAGGGGAGAGCTGCGCCATCGTCGGCCCCTCCGGCTGCGGAAAGACCACCCTCCTGCACCTGCTCGCCGCCCTTCTCACTCCGGACGCCGGCCGTATTTCCGTCGCCGGAACCCCGTTGAGGGAACTGCGACCTTCCACCGGACTGGTTCTGCAGGAGGGAGCGCTGCTGCCCTGGCGCACCGTCGCCGGCAATATAGCCCTGGGATTGGAGGCCCGCGACCTGCCGCGGGATGAGATCCGCCGGCGCTCGCAGCACATGCTGACGGCGCTGGGCATGAAGCGGCACGCCCCCAAATACCCCGCCCAGCTCAGCGGCGGGGAGCAGCAGCGGGCGGCGATCGCCCGCACTTTAGTTACCGAACCGGACCTCTTATTGATGGATGAACCCACCGCGGCGCTCGACGAGATGACCAAGGAGTCTCTGCAGGACCTGATTCTGGACCTGCACCTCCGCAGCCCGCGAAGCATGCTCTTTGTCACCCACAGCATCGAAGAGGCGGTTTTCCTGGGCCGTTGGGTGCTGCTGATGGACGGCGGACGGATCACCGAACGCTTCGACAATCCTCACTTCGCCGCTCCGCAGCTACGCAGCCGAGAAGCATTCTACCGGCTGGTGATGCGCATCCGTGCCGCCCTCTCCGGCCGGGAGGGCGGCAGATACCAGGAGGGCGACAGATGAGCGGCGTATCAAATCCTCCGCACACGACAGGGGGCCGCCTCCGCCGCAGTCTACGGCATACCGGCGGCATTGGCGAACGGCTGATCGGCCCGGCGGGCATCCTCCTGCTCTGGACGCTCTTTCACCTACTGCTGGGGGCACACTTGATTCCCTCGCCCTGGGCCACGGCAGCGGTCCTGCTTGAGCTGGCGGGAGAAAAGGAGCTCTGGCTGCACATCGCGGCCAGTCTCTACCGCATCGCCGCCGGGATCGCTCTTGCCCTTGCGGCCGGAATTCCTCTGGGATTGGCCACCGGTCTGCGCCGCGGAGCGGACCGCCTCCTCTCCCCCCTGCTCTACATCCTCTACCCGCTGCCTAAAATCGCTTTCCTGCCGGTCTTCATGCTCCTCTTTGGCCTGGGGGATTTCTCCAAGATCGTCCTCATCTGGACCATCATCGTCTTTCAGCTGGTCATCGCCGCTCGCGACGGCGTCAAAGAGATCCCGGAGAGCCTTTTCCGCGCCATGAAAACGCTGGGAGTCAAGCGCCGGCAATTCTATTATGACCTGATTATTCCCAGCATCCTTCCCAAATTGTTCAGCGCTCTCCGGGTGAGCCTTGGAATCAGCATCTCCGTCCTCTTTTTCGGGGAAAACTTCTCCACCACCTGGGGGATCGGGTACTTTGTGATGAACAGCTGGATCATGGTCAACTACACGCAGATGTTCGCCGGTATCGTGGCTATCGGACTCATGGGAATCGCCCTCTTCCGTCTCATAGACCGCCTGGAGCGGCTCCTTTGCCCCTGGCGCTTCCTCGACGAAGGCTAAGCCTCTTTTAAACAGAAATGGGACGGTGAACTCTGTCACCGTCCCGATACGAACTGCCAAAGAGGGAGCCATTCTTCGCCGCCTCTTCATCACAAAGGATAAGCATCTAATCCTTAGTATACCACTTCCCAGACAAAAAAACTGCTACTTTGTTTACAATTCTTGTAGTTTTATTATTTACCCATACAGCCTTTACGCGCCGCCGCTCCACCGGTACACTACCTAGTGATGCACGAAGAACACAAAACACACGAAACACGGGAAAACGACGCTCTGCATCGCCGCTTCATTGCGTTCTTTAGACAGGAAGTGGAGCGGCGATACCGGCTCGAGTATCTCGAAGCCGTCCCCGCCATTGCGGACGAGGGGCTGCTGGAGGGGCTGGATCAGCAGACCGTCGATCAGATCAAAGCATTTTTCCAGGAAGTCCTCTACCCTGCCGGTGAGCAGCGTGAACGCCGGGATGAGAGCGTAGAGGCGGTGGTGGATATTCTCAACAACCGTGCCCGTCTGCTGGCTTTGCTGCCCAAGATGCCGGGCTTTCTGGTAAAACACGGCGGAAGCTTGGTGACCGCCGCCCGGGCGGGATTGGAGGTACTCGCCACATTTCGCCATTCCATTAAGGTAGAACAGCAGGCGACGGAGAATATTCGGGAGTTCCGTGAATCGGAGGGGCTTACCGGCAAGCCTGCCGAAGAGTTACCCGACGCACTTTTGCGCCGCGCTTTCATCGCCGTACCTCACCGGGATATCGAACATATGATCGAGCACATGAAAACGCTCACAGAACTGGGCATGCGGCGCGGGACCGTGGAGGCGACCCTCGAGGTGCTGCGGGCCATTCGGGACTTGATTGCCTCCGAAAAGGAAGCGGCGGCACTGCGCTACGCGGTGGAGGTAATGGAACAGCTGCAGGCACTGGTACAGGACCGCAGCCGGGAGACTCTCAAGCGTTTTGTACGGATTGCCGAGTATACCGAGCGCCACTATATCGCGGAATTACAACAATCGGCCTGAGGCGCTCCGGGAAGCCCCGGGGAGTCCCGGGAAGCCCCGGGCGATGCCTCCCGGCATCTGCCCCGGGGCCTTGTCGAGACTTCGGCTTACACTACATGCGTGGCTTGACTGGCGATAATCATCCAGGTCATCAACGTTCCGTTGATAAAAGCTGCCGGATATATCCGCCCCGTTTTTCGATAGAAAAAGGTGGTCACCAATGCGGCAACTCCGAGGATGGGAATAAACTGGAACGCAATGATGGTCCAGAGCGGATTTCCCGCCGTAAGCAGCGTGCCGCCTGCCAGTCTCGGAATATACTCGGCAAGCAGAAGAATCGCGAAGGGAATCGTTATGCTCAAAAAGTTCTTGATCATTTCTACGCCAAGCTTGTTGCTTGCACTTGCCGCTGA
>CAYFUX010000037.1:12270-29502 GCA_964346455.1 uncultured Spirochaetaceae bacterium
GCCCCATAGCCCGGGGCGGTTCTTCGCTGATTTCATGGAAAAACGAGTGTCTGAGAACGATCGCACCGATCGGAAAAATCGCCATAATAACGCCCAGATAGGCGAGCAGGGAGCCGAACTCATGCCAGCCCCAGATCTGCTTGGAACTGGCCGTCTTCTCCCCGCCGGGTACGGTTTTTTGTATCCAGTCCACCGTCTTGCCGATTGCTTCGCCGTTCTGCGTCATAAAGGGATGGATGGTAGTAATTATCTCCAGCTTTCTGGCAGTCCCATTTTCTATGGAGCCGTAGAGCTTCCCCTCCTCTATCGGCTGGTCCGTGCCAAACAGGGTCTGTGCTTTGGGATCTTCGGTAACCCCGGTTGCCAGAGCACTGGCGGCCATGAGCTGAGAAAACTCATCGTACTTATCCCAAATAACCCCCACATTCTTGGGAAACTCGGCACTCTCCTCAAACGGTAAATAATGGCTGATGGCGTAGCGCGGGGCGGAGGCGATGAGGGCCATCGATACATAGGAGTCCGGATAGGTGGCGGCGGCGGTTACACTTGCCGGACCGCCCATCGAATGTCCAATGAGTCCTATATTGCTGCTGTGTACAAAGTTTCGCGACTTCAAGTACTGCAGCGCTCCCGGCCCGCCGAATCCGTTGGCAAACGCTGGCGGGTCGGAGAGCCCGTGCCCCGTCTGGTCCATGTTCAACACCACGTAGCCTCTGCGAGCCAGTTCGAGAGACACCGGCTGCATGGTATCGCGGGTATTGATGTAGCCGTGGGTCGCCACGACGCCCGGAGCCGGGTTCTCCTGGCTTGCTCCGGGAGGAATATAGAGGGTCCCCCCGCGCATGATGCCGTTGCCACCGGCAAAGCGGGTGTGTTTCACCGTCACTCCGTCGCTCGAGCGTACTCCGAGAGAGATAATGCCCCCGACAAGTACCAGGATCACGGAAAGAATCAACATTCGCACTCGCATACACGTCTCCAATCCTCTTACGAGGTTATTTAATTTGATATAATTTATTATATATGAACACATTTTCTCCGTCAAAATTTTTTTCTTCGCCGTCTCACCCTCCTGACAGCCGAAGAGGGACAAGGTATAGTGTGCGTATGGCAAGCCATCCGAAGTCAAATGCACCGGCCCTCGATCGAGGAATGCGCATTCTCGAAGAGCTCGCGCAGGTGCATGAGCCGGTCACGATGACCTGGATCGCCAAGCGACTCCAGCTCTCCGTGTCGTCGATTCAACGCATACTGGGCGAACTTCATCGCCAGGGGTATGTAGGCAAAACCAGCACCAACGGCTACTACCTGACCGACAGGATCTACAAACTCGCCGCAGCCCGGGAAAGCGAAGAATCCCTCCTATCGCATTCGGTGGAAGCGATGCACCGCTTCGTCCATCGCACGAGCGAATCGGTCCACCTTAGCATAGCCCGTGCCGGCCAGTTTGTCGTGATCGGACAGGTCCACAGTACCAATCTCATCCGCATCAGCATACGTGAGGGAAGTTATCCCATCCTCGATTACCCCTCCGGATGGGTACTGTGGGCGTTCCATGCTAAAGAGGCGTGGATTGCCGATGAAATTCCGGAGGAGACCCGCACTATCGTTGAAGAGGTCAAAAAATGCGGCTATGGCTTCACCGAAAGCAAAGTACGCAGTTCGATCTATCATCTCTCCGTACCGGTCATCGGGACCTACGGTGCCGCCGTCGGAGCTCTCGGCACCAGCTTTGCCATGCGTAGACAGGGTTTTTCCGATATCTATCAACTTCGGGATTATCTGCTTCAGGAATTACAGGTAAGCGCCGAGAGCATCGAAGCGAAGATCGCCCCCGAACGAGCGGTACAATAGCGGGAATAACGAGCCGTTTTATCTCCACGGAGCCGAGATCTCGCTGATGTGGTAAACGAGGGGTGTACCTAATACATCCGAGGCGTTTATACCGGCGCTATTTACTCTCCATCACCCAGATTCCCTGCCAGTCGGTCGGGGGATTCGCCGCCAGCATCTCGCAGCGCCGCACGTAGGCCTGTGCCGGCGGATCGCCGGGAAGCTCTGCAAAGCGCGCCCGGGCCCGCTCAAAGTCCCCCGCATAGTAATAGCCGAGTCCCTTGGTAAAGATTTCATACCGCTTCCGCTCGGCTTCGTACTCTTCCCGGAACATCGGCTCAAAAACCTGCACCGCTTCACGTCGGCCTACCACCGCGATACGTCCGAGCTCCCGACATGCGATCTCCTCCGGCAGACGGGAGGCGGTGGCACCGGAGATCATGGTATAGGTGCCGAACTGCTTGTTGTTTCCCTCGAGCCGCGCCGCCAGGTTCACCGCGTCGCCGAGCATGGTGTAGTCAAAACGATTTTTGCTCCCCATGTTGCCCACAACCGCCTCGCCGGTGTTCAGGCCTATTCGCATGTGCAGCTCTTTGCCGACCCGCCGCTTGAACTCCGATCGCACCTCGGCAAGCCGCCGCTGACATTGAAGTGCAGCCCGCACCGCCACCGCCGGGTGGTCGGGGACATCCAGCGGCGCATTCCAGAAGGCGATGATGGCATCCCCCTCGTACTTGTCCACCGTCCCCCCGGAACCGGTGATAATATCGGTCATTTCGCCTAGGTACTGATTCAGAATCTGGATGAGTTCGTCCGGGGTGAGTTCTTCGCTGAGTGAGGTAAATCCCTGCACGTCGCTGAAGAAGATCGTCAATTCCCGCCGCTCGCCGCCGAGTTGAAGGCGGCTCGGGTCTTCGAGCAGCCGCTCGATTACCGCCGGGCTCAAGTACTGACCGAAAGCCCCCTTTATGAAGCGCCGCTCACGTCCCTCGGTGGCATAGTTCCACACGGCGGCAGCCGCCGCCCCGGCAGTTCCCGCCGCAGCGGGGACCGCAATCGGCAGCCATACACCCAGCGGGTAGGTCACCAGCCCGGCAAGTGCCGGAACGAGCGCTGCGGCAATGAGCGACACGGCGGTCAGCAAGGTTCCGCCGGCCATACCGGCGAGAAAGCCGGCAAGAAAGGCGAGCAACGCCGCATAGAGCCACTGTATCGCCTCGGCGGGCTCGCGCATAAAGCTTCCGGAAAGCAGATTCTCGAGCAAAGCGGCATGAAAGGCCACCCCCGGGACCTCGGAGCCGATCGGCAGCGGCCGCAGATCGAGCAGACCGGGGGCCGAATAGCCGACCATGACATGCCGTCCTTCGAGTTCCGCAGGATCAACCGGCGGAGGCTCGTCGGCACCCCGGGCGAGACGGTCTTCGCTCTGAATAATCGCCGCCGCACTCAGCCGGGTACGCTCCCGGTAGGGCGTATCGAAGTGCGTAATAAGCCGCCCCTGCGGGTCAAGCGGGACCACCGTCTCGCCGATACGCAGCGACCGGCCGTCAGCCGAAAACTCCAATGCTGCTCCGCCGGTGGTTTCAAGGTAAGTAGCCAGCGCAACAGTCGGAATCGTACGGCCGTCGTATTCACTGAGCAGCGAGGCACGGCGGTAGATCCCGTCCGCATCCGGTTTGATATTTACATTCCCAATCCGCGCGCTCGCCTGGGTGAGCTCCGGAACGGGAAAAAAAGCCTTTGACAAGGTTGGAAGCGACGGTTCGTGAACTCCTTCCAGTTCCACCGATGCCACCGGAGGTTCAACATAATCGGGAAACGCTTTGTGTGTGCCGGTTTTCTCACCATAAAAGGCCGAGTTAATTACGTTGCCGTACTCCTTCACGGCTTCAGCAAAGCGTACGTCGTCGCCGACCCCAAAAAAGCTGTCGTCGGTAAAGAGAATATCGAAGGTGAGCGAGGCCGCACCGGCCCTGCGGGCAAAATTGGCAATAAAGCTGTAGTATTCTCGGGGCCAGGGATGTGGCTGCCGCTGAGTCTCCCGCGCCCAGTTCAAACTCTCCTGATCCACCAGGATCAGTACGACCTCATCGTCGTCCGGTTCGGATGCAAAGGCCTGTACCCGCATGTCGTAGCTGCTGAGTTCAGCTTCCTCCAGCACGCCGGTGACGCCGAGCAGCACCGCCAGAACCGCCGCACCTGCGCCGATACTAAGCGAACGCACGAGCCGGGTACGGAGCTTGGCCCGCATCGCTAGAGCTCTCCGACTATACGCTCGAAACGCTCTGTACGACGCTCATCGATCTTGGGGTCATCGGCACTCAGCGCTTCCCGCACGTCTTCCATGCGGTCTCTCGGCGAGGGGTGGGTCTTCATAAAGCCGGGGCCGTCGGACTTCCAGGCGGCATCCATCTGCTTGAGGAAGGTGAGCAGCGCGCGGGGGCTGTAGCCGGCATTTCGGAGGATTTCCACCGCCGCGGTATCGGCCTCCTCTTCAGACGCCCGGGAATAGCCTGCCGTAAAGAGGGTTTGCGTCACATCGTCGATCGAATCACTGAAGACTTCGGTCAGCTCGGCCACCTCTTTACTGCCGGCAACATACGCACCGGTGATCGCTGCGCTCGTAAGCGCGGAAGTGATACGCGAGGTGCGAATGCTCTTCAGTCCGTGGCTCTCTTGAACATGCGCAATCTCGTGCGCCAGTACGGCCGCAAGCTCGTCTTCGTTGCGGGCCAGATCTATCATCCGGCGGGTAATGAAGATGTGACCTCCGGGGGTTGCAAAGGCATTAATTTCCTCGGAGTCGAGAATTTGAAAGGAGTAGCCGGAATATAAGGAGGGGCGCTCGGAGGAGAGGACGAGAATGTGGCCGATGGTGGCCACATATTGGTTGACCTCATTCTTCTCGTACTTCGGATAGCGCTCGAGAACCCGTGCACCGACCGACCGGCCTATATAGTACTCCTGCTCCGGTGTGAAGTCTTCGAAGCTGCGTTCCACCCGCTTGCCTGTCTCTCGAATACTATCCGCTTGACGGGCATCGAGCATGCCGGTAGCTTCCCCGACTCCGGCGCCGATAGAGGCCACCGTACCGCACGCAGCGAGCACCACGAGGCTTGCGGCAGCAAGCAGCATATATTGTAATACATGAGCCTTGTGTACACGCATAGTCAGTTGACCTCCGGCAGCCGGAGTTGGCCGTCCTGAATAAACGCACGCAACTCCTCTTCACTGTACTCGCGTGACTCCATCCGGTCCACGCCTTCAAACTCGAGTCCTTCTTCGCGCTTGTATTGCTCTTCCACCTCTTCGTTGAAGCCGCGGCCGGCAAGCGCCACCTCGTCATTGTTGGCGGCGCGCTTCGCATCTTCACTGTCCTCCGCAAGGACAATCTCTTTTTCACTGATCGCTGATTTGTGCAGCCAGCCTTCGCCGGCGGAACTGCTGACTCGGTAGAAACCGCCCCGCACTTCCAGGACTTCCACTTGCTCGGTATATTCGAGGTCCGCCTTCACCTGCCCGAGGTGCGAGGGACTTTCCCGCAATTGCGCACTTCTGACGGAAATACTGACCGTCTCCCCTTCAAGCGCTCCAATACCGAGCAGCGGCAGAAGCAGGAACGCCGCGGCAGCTATCGACATGCACATTCTACGTGATCCAGACATCGCTTTACCCTCTATATGGAACGATAGGTACTCTACTCGCCAAGATCAAGCCGGCGAGCGGAAAAAGAGCGGATCGCTGCCAAACACCCGCTGCAACAGCGTTTCGGCCTCTTCCCTTTCCACATGCTCCAATTTCGAAATATGAGCCTGCAGGCGGGCCTGGAACTCCTCCGGGGTATACGGCTCCCGGCTGCTGATGTAGCCTTTTTCTTTCAGATACTCTTCCAGCTCCTCCAGCTTGCCCCGCTGGAACTTGGGAATGCCGGCGATCCGCTCCAGGAGTTGCCCCGGATCACCACCGGTTTCATGGTGGAGGCTTCTAACCTGGTCGATAAACCGCGCGGTCACCGCACCGGATTCCTCGATCTCTGAAAAAGGAACCGGAATATCGCGTCCTATGCGGTAGAGCCGCACCGCCTCCCGCAGCAGCTCCTGCTTCTCCTGCAGCGCCGAGAGAAAGTACTCCGGGCTCCCGTCAACCCGCCCCCCGCTCCCGAGGAACGTCCGCAGAGCCCCGAGACGGTCAATGGTGCGGATGGTCAGGCGATAGATGAGCTCGGGATCCTCGATCAGATACCAGATGTGCATCGCTTCCGGCGGCTCTACGAGGGGATTGTAGCGGGGAACTGCAAGCTTCTTGCCGTATTCGCCATGTGACATACGCCCCGGCTCCGACACGGCCGCAGGAGCACGGGAAAAGCCGGCCTCCTGCGGCCGAGCCATGCGGGACTCCGAGGCAGCCGGCCGCAGCGAAGTGATGCGGTAGTCGACCTGCCATGCATCATCCTCAAGCACCTGCCGCCAACGCGCCACCTCGTCGCCCTGGGCGGTAAAGTAGAAAATCTGACGCCCCTCTTCCGCAATTCTGAGCAAGGTTTCAATGATGATGCGAGCCCGCTCGTCGTCGCTGTTGGCCAGCACCTCATCGACAAACAGGGGCAGCTGCAGTCCCTGCTCGCTCCGGCTCAGGAAGGCGACCCGCACGGCAAGCAGCAACTGGATGCGGGTTCCGGAAGAGAGCTGTTCGAGACTGAGCGTCTTGCCCCGGGCCGTATCCACCGCCCGGAAGGTCGGCCTCTCCGCCTCCTCCAGCTCCAGGCTGAATTGGCCGAGGGTGAGCCGCTCAAAGAGGCGGCTCGCCTCGTGAAAGACTTCCGGCCGTTCCCGGCGGCGCACCCGCTCTTGTAGACGCTGTACAAGAACATCGGCGGCGAGGCTCTTGAAATTGCGGTCCCGGCGCTCTGCGAGCTGCGCGGCGGCGGCATCCCGCTCTGCAAGGGCCTCCTCGAGATCGTGGCTGCGTTTCTCGTTATTCAGATTGGTCTCTATCTCCGCGATCCTCCTGCGGGTCTCCTCCAGCCGCTCGGCCTGACCGGCATAGTGCTCCCTGTGGCTTTTCACCGCATCGAGCTTCTCCTCCAGAAACCGCTCTTCAAAGTGTTCGCTGTCACGCAGTTCCAGCAGCACGGATTCCCGATCGCGCCGTTGGTCCCGCAGCTCCTGACGCTGCCGCTGATACTCGGGCAGCATCTCCTCCCAGCGTCGGAGAACCTGCAGAGGCGCGGTCTCTTCGCCGAGGCCGAGCCGTGCATAGAGTTTCTCCCGTGCAGTTTTTTCTTTCTCGATCTGCTTCTCTTTGTCCGCCTTTTTCTCACGGCTGTGCTCGAGCTCTTTCCGGAGCTCAGTGTAGTCGGAGTAGCGGTCGTTTAGCTGCTTGAGTCCCGCAATCGCCGTTTCGACATCCGTGAGCTCAGCCGCATGCCACGGGGTCCACTGCTGCTGCAGTTCCGCCAAGATTTCCCGAATCTCCTCGTCGATGCTGTTCCGCCCGGCTTCGGCCGCCTTCTTCTCATCCAGGGCTCTCCGGAGTCGAGCCGACTGGTCCAAGAGCCAGCTGAGGCCGTACTCATCGTCGAGAAAGTCCGGCAGCGCCCCCAGCTGTTCTCTCAGCTGCCGCCATGCCTGCCGATAGTCCTCCTCCTTCTGCTCCTGTTCATCGCGGTCCTTCTTCAGCTCCTCCCGCCGTTGCTGCATCGCCCGCAGATATTCATCTTCTCCTAAATGGAATGCCAGCTGTTCCAGCGTCGTTTTTAGCGACTCTTCGTCCCACCTCTCGGGGATGAACTCCGCAAGTCCGTGCGCCGTATAGCGTTTGATCAGAGCCGCCCGGGAGGGAGTGTTCAGCATCTGCACCAGGGCTATGAGAAAACAGAGTCCTCCGATTGCCGCAAGCGGAAGGGCTGCGGGGGAATAGTACAGCGCCGCCGCGACCGCCAGGAGCAGCGTCACGGCTCCCGTAGCGGTCAGCCATTTCGGAAAACCGCGCCGGTAGCCCAGCAGCAGCTCGGCAAGACTGCGCAGCCCCCTCTGCAACACCTCCTTTTCCCGTGCAGGCGCCTGATCGGGGAGGCGCTTCAACTGCTCGCCGATAGCTTTGGAAGCCGCTCTGAGATCCTCAGCCCGCCTGCGGAGCTCCTTCACTCTGGGCAGCTCATCGGCCTTTAGTCCTTCCCAGTCCGCCGACTCCAGGGCCTTGGCCACATCCGCATAGCACTCCTCGACCTTGCTGTGTGCCTCCTCAAGTTTGGTCTCCTGCTGCCGGCGTTCCTGCCGCCGCTGCTTAAGAGTTTCCACCTTCTCCTTCCAGGTGTCCAGACGGCTCTTGAAATCAGCGGAGGGGGTAAACTGCAGTTCCGCAAGTCGGGAAGAGAGTTCCTCGATGCTGCGCGCTTCCTCCTCCACCGTCTTCTGCAGATCGGCAATGCGTCCTTCAACCTCCCGTGCCTGCTCCGCATCTCCTTCGGTGAAGTTCTCCAGCGCCGGGGGAAACTCTTTCAACGCAGCCTCGAGCTCCCGAATGCGCTGGCTTCTCTCTTTGTAGCGCTGCAGAAGCCGGTACAACTCCTGCAGACGCACGGCTTCACTTTGCGCTCGCTCGGCGCGCCGCAGCTCCTCGAGCTCCCGCTCACTGCTCTGCAGCTGCTCCGCCCGGCCCCGCACCTCCCGATAGTGCTTGTTGGCCTTTTCGAAGCGCTTAAACTCGCCGATACGTTTGCCTTTTATCTCCCTCTCTTCTACTATCGCCTCCGCCGCCGCATCGATATCGAAGCCGCCGACCGACTCTCTGCGGATCAGTTCGGCAAAATCCTTGTTTTCACTGCCGGCCTGCAGGAGCTCGTGGAGGGCCAGGCTGTAGCGCGGCTGTACCTCCGGCGAGAGCAGTGCATCCGGCCGCCCGGATTCGGCGCCTTGAATCTGGTACCTAATGTTTCCCCGGTCGTACTCGGCAAACCAGGTGTGCTCGTCCGTCTCGAGTCGGCCCTCGACATGGCTGCGCCGGGGGTAGTCGCCTTTCCCCTCCTTTTGGGGCCAAAGCAGCAGTTGCATTGCCCTGGCGGCGGTGGTTTTTCCTGCCGCATTGGGTCCGTAGATAATGTTGATGCGGGCCCCGAGTTCATCAAGGCTAAAGCCCCCCTGTTCAAAGCCGGGGGCGGAGTTGACGGTCAATTGGCTATATCGAAGGGTACTCATGCGGGACTTCCTTTCACGACCTCTGGCCGAGGAGGGTATCGAGCAGCCGGTAGGCTTGTTCTTCGAGGATCTTCGCCTGCCCGGTCTCGTTTCCGGGGAGGGGATACGTATCGCTGATCTCCATGTACGTTGGGTGCTTCTCTATGCTCCTCCGGATTTCATCGACTTCCCGGAGCATCTGACGGGCAAACTCTCCTCCGGCCGCAGGTGTTTCGCCGGTTTCGCCGGCCTCGCCGGTTTCAAGGGTTTCGCCGGCCTCGCCGGTTTCAAGGGTTCCGCCGGCCTCGCCGCTGCGCAGCGCAAGAATCAGGGCGGCAAGCTCGGCATCCGGGCCCTTCCCCTCCGCCATCTCACGGAGGTTTTCGATCGGCGGTCGGACAAGATTTTCTACTACCAGAATATAATAGCTGCGGCCGGCATATTCGAAGCTGCGGGTCTCCTCCTGCGCATCCTCGCTGCGGGCCAGTGCCTCCGGCGGCTTTTCAAAGCGGGCCCTCCCCGTCAACCGGAGAGTGATGCCTAGGTGCCTAACCCCCTCGAGTTCCTCGGCATGTTCAGTGTCAAAGTCGCGCACCTGCTCGTACACCTCACCCTGCAGTTGGGAAAGCGTCACCTGCTCATCACTGTGAAGCTCCACCGTCAGCGTTTCGAACCGCACGGGTGAAAGCGGTACACGGCTGACCCGCATATCGTGTTTCGACCCCGCTTCGACGAGCAGCGCTCCGTGGACGCCAGTCTCCCCGGAGGAGAAGCTGTGCGGCGAGCCGGGATACCAGACCTCGGGCGCCTCCTCGCGCACCAGCCCGGGCTTGTGAATATGCCCGAGGACCCACAGATCGGCGGTGCCGGTAAAATCGTCGCGGGAAACCGGAGCGTAGCGGGATTCCTGCGCCCCGGCATCCGCATGCAGAAGGCCGATGACGGGAGCGTCACTGCTCCAGGTAAGGTCGCAGTCTTGCAACGGGTTGCCCTCCCAGTGACGCCCGGGAAAAGACCAGCCGGCAAGATCGACCCCTCCGCTCTCCGACTCCAGCCGATACGTCTCCCACCGGCCGTTTTGGCCCAGAATGCGGATCTTCTCTTTTGCCTCTCCAGGAAGCCGAGCAACAAAGTCCCTCAGGGTGTTCCAGTCGTGGTTTCCGGCGGTCATCAACACCCGGATCCCCGCCTCCGTCAAGCGTTTCAAACCGCTCTCCAGGGGCCCAAAGGTCTCCAGGTAGCGGTTCTCCTCGTCGATGATGTCGCCGACCAGCAGGAGTGCATCGACGCCTCTCTGAAGCGCCTCTTCTACCAATCGCTTCCAGGTGGTCTCGGCGGAAAGAAGTTCGGTATCCTCCTCCGCCGGAGGCAGGAGGGTTCGCCTTCCCAGATGGAGGTCGGCGGCGGCCAAAAGTTTGATCATTGCGGCAGCTCCCTTTACGAGACGTTGCGATGGAACAGGGGGGAAATCGGTTTACTCCCCCTGTTTCCCCACTTTTTAGATTCCTTCGATTATCTCATGCACACTGCAGTGAATGTAACAGAGTATTCCGTTTTTATAAAGTTCGCCCTGCTGCTTCCACACACTTCTGTGCAGCGGTGAATTCTCTCCCGCTTGCGCTTCGCCTTCAAAATCGGTAGAGTACACGTATGGACTCATTAAAGCTAATTGGCATATTAGTAATTACAGTGGTCTTGACCGTCCCCCTGAGCGCCGGGGAAGGAACTTCCTATGTCTTCGTACCGCACAATTCCAACGTCATGATCGCCGGCGGTGCGGCGGGAAGCGCAACCATTACCCATCACTCACAGCTTTACAATCGAATCCAGTCGCACATTCGCAGACTCTCCTCCGCACAGCGCATTACTCGGGCCGCCGACGATCCGGCGGGACTCGCGGTTGCTGAAAAGATGAGCGGCCACATCCGCGCTCTCAAGCGCGAGGTGATGAATGCCCAGGACTACCGCAACTTTCTGAACTACAAGGAGTCGATCATTGCCGAAGATATCGAGCTCATCCAGCGCCTGCGGGAGCTGGCCATACGCGCAGCCGGCGGAATTCTCACCGCATCCGACCGGCAGATGCTGCAAGGCGAGGCGGAGCAGCTGCTGCGGCAGATCAACATGAATGCAAAAACCGCCAGCTTCAACAAAAAGGCGGTTATTCCCGGTTTGACGGCTGAAGCTCTGGGTATAGACGAGTTCTCCGTTGTGGAGAACCCCTCCGCACAACTCGGCCTTTTAGAAGAGCTGCGGTCCACACTTTCCGAGCTACGCACTAAAAGCGGAGTACGTTCACACACGCTGGAACTTACGATCGAAGGCAAGCAGTACTACATGCTAAATCTGCAGGATTCGGAGAGTTCGATCCGGGACCTCAATATGGCCGAAGGACTCGCAGAGTTTTCCAAGGACATGATGTTGTATCGGACCAGCACCGGGATGATTCTGAGCAACGAGTAAGGCGCATGCTGCACACCTTTTGTGAGCCATAGGCTAGGAAAGGAGGTGAAGCTGCGGGGGAGCTGCGGAAGATCTGCGGGGGAGCTTTACTAGAATTTTCAGGTTTACATTATATAATTATTATTATATATTTCATCAATAATGAAAGACTCCAAGAAAACCCTCACCACCGGCCAATACGTTACCCTTGCCGCCACCTTCTTTCTGATGTGTGTGCTGCGGCTGCCTATTACGCTGTTTTTGCTTTTCGGCTTCGCCCTGACTGTCACTCTGATTACCAGGCGGAAAAGCTACTGCGCTCACTACTGCCCAATGGGAACGCTGCAGGATCACTTCTTCCCAGTAAAGAAGCAGCCCGCCGGCAGCTCCGCAACTAGAGCGCTCAAGTTCCTGCGCTGGCCGATCTTCCTCGCCTTCTGGAGCTACCTGATCTACGTGATTGTCGCAGCTTTTCCTTCCGGCGAGGCGCTGTGGGTTTCCATTTTACTGCTGATGCTGGCCGCCGCCGCCACCGCCTTTCTGCTTCAGGTAACGGTGCGCAAGCGTGCCTGGTGCTCGCAGGTCTGTCCCTTTGGACGAGTGCTGGACGGAGCGGTAAAAGTTCGGCATATACCCGGGATTCGACTCTCAAAATACATTTGACCCTGAAAATAACAACGTGGGGAGCATCGCATTGATCCTCTCCTCAACGTCCTTTCTTCTCCTGGCATGGGACACAGATGAGCGCTTCCGGAACTAACTCGAGGCGCCCCTTGGGAATCTCGTTGCCGCAACGAATGCAGGTGCCGTAGGTTCCTTTCTCGATACGCTGCAACGCGTTGTTCAGCTTTTCAAGGCTCTTGCGGTTTTGCGAGAGAACATATTCATTGACACCCTTTTCGCTCAGTGCTTCCATCCGGGTGAGCCTGCCAAGGCTCACGCTGGGCTCTATCGCCTGCGTCTCTTCTTCCAAGTACGGAAAAGAGGCAGTGATCTCCTCGATTTTTTTCAATATGAGAGCTTTTTGTTCTTCCAGTTCCTGTTTCGTCATGCCGCATCATACCGATATAAAGCCGTTTGTTCAATCCTGTAGCTTACCTCTGCGGTCATCCCGCATCTCTGCGCCCGGAGGGCAATGCTTCCCGCAGCACTCACACGTGAAAATACTTGTCCAGGTCGGAGCCCTGTTTCTTCAGCCGCCGTTCAAAATATACGAAAAAGGCGATAATCGGAATCACCGCCGCGGTGGTGATGAGGGACCAGCTTGGCTGCAGCGGCAGTCCCAGATAGCCGTTCAAAATCAGCTCGACACAGATCGTATACAGACCGGCTGCTATCAGCCCGGCGGAGATGGCGTTCAGTAGCGAGAGGCGAAAACGCCGTATTAGCACCGCAGCCGCCAATACCAACGCTCCCAGGGCCAGCGTCAGCGGCAGAGCAAACGGCAGAAACCAGGCCGACGAAGGAATGAAACGGTCCAGCAGGTAGAGCAATCCCGCCGTCAGCACCGTTTCAACGGAGATCAGTAGATAGATCCGCCGTTTCAGCCCTCCCAGAACGAGGAGGGTGAGCCAGAGATAGGCGAGAGCGGTAAGAGGAAAACGGGACCATTGGATATCCAATCCGTAGGCAAAATCCACGGCAAAGGAGACGATTGCCGCCGCCAAGGAAACAAAGCCGAAGATCTCGCGAAAGAGAATCCGCACTTTCTCTTCGTGCTGCTCGATCACGGCGGTGCGCTCTTCTTCGATGGCGCTCTCTTCCCGGTCTTCTTCGAGCAAGGAGGTGTGACAGAGCGGGCAGCTCTCATATTCTTGTTCTATTTCAACCCCGCAATTGGAACAGATTGGCATACTCAATACTCCTTTAGTGAGACGGGCACTCCCCGCCGGGTGAGATGGGTAAAAAAAAGCCGTTCAAACTCGGTACTCTCCACTACGCTGGTGAGGGTAACCTGCAGCGCACCGCCGAAGGAGACTACCGCACAGCCCTTCTTCATCACATGGTCCGGATTCAGGTCGAAAAACACCTCATCGAGCTGCCTCTCCAATTCTTCGGGAACGGTTACCCGTCCCAAGTTGCTGAGCACTCCCGAGTGAATGGCCTCTCCGAAGCGGGAGTGAACCGCCGAGAGGAAGATATCCTTGATGAAGAGGGGCATAAAACGGACGAAGGGATTGAGCTCCGATCCTACGTTGCGGGAGATCTGCCGGCCCAGCTCCCTCTTGCTCTTCAGCAGCCGCATGCTGTGATGGACCTGAGTGAGAAGCTCCTCAAAGCTGTACTTCCCTAACCCCGGGTCGACCTCCGGAGAAATGTAGAGTGAGAAATTGCGCATCGTCATCGACGGATAGTAGCGTCGCATGTCCACCGGCACTTCCAACCGAATCATGCTGTATTTCTGCTTACGCCTCTCCCGCAGCTCGCGATGATATATCTGCTCAAGGCTATACATATAGAGAGCCGCAAGGTACTCCGTCAACGTCACCCCGCGTTGCCTGGCCAGCGACACGACCGCATCCGCCGGCATCATTCCCCTGAATGCCCGGAAGCGGCGGGAAGAGAAGGGACGATCGGCGATATGATAGGCGGGGGCAGGATTCTCCGGGGTTCCTCTGCTTTCGGGAAAGCTTTTGCGGTGGGCGTCTTCGAACTCCTCCGGGCGAGGCTCCTCATCCAGATCCATCACGTTCCCGCCGGTGGGTATCTCTCCCCCCGACTGCCGCAGATACTCGGCCGCCAAGGTCATCAGGAAGCGCATGCCGCCGTTGCCGTCGGTGATAATGTGGGAAAAATCGACCGCCACCGTCCGCCCGCGGGCACTCACCCGCAGAAGAGGGGCAGAGCGCTCCTTGATGGAGATCACGGTGGCCGGGACATTTTGCAGCAGTTCGACCTGTGGAATTTCCGGGGTACGCTGTAGATAGTACCAGAAGAAGCCCCGCCGCAAGGTCACTTGAAAATAGGGAAACCGCGGCATCACCCTCTCGAGCGCCCTCTGCAGCCACAGCAGCCGTACCGGCCGCTGCAGGGTAAAGCCCAAACGGAACTCCGCAGGAGATTCTTCAGACGCGGTGGAGGGGTAGATCGTAGCTGCGTTGTCCAGTCTGAGCCAATCGGGTCGCGTGTCGGCTTGTGTCTCTGCGGTGTTCGACATAGCTACCCTCCCTCGCGCCTCCTATACGGCGCCCTGCAGGAAACCTCGCAGCGGATCCTGCCCCAGCACCCAGTAATAGACGGCGGTGGCCACGAGGCCGTGAAACAGCCCCAGGCCCCAAATAATACGATAACGGAGAAAGACGGTGGTTGTGAAGCATCCCATTGCAAAAGTGACGGCCATTAGGGTGGGTACGGGAATATGCACCAGCGCAAAGAGGACCCCGGTGGGAAGGATGAGGAATGCCGGCGGCAGGTGGCCGCGAGTGATGCGGTCCAGGTTCCCCGCCACCAATACCACCAGCAGGAACTGCTGCACCAGCCCCCAAGCGGGGTACAGGATAGCCACCGGAAGGATGTGCCAATGGAATACCGCCGTGCCGCTCGCCATGCCGTACCACAAAGCCGCCCCTACTCCGGCAATGGTGACGGGCAGCACAACTGTCAGACTGGGCCGGAGATTTTTTCCGGAAAACCCCCAGGTTTCGAAAAGCCCGGGAGTTGTGCGCAGACGGGCGATAATGTAGAGAATGCAGAGAGCGCCGGCGACGGCGGCAAACCACACATGCGCTCCCAGCACATCGCCGATTACAAACTTACCCGCCGCCAGAACCAAGACCGCAATCAGCTCGAAGTTGGCCCATACATCGCGATGAAAAAACTGCCGACTTATCCGGCCGCTCAAATATCCCGTTTTCAATGCTCTCCCTTTTCCGGATGTACTCCCCATGCCGGTTGCTTCCAAGATTCGTGCGTTCCCACTTCTGCGGTGCTTTCAAGGATCGCGGCGACATTTCCGGACAGCCTATTCGAAATCGGACTCGTATGCAATGCGAATTGCTGCTCATGCCTTGTTCAGGCGAGAACCGAACTACTCTGAGTTTTACTGGCCTTCTTCCGGCGGAGCCGCGCACGTACAACTCCGCTTATCGACGGCACCCTGCCTGCCGATACTTGAAATATGGAATCCGCCCGCCTCTCCCCGAATGAGGAAGTCTCCTCCAAAACCTATGAGAGCCGCCGCTGTGCCCTGGACATTATCGAGGCACTCCGCGACTTGTTCCTACGCCACTTCGATAACGGCTGGTTTACCACCATTCTCGAACGCTACTCCTTTGAGCGGCGGCATCTCAACGATATTTACCGCCTTCTCGAACTCAGGTCACTCTCTCCTGGGGATTATTTCAAACTGCGCGACGGCATCCGCGCTCTTATCGAGTTTGTTACCTTTAATCGCCGCTGCATCATGCCGGTGCTGCGCGACGAACTGGGCCTATCCGGATTCGCCGCTTCCATGAAACACAGCGCGGGTAAAGAAGATGACACTACCCGTGTGGTGAAAAGCTTTTTCGTCTACACCTTCCCCGCCAATCTTGAACAACTCGCTGAACTTACCGACCATCTCCGGGAATGCACCGACGCATTCGTCTCTGGATGGTGATGCCATTTATCCTTTGGTGTTAGGCATTCCTGCACCGTACTATGCTTATTTTTCTTCCTTTACCAGCCGATAATGAAACTATGAACAAGATAGATATGGCGGCATTGCCCCACACTGCTTCCAACGGCGAGGTTCTGCCCGATCGTCATGCACTCAAACTGATCGAGTGCATTCGGACTCACTATACCCATCATTTCGACAATCTTTGGTATCAAAGCATACTGGACCGGCTTGCCTTCAGCGATGCCCTCCGCAACGATATTCGTCTCCTTCTTGAACTGCAGTCTATCGCCCCGGCGGATCTCCCGCGGCTAAGAGCGGGGCTCTCCGCTCTCGGCGAGTTCATCTATTTCTCCCGTACCCGGGTACTTCCAGAACTGCAGCGGGAACTAGGCACTGCAGGCTTCTCCCGCCGGGAGTCGGACAATGTACAGGAAGACGAGATCGCACGTATGGCGAAGGTGTGGTTTCTCCAGTCCCTTCCTGCCCGGCTCGGAAAACTGGCCGACCTCACCGAAGCACTGCGGGAATCCACTGCGAAACTTCACAAAGCAGGATAAATACCTCCGAGGGAATACAGCGCAGTGCGGCACCTGAAGTCCTATCTTCTTCAGTAATTTCCACAAAAAAACTTTGCCAAGGCTTGACACACGAACGCATAATTGGCACACTAAGACAGTATTCGAACGATACGAAGATGTTCTTTTACGTTTCCCGATTACGATGCTACTACTGTTTGATAGGTCCTGATTCTTTCGGTTTCCCTCATCAATCTCAGCTGCCAATCGGTTAGTTTCGCAAAGACATTTCGGATCTCGGATATAAAAAACTAACTCCCCGAAAACACGGGGGAAAAGGACGTATTACCGATGGGACGCAAGATTTATGTCGGCAACCTCAACTACAACACCAGCGAGCGTGAGCTTGAGGATCTCTTCAGCCAGTATGGCAACGTGGCCAGCACTTCTATTATTGTTGATCGGATGACCGATCGCTCCAAGGGCTTCGGCTTTGTAGAGATGGAAGACGAGCAGGCCGCAGAAGCCGCGATTTCCGCACTGAACAACTATGAGTTTGGCGGTCGGAACCTGAAGGTCGATGAGGCCAAAGAGCGCAAGCCCAGGTTCTAAACCAGGCTGATGCCGATACCATTACAAACCGGGTGATCATTCACCCGGTTTTTTT
>CAYFUX010000038.1:0-10261 GCA_964346455.1 uncultured Spirochaetaceae bacterium
TTACACTCATTCTTGTAGTGCTGCTCACCATTGGCCTGGTTGGCGCCTTTGCTGAAAGCAGTTTCAGTATGTCGTTTAATTATGGTCTGACTGTTGGTGACGGTACTGGTGGCGCTGTACAGGCGTTTGATGCAAATGAAATCAATTTTAGTGGTGATGTAGATGACAACACCACTCTGAATGCCGGACTTGAGTACGACGGTGGCCAGAGTGCCAATGTGGATGAATTCTATGCAATGACTGATTTTACTGGAGCTTTGGGGCTGGAACTGCCTGTGACGGTTACTGGTAAAGTCGGTTGGATGAAGAACTGGTGGAGCAATTTTGCTACCATCACTGATCGTGCTACTGGCCACGACAGGATTTATGCGTATGCGCCTGAAACTCATATGTTTACCTATGGTGGCGGTAATACCAATGGTGAAATCGATGTTGAAATAGCTATGGATATGCTCAGCCTCCACTATCGTCAGGGTTTTGATGCCACCAACATTGGTTTTGGTGCCTCTTCCAGCGACATTCTGCCCATGGACGGTATGAGCTATGCTATGTTCCTGAATTATCAGGCTGCTGATGTAGAAGATCTCAGCACTGGTCAGATTCGTTATGATTCTTCGTTCTCCATGGACGTAAACGAGATGGTGAGTGTCCAGGTGCCTGTAAATGCCTACTTTGATCTTGATGATGCTGCAACTAATGCCTATGCCTATGGTAGCGGTGTGAAGGGAACCTATGACATGGCTTCTCTGGCAGTTGCGTTCAACGGTAATGAAACCGAGGCTTTCCAGGAGATGACTGTCCAGGCAGGCGCTACTCCTGTTGAAGGACTGGACGTATATGCAATCGGTGGCATGGACTTTGCTGCTGATGATGCGTTCCAGTATGTTGACCTTGGTGGTTCCTACGCCTTTGGCGGACACACCTTCAAGGCTGGTTATATGGTTGAGGTCGCTGACGGCGGCTCTGCTGAAACTGGTGTAATGGGTGATACCTATTCCGTGAACGGTTCCGGTCCGTACGTAGGTTTCTCCACCTCTTTCTAAGTAAGATAGATTTAGCTACAAGAGCTATATGAACTGAACATTAGCCCCGAGCATAGCTCGGGGCTGTTTATTAAGTAGAAATTTTTGCTATTTATTTATCCGATAAAATGTGTGGTTTTTTTGTCGTCTCGAAATTATACCCGTAAATATTTTCATTTTGTTAACCAAATCACCCTTTCTGCTATTTGCACTGGCTTTTATTTACAAGCACCATTAGATATTCGACGCTAACTTATAAAGTCTCTATTTTCATCCTATCCTCCCCTCCCATTGACCCCCGCCTCCGCCCGTGCTAACGATACAAGGAAGGAGTTTCTATGCACTGGTACCAAGAAATCAAGAGCCCCCTCCTGGCGATCGACGAGACCCGGGCGCGGGCGAATATACAAACCATGGCAAAAAAAGCGGCGGCGAGCGGAGTGCGGTTTCGCCCCCACTTCAAGACCCACCAGAGTGCCGCGGTGGGTGAGTGGTTCTGCGAGGCGGGGGTGGAGGCGATCACCGTCTCCTCCCTCCGGATGGCCCGCTTTTTCGCCGGACACGGCTGGCGGGACATCACCCTCGCCTTTCCGGTCAACCCGCGGCAGATCGACGAGATTGCCGAACTCGCCCGGAGCGTGGACCTGGGGCTCCTCTTTGCCGACCCGGTCACCGCCCGCAGAACGGCCGGTAAACTTGCCGAAGCCGGTGCCGGCGCGCACGCCTGGATAAAGATCGACACCGGCTACGGGCGCAGCGGCGTCCGCTGGGACGACGGCGACGAGATAGCCGAGATGAGCCGGGCGATTACCGGCGGCGATGGGCAGTCGACGGAAGCGACGGCCAATGCGATGAACCTGACGGGACTGCTGACCCATGCCGGCGACACCTACCACATGGAGGAGGCCGAAGAGCGCCGGGCGGAGTTCCACCGGACGGCGGAGAAGATGGATGCCGCCCGTGTGGTGGCCGAAAGCGCCTCCGAACCCTACCGGACCGCCGGTACGGGCCTGCAGATTTCGGTGGGCGACACGCCGGGGGCCACAGCGGTCTACAACTTTACCGGCGTGGACGAGGTGCGGCCCGGCAACTTTGTCTACTTCGACACTCAGCAGTACCACCTGGGCTCCTGCAGCGAGGAGGAGATTGCCGCAGCGGTAGTCTGTCCGGTAGTGGCGGTCTACCCGAAACGCGGTGAGGCGGTGATCCACGGTGGGGCGGTACATCTTTCCGCCCAGTCGGAGGAGATGGTAGAAGGGGTGACCATGTACGGCTACGCGGTGCCCGTCACCGAAGAGGGCTGGGGCGCGATCGACCGTCGCCGGCGGGTGGTGCGCATCAGCCAGGAGCACGGGATCGTCGCGGCGGAAGCGCAGTTTCTGGCGAATCTGCAGCCCGGGAACCTGGTAGCGGTCATTCCGGTGCACTCCTGCCTGGCGGCGGATCTTGCCGACAGCGGGATGACTACCGGCGGCGAGCCGGTCGACGTGGAGATGCAATGAACTACGCCGTCAGAAACTGCGAGCTCATCCCGGAGGAGGAGGCGACGGTCCCGGTGACGCGCCGGGAGGTCTTCTACGGCTTTGCCGTCTACGAGTCACTGAAAGTCCTGGAGGGGGTGCCGCTCTTTGTGGAGGAGCACCTTGACCGGCTATTCGAGTCCGCCCGGGTGTTGCGGCTGGTCCACTCCTTTTCCCGGGGCGCGATCGCCGACTCCTTCCGCAGCCTCGCGGAGGCGAACGAGCTGGGAGATGCGAGCATCAGGATGCTGCTGATCGGCGGGGAGGAGCCGGAGCTTTTTGCCTACACGGCGGAGCTGCCCACGTATTCGGAGAAACTCTACCGCAGCGGGGCGGAGTCGATCACCTACCGGGGAGAGCGCATGTTCCCCCGCGCCAAGTCCAGCAGCCTGCTGCTCAACTATATCGCCGGCCGGGAGGCGGCCGAGCGGGGCGCCCTGGAGGCGCTGCTGGTAGACCGCGAGGGGCGGGCCTTGGAAGGGACCCGCAGCAACCTCTTTGCCGTCCGGGACGGGGAGCTGCTGACCGCCGGCGAGGATGTGCTGGCCGGGGTGACGCGCAAGCACATCCTGGACTCCTTTGCCGAGGCCGGCGGGCGGATACGCTATGAGAAGCTTTCTCTGCAGATGCTGCTCGCGGGCCGCTGCGAGGAGCTCTTCATCTCCTCCACCAGCATGGGGGCGCTGCCGCTGCGGAGCATCGACGGGAAGGATATCCTGCCAGAAAAGGGCGGAGGTACAAAGGCTGCCGGAGCGCCTGGGTTGGGTGAAAAGGCTGCCGGAGCTACCGGAGCTCCCGGCCGGGGCGAAACCTCCCGCTTTCCCACGGTGGAGCGGATCAATGCCGTCTTGGCGGAGCGGGAGCGGCGGGAGATAGAGCGCGCCGGGGGCGCATAGATCTATGCTAACGCTTACTTCCCGTTGATTTTTCCGCCAAAGACAACCTGATTGCGGCCGGCGTCTTTTGCATCGTAGAGGGCGTTGTCGGCAATGCGCAGCAGCTCATCCAGAACAACCTTTACGTGTTGACGGTCGCCCACCGCCGTTTTTCCTTCGTACAAGAGAGAAACTCCGATAGAAATGGTGATCGAGAGCTTCCCTGCCTCGGTATCGTGCTCCTGGCGGGCTATGTGGCTGCGCAGGCGCTCGGCAAGCTGCAGCGCCTGATCGCGGTCTGCCCGGTAGGCGAGGATGACAAACCCCTCTCCGCCGTAACGGGCGGCAAAGTCGGTCTCACGAATGCTCTCGCGCATTCCCCGGGAGACCTCGCGCAGGAGCTGGTCGCCCACCGCATGCCCGTAGGTGTCGTTGATATACTTGAAGTGGTCGATGTCGAGCATGAGGCAGGCAAGGGGAATGTGGGTACGGCGGATCATGTGCACGTAGCGATAGCCCTCTTCAAAGAGGTGACGGCGATTGAAGAGCCGGGTGAGGTCGTCGGTGATCGTGGCCTCTTTTAGGGCCTGCAGGTTATTGGATAACTGTTCCTCCATGGTATGGAAGGAATAGGCGAGACTGCGGATTTCCACCGGAGCTTTTTCGAAGATCTTCCAATCCGGCCTCACATTGCTCCGCCCCTCCTCTTTTACCTGGTTCATCTCTCGCTCGAGCGCCCGCAACGGAGAGGCGATGGTTTTGCTGAGGTTTATTACCACCGAAAAAATCAAGGCCAGGGCGACGAACAGCAGCAAAAACAGGAGGGAGCTGAAGCCGGAGTAACGGTCGTGAATCCTGGAGGCCAGGGTCTCGCCGATGAGCAGCCAGGAGCCGTTATTAATACGGCGGTAGTCGCCGTAGACGGTTAGGCCGGCGTAGTTGCTGTAGGAGTCAGTGAGGCGCTCGCCCGAGGAGGCGGCTTCGAAAATCCGGGAGTCGAGGTTGGCCCGGAGCACCGGGTCGTAGCGCCCCCCGAAGGGATTGGTGAATACCGAGGTGTTCGACGGCTGGGTGATGAAGATACCGGCGTCATTTACGAGGTAGGTGTCGCTGAGGATGCCCGGGGAGGTTTCGTGCAGCAATTGCTGGAGTTTCTCTACATTGCTTACGGCAAAAAGCACCCCGGCCAGCTCTTCGCCGGAGCGGTAGACAGGGGCGGCAAAGACGAGGGTACTCATGCCGGTGTTCGGCTCTATATACGGGTCGGCCATGACTGCGCTGCCCCCGGAGGCGGAGCGGAAGAAGGAGGTGTCGGCAATGTTTTCCTGGGGCAGATAATCGGTGCGGACGCGCACGCGGCCCTCCGGGCCGGCAAAACCGGCGGCGTAAAAAGCACTTTGGAAGGAGAGGAGCTCGCTAAGACGGCTGCGCAGCTGGTAGTTATCGTGCAGGTGCCCGGAGAGGGCCACTGCGAGGGTGCGCACATCTAATGTGCGCTCTTCGATCCAGCGGTCTATCGTGTGTGCTTTCACTTCCAGTACCCCGGAGAGGTGATTGAGGTAATCTTTCACCACGATCTGCCGCACATGAAACTGGAACAAGAAGAAGGTAGCGCTGAAAAAGATAATCAACGGCACGAGAGCGAGTAGATTGAGACGCGATTTGACAGAAGAAAACACCAAAACCTCTATAGTTACCGGAATCTATATCTTCACTCTAGAGAAAGCGAAGTACGGCGTCAACTGCGCTGCCGCAGTTGTGTCACGGCCCGAGTAAATACGCACCGCTCACAGGAGGGAACAGCGAGGAGCAGCAGCGGTGGGAAAGAATGGAAGATAAACTCGAGATGTAATGCATTGTTGCAGCATGTTTTACAAATTTTGCTGCATATGCTATTGTTTTTGCACCTTAGAAGGAGGTAGCTATGAGGAAAACACTTTTTCTTATCATTATTACGCTGTTTATCGGCGGATTTGCATTCGCCGAAGGACAGATGGAACGGGAAGCCGGAGCCCCCGCTGCGACGCAGCAGACCGAACAGGGACTCCGGGCAGTGAGGATCGACAGTGAGAGTCAGCTCGTCGGCGGACCCGGCGCTGAGAGCCAGAAAGGAGACTTCCTGCTGGCCAATGACCGTATCGAGGTCGTAATCGGCGCAGTCGATCACTACAACGGCTATGCGGAGTCGGGCGCTCACTTGCTGGACGCGACTGTAGCAGGTACGGACAACGACATGCTCGACGACATCCACACCTACTACGGCTGGCCAAAACAGATCATCTATCAGAGTGCCAAGGTAGTGAACAGCGGTGAAACCGGCCAAAAGGCGGTTGTAGAGGCCCGCGGACATCACAGTGATTACGAAAATCTGAAGATGACCACTCGGTATATCCTCGAACCCGGTGATAACTACATCACCATGGAGACCAGCATGGTCCATGAGGGCGAGGAGACGATCGAGGAGATGCTCCTCGGTGATGCCGCCTATTTTGGCTATGCCGGCAAGTCGTTTATCAACGGACTGGGCTTTAACGTAAATGAGGCCAACACGATCCTCGTCGGTGGTGTAGGCGATGGTATTTCCTACGGCCTTACCACCAACGAGGTTGATCCGGAAACAAACGAACTGCGCAAGCTCTACAATGAGTACATCTACATGGATCCTATCGTGAAAGAGGTGAGCCTCGAGCCGGGCGATACCGCCAGCTACAGCAGACAGTTCATCGTCGGCGACGGCGACATGGACAGCCTGCTGCGGACCACCTACGCTATCCGCGACATGGAGAGCGGAACGGTCAGCGGCGTTGCTGTTAACACGCAGGGCCAGAATGTCGGCGATGCGGTAGTCGAGTTTGTGAAAAACGAGAAAGTCTACAGCACTGTGGACACCAGCACCGTCGGCCGCTTTGAGGCGGAACTGGAGCCGGGTATCTACACGGTCAAGGCCCGCAAGGACGGCTACAACACCGTTGAAGTAGGCTCTGTCAAAGTAAAGGCGAATCAGAAGAACCGCATGGGGGCGGTGACCCTGCAATCGGTGGATTCCAACCGCTACGTATGGGGACCCTATCTGGGCGAAGTCCACACCGACTCCATCACCGTCAGTTGGAAGACTCTTCTGCCGGCCACCGGCACAGTGAAGTATGCGAAAAAGTCGGCCTATGAAGAGAACGAAAGCTTTACCAATACCGTGGAAGTAGCAGACAACGCCAATTTTCACGAAGTAAAGCTGAAGGGACTGGAAACCGACACCGAGTACGTATATCAGGTCAACACCCAGAACACGCTGGTAGGTGGAAAACAGAGCGGCGTAAACAGCTTTACTACCGCACTGCCGGAAGGCGCGGATCAGTTCAGCTTCGTGGTCTACGGCGACACTCGTACCTATCAGGACCGTCACAAGAGGCTGATGAACGCGATGGCGGAGGAAGATATCCGCTTTATCCTGCACACCGGCGACCTGGTTGACGACGCCCGCGTGCTGAACCAGCTGGACGGATTTTTCGAGGCCATCCGCAAGCCGGCCAAGAATATCCCCTTCCTGCCGGTAATCGGTAACCACGAGTACGGCTCCAAGTACTTCTATGACTACTTTGACCTCTACGATGGCGGCGGAGTCCGCGGTGAGCAGTGGTACTCTTTCAAGTACGGCAACGTACAGTTTATCGCCCTCTCTTCTCAGGTGATTACCATGTGGAACGACGAGGAAGCGATGAAAAAGCAGACCGAGTGGATGAAGCAGCAGCTCGAGGAGAGCGATGCCGATTTCAACTTCGTCATCTACCATCAGCCTTCCTACAGCTCCATCAAGGCGCCGGGTAATACGGTGCTGCGCGAGTACTGGGGCGATATATTCCAGGAATACGGCGTGGATGCGGTCTTTAACGCAGATGCCCATTCCTACGAGCGGCTTGATGTAGATGGTCTGCCCTATATCGTTACCGCCGGCGGCGGGGCCCCGCTCTATGAGGTAGAGGAGCGCCAGCCGCAGACGCAGGTGCTGGACAACACTCACCTGCACTACACGGTGGTCACCATCGACGGCGATGAAGCCACTATGAAGACCAAGAAGATCCTGCGCGTGCCGGATAAGGAGAAGCCCACCGAGGTGGAATCCGCTTCCGGACTGATAGATGAGTTTAGCATAAGCGCCAAGTAAGGCGCTTCCACGGTTTGTATCTAAAGCCCGCGGTCTATCCGGCTGCGGGCTTTTAATGTATCCGGCACTTGTATGCTGTCTAAAGCAGCTTGTCTTTAGATCTTCTGAGCTAGAGAAATCCGAATATGTTTCTTATGCTGCTTGAAATCTGCTTGTGTTATAGGTAGTATTGTAGGTGACCGTTGGTCATTAACTTACTATTGGTCAGTAAGGTTTAAGGCGACTGAAGATGGGTGTACATGAACGGCGCGAGCGTGAGCGCGAGAGCCGCCGGGACACGATTGTTGCGGCGTCGCAGAAGGTCTTCTATGAAAAGGGGATCGAACATACCACCATGCGGGATATCGCCGCAGAGGCGGAACTGAGTAAGGCGACTCTTTATCTCTACTTTACCGACAAAGAGGAGCTGACCTTCGAAATTCTCTATCTCACCCTGCTCAAAGTGGAAGAACTGATCGAGGGCGCGGCGAGCGAAAAAGAGCGCGGATATGATAAGCTGCAGGCTATTACCGAGGCGTACCTGCACTTCTATCGGGAGTATCCGCAGTACACCTACTTTTCCCTGGTGATGGACCAGTATGCCAATGCTGTGTCGCAGGGAAACAAAGGTGCGCAGCGCTGTATGGAAAAGATTTACCACATCCAGAACCGCATCAGAGAGTTCCTCGAGCAGGGGATTGCCGACGGCTCGGTGCGCAGCGATGTGGAAGCCGACAAGACGGCGGTCTTCTTTATTCACGTGGTGACGAGCTTCATGAAACAGGTGCTCATTTTGAAGAATCTTGCAGGGCCCAATAATAACTATTCTCCGGAAGAGCTGATCGATCACATGTTCACCTTCTTCCTCTATTCACTCAACTAATAGGCAAAGCGAGGAGCATACATGCATAGGATGTACAAATACCCGTGGCTCTACATAGGGGTTATTTTAGCTGTTTCGGTGTTTTTCGCACTGCAGCTGCCCAAGACAACGCTGGACAACGACGTGATGAACTTTGTGCCGGAGGATCATCCCGAAGCCCAGGCCTACGAGAATACGGCGGAGATGTTTGGCAGCAGTATGGTGCTGGGGGTCGGGATAGAGTTTGAGCGGAAGAATCTCTTTACCGCCGAGCACATTGAGCTCATTCGTCAGCTCACCCAGAAAATGGAGACGCTGGAGAACGCAGAGGATGTGGTCTCCCTTACCAACACCGATTTTATCGCCGGTACGGCCCAGGGAATGGATGTCTCCCCGCTGGTGGAAGAGGAGTTTTCCGGAAGCCGGGAGGAGATCCGGCAGATCAAGGGCAAGCTCCTCTCCTGGCCGGCGATGTATCAGAATATGCTCTTCTCCGAGGACTTTACCTCCACGCAGATCGTCGTCACCTTCGATCACGATCTGGGGGCGGAGAAGCGCCATGAGCTCTACTTTGCCATCGAGGAGATCATGGAGGGGGTGGACCAGCCGCCTATCGAGTATCACCTTGCCGGCAACCCCGCCATGACGGTGCTGTTGAGCAAGAACATGCGGGGGGACATGATGACCCTCATACCGATGGTTGTGGTGGTGGTGCTCCTTGCCCTCCTGCTTGCCTTCCGGCGTTTAGAGGGGGTGCTGATATCGATGGTGACGGTTTTGCTGAGCACTATCTGGACTATCGGGGCGATGGCGCTCCTGGGCGTGCCGCTATCGATGGTGGCTACGGTGATCCCGGTGCTGATGGTGGCGGTAGGCAGCGCCTACGGCATACACATCATCAGCCACTACTATGAAGAGCTGCGCCGCCGTGGGCCGATAGAGAGCCGCGAGGAGCATCGCGAGGTCGTTTTTGCAGCCCTCCGGAAGGTGGGGAAGCCGGTCCTGCTGGCCGGTCTCACGACGATCATTGGTTTCGGCGCCCTCACCACCAGCCAAGTCATTCCCATGCGCAACTTCGGCATCTTCACCGCCTTTGGCGTTCTGGCCGCAGTGACGGTGGCGGTGCTGTTTATCCCCTCGGTGCTGCTCGTGCGCCGCAAACACCCGGCAATGGGCAACGGGAACGCTGCCGACCCGGCGGGAGAAAACGGAGAGAAAGAAGGGGCCGAGCACAAAATGCTGATGGCCCTCTACCACTTTTTTAGCACCCGCCATATCCGGATCGTCCTCTTGGCGGTTGTCATTGTAGGGGTGGGCCTTTTTGGAATGTCGAAGGTGATCCAGGACAACGCGGTGATCGAGTACTTCAAGAAAGGCACCCCTATACGGCAGGCCGACCAGTTTCTGCGGGAGAAGTTTACCGGAACGGAGCTTTTCGAGATCGTCGTCACCGGCGAAGAGCCGGGCTCCCTTACGGAACCGGAGATCCTGAAGGCCATGGATGACCTGTCCGCCCACCTGAAAGAGACCTATCCCCGGGTGGAGAAGGTACAGGGCTTTCCCGACTTTATAAAGCGTATGAACCAGGTGATGCACTTTCCCCCTGAAATGGAGCCGGGCGGAGGCACAGGTAGCACAGGCGGCGAGGAGTCTGCCGGCGGCGAAGAGGACGCCGGCTTCTCCAGCTTCACCGACGAAGAGGAGAGCGGTGGGACCGGCTTCTCGGCGGAAGATGAATCCTCCGATGACTCCGGTTTCTCGAGCTTTGCCGATGAAGATGAGGACGGCGAAAGCGGGGAAGGCTTCACCTCCGAGGGTTTTTCCGCCGAAGAGGATTCCGCCGC
>CAYFUX010000038.1:10361-20805 GCA_964346455.1 uncultured Spirochaetaceae bacterium
AAAGCGGGGAAGGCTTCACCTCCGAGGGTTTTTCCGCCGAAGAGGATTCCGCCGCAGAGTCCGAGAATACGGACAAGGGGCATCAAGCGGCTGGTACGGCTGGTACCGCAGCGGAAGGCCGCGGGGAAGGCCACCGGAAGTACCTGCAGCCGGTGCAAATGGACAGGCGCGTGAGCTATGCGGATTTTGCCGCCCTGGTGAACGAGGCCCTAGCCGGATCGGAGACGATGGACATGGATGTGACGGAGTTTGTGGAGCGGATCAACGAGCAGCTCAACTACAAAGGGCAGGCGTATTATGAGATCCCCTACGACCCGGAGAAGTATCCGGCGGAAAGCCGGGACGAGCTCGCCAATCTCATCTCTCAATATCTGCTGCTCTACTCGGGCAGCATGGACGAGTGGGCGGACGATGCGCTGGAGCCGCAGAAGGTGAAGATGACCGTGCAGATGAGCACCACCGGTACCCGGGAGACAGTGCCCATTGTGAATGCGGTGGACGAATACGTCGAGCGCTTCTTTCCCGAAGGCTACACGGTGGAGACTGCCGGTTCGGCCCTTGTGAAGAAAGCCCTGACGGAACTGCTGGTAAACGCGCAGACGCGGAGCATTGTAATCTCCCTCGCCCTGGTCTTTCTCATTATCTCCCTCAATTTCCGCTCCCTCATCGCCGGCTTTTTCGGGATTATCCCGATGGGCTTTGCCATCATTATCAATTTTGCGGTGATGGGCTTTTTCGGCATCAAATTGGACATCAGTACCGCTATGGTCGCCTCCCTGGCGATCGGTATCGGGATCGACTACACGATCCACTTCATGTCCAACTACCACTTTAACCGGCTGCAGACGGCGGACCTGGAACAGGTGACGATGCGAACCCTGGGGACCACCGGCAAAGCGATCAGCTTCAATGCCTTTGCCGTGGCGGCGGGCTTCCTGGTACTGGTCTTTTCCAATTTCAACCCGCTGATGTACCTGGGCATTCTCATCGCCCTGACGATGTGTACCACCTCGTTGGCGTCGATGACGCTGCTGCCGGTATTGCTAAATATGTTCAAACCAAGCTTTATCGCTAAAGATACATCGATTATGAAAAAGGAGGAACATGCATGAGACACAACGCAAGTACCCCCCTCGTACGGGGGATGGTAATGGCGGCCGCGCTCCTGTTACTGCCCGGCATTCTCTGGGCGATTACAGGTAAGGAGGTGGCCGAGAATGTGACCAATCGACCCACCGGCGACACCACCCATTCGCTGGTCAATATGATCCTGGTCGAATCGGACGGGAGCGAGAAAAATCGGCTGGTAGAGGAGTGGAGCACGGAGAACGATGCGGGGCTCAACCGCTCCGTCATCGTCTTCCACAAGCCGGCCTCGGTGAAGAATACCCGCTTTTTGATGAAGGAGCGCTCCGAGGGCGATGCCGACCAGTGGATCTATCTTCCCGGTCTGGGCAGAGTGCGCCGCATTGCCGCCTCCGAAGGGGACAGCTCCTTCATGGGCACCGATTTTACCTACGATGACATGGCGGGACGCGATGTGGAGGATGACAACCACAGCATTCTGCGGGAAGAGACGCTGAACGGCTACGACGGCTACGTGGTCGAGTCGGTTCCCAAGGATCCGTCGAGCAGTCAGTACTCCAAACGCATTCAGTGGGTGGCCAAGGAGAACTGGATTCCGATAAAGGTCGAATTCTACGACAAGGACGGCGAGCTGCTGAAGGTCATGCGCAGCGAGCGGATCGAAACGGTGCAGGGCTACCCCACGGTGATAAACACCACGATGAAGAATGTACAGACGGGGCACGCCACGAAATTGAATATTCAGAAGCTGCGCTACAACGAAGATCTTGAAGACGGACTGTTTACCGTAAACTTTCTCGAGTCAGGGAGGCCATAAATGTATTTGACAGAAAAGAAACACGAGCGACTGAGCGGGATGTTCCGCAGCGCCGCGGCATGTGTCGGCGCGTTGGCACTGCTGTTTGCCGCCGGGATGCCGCTGGCCGCCGAGGACGATGACTTCTCCGGCGGTTTTTCCACGGAGAGTGAGAGCAGCGGCGAGGAGAGCGGTGAAGCGTCCTCCGGCGATGAGGGCTTCTCGAGCTTCGGCGGCTCCGCCGCGGGCCTGGAGTGGAGCGGATTCATCGCGACCACCGCCCGCTACACCGCCGACTACGACGACCCCGCTACCGGGGCGGTGAACACCTACCCGGAGCTGGGCCTGGACCTCACCTACAGCGATGACAACTCCGAGGCCGTCGCCGAGCTGCGCTTCTCCCGGAACTGGACGCATGAGAAGAGTTTTGCGGAAGTTCTGGCCGAAGCAAACAGCGGTCCAGAGCCGGCGATGAACTTCAAGTGGTACCTGCAGCGTATGATCAACCAGGCCCACGTCCGGCTCTTCTACGACAACTTCGACGTTCAGGCCGGCTTTCTAAAAGAGGTCTGGGGCACCGGTGACAAAGTGCACGTGGTGGACCCCCTCAACGCCACCGACTACTACGACTTTGTCAATCCGGACTACATGGAGCGCAAGATCGCCGAGTTCATGTTCAAGGGCAACGTCCGCCTGGGACAGAACGGCCGTCTGGAGCTGGTCTACGTGCCCACCTTTACCCCCGATGCGATCCCGCAGACGGGGACATGGGTGCCGGAACAGGTGGAGGCTATAAACAGTTTTAGCGGGAATGTCGATTATCCCAACGACGACTTCATGAGCCTCGATGACGGTCAGTACGCCGCCCGGCTGAAAGGCAGCTTTGGCGGCGTGGACCTGGGGGCGATCTACTACTACGGCCGCAGTCATCAGCCGGTGGTGGATGAAATCGGATATACATTAGGGAATCCAAGCGATCTCTACATCGACTACCCCCGCACCCATCTATTCGGCCTGGAAAGCGCTACAGCGATCAAGGGCTTTAACCTGCGGGCCGAGGCGGCCTTCACGATGACCGACGACTGGGACGAGGATCAGAATCTCGAGTCCCGGGAGGACAACCCCGCCGCCCACTATGTGGCCGGCTTTGACCGCGACCTGGGTATCAGCGAGCTCAACCTCAACATCCAGGGCACCGGCGCCTACTACTGGAACGTCGCTCCGGATGCCGAATCCTTGAGCAACACCATCTCCGTGGCGCTGACCGACAGCTGGAACAAGGCTAAGGTGGAGCCGGAGCTCGCCTTTGCCTACACGGCGGAAGGTACCGACTTCTTTGCCGACCCGGATCTGATGTTGCGGCCTAAAGTGGAGTTTTCCCTGGTGGACGACGTGAGTCTCACCGCCGAGTACGCCGCGTATTACGGCCCCTCGGACGGGAGGTTCGGCCAGTTTGAGGAGAACGACTATCTGCAGCTGACCTTTGATTACGCCTTCTAAGCGGATCGATACTGCGGAGTACCCGGCGCCCCGGTACGGCGGAAGACCCACCGCCCTCTGCCGGGGCGCGTTCTTTTCGATCCAAGAAGGAAATTGGAAAAAATCCTGGAAAATACTTCTCCCCATATATTATAATAAAACTAGGATAGAGGGAGAAACTTTGGAACGCACACATTCGAGGCTTCCAACGGTAGTGGTTCCTTTCGATCACGAGTGTGGCAGCGAGCGGTGCAACGACGTGTTTCTGTATCTGCGGCCGGAAACCAATGGGATCGAGGTAGAGAGCGTGATGATGCGCGCTCTCAGGCGTAGCGAGAAGTATAATGATACAGTGCGTCTTGCCTACCTGGCCAATCTTCCGGGGGACTTCATCGACTCCCGCCGCATCATCGAGGAGCATTACCGCTTAAAGCTCAAATTCACCCAAGAGGGAAAGAAGCTCTTTACCCCCTATATGCAGAAGGAGTTTAGTCGCTACTTTGAGGAGCCTTTTGAAGAGGCCACGATCCTCGGGGCATACGAGGCAATGCGCTATTTGCACTGCAGCCGGGACGAACTCTTCAATCTGTGGGTGCCCCAGCGGGATATCTTCCACCTCAACGGTCAGACCATAAAAAAGAGCGACGGCATTTACATTCTCAATTACGATATCCCCGCGATTCTGCAGAAAAACACCAGTGACACCGATGTGGCCGCCATGACGCTGCGCACTTCTCTGGCGTTCAGCGATGTTGCAGAGATGATTGCTGAGATAGTGGAGGCGCTGCGCAGAGAAGGGATCCTGAATCAGAAGCAAGGCTTCAGCAGGATTTTTCACTACTCCAGGGGACCTTTCGAGCAAATCCTCGATGCGGTGGGGTTCCTCTACGACGGGAAGGGCAGGCATATTTCCCTTGAGAAGCTCAACTTTTACCAGTTCTTGAGGGAAAAGGGACTGAGCAACTACGAAATCCGCCAGATACTGCGCTACCCCATTATGTCCTTCCGCAGCCGTCGCCGCTCCTATTACGAAGAGACCATCTATAACGCCACCTACGGCTGCAGCTATGAAAACGCCTACCGGACTCTTTGTTCCGCCAGCGGACAGGTTCTTATCGAATAAAACTTGACGAAACGGAAGAAAACCCAATACTGTGGGTAACCTATGGGGAGAGTAGGGTCTGGGAGAGGCGTCGTGAAGCAGACGTACTACAGCATGTTCATATCAATCGCCGTTACGTTTAGGAACTTCCACGAGCGCGGCGGCTGTCCTCTCCGACGACTGTGGGGCGGCCGTCTCCACGCGAGTGGCCGTGTCCACGCGAGGGGAGGCTGTCCGTGAGCGGCTGGGCGATTTTTGACGTGGATCACACGCTGATAGAAGGCTCAACCGGGGTGGAGCTGTTGCGGGCGGGATTCCGGCGTCGCATGATTCCCCTTACCCTCTTCCTTTCGGTCCCCTATATGTATTTCAAATACCGCTTTGGCTCGCTGGACCCGCAGCGCTTTGACGCTTCTATAGCCGGGCTTGCGGGATTGGATATGAAGAGCCTGCGGGCTTTGGCGGAAGATGTGTTTCAAGGGCGGATAAAAAGGCGTATTTACCGGGAAGCGTTTGAGGAGCTGCAGCGGGAACGGGAAAGGGGCAACACCCTGGTGCTGGCCACCAGCTCGGTAGAGTGCGCGGTGCTGCCGCTGGCGCGCTATCTTGATATAGACCATGTGGTGAGCAGTAGATTTGAAGTGCATGAGGGGAAACTTACCGGCCGTTTTTACGACCTCCCTGCGTTTGGCGGTGAAAAGCATCGAAAAGTGGAGCGCTTTGTAGCTGCAGAGGGTGGAGGGCTTATCGACTGCAGCTTCTACAGCGACAGTTATCACGACCTGCCCCTGCTGGAGCGGGTAGAGCGGCCGGTAGCGGTCAATGCCGACCCGCGGCTCTCGCGTACGGCGGAGAAGCGGGGCTGGGAACGGCGCCGCTACCGGAAGCGGCTCGACGATGCGAAGCATGTGAACGGGAAACGCTAGGAGCCGCCGATGAAAACCCAGTCGATGAAAACCCAAGAAGAGCGGAAGTACATACTGGCCCTGGATGTGGGCGGGACCTTTACCCGGGCGGTGTTGCTGGACGAGGCGGGACGGATAGCCGGCCGCTTTAGCCGGAAGACTGCCGGCCTGCATCCGGAAGAGGGGGCGGTGGAGCACCGGCCGGAGGAAATCTGGGGGAGCCTCCGGGAGGTGATCGATGAAGCGCGGGGCAAGCTTGCCGAGGAGGGGCATGCGGCGCCGGCTGCCATAGGGCTGTGTGTGCAGAGGGCGACCTTTTGTCTCTGGCGTCGCAGGGACGGGAAGCTTTTGACCAATTTTATCAGCTGGGCGGATGTGCGGGCCGCCGGGGAGGCGCGGCGCATGAACCGCAATCCGCTGTGGATTCTGCTGCGGGGAGCGGCCGTTCTGGTAAGCCGAATTACCGGGCTTCCATTTTTTACCGCCACCAGCCAACTCCGCTTTGTCACCGACCATATTTTTCCCCGGCTTCTCTACCTTTTTCGCCGGCGTCCGGAGTTGCTGAGTTCTGCTAAGCGGGGAGAGGTGGCCTTTGGAACCATCGACACCTATCTCCTCTTCCGCATGACCGGGGGCGCCGTGCATGCCACCGACGCCTCCAACGCCGCTGCTACCTCGATGTACAACCCCTTTACGCTCAAATGGAACCGCCTTTTCTGCCGTCTCTTCGGGGTTCCAATGTCGATTCTTCCGGAGGTGCGTGATACCGCCGATGAGTACGGCTCCACCGTGCCCGAGCTCTTTGGCGGGGTGCCGATTCCCATTCGGGGGGTGGCGGGAGATCAGATGGCGGCGCTCTTTGCCCACGCCTGTTTTCAGCGGGGGGAGGTGAAGATCAGTCAGGGCAGCGGTTCCTTTGTGGATATCAATGTCGGCGGCAGAGGGGTGTGTTCCCGTCGGGGCCTGTTTCCCCTGGTGGCGTGGCGGATCGGCGGAGAGACCACCTACATGCTGGAAGGCTCGGTGGCGACGGCGGGTAAGCTGATAGACTGGCTGGGCGAAGGACTGGGTCTCTCGGACACTCCTAAGGTACTGAACGAATACGCCGCCCAGTGCGAGGATACGGCGGGAGTGATTTTTGTCCCCACTCCTGCGGGCATCCGGTACCCCTATTTCAATCCTCGGGCAAAGGGGACCATCCTGGGCCTTTCGTTGACCACCCACAAACGTCACGTGGCTCGGGCAGTGCTGGAAGGCATCGCCCATCGGATTGTCGACATACTGGAGGGAATTCGCACCGACACCGGCATTCCCATCCTGCGGGTCAAAGTGGACGGCGGGGTGAGCCAGTCCGATATCTTGCTGCAGCTGATCGCCGATTTTTCCGGCTACGAGGTGGAGCGCTCGCAGGAGGTGGAGATGTCCGCCAGGGGGGCGGGGCTGCTGGCCGGCCTGGGCAGTGGGATGTGGAGTTCGATGGAGGAGCTGCGCGGGCTGGGGAGCGAGTACAAGCGCTTTGTGCCCCGCATGGAGCCGGAGGAGCGCCGCCGCCGCAGCCACAGGTGGCATAAAGCGGTAAAGTCGGTGCTGAAGGTCTACGACGGCACTCAGGAGGAGGAGATCCAGCCGGTGCGCCCGTCTTCAAGGCGTATCAGCCGGCGACCAGCAGCAGGGCCGCTGTAAGAGATGCGAGCACTGTAGACAGGTAAGCGTATTTCATACCTAAAGAATGGGAGACTATCTGGGGGGCCGAATTGCCGATCGTTTTGACGTTCGCCGTGCAGCACCTTTGTTCTGGCCGCCGGAGGAGGAGCGGAGAAGCTGGGTGAACTCGCAGATCGCGGCGGAGAGATGTACGAGGAGCTGGGAGAACAAGCGCTGGAGCGGCTGCAGAGGCGGAACGACAGCCCGATACTCACGGATAACTATGCACCCGTAGAGATTCTGATGGCGCCGGTGTTTCTCCGGGCCTTTCTCTAGATGATGGGGACGCAGAACGAACAGAAGAGCCGGCGGCGGGCAGGTAAAAACATGCCGGGGAAGGGCAGATTGTATTTTCCCGGTGCATAGGTTATTATAGTGGCGTACACTGATTCGTGCCGGAGTGCCTATGATACGTACTGTACTGTTTATCGCTGCAGCGGTGCTGTTTATATTCCTTTCACTGTTTTTTGTGCTGCTGCCCTACTATATTTTCCGACTTGCCATGCTGCGAAAAGCGGCCGATTGGTGGATGAAACAGTCCGCCACTGTTTACGGACGGGCTCTGGTGCTTGGAACCGGAGCTAAGGTGGAGGTGAACGGGCTGGAGTATTTTCCCCGGAACAACCGCCATCTATGCGTGGTGGCCAATCACCAGAGCCTCTTCGATATCCCCCTGCTGGTGGGGTATTTGCCGGCATTGCTTGGGTTTATCGCCAAAAAAGAGCTGGGGCGTGTCCCGGTGCTCAACCTCTGGATGAAGGCCCTCGGCTCGGTGCTCATCGACCGCCGCAACCGCCGTTCGGCAATCGAGGCGATAAAGACAGGAGTGCAGCGAATACAAAACGGCCGGCCCTTGGCGGTGTTTCCCGAAGGAACCCGCAGCAGAAGCGGGGAGATGGGACGCTTCAAACCCGGCAGCTTGAAACTTGCTTTGCGGGCCAACGCGGTGATAGTGCCGGTGACCATTGAAGGGTCGCACCGGATTTTTGAGGGCGCCGGGGGAATACATCCCTCGAAGATCGCCATTACCGTCCATGAGCCGGTAGCTACCGAAGGAATGTCGGAAGAGGAGCAGAAGAAATTGACGGACTCCCTCGAAGCGACCATCCGGAGCGGCATGCAGCGAGAGCACGAGACATAACTTGCATGATATGTGAATTGAAATACGTGGTCTTACATGAGGCCGCGCCGTTTGATCTCTCGCCGGATGTGAGGGGGAACGACGATGCGTACCTCATTGAGGAGCTCATCCTCCCCCTGCTCATGCAGACGGTGCAATGCCCGCAGCAATCCGGGAGAGTTTGCTTTGTACGTTGAGGCGACGCGAAGACTTTTTTCCAGAAGTCCCATATACACGTTTCTATCACGAAAGTCTGTACGATACAATAAAAATGAATTACTCTTCAAACTATGGGCCTAAAAGTAGCCAGATCATTACCACTGCTGTACAGCTTCCGTCGGGAGCAGCGCTCGTTGTTGTTCCGCATCCTGCCCCCCTTTGCATTGTATGGTCTCGGGATACTGCTCATGTTCGCTCTGTTGGAGCGCTACGTGTGGGCTGTTCCGCAGCTGGTGCTCTTTAAGCTCCCCGTGGCGGTGCTGCTTCTGATGACGCTGGTCCTGCGCCTGACGGCTCCCGGGACGCTGCGGCGGAAAGTCGAGCTCATTCATGGGGGAAATTTAGCCCTCCTCTCTGTCGCCGCCGCCGCACAGCTTGGATGGTACCTGGTGGTGTCCGGGGAGGCTGCGGCTGTGGCGGCTGTCGTACTCGGAGAACAGGTGACGGCAATGCTGTGCGTGTTTCTCTTTGGCCGCTGTTTGCGCAGCGCGGCGGTGTGGATCGCAGGCGGGCCGTACCTGCTTGCCGCCGGAGTGAGCATTGCCGCCGCAGAGATGACCGTGGAGCACGTCCTTCTCCTCAGTTTCCCGCTTCCGGTGCTGCCGGTGCTCTATGCAGTGGGGCGTATAGAGGCCAAACTCGCGTTCCGGGACTTTAAAATGCGGCGCGCCGCCGAGCGGAAGAGGGCAAAGCTGCAGGAGGAGCTCGGACGCGAAGAGCTGTTGGTGCGGCGGCTGGAAGATACCCGGGAAGCCCTCCGGAAGGAGATCGAAGAGCGTAAGGAGGTCGAACGGGGCTTGGAGCAGATTGCAGCGTTTGACGAGTTGACATCGGTCTACAACCGTCGGGCGGGGTTGGAGGTGCTCAAAGAGGCTCTGCACTATGCGCGGAGAAACGGGCTATACCTCGCGGTGGTGTTTATGGATGTGGACAGCCTCAAGTACGTCAACGATAACTATGGCCATACCGCCGGGGACGAGTATCTCCAAGAGGTGGTGGCTACTCTTCGCCGGCATCTGCGAAAGAGCGACTCGATTTGCCGGTTTGGCGGGGATGAGTTTGTGATCGTACTGACCGATTGCCGTCGGCAGAAGGCGGTGGAGATTTTCTCCCGGATTGCGGAGGAGCTGGAGCAGAGCCCCTCGCGGTGGGGGCTGAAGGATCTAAGTTTCAGCTACGGTACCGCCGCCGTCTCACCGGAGGATAAGGAGAGTACGATCGATCGTCTCATATCACTGGCGGACGAGCGGATGTATATCCATAAACAGCGCAAGAATCAGAGTTAAAAGCCGGGACGCTTTTGTTCTGCTGCGGCTTGCACAGCCGCAGCTGCGCTTAGTACACTTAAAACAGAAATTTCCGAAAGTGCTCTTAATAAAATGACGATTGTGAGGATGAGAAGTGAAGATGATGCGGAAAATAAGTACAGTACTAGTGCTGCTGTGTACGGCGGCGATACCCTTAACGGCCGAGGAGCTGGTATCCGGCGGCTTTGGCGTCAACTATTACAGTTATGAAGAGATCTATCTGACCACCGGTCTCTCCTACCAGGTGCCGCTGGAGGAGGCGATGGATTTGGCTTTTGGGGCTGATTTTGGCGTTTCAACCGAGCCGTCCGGGGAGGAAATTCGGGCCAACTTTCTCATTCCTGTCCATATCGGTCTCAATTTTCCCTTTCCCGGCGAGACGGTCAGCTACTCATTTGGAGCGGGAATAAGCCCGAATATCAATTACGGAGACGATATAAGCGGGGTGGAGTTGCGGATGGGCCCGTACGTACAGGGGCTGCTGCGCTTTCAGGTGCACCCGGTGATGAGTGTGTTCCTGCGCTTTGAACAGAATCTGTTGTTTGGCCCGCCCCGCTGGATCTATACCGGTTCCAATCTTGCGGTGGGAATATCCTTCTAAACGACAATCTGTAAGAGAATCTAAGAGAGAATCTGAAAGAGAGAACGCTGCGTCGGCAATCTCAAAAATTGAGAGGTGTAGACATAAGCTACGTTGTCGTCGCATGAACTATCCGTTATTCTGAC
>CAYFUX010000038.1:20905-28326 GCA_964346455.1 uncultured Spirochaetaceae bacterium
AAAATGAGCGAGTTTCTGTGGTTATTGGGCCTTTATATCGTAATCGGCAGCGTCATAGTCCTGGTGGTCATGCGGAAGAAGCAGAGCCAGGAGGATTACTTTATAGGAAGCCGGAAAATCCACTGGATCGTGACGGCGCTCACCTATGCCGCCACCACCTACTCAGCCTTTATGATGGTGGGACTGGTAGGACTCAGCTACAGCTCGGGCATTGGGGCGATGATTTTTGAGCTGATCTACTTGGCGGCGACGATTATACTGCTGACCCTCTACGGGAAACGCATATGGCGGCTCGGCCATCAACACGGCTACGTCTCGCCTATGGAGATGCTGGGCGGTCGCTACGGGCACATCACCGCAGCGGTCGGAGCGGGGGTCGCCTTTCTGGCGCTCATTCCCTACGCCTCGGTACAAGTAATCGGGCTGGCGTTGGTCTTCAATACCTACGGGATCGGATTCGTAACCGGCGTTACGATCGCGGCGGTGATCATCTGTATTTGGGCCTTCCTGGGCGGTTTGCGGGGAGTGGCGATCACCGACGCACTGCAGGGTGCCTTTATGATGCTGGTTGCTGTGGGTGTGCTCACCTGGACCGGCACGAGCTTTCAGGGCTTCGAGCTTTCCACCTTTCCCAACCAGGTCTGGACTCCGGTGTTCTTTATCAACTTGACCCTTCCCTGGAGCTTTTTTGCATTGACCAACCCACAGGTGGTTCAGCGCCTGTTCATTATTCGCGAAGAGGCGGGAATCCGGAAGATGATCATCTTTTTTGCGATATTCGGACTGATCTATACGGTGATCGTCACCTTTATCGGCTTTGGCGCCAAGTTTGGCACACTGGACGGCGTGCTGCCGCAGATTGCCGACCGCGACACGGTGATTGTAGAACTGATGGGGCGTATGGGCGCCTGGTTGAGTCTGCCTCTGGGGCTGAGCATCATCTTTGCTTCGGTCTCCACCAGCAATTCGATCATTCTGACCCTCTCTTCCATGGTTACCCGGGATATATTCCGCGAGAAGGAACGGGCTGTCGTAGGCAGGGTGTTGACCGTGGTCTTGACCCTGCTCGTTTTCCTCTTTGCTTTGCTGCGGCCCGACTACATCGTGGAGCTTTCGGTGGCAACCTCGCGAATCTTGCTGGTTTTCCTGCCGCTCTTCTGGGGGCTTTTTCACGGCCGTAAGGGGGCTGAAAAAACCGGTTTGACGGTGCTGCTGGGCGGAGCAGCCTGCGCCGTGCTCACGAGCGTCTTTGGTTTGGCCCTCAGCTCGGTTTACACGTTTATCGCCGTCTTTGTACTGTACTTTGCCGCCTCCCGTCTGGAACCGGAAGGATTTGCCGGAAACCCTGAGGAAGGACCGACGCGGTGAACGGCACAAAGAAGCACGAACGCGAACTCTCCACCTTCAACTACCTCGCCTACGGGGTCGGCGACCTCTACGGCGGAGGCTCTTTCTTTATCGTCAGCACCTTCTCCATGTATTTCCTGGTTACCGTGGTGGGGCTCAGCCCGGCCCTGGCGGGGCTCATACCCGGGCTGGGGAAGGTGTGGGATTCGATCTCCGACCCTTTGATGGGCTATATCTCCGACAATACGAAATCGAAGTACGGGCGCCGGCGAATCTTCTTTCTCCTCGCAATTGTTCCGGTAGCCGTCTCTTTCACCTTAATCTGGGTTCCGGTACAGATAGGCGGGCAGGCGGCGACGTTTGCCTACTACTTTATCACCTATCTCTTCTTTTACACCTCCTTTACGATGGTGATGGTGCCGTATTCGGCCCTCAGCGCGGAAATGACCCTGGACTTCAAGAAGCGCAACCGGCTGACCGGCACCCGCATGATCTTCTCCATGGCCGGAACCTTGGTGGCCGGCGTGGCGGCGCAGCCGCTGATCGACGCCTTTCCCGCCCAGGAGACTGGGCACCTCATCATGGGGCTGGTTTTTGGCATCTTTTTTGCCCTGCCGTACATCCTGGTCTTTGCCGGAACCTGGGAGCTGCCGGTGGCGCAGAAACCGCTGGAACGGCAGCGCAATATACTGGCTAACTTTCGCAGCATCCTGCGGAACCGCTCGTTCAGGATTCACATCGCTATGTATATCTGTGCCTACGCGGCGATGGATATTTTGATGGCCTGGCTGAAGTTCTATCTGATCGATTATCTGGAGCGGCCGGGTTTCGTTTCCCTGGGTCTGGGAACGATTCTGCTGACGCAGATGATCGCCCTCCCCCTGTATGTGCGCTTGGCCAACCGGAAAAACCATGGTGCGGCCTTTCGCACGGGGCTCTTCCTCTGGATGGGAGCGATCCTCTTGATGGCGTTTCAGACGCCGGACAGCCCGGTGGGGCTGCTGATCGCCAATTGTGTGCTGATCGGGGCGGGAATGTCAGCAGGCGTGGTGATTCCCTATCAGCTGCTTCCTTTTGTTGCCGATGTGGACGAGCTAATGACCACCGAACACCGGGCGGGCACCTATGCCGGAGCGATGACGCTGCTGCGCAAGCTGATCCAGGGAGCGCTCGTGCTGCCGCTGATGGGGTTTTTACTTTCGGCGATCGGTTACGTCTCTCACTCGGCGGAGGAGGTGGTGCGGCAGGCGCCGGAGACGCTTTCCTGGCTGCGGGTTCTCTTTGTGGGAACGCCGGCTCTTGCGGCGTTGGCCGGAGCATTGGTATCATTTCTTTTTGCAATTACTCCGGAGAATCACCGTATTATACGGACGGAGATCGAGCGTTTACGCCAGGGAGGCGGGAAAGAGGATGTCTCGGCCGAAACGCGAAAGGTCTGCGAGCTGTTGACCGGACATGACTACGAAGAACTTTATCCACGCGGGAACGATGGTACGACGACAAAGGATACGGATGCATGAGCGGTGAGAATGACAACGAATATCCCGAAGGCCGTTCGCAGCGAGAGGAGCCTCTGCCGGCTCCCTTGGTATTGATCGTCGACGATGTGGCGGAAAACGTGGAGGTGCTCTACCGTCTGCTGCAGGAGGAAGGGTACCGCTTTGCCGTGGCCCAGAATGTAGAAGAGACTTTTGGGGCCGTCGAAAAAGAGGTCCCGGACCTGATCCTATTGGACGTGATGCTTCCAGACGGAAACGGCTTTGATGCCGCCGAGGAACTACTGAAGCGCTACAGCGACCACTATCTGCCGATCATCTTTATCACTGCCCGTACGCATGTAGACGACAAGCTCCGGGGCTTTGAAGCGGGCGGAGTGGATTATATAACCAAGCCCTTTGAATACCGGGAGGTGCAGGCCCGGGTCAAAACTCATTTGGCGCTGAAACGTGCTGAAACTGAGAGAACGCAGCTGATCGAGGAGCTGCAGACGGCGTTGCGGGAGGTAAAGCAGTTGCAGGGGATTATACCCATTTGCTCCCATTGTAAAAAGGTACGCGACGACAGCGGCTTCTGGCAGCAGGTGGAGTACTATATCTCTACCCACAGCCAGGCGGAGTTTAGCCATAGCCTCTGCCCCAACTGCCTTCAAGAGCTGTATCCCGATTTGAGCGAGGGAAAAGAATGAGCTTTTCGAAGTGTGTTGCTTTCTCTGCAGCCGTACTGCTGAATGTACTCGCCGCAGTCTCCGCCGAGCAGATGCGGTTCGAACATCTCAGCAAAGAGGACGGACTCTCCAGTCTTGCAGTTTCCAGTATTGTGCAGGACTCCCGGGGGTTTCTCTGGTTTGGCACCCAGAGCGGATTGAACCGCTACGACGGCTACGAGTTCGAAATTTATCGCAAAAAGCCGTTTGACCGCAATTCGCCGAGTCACGATCTGGTACAGACCATGTACCTGGAGAAGGAGAAGGGGATCCTCTGGATCGGGACGTACCAGGGCTTAAATCGTTACGATATTGAGGAGCAGCAATTTACTCGCTACGTGCATGAGGCGGGCAACGAGAAGAGTCTCTCCGACAATGTGGTAACCTCTATCATTCGCGACAGCAGAGGGATATTGTGGGTTGGGACCCTGGACGGGCTCAATCGCTTCCATGAGGAGAGCGGCACCTTTACCCGGTATGAGGCCGACCCCGAAGATCCCGGCAGCATCAGCAACAATTCTATCCGGAGCGTGAGGGAAGACAGTAAGGGAAGGCTGTGGATCGGTACCTACGGGGGCTTGAACCGCTATCACCGGGAGGAGGAGCGGTTTACCGCCTACCGCCATGAGGAGGGCAATCCGGAGACCCTGTCGAGCGATGTTGTGATGACTATCCGACAGCGTAAGCCGGGCTATCTCTGGGTGGGCACCTGGGGAGACAGCGGGCTCTCGCGTTTCGATATAGAGAGCGGAACCTTTCAGCGCTACGAACTGCCCGACGGCAGGACGTACACCCTCAATGTACAGGATGAGCGGGTGGTACGTATCGGCAGCTGGGGTGGGGGGCTCATCGTTCTTGACCCTGTTACCGGGGAAATTTCCCAGTACACAAGCAGCAGCAATGACCGTCACTCGCTGAGTAACAACATTGTCTATTCTATTCACGAGGACCGTTCGGGTATTCTTTGGATTGGTACGAACGGCGGCGGAGTCGACAAGCTGCAGGAACCGGAGAATGAGTTTACCTATTACAGCAGTGATCCGGAAGAACCGGGCAGCATTGCGGAGGGGGAGGTGAACGCGGTCTATATCGACTCCCGCGACACACTGTGGGCGGGTACGTACAACGGCGGCCTCAACCGCTACGACCCGGAGGACGAGCGCTGGATCCACTACCGGGCGGACCCGGATGACCCCCGCAGCATCAGCAACGATATTATCAGCTGCATCTATGAGGACAACGAGGGTAATCTGTGGATCGGCACAAACGACGGGCTCAACCTTTACAACCGCAGCAGCGATGATTTCACTGTCTACAACAAAGGCGAAGGCGAAAATACCCTCAACGACCACATTATATACGATGTAATCAATGGGCCGGAGGGCGACCTGTGGATTGGGACGTACAACGCGGGACTCACCCGCTGGGACCGGGACACGGGGACGATGGAGCACTATCCCGCCGACTCGGAGGACCCTGACTCTATCAGCGATAACCTCGTCTACGATCTTCTTTTGGACAGCCACGGAGTGTTGTGGGCGGCTACAAACAACGGACTCAATAAATGGGTCCCGGAAGAGGAGCGCTTTGTCTCCTATTACCACGAGGAGGAGGATCCCGCCACGCTTGCCAGCGACAATGTGCGTCACATATTCGAGTCCTCCGACGGTACGCTGTGGCTGGGTACGGTGAGCGGCGGCCTCAACCGCTTTAACCGGGAGGAGAAAACCTTTACCCACTACATGGAGCAGGACGGGCTGCCTTCCAATACGGTATACAGTATGCAGGAGGACGAGGCGGGGAAGCTCTGGATCAGCACCCTCGACCGACTGGTAGTCTTTAACCGTGATAGCGGTCACTTTCAAACGATCGACGAGGATAACGGTATTTGGGCGGAAGAGTTCTCCACCGGCAGTTACCGCGCCGAGGACGGGACCCTCTACTTGGGCACCGCCGAGGGCTTGTATGAGATAAAACCCGGCGACTTCAGCCGGAATACCTACGTTCCCCCCGTCCACCTGACCTCATTCCGTATCTTTGATGAGGAAGTGGATTTTGGGAAAAGTATTACCGAGGTAAAGAAGATCAGCCTGGAGCATACGGAAAGTTTCTTCTCTTTTACATTTGCCGCTTTAGATTACACCAATCCGGAGAAGAACCGGTATGCCTACAAGTTGGAGGGCTTTGACAAAGAGTGGATCAATTCGGGAAATCGCCGCTACGCCAGCTATACCAATCTGCCCCCCGGTGAATATACCTTCCGAGTGCGCGGATCCAATAACGACAACATCTGGAATGAGGAGGGGACCTCGATGAAGATCGAGGTGGTGCCCCCGTTCTGGAGAACGCTGCCGGCGTATATTGTCTACGGAGCGGTGGCTCTGCTCATGGTGTATATGGTGATTCGCCAGTTCATTGCCCGCCAGCGGCGCGCCTACGCCCGCAAAACCCAGGAGCTGGAGCGCCAGCGGCTGGCACTCCTTGAGCAGGAGGTAGCCGAACGGGAGCGGGTACAGCAGAAGATTCTGGCGGCCAAGCAGGAGGCGGAGAAAGCCAACCGGGCTAAGAGCGATTTTATCGCCAACATTAGCCACGAACTGCGGACGCCGCTCAATGCGATCCTCGGGTATGCTCAGGTACTGCGCAACAGTGTGCAGGGCGCATCGTTGCGGGAGACGCTACAGTCTCTGGAGCGCAGCGGAAAACAGCTTCTGGCGTTGATCAACGAACTGCTCGACATCTCCGCCGCCGAAGCGGGAAAATTGAAACTCTACTACGGGCCGGTGAACCCGCGGACGCTGCTCAGCGACATCGAGGCAGTATACCGGCCTACGACGCGTGAGAAGGGCGTTGAGTTTAGCGTGGCGGCGGACGAGGAGGTGCCCGAGAAGGTGGTCTCGGATGCGATGCGGCTGCGGCAGATCTTGTTCAATCTGGTGGGCAACGCCGTAAAGTTTACCCACAGCGGCTTTATCCATGTCCGCATTACTTCCGCCCCGGCGGCCGATGAGAGAAGCCCGGACAATCCCGCCCGGGTAGCGCTGAGTATCGAAGTAAAAGACACGGGAATGGGCATCTCCGAAGAGGAGCGTCAGCGCGTGTTCGAAGCCTTTACACAGCAGGACGGACAGTCCGGCGAGTACGGCGGCACCGGCCTTGGGCTGACCATCACGCGTCGTCTTGTCGAGGCCCTGGGCGGCTCTATCGAGATGGAGAGTGAAAAAGGTGAGGGGAGCCGTTTTCTGGTTCACTTTCCCGCTTTAGAGCTGTATGAGCGCCAGAGCTCCGGGGAGGTGCCCGAGTACACGGAAGGTGCCGCAGCGGCCCGTGAAGCCAAACCCGGGGATACAACGGGGGAAGAGGCGGCCGAAGAGGCGGCCGAAGCTGAGGAGTTTGAGCGTCTCGGCTTTGCCGATGAGGAGTATGTACCAAAGAAAGAGCGGTCCGATGAAGTTCTGGAACTGCTGAAGGGGCCGCTGTATGAGCGTTGGGAGGAGATCTCCGGTGCCTTCTTTGTTGACGAGTGGCGGGAGTTTGCCCGGGAGCTGATTGAGCGGGGCGAGTCGTTTGGCGTACGGGCGCTTACCCGCTACGGAGAGATGCTCCAGGAGAGCCTCGAGAGCTTTCAATTGTCGCGGTTCAAGGAGCTGGCCAAGCACTTCCCGCGGATTGTCGAGGAGATACGCCGCCGCAACGGGTAGGATGTCTCGGCACAGCCAGCGGCCGGGGCGGCTTGAGCCTTCCGGGGCTGCAGCGGCCTCTAAGACGGCATCGGCACCCGCGACGGCGATGTGAGGGATGTGAGGACTGTATGAACACCGGCATTCGAATGCGCCTTTCGCTGACCATGTTTCTCTTCTACTTTGCGGGA
>CAYFUX010000039.1:0-26985 GCA_964346455.1 uncultured Spirochaetaceae bacterium
TGGCCGAAGGAGTACGCTTGGAAAGCGTATGAGCCCTATCCGGGCTCCGAGGGTTCGAATCCCTCCCTCTCCGTTTTAGTATTCCTTCAGCGTCGATGGTCAGGCCCTGCGCTATGGGTAGCCGCCCAATCCCGTCAGGACCGGAAGGTAGCAGCGGTAAGCGGCCCGCTCATGAGACGCAGTGCGCTTGGCCGGAGCTGAAGGTTTTTTTACCGCTCCCTGCGGAACAGAGGCGAGTCTCTAATGTCATTTGAAGTAACCGCTACCAAGAAACGACCACACCTTTTCGACCAATTGGTGGGTCAGGATTTCGTCGTCTCTACCCTCAAAAACTCCATCGAGCAAAGCAGAATCGCCCACGCCTATCTCTTCTCCGGTCCGCGAGGAGTCGGAAAGACCTCCGCCGCCCGCATATTGGCCAAAGCACTCAACTGCGAACACGGCCCCACCTCCGCCCCCTGTGGCGAGTGTTCTCAGTGCGCCGAAATCGCACGCGGTACCGCCCTCGACGTCATCGAGATCGACGGGGCCAGCAATACCTCGGTCAACGACGTGCGAGAGCTCAAAGACGAGGTGCTCTTTGCCCCTAACAGCAGCCGCTACAAGATCTACATAATCGACGAAGTTCATATGCTCAGCAACAGCGCCTTCAACGCGCTGCTCAAAACAATCGAAGAGCCGCCCCCCTACATCGTCTTTATTTTCGCCACCACCGAGGTCCACAAGGTTCCCGCCACTATACGGTCCCGCTGCCAGCAGTTCAATTTCCGCCTGCTGCAGGTAGACACCCTCAAAGAACAGGTAGCACAGGCGGTGACGGAGTTTGGCCTGGAGGCCGAGGAGGATGCGCTCTTCTGGATCGCAAAGGAGGCCACCGGCTCACTCCGCGACGCTTACACCCTCCTGGACCAGATCGTCTCCTTTTCCGAGGGCTCCATCACCCTCGCCCAAATCCAGGAAAAGCTTGGTCTTGCCGGGGCGGAGACGATTGACGCCCTTGCCGAAGCAATGGCGTCAAAGGACGCCGATCAGGTGTTCGCCCTTATGCAGGAGGTCCTCGAACGAGGGGTGCCGGTCGAACAATTTGTCGTGGATTTGACCGAATATTTCCGCAATCTCCTTTTTATCAAACACGGCATAGAACGGGAGTCGATCCTCGGGTATCCGGTCTCCCACTTCTCCCGGACCGTACGGGAGGCCTTCTCTACTCCTCAGATCGAATATGCGGTGGAGCTACTTCTCGAACTCTACCGCAACTTGCGCTTCTCTTTGAATCAGCGCTTTGAGCTGGAGCTTGCGCTCAGCAAGCTCACCTCCCTTTCGGCCAAACTAAGCGGAGAAGAACTGCTCTACGAGATCGAGAATCTGCGCTACGAGCTGATTCACGGCACCCCCGCCGGCGATGGGCCCGCAGAACCCGCAAAGCCCGAAGAGGCGTCAAAAAAAAAAGCCCCTGAACCCAACGTCTCTGCGGCCCGGGAAAGCTCCTCACCCCGAGAGCAGCTAACCCCGAAGAATGAGCCTGCACCGCAGAGAGAGCCGCAGTCCCCCTCCGCCACGCCGGAGACGGAAGAGCCCGCCGAGACCTCCGGCGGGAATACCGGTCCTGTATCGGCTGAACCGGCCGTAGAGCCGTCGGAGCCGGAAGCGCCGGCGAAGTCCGAAGAGCCGTCAAAGCCGGAAGAGCGGCAGCTCAGTGAAGAAGAGGTGACCCGGATCAAGGAGCAGCTGAGCCAACGGCCCACCCTTGCCTCCGCACTCGGAAAAGTCCACTCCTGGTATCTCTCCGGGAATACCTTGTACCTAAGCTGCGAAAGCTCTTACCCGACCCGTAAAATCAAGGAGGAGCTCTCCGAGGTGCGGGACATTATCTCCGCACAACTGGGGAAGAGGGTTGATATTACCGTTCGCCTTCTTGAAAATGAACAGAACAACAGCAATAACTCCGGTTCCGAAGACGAGCAGATTGAACTCGTGAAGAAAGTGTTCCGGGGAAAAATCATACATGGAGCGAATCATGAATCCAATGGATCTATTTAAGAACCTGCAGAATCTGCAGTCTCAATTCTCCGACATGCAGGAGAAACTCAAAGAGATCACCGTGACCGGATCCTCCGGCGGTGATATGGTCCGGGTGGAGATGAACGGACAGTTCGACGTCCTCGACCTCTCCATCAGTCCGGACGTTGTGGACCCAAATGACGTCGGCATGCTGCAGGACCTGATCAAGGCCGCCTTTACCGACGCGCAGAGTAAGGTGAAGGAGCAGATGCAGCAGCAGATGTCCGACCTCACCGGTGGCATGGATCTTCCCCCCGGCTTTATGGGGTCTCAGCAGTGACGATTCTCGATCGCCTGGTGCGCAACCTCACCCGCCTTCCGGGAGTCGGGAAAAAGAGCGCCCACCGCATCGCGTACTATCTTCTGCGTGCAGATTCTCACTTCACCCGTCAAATCGCCGAAGACATTGCCAACCTTCAGCAGGCGATCCGCAAATGTTCGATTTGCGGAAACTATACCGAACAAGATCCCTGCGACATCTGTACCGCCCCCGGCAGGGATCAGAGCTTGATCTGCGTCGTCGAACAGGCGCAGGATATTCACACTATCGAGGAGACCGGCGAGTTTCACGGGCTCTATCACGTACTCGGGGGGGCCATCTCTCCGATGGAGGGGGTGCGGGCCGAAGATTTGGCGGTCGACAGTCTGCTCAGTCGTATCCGGGAGGGCGGTATCAAGGAGATCATCCTTGCCACCAATCCTACGGTAGAGGGCGATACCACCGCCCTCTACCTGCAGCGGCTACTGCAGGAGTTCGACATCGGGGTGAGCCGCCTGGCCACCGGCCTGCCCCTTGGCGGGGACCTCGAATATGCCGATCGGATGACCCTCGGCAGAAGCCTCAAGGGCAGAACAACAATGTAGCACCGCCTGTATCTGCACGCGTGTTGCCTCCCGGGGCCTCGCACGTGTTACTATGCACTCTCTTTAGGCTACGCTAAAAAAAGAAAAAGGAGCCAGCGCATATGCCAAAACGAACCCTGACTATACTTTTATCCCTCGCCCTCATAGCCGGAGCCGCAGCGGCGCTCCCGGCACAGCAGAACGCTCAACAAGGGGAGCTCGACGACGCCACAGTGATGAATGCGGCGGGCACCATTTTTTCGCTCTACCTCTATGGAGCCGCCGGCAGGCAGTACGAACAAACACCGGAAGGCGTCAGTTACCACGAGGATGCCAAGCAGTTCCGCTACGAGAAGGTGGACCTTTCAGGCCTCAGCAAAACCTACACCAAGGCCAGCGGCACCATCACCCGGGAGGCAAAGAATACCCTCAGCTTCGACTTCACCCTTACCGGGGGACCGGTAGACACGATTACCTACCGTATCGCAAGAGACGAGAGTGATCCGCAGAAAAAGAGCCGGCCCACGGAGATAACGGTTAACGGCTCCGACTACACACTTTCCTCCGAGGAATAGCTCCGTCGGGCCCCGCCGCGAACACGCCGTTTATCCTCTTCCAGTACCTCGAGCAGCTCTTCCAGTCGCTCGACGTGCGAGCCACGCCAAAACACCTTTCCGCAGCCCTCGCAGACCCGGTAGCGTCGGCACCAGCTTCGCACGCCCGGAGGGATCAGGCCCTTCTTCTCCTCCCACTCCTCGCTGCCTATCGTCAGCTCCCGCAGCTGTCCGTTACAGACCGCACAGCGGCTGAAGGGCGCAAGACGGTCGTAGAGATCGAGCCGGTACACGACCTCCCGCACCTGTTCGCGCGGGTCAGTGGCCTTGACATACATCCCCCGCTCTACAATCTTGCGCATCAGCAGCTGACGGTCCCTGGAGAGGAGAATCAGGCCCTCTTCGGCCGCACGACCGGCAAGGTACGCATCTTCCCCCTGCTCCGGGAGCTCGGTGTAGAAGCCGAGTACCCGGAGCCGCCGAGCAAGGGTTCCCAGATGGACGTCGGCGATAAAGCGTGGCACCCGCAGCGGTTCCGGCCGCAGCTTAGCCACCGGGGCTATATCGAAGCGTTCGAACACCGGGTAGACGGAGATCCGCTCCCCCGGCGAGGGTTGGAAGGAAAAGTCCACCGGCTCCCCGTCAACCAAGATGAGATCCACCTCCACATGGGGAACCCCGAAGGATTCGATCAGATCTTTCACCGTCTGACCGGGGGCTACGGCGGCTTCGATGTCGCGTTTTTGGAGTGAAGCCTCCAGAAAGAAATTGAGTTCCTGATAAAATCGAATGCTCACCCGGCGATCATTGCGATCGTTCACTGCAAGGCTTCCCCCGCTGTCGTTTACCGAAGCTGCTTGACCGTGAAAGAGCGCAGACGATTGAGCGCCGCCGCCAGCTCCAGTCGCCGGAAGCGGACAAAATCGCCCGGTTTCTTACCGCCTACCGCATCAAGTCCTTCGCGGTCTATCTCGCTCATCACCTCGTCGAGGAGTTCACGAAGCGTCATAGAGCCGTTCATTTTTTCCCTGGCGCTAACCATCGCCTGGCTGATGGCGCGGGCCTGGCCGGGATGGACCAACTGCTCAACCGCTGTCAGGTCGATGCGTTCGGTGCCAAAGTCGATCAGCTGCGCCCCGCGGACGTTAATCTTCACATCTTTTTTACCGCGGCTCGGGTCAATGCCGGAGGGAACCGGCGCGCGCTCGATGAACTCTCCGAAGTCGCTTCCGCCTTCGCTGCTGCGCTCGCTGCGGTACTTCTCGGCAATACGGCGCGCCTCGTCGGTCACATCTTCGGGAACATAGGCGTTCATGCCGATCACGTGGTCCGCCACATCAAAGTAGTCGCCGCTGCCGCCGATCACCAGTACAGTGGACACGTCCCTCTCATCGGCGAGCTGGCGCACCTTGTCGATAAATGGCGTTATCGGCTCTCGCTCCTTGGCCACCAACTCCTGCATGCGATGGTCGCGAATCATAAAGTTGGTGGCGGAGGTGTCCTCGTCGATAAGCAGTGTGGTGGAGCCCGCCTCCACCGCCTCGATGATGTTGGCTGCCTGACTCGTACTTCCGCTGGCGTTTTCGGAGCTGAAACTGTCGGTATCCTGCCCGTACGGTAGGTTGGCGATAAAGGGAGTGATGGCGGTCTTCTCTATTCTCCGCCCGTCTTCGGCCCGGATCTTGTAAGCAAAGGGATCGGTAACCACCAGCTCCCGCCCGTCATTGGGAATGTGATTGTAGACGCCATGCTCAATGGCGTTTAACAGTGTCGATTTGCCGTGGTATCCCCCGCCGACGATAAGGGTCACGCCTTTCGGGATGCCCATCCCGGTGACCGCTCCGCGGTTGGGCAAGGTAATCTCGGTGCGGTAGGATTCGGGACTCTGGAAAGGAATCGCCTCGCTCTTTTCCATCGGCCGTTCGTCCACTCCGCTGCGGCGGGGCAGAATGGCGCCGTCTGAAACAAAGGCCACCAGACCATGTTCGCTTAGGGAATCCCGCAGTGCGTCGGCGTCCTCGGCGGTCTCCACGTGCTGATAGAGCTTCTCCTTTGGCTGATTTTCAAAAAGCAGACTCCGATCCACGATCTCCGGCAACCGCTCGCGAAAGAGGGAATCGGCTATGCGGCCGGCGATTTTTCGCCCAAAGGCCGGCAATCCCACTACAAAGCGCGCCTCCACATAGTCGGAGGTCACCACTACGCTGGTCCGCTCGATCAGCTCCTGTCCGGGGCTGTCGATTTCAATCATGCCGCTTTTGCCGCTGCCGCCCTTTTTGCCGCTTGTTTTGTGGCAGGAGTCGCGAAAACGGCGGGTGAGAAAGTCGCAGAGGCCGTTTTCCCGGCTCTTCGTGGAATAGGTATCGTCGGGAAAACCGGCAACTTTCATCGGCACCTTTACGCGCACTTTGCTCGGCGCCGCAAAGGGGTCGCCCTGTACATGGTCGATCAACAGCACGAATCGATTAAAGTTCCAGGTTCCTTTGCAATCTTTGTAGGCTTTATAACTCTTTCCGTCCAGTCTATTCAGCAGTTGGGACAAATCTTCGGCTGTCTGCATAATGCTTACATCCCTCTCTCTTTTTTTATCGCTTCGTAGGCTTCCTGTATTTCTCTGAACTTTTCATGGGCAAAGGTGTTGAACTCTTCCGGCAGTCCTTTAGAAGCAATCCGGTCCGGATGATACTCCTGCGCCAGCTTCCGGTACGCCTGTTTCACTTCGTCGTTGCTTGCCCGGGAATCGATACCCAGCACCGCGTAGGAGCTCGACGATGCGACGGTTCTGCCGCCGGCGGCGGTTTTTCCTGCTCCGCCCTGCGCCGAATGTACGTACCGGCGCCTGACTGCGTCAAGCGCGGCCGCGCTATAGCCAAAGATCTCTCCCGCCCGCGTAATTAGCCGCTCCTCGGCGCGGTCGATGCTCCCGTCGGCGGCCGCCACCCGGTAGAGGATGTCGATCAAGAGCTCCAGAATCTCCGGGCGGCCCCGGAACTGGGCGTAGAATTGGCTGGCAAGCTGATCGAAGTTTTGCGGACTCTGCAGCGCCGTTTGGAAAATCCTCACCGCCGTAGCCCGGCTGTGGGGGTCAAGGCGCAGGTCCGAGTCCATAAACTCCGCTACTTTCTGCTCTTCTTCCCGGCTCACCCGACCGTCTACTGCAACCACCTTGGCGAGCATGGAGAAGGTGCCGATGAAGAAAGTGAGCTGCGCTTGCTGCGTGGAGTCCATCCCGGAGCCGAAGGGTCCGCCGTAGGCGTCTTCTCCGGCTCCGCCCGGCAGCGCCCCCACTTCACCGCTTTTGTCGATCACATGACCAAAGGCGGCTCCGGCAATAGCCCCCAGAGGCCCTCCGAGCGCCAAGCCGAGGGTGCCGCCGATGAGTTTACCGATCCATCCCATAGCGTTTACATCTTCTCAATGAGCATAGAACACTTCCCGGAAGGAATAGGAAGGGTTTTCTTCTTCCCCTCGTCGAGGATATTGATAGTAAAATAGTAGAGCTTCTCCGACTCGAGGCGTACCTCCCAGCCGCGGTTGCTCTTGTTGGTCAAGATCGAAATGTTGTTGCGTTTCAGCGAAAGGTTTTCGATCCCCATGATCTCCAGGGTCGGCATAATCCAGTCCACCGTCTTCCGGGGGAGACTGATAAAGAGCCCCAGCACGTTTTCGATGATCAAGGTGATGGTCGAGAGCCCTACATAGGGAAGATAGAGGGGCTGCGGGAAGTCCTCGTTGCTCTCGTCCACCGCCGGACCCTCGGCATGCGGCAGATACGCCTCCCAGACATTCGCCTTCGACTTGTCCTCCAAGTGAAGCGTGTCCAGCATATAATAGAGATGCCGGATCGCCGTCTCTCTGGCAAACTCGAAGCGGGCGTATTTTTCCAGCCCTTTGATAACCATGAAGTTGAAGGCCGGGTAGACGGCCCCGCGAAACTCACCACCCCTGTCGTCGAACTCCGGCTCGCTCGCGGCGATAGAGGGAAAGGGGTGCTCGAGCCCAAAAGAGTTTTCGGCCTTCAGGTGCTCGATCAGCGAAGAGGCCTTGGCCTCGTTCGGGATTTCCGCCAGAAGCGTCCAGTAGGCGGCCAGGGTCTTCTTTCCGATTTGACGGCCTTCGCTGTCCAGATCGTAGTAGAATCCGCTCTCCTCGTCCCACATCATGGAGTTGATCCGGGTCTTCAAGGAGAAATAGTGGCGCTTGTAGGTAAAACTGATCTCCTTGTCATTCAGCACATCCCCGATGGCCGACATATAGAGCGCATTGATCGCCTGCTGCGTATTGAAATCCAGCGGAAAATGCACGTCTCCCCGGGGAGCCTTCTCCATCCTCGTCGCCTCTTGCGGCACTGCGTACAGGCCGTTCTCAGTCTTGAAGTTTTCCTCCAGCCACGCGTAATAGCGCTCGAGTACCGGCATGATGTCCTTTAGCCGCTTTTTGTTGCCCCCCTTGTGAAAGAGGTTGAACTCGGCAAAGGCAAAGAGCGGCGGCTGGACTCCCTCAGGATTATCGTCGCTGAAGACCGGGCTTCCGTCCTCAACAAGATAGGTGCCCCGTATTGCTCCGGACTCCTCCTGCTTATTGTAGAAGTTGTCCAGCATCGGATATCCGGGAAAGATCTTGTTGCTGTAGGCGAGAAAAAAGGTCGAAAGACAGGCCTCGAACTGGTGAATCCGATCGCTGCCGGGGGGGACGAGGAAGCCCCCGGCAAGTCCGTTCTGCTCTTGATTTTTATTCTTGTACCATGCATCCTGCACCCACGCCCAGGTTTGTTCATATATATCAACAAAATCCTGGTCGTAGAAGTGGACCGCAGGAAACCCTTTTTTGACCATCAAAGATCCTTGCATACGCTTCAGCACACTCTCATATTCTATGAATACACCTATCCTAGGGTGTGTATTACAGAGTAAATTTTGTAGACTTTTCATTAAGAAGTTATAAGATACAATGAAAGCGCCTGCAAGTCAAATTCTTTGTAGCAAAGTAATTCTTATTCCAGACATTTTAACGGGCAAAAAGCGAAGTGTAGAACGATGCAGCGATACTTAAAACGGCACGTAAAGATTCTCTCCGTCGACGGCGGCGGCATTCGCGGGATTATTCCCGCCATGGTACTTGCAGAGCTGGAGCGGCTGCTCGCCACCCGGGGCAAGACCGCCCCGCTCGCCTCCTACTTCGACTTCCTCGCCGGAACCTCTACCGGCAGCATCATCACCCTGGGCCTTGCAGCACCCGCGGAGAATCCCACCCAGGACAACGGGCCGGGCACCCTCTTCCAGCGCCCATGGAATCCGTCAGGCAGGCACTATTCTCGCCGAAAGGCCGCCTACACCGCCGCCGAGTTGAGCAGGCTCTACGAGGAGAAGGGACTGGAGATTTTCCCCCGCCACATCTTTCGGCAGCTGCAGACAGTGCGCCAGGCCTTCACTGAAAAATACAATGCCGGCCGTTTCTCCGCAATTCTGGAGGAGAAGTTTGGTGATCGCACTCTGACGGACGGGTTGACGAATCTGCTTGTTACCAGCTACGACCTCACCCGCAATATGCCGCTGATGATGAAAAAGCGTCCCCCCGCCTTCCGCAAAGAGGACGACCCCGATTTTTATATGCGCGACGCCGTCCGCGGCTCGAGCGCCGCCCCCACCTTTTTCGAGCCGGTGCGTATCCGTTCTGTGGCCGGGGGAAACGAGTACCTTCTGGTCGACGGCAGCGTCTTTGCCTCCAACCCTGCCATGTGCGCCCTGGTGGAGGCCCGTAAAATCTTTCCCCGGGCCAAAAAGTTCACCATTCTCTCCTTGGGTACGGGGATTCCAAGGACGGGCTACAATTGGGAACAGATCAAGAACTGGGGCTTCCTCGAGTGGGTCCTGCCCTCTAAAGGGGTGCCCATCGCCTCCATCATGAACCGCGGTCAGGCCGAAACGGTTGACTACCAACTTACCTATCTTCCGGGGGTGGCGTACTACCGGCTGGACACCTCCCTCTCCGGCTGCAACGGAGGCATGGACGATGCGGGAGAAGAGCATATCGGCTGCCTAAAAGAGCGCGCCCTGGATCTGATCGAACGGCAGCAACATACTCTTATCCATCTGGCAAAAAGCCTGTAGAATAGCCTGATATGAAAGACCGAACGCGCTTTCTCCGGAACGGCCGCTACCCCTCGTTTCCCGCCGCCACCCTCCTTGCCGTCGCAGTCGGCGCCGGCGGGGGACTGGGGGCGGTGGCTTTTACCCGGCTCATTTTCCTCCTGCAGAATACGCTCTTCTCCTTTGCCGCCCGTCACTTTACATGTTTAGGCCCCCTTTGGGCCGTTCCCGTACCGGTAGCGGGTGGTCTCTTAGTGGGTCTTGTGGTCCATTTCCGCGCCCACGAGGCAAAAGGACACGGAGTCCCGGAAGTAATGTACGCCCTCAGCCGCACCGGCGGACGCATTCCCCCTAAGCTGGTAATCTACAAAACCGTCGCCTCGGTGGTCTGCATCGGCAGCGGCGGCTCTGCCGGTAAAGTTGGACCGGGCGTACAGATAGGCTCGACCATCGGCTCCTCGGTCGGACAACTGTTTCGTCTTCCCACCGCATGGATCCGGACCTTGGTCCTCTGCGGCGCCGCCGCCGGCGTTGCGGGCACGTTCAACGCCCCCCTGGGAGGGCTCTTTTTCGTCATGGAGATTCTCACCGTCTCCTTTACCACCTACGGTCTGCCCTACATCGGCATCAGTTCAGTCACCGGCGCCGTAACGGCGGCGATGCTGCACGGCAACAACGTGCCCTTTCCCCTGCCGTCAGGCTACACCATGACCGACGTACGGGAGATTCCCTTTTATATTCTGCTGGGGATTTTGGCCGCTCTTGCCGGGGGCCTTTTTATCCGCACTCTTCGCGCCACCGAAGTTCTCTTTAACAAGTTTCAGGTCATCCGCGACTGGCTGGAACCGGCAATCGGCGGGCTGGCGGTGGGACTCATTGCCCTCTTTTCCCTCGACCTTTTCGGCGTTGGCTACGGAACGGTACCCTGGGAGAGTTCGATGAGTGTCGAGCACATCTTTTCCGGGACGGTGCCGGTAAAAGCCTTGCTGCTGCTGGTAGTCTTGAAGATCGCAGCCACCAGCGCCACGCTGGGTAGCGGCGGAAGCGGCGGGATTTTTGCCCCCAGCCTCTTCCTGGGCGCCGCGGTAGGCGCCCTCGTCGGCCAAGGGGCGGAGCTCATTTTGCCTCAGGCGGTTCCCGGGGTGTATGCGCTGGTTGGGGCGGCGGCCCTTTTTGCCGGAGTTGCCCGGGCTCCCCTGACAGGCATCGTCCTCATTATAGAACTAACGCGGAACCCGGATATCATCGTGCCTCTGCTGATCAGTGTCTTTATAGCCGTCGAGGGGGTCAAACTGATCAGCAAAGAGACGATCTACACGGAAAAACTGAAACGCCTCGGTGTGGACATCGTGCGGCTGCTGGGCTCTAAACTCGTCACCGGAATCTCGGTGGGCGATGTGATGACCCTCGACCCCCCCGCCGTCGCCAAAGAGCGTCACATCTCCGAGCTGAGCCGCCTCTTCGATTCTCACAGGACGCACGGTCTTGCCGTCACCGACGCAGAAGGCAGGCTGTACGGGATGGTTACCGTGACAGATCTGGAGGAGGCCCGGACAAAGGAGCTTCCGCCGGAGACAACTGCGCTGGAGATCTGCACCCGCAACGTAATCACTGCCTTTCCGGACGAGACCTTGTCGGAGGTTTTGCCGAGAATGTTCGAGTACCAGATAGGGCGCATCCCGATCGTCGATCCGTACGACCCCGGAAAATTGCTGGGCATGATCAGGGAACGAAACGTCATCAATGCCTGGAAGCTTGCATTTCGCCACGGCGAGCGCTCGATTCTTGCGGATCACCACATGCGGGAGTCCGCCGCAGCTTCTGAATCAGAAAGTGATTCAGAAAGTGATTCAGAAAGTGATTCGGAAAGTGATTCGGAAACTGATGCGGAATCCGGCCGGAAACCCGAGTGACAGAAGCACTCACTACACATCATCCGCATATTCACTGCGAATATGCTTGAGCTCCTCTTTCACCTGAAAATAGACGTCCACCAACTGCGGATCGAATTGAGCGCCCCGCTCCTCCCGGAAGAGCGCATCGATTTTTTCTTCCGACCACGCACTCTTGTAAACCCGGTCCGAACCGAGGGCATCAAAGACGTCGGCTATAGCAGTAATACGGCCGTAGACATGGATATCGTTTCCCGCGAGTCCCTGTGGATAGCCTTTTCCGTCCCAGCGTTCGTGATGCTGCTGTGCCACCACTGCCGCAGCTTTGAGAAGCCGCCGTTCGGAGTGACAGAGCATTTCGTAGCCGAGACTCGTGTGCGTCTTGATTACCTCCCGCTCATCCAGCGTCAGCACTCCCTCTTTGAGGAGAATTGCGTCGGGGATCGCAATTTTTCCGATGTCGTGCATTGGGGCGGCGTTCTTGAGCAGATCGGCTTCATCTTCGCTTATCCCAAAGCCTTGGGCCAAGATGCGGCAATATTCGGCCACCCGTTTTACGTGATTGCCGGTCTCTTTAGAGCGCATCTCCCCCGTCTCTGCCAGGGTAAAGATGATCTCCCGCTGGGTCTTTTCGATTTCCTCCTGCAGAAGAACCGACTCCAATTGACGTCCGGTGTAAGAGGCGGCCAGCTGCAGGTGCTCCAGGTCGATGTCGCTAAACTCCAGTTGATCGGTCACCTTGTTGAGCACCTGGTAGACCCCGATAATTTCTCCCTCCGAATCGCGAATGGGCAGAGCGAGAATGTTGCGGGTGTGATAGCCGGTATCGCGGTCTACCTGTTTGTCAAAACGTTCGTCGTTGTAGGCGTCGTTGATAATCAGCGACTGTCCGTTCGTGGCAACATGACCGGCAATTCCCTTACTGAGGGGAATGACAATCCGGTTTATCCCATGGGCCACCTTGCTCCAGAGCTTGCCTTCCTGCTTGTTCACCAGCCACACCGTGCAGCGGTCGGCGCTTACCAGGTCGCGGCCCATATCGGCAAGCATGATCAGTAGCTGGTCCACATCCCGCTCGTTGGCGATTTTATTGATATACCCGAAAATCGTGCGGAGCAGTTCCTGCGATGTCGGTTCGGGTCGCATATTGTGTTCTTCTTCCATACCCTAGATAGTAAAACGAATATGGAGAAAAATCCAGCATTGAGGCGCTACATCCGAATCTCGAAAAGCTTGATCCCCTCGTTGACAAAAAAGGATTTCAACTCCTCGATAATGGTGTTGATCTTCTCCGCCTCCTCCTCTTCACAGTAGATAATAAGAATAAAGTTTTCCTCGGGCCAAATGTGGTCCCCCATTTTGGGGGAGGAATTGCCGTCCCCCATGGCAATGGGAATCTGGGTGTAGTGGCTAGCCACTCCCGCCTCCCGGAAAGCTTCGAACATATCTTCCTCAACGGATCGATTGGCAAAGATCTCGAGTCGTCGCATTGCTAGGCCTCCGTTTCCCAGGGTTTCCGTGCTTCGAGCTCACGGCGTCGCTCGCGGCGAATACGCCGCGTCTCTAGTTTCTTCATCTTCCTCTTCTCCGCCAGTCCGTTGAAGATCGCGTAGATCACCGGCACGAAAAAGAGCGTCAACAGGGCACCGACAGTCAAACCGCCGACCACCGTTTTTGCGATGGGGCTGACCAACTCCGAGCCCTCTCCCGGATAGAAGGCCATGGGCACCAACGCCAGCACGGTAGTGAAGGTCGTCATCAGAATGGGCCGCAGCCGGTTGCCGCCCGCTTCGATACAGGCCTCACGAATCGACCTGCCCCGGGCACGCAGCAGGTTGGTGTAGTCCACAAAGACAATTCCGTTGTTGACGATGATACCTGCCAGCATCACCATTCCCACCGCCGTCAGCAGGCTGTAGGTTTCGCCGGTCAGCAGGTAGAGCCCGATCACTCCAATCAGTGAAAGGGGCACAGTAAAGAGAATAATGAAGGGATCAAGAAAGGATTCGAACTGGCTCGCCATGACCCCAAAAACCAGAAAGACCGCCACCAGCAAAATGTAGATCAAACGCTGGCCGTACTTCATCAGATCCTGATATTCACCGGAGAACTGAATGGTCACATTCTCATCAGGAGGAATCTGCTCTTTGATCACCCGGCGGACCTGCATCTCCACCTCGTTGAGCGCCGCTCCCGGCTCAATCCCCCCGGTCACATGGATCACTCTGGACTGGTTCTCCCGCTGGATATCCACGGGCCCGGTAGTCTTCTCGTAGGAGGCGAAACTGGAGAGCGGAATCGGCTGGCCGGAGTTGTTGGTCACAAAGACCTGTTCGAGGTCCAGGATTTCGTCGCGGTCCGCTTCCTGCAATTTCATCATGATATCGTATTCGCTGCCGTTATCCTCGTAGCGGGAGGCAACCACTCCGTCGACGTTGGCCTGGATTTCCTGTCCCACTTTGGAGATGGTAAGGCCCAGAGCGTAGAGCTTGTTTCTATTGATTACGATCTCCAGCTCCGGCAGTCCCGCCTCCATATCCACCGTCGGCTCGGTGACCTGCGGCACTTCACGCTCGATGACCGATCGAATCTGCTCGGCAATGTTTTTTCCCTTCTCGAGGTCGGGAGTGCGGACGATGATGTCGATCGGGCTGGCGCCTCCCAAGGCCATGCCCTGGTTGCCCCCAAAGGAGAAGGTGGCGCCGGGGATGTCGTTAAAGTGTTTCCGCATGAGCTGCTTGACCTCATCGGCGCTTTGGGTGCGCTCTTCAAAAGGCGGCAGCTCGATCTGCAGACTCCCCTTGTGGGTGTTCACCGATCCAAGAAAGCCCATAGTGCCGCGCTGTCCCACCTCGACAATGCTCTTCTCGTAGGCGTCCAGCTCTCCTTTGACGATCTGCTCCATCTCTTTGAGCATCGCCTCGGTACGTTCCAGTTTGGTCCCCAGAGGAAGTTCCGCCTCCAGGGTCACCGAGTCCTGTTCCTGGCTGGGAAGGAACTCGAAGGCGGCGTCCTTCAGCGTGTAGGCGGCGCCGCCAAAAAGGAGGACCACCACCAGAATAGTGATGATTTTGTGCTTGAGCACCCCCGCCACCGCCCGCTTGTAGACGTTGTCCAGGCCGGTAAACATTCCCGCCATGCCGTCGTCAATCCGCTTCATGATCCCTCGAAGGGGCCGCTGGCGCCGGCTGGAGAGGGGAAGATAGTGGCTCGAGAGTACCGGAATCAGCATCATGGCCACCGCGAGGGAACTGAGCAGGGCGATAACGACAGTGAACGAGAGACTGGCAAGCAGCTCCCCGGTGACATCCAGCTGGTTTTTGAAGAGCGCCACCGGGGCAAATACACAGATCGTCGTCAGGGTGGAGGCGACGATGGCGTTGATCATCTCCTGGGTTCCCAGGATCGCCGAGGCGGTAAGCTTGGTCCCCTTCTCCCGGTAGCGGTAGATATTCTCCAGGATGACGATCGAGTTGTCCACAAGCATCCCCACCCCGAGGGCGAGTCCCGCAAGGGTCATGATGTTGAGCGTCAGGTCGGCAAAGTACATGATCATCAGCGTCACCACCAAACTGATCGGGATGGTCAGCCCGATGATCAGGGTACTCTTGAAGCTACGCAGAAAGACGAAAAGCACGATGACGGCGAAGATCGCCCCCAGGATGGCACTGGAAGCCACCTGCGAGAGGGAGCTCTTGATGATGTCGGTAGTGTTGAAGACCTCCTCCACTTCGATGTTCTGCGGCACTTCCTGGTTGACTCTGGTTAGGCGCTGACGGACGTTCTCCGCCACCTGCACCGAGTTGGTTCCGCTCTGCTTTTGCACCACCACCTGCACTCCGGGCTCGCCGTTGATAAACACCAGGGTCTCCGGCTCCTTGTAGCCGTCGTATACGTTGGCGATATCGCGCAGCCTCACCGTCTCCATGCCGCCCGAGGCTCCGCCGGAGCTCATCGCCCCCGTCCCGGAGCCTCCGGAGGAGCTGGGTTTATAGGCCACCACGGTGTTGCGGATCGCCTCGATACTGTCGTAGCGGCCGCTCGTCTGCACTAGGTAATTCTTAGGTCCCTCGGTGATGCTGCCGGCGGAGATCTGCACGTTCTGCCCGCGCAGCATATTGGCCACCTGCGTTAAGGTAAGATCGTAGGCCGCCAAACGGTTCTGGGAGACCTCCACTCGAATAGCTCGTTCGCGGCCGCCGCTGAGGCTTGTCAGAGCAACCCCCTCTACCTGTTCTATGCGGGGCTGGACAATGTCCTCGGCAATACGGCGCAGCTCCGCCGGAGTGCGCGGGCCGGAGAGGGTCAAGCCCATAATCGGGATCATAGAGGGGTCGAACTTGAAGATCATCGGCGTTTCCGCCTCGTCCGGCAGCATGCGCTTTGCCAACTCCAGATTATCGCGCACGCTGTTAGCCGCCTCCGCCATATTGGTGCCGTAGGAGAACTCCAGCTGCACCATGCTGTTACCCTTTGAAGAGGTGGAGGTGATATTCTCGATATTGCTCACGTTGCTCAGCGTCCCCTCCAGCGGGCGGGTCACGCTCTTCTCCACCTCCTCAGGACCGGCCCCGGAGTAGTTGGTCGAAACCAGTAGGATCGGCGGGTCGATCTCCGGATACAGATCGATGGCCAAATCACTGGCCGCATAGATGCCGAGTCCTATGACCAGCACAAACACGATAAAAATCGTGGTGGGCCTGCGTACTATTGTTTTGGTTACACTCATACTTTGTTTCCGTCCCTACTCGATGGAATCGGCAGATTCGAGGGGCTGCTCCGTATCGACCACTCGTACGGTAGCGCCGTCCTCCAGCAGGGTCTGTCCCTGATAGACGACACGCTCGCCCTCCTCGAGCCCGGAGGTGATCTCCAGCTTGCGGTCAATCTCTATACCGGTGTTAATGCTGCGCCGCTCTACCGTGACGGTTTCCCCCTCTGCCGGGTCGCCGCGCAGCACAAAGATAAAATCCTCGTCAAAACGCTGCACTCTGCATTCGGCGGGAATCTTTACTATGCCGTCTTTACGATTAGTGACGATTCGTACGCCGGCAAACATCCCGGGCTTCACGTCCTCCGTGTTCCCGAGCAAATCAATCTTCAGGCCCAGGGTTCTGGAGGTTGCGTCAACGGTGGGACTCAGCTCCCGTACCCGGCCGCGATAACGGCGCTCCGGGAAGGCCTCAAAGGAGATAAAGACCGGCAGCCCCCGCTGCATCGCCCCGATGTATTTCTCCGCCACCGCGGTGCTGATCTCCAGATCGCGCATGTTGCTGATTCGCGCCACCGCGACCTGGGGGCTGACGGTGCTGCCCTCCTGCATCGGTAAACTGGTAATTGTTCCGGAGATGGGTGCCTCCACCGGACTCTCTTCGAACTGTTGCCCCGGCTTGGACGGGTCCACTCCGGCGATCACCTGTCCTTTGCGCACATAGTCGCCGGTTTCCACCGCCAGCTCCTTCAATTTACCCGCATTGTCTGGGTAGGCGTCTACGGTGGTCTTAGGCGCCACATCGCCGTTCACCTGTATATAGTCATTGAGCTCGCCGCGGACCGCCTCGGTCACACTGACGGCAAAAATCGTTTCTTCCGTCTCCTCCTGCACATCCTGCTTCTGCGCTTCCTCACCCTGACTGCCGCCGATAAGACCGCAGCCGGTGAGTACCGCCGCCAGAAACACCCCGGCAAGGAGGAGTACGGCTCGTTCCATGAATATTCCGACTCTACTCATTCTCTTCCTCTTTCATACTCTGTGTGGTAGTCGCATCGACCCCCCGGAGCTCCTCGAGATCCGTATTGAGGGCGTACTCCAAATCGAGCAGCGCCTTGATATAGTTGTAGCGCTCTTTCAGCACCTCGAGGCGAGCGTTCTTCAGCTCGATCTCCGCATTCTGCACCTCCAGCAGCTCCCTGCTGCCGGCGTTGTAGGCCTCTTCGGCCATCTGATAAGCCCGGCGGGCCCGCTCCACATTCAGCTGTAAGGTTTCGAGCGAATCCCGCGATTTCTTCAGACTGCGGACGGTGGAGCGGATCTCCATCTCCGCCGCCCGGATCGACTGCAGCAAACGAATGCGAGTTTTCTTAATGTTGTCTTCCATCTCACGCATGTCGATCTGCGTGGAGGACCAGGGGAGGAAGCCGTCCAGCGACATGGCGATCGTCAGTGAGAGCCCTCCGCGCTGCTGCGACCATTTGTCCCCGTCAAACCAGCTCTCATCGAGCGGGTCCCCCTGGAATGCCGGGTCCATGGTAAAGCCCAGGATTACGTTAGGCGTGAAGGTTCGCAGCTTAATCGCCTTCAGGCGGCTCTCGAGGTTCTCCACATTGGTAACCAGAGAGCGAATATCCAGCCGCTCGGTCAGATAGTTGTCGATCAGCCGCTCGGCCTCCACATCGATCGCCGACGCCTCGATGCTTCCCTCCAGTTCGACCTCCCGCTGCAGGTCGAGTCCCAGGTTCATCTTGAAGCCCTGCAGCGCCTGCCGGTAGCCGAGTTCCAGCTCCCGCAGCTGGGGCTTCATATTTTCCCAGGACACCCGTGCGCTGAGCATCGTCAGCTCGGGGACCATCCCGTTTTCGTAGTTGATTTGTGCCTGCTCAAAGCGCCGCTGCGCCGCATTTATCCGCTCTTTCATAAGCTCTATGTTGCGCTGCATCAGCAGCAGATTGTAGAAACTCTTGCGCACATCCCGCTCCAGCTTCGCCTTGGCCTGCTGGGTGCTGATGCGCCCCGCCCGGAGCTCGATGCGAGTGCCCCGGATCGCCTCGAACATGGCGTAGTTGAGCTGCAGGCTCGCCTCCAGGCTGCCGGAGGCGCTCCAGCGGGGAAGGGTTTCTTCAAACGTACTAACTTGTTCAAAAATTGGATTACCTTCGGAATCATAACCCGCAAAGCTTATTTCCACTGGTGCCAGCCCGCTCGCCGTGCTCTCCGTATTCGCCCGGCTCATCCGGCCGGAGACCTGCACCTGCGGGATAAAGCGGTTCCAGGCGTAATCGGACTGCCGCCGCTTGATCTCCTCGTCGATCCGGGAGGCGGCGAGGTTCAAATTATGCTCAAAGGCGTACTGCACCGCCTCGTCGGCGGTGAGCGTAAACGGGCCCTCTTCTTCCGGCCCTTGTGCCGCCGCAATTTCCTCGCTCCCGAGCCCCTCGGACGCGTACGCTTCTATCGCCTTCCGGCTCTCGGGCTGATCCATCTCGGAGGGAGCGGTCTCCGCACTCCCCGCCGCAAAGACAGCAGCGGCGGCGGCAAGCAACAGCACCGCCGTAGTCGGTATCATTTTCTTCCACATTTTTATGCTCCTTTCGTTCCGTAGAGGAACAATCTATACAAAATCCTCAGCGGCCCCCAGATCCCTTCCAGCGATCCGCTGCTCCAGTAATGGTGATTGATCTCCTGTATAATCAGGTAATTCATCCACATTGCCGTCTCCCGGGTGGTGAGTCCGGCGGTGTCGAGCCGCCCTTCCTGCATAGCTTCTTCGACAAATCGTATATAGCGATCCATTCCATCCTGCGCTCCTTGCTTTTCGGGGGGCTTGATGGAAAAGCGCTGAAAACGAAACCAGTTCATCACCGCCAGGACTTCCGTCCGTAGGGTGAAGTAGTGGCCGAATACGGAGAAGTAGGTGTAGAGTTTCTCCTCCGTAGTGGCCGCCTTCGCGGCGCGCTGGAGAAACAGCTCCCCTAACGTGTGCCGTTCCCGGTCTATCATCTTCCACAACATTTCACTGCGGTTCCGGAAGTGAGCGTAGAGACTGCTCTTGCCCATACCGGCCCGGGCGGCGATTTTCTCGAGCGAGGCTTCCCAGAGTCCGACCTCACCCACCACCTCGGCGATGGCGGCAAACAGCCGTTCCTGCTCCGGCAACTCCTCTCGGCTCACCGCACAGCGCTGCTCCACGGCGCTCCATTCGGGCAGCGGCACTCCGCGAGCCATGCCGTCGTGCAGCAGCTGCCTATGAATCGCCACCGGGTTGGCCGGCCCGCCCTCCTGAAAACACTCGCCGTGGATGGTGAGGCTGTTGAGCAGGAAGGTGCTGACACTGAAGATAAAGCGCTGCACCACCGGAGCGTCGTCCCGCCGCCATCCAAACTCCTGCTCCAGAAGCTCGTCGGGAAACAGCTGCTCGTGACAGCGGCGTATCAGATGAAAGCGGTCCTGGGGGACCAGGTTGCGCGGCAGAAAGCGCATAACCGCGAAACGGTAATAGGAGTAGTGCGTGAGAAAGTAGCGGAAAAACTCCTCCTCGTAGAGCCACAGCCGTTCGGCGATATCGCCCCGCTGCATTCGCCGCTCTATCCGCTGAAACACCTCCCGGTACACTTCGGTAAAATGCCGCTCCATCGCCTCCAGCAGCGCATCTTTCCCGGAGAAATAGCGGTAGAGCGCCGGTTTGGTCATCCCCAGCCTTCGTGCCAGGGGCTCCAGGCTGGTCTCGGAGAAATACTCTTCTCCCCATACCTCAAAAGCGGTTTCGATAATCTGTCGGATGCGTGCTTCGCGTTTATTCATTTAGTTAACGACCGTTCGGTAACTAAATATAGTACCTTTTCCCCGCCGTGTAAAGACGGGTTGCCTGCACGCGACCGAATTTTCCCTCCTCATCTTCACTCTCATCCTCATTCTCCTCGACCGCAGGAAACCGGAGAAAAACCTTCCGGCTCCTTCGCCTCTGAGGGTGCACGCTGCGGAAGGCTGTGTTATTATTACCGCGGGTTTCGCCGCAGCGGCCCACATCCATTACACAAGGAGCTCACCTATGGAACAAAATATTCTCTCCGGGCTAAAGCCGGAGAAAGTCTGGCAACATTTTACCGCCATTTCGATGATCCCTCGCTGCTCGCAAAACGAGGACAACATTCGCCGCTACATTACCGAACAGGCCGAAAAACGGGGACTGGAGTGGAATACCGACAACGCCGGCAACGTGGTCATCCGCGTCCCCGCCACCGAGGGCTTTGAATCGAAGCAGACGGTGGTACTGCAGGGCCACATGGACATGGTCTGTGAGAAAAACGCCGACACCAGTCACAACTTTGCCACCGACCCCATCGCCCTCCGGCGGGACGGCGACTTCCTCTCCGCCGACGGCACTACCCTGGGGGCCGACAACGGCATCGCCCTTGCCATCGGTCTGGCCGTGATCGACGATCAGGAGACGGAGCACGGCCCGCTGGAGCTGTTGTTCACCACCGATGAAGAGAGCGGCCTCACCGGCGCCCTCGGCCTCGACCCTGCGCTCATCCAGGGACGGACTCTCGTCAACCTCGACTCCGAGGAGGAGGGAGTCTTTTATATTGGTTGTGCCGGCGGCGGCATCACCTCCGCGAAGCTGCCAATAACGATGGAGGAGCGGCCCACCGACACCGCTGCGTTCACCCTCAAGGTCACCGGGCTCAAAGGGGGTCATTCGGGCGCCAACATCCACGAAGGCCGCGGCAACAGCATAAAGATCGCCGCCAGACTCCTCTGGGACCTCCACAAAAAGCACCCTGAGGCTGACCTCCGGATCTCCGATTTCAACGGAGGCAACAAACACAATGCTATTCCACGAGAGTGTTTTGTCACGTTTACCGTCTCCGGCATTGCGATGGACAAGACGTCTACCCGCATCAAGGCTCTCGCCGCCACGATCGGAGAAGAGTTCAGCGACATCGATCCGAATCTGAACATCGATGTCCGCGAAGCCGAGAGTGGCCCCTCGTACACCCTTAACGACCAGAGCACCCGCCTCCTCATCAATACCCTCTTTACCTTGCCCCACGGGGTGGACGAGATGAGCCGGGCCGTACCCGGTCTGGTAGCTACCTCCACCAACCTCGCTGCAGTATCCATCGAAAACGAGACAGTGCATCTGCTCACCAGCCAACGGTCGGAGAGGAACAGCACCCGGGATTACATGATAGACCGCGTGACCGCACTCCTGCAGCGTGCCGGTGCGGAGGTGACCTACGAGACGATCTATCCCGCGTGGACTCCCGACCCCAATAATCCTCTGGCACCGCTCTTCTCCGACATCTATCGCCGTACCACCGGTAAAGAACCCACCATTACCGCCATCCACGCCGGTCTCGAAAGCGGCGTCATTGGCGATAAGTTCGAAGGAATGCGCATGATCAGCCTGGGTCCGGACCTCGAGGAGGTTCACACCCCGGACGAACGTCTTTCCATCTCCTCGGTGGAACGGATCTGGAAGCTGCTGCAGCATGTACTGCGGGAGCTCTAACACAGCCTGCTTCATCCCGTAGGTACCTGTGCTCTGCACTCGCCGGCACGACGCGGCCGCTGCTGCGGCCGTGACGTGCAGGGAGTGGTATAAAGCATGGACATGTCACTTCAAAGCCCCCTTTCGAGCGCTTCGGAAGCCGAATGCTGTGTACAACAGTAATGTTGCGTGAACAGTTTCTCTTGCGTAAGCGGGGGACGGGCATTACAATAATGGTAGACTATTCTTGCGATGGTGGACCATTCTCCAATTCAAGTGCGAAGGGATCAAAGTGTGCGAATACGAGACATCAGTATCAAACTGAAAATTCTCCTCATCACCCTTTTAGGGATCATTATTCTCTCCCTGATTTTCAGCTACATGTTCACCCGCTCAATCGGTCAACAAGCCGACAGGTCGATTGTGGAAAAGAGCCAGGCGGTAGTCTACACCGCAGAAGCGGTACGAGAAAATATGGCCAACAAGCTCGAACTCGGCGTCATTACCGACCTCGAGACGCTCGCCGCCGAAGCGAACCGGGAGGAGATGATCGAGGCGGTGCCGATCATTACCGCTATTCGGGTGGCGGAAAAAAATGCCGAACAGGCCAATTACCGCTTTCGGGTTCCCAAGGTGAACCCCCGCAATCCGGAAAACGAACCGACCGAGCTCGAGCGGAAGGTGCTTGCCGAGCTGAAAAGCAAGGAGCTCGACGAGAAGATCATCTACGAGGAGAACCAGATTCGGTATTTCAGACCCATCAAGCTCAGCGAGGAATGTCTTCTCTGTCACGGCGATCCCGCCGGCAGCAAGGATCCCATCGGCGGGACCAAGGAGGGCTGGAAGACAGGAGAGATCCATGGCGCCTTCGAGATCATCAGTTCCCTCGATGCGGCCCACGCAATCCAGCGCAACGCCGCAATGAACATTTCGCTCTCCGCCTTCGGAATGATCGTGGTACTCGGACTGGCCATCTGGTTTAGCATCAAGGCCATCACGCGTCCGCTCAACGAGTACATCGACAGCTTCATGAAGCTCAGCGAAGGCGATTTACGGGTCCGTTCACAGGTACAACAGCGCGACGAGATAGGGCGCCTATCCGACTATTTTGACCGCTTTGTCAGCAGTCTCAACCGCATGGTCAGTGACATCCGGGATGTAACCGAGAACTCCCAGACAATTAGCGAGGACCTCGCCTCCTCCTCCACCCAGACTGCCTCCGCGATCGAAGAGATGCGGGCCAACAGCGAGCAGATGCAGGAGAAACTGAAACGCCTTGATCAGGAAGTGCACTCCTCCAAAGAAGCGGCGGACAACGTGCAGGAGTTCCTGCGTAATCTCAACTCCCAGATCGAATCCCAGTCATCGGCTCTCGATCAATCCTCCTCCTCCATAGAGCAGATGTCGTCCAATATCCAGAATGTTGCCCACGTGACCAAGGAGAAAAAAGAGCTCGCGGAGCAGCTCGAACAAACCTCCGAACAGGGCAGCGAAGAGATGGAAAACACCCGTGAGGTGATGAAGCGGGTAGCTCAGTCGGCGGATGTGATGCTGGAGACGATCGAAGTGATCGACAATATCGCCAGCAAAACGAACCTCCTGTCGATGAACGCCGCTATTGAGGCGGCACACGCCGGAGAGGCAGGCAAGGGATTCGCGGTCGTTGCCGAGGAGATCCGCAAGCTGGCCGAATCGAGTTCCGAATCCGCAAAGGAGATTTCCAGCACGCTCAACGAGGTGGTCGAGAATATCAACGTCGCGGAAAAGTCGACGGAGAAAACCGGCGGGATGTTCGAGGACATGCTGCAAATGATTCGGGAAGTGTCCCGCAGTTTAACGGAAATGCAGGACTCCACGCGGGAGATGTCTGAAGGCAGCAGCCAGATTTTGGATGCCCTCAACTCGCTGGTGGAGATTACCCGCAACGTTCAGCAGGGTTCAGGGGAGATGGAAGAGCGGCTGCAGAACATCACCGCTTCCATGGATACCCTCCGCACGATCTCCTCCGATTCGGCAAACGGAATGGAAGAGATGGCTCAAGGGATCCAGGAGGTCTCCGAGGCGGCTCAGAACGTATCCGACGCCGGCGACAAAAACAGCGAAAGCATACGGCACCTTGAGACCCACCTCTCCGAGTTCAAGCTCCGCGAAGTCTCCGAATCCGGCACAGATGAGCCCTTCACGGCAAAACCGCCACAGCAGAGCCAGAGCTCCTCGGCGCCAAAACCTCCGCAAGAGGGGGAGACGGGGGTCAAAGAAAAACGCCCGGACCGCGGTAAGAAGACCGCCTCCGAAGAAAATAAGTCCTCCGGCACGGAAAAAAGCTAAGCCCACCACACACATGGTCCCGGCAATGAGCAGCTCAGCCGGAAGCTCCGGGGCCCCGAGCTTCCGGCCCGGGGCTCACCGCCTCTCGCTTCCCGCCTCTGGCTCCTTGGGAGATCGGGTACTTCGGTCTTCCCGGGGGCTATCTACCGAAGGCTATCTACCGGGGGCGAGGACTTTGATCACCAGGTCGCCCCGGGTATAACTCTGGCAGGCGAGGCGGATATCCTCCGCAGGGGCGCCGCTTGTTTCCAGCCGCCGCTGCTCAGCCTCGCGCATGGGGCTGAGATATTTAGCGCCGGAGAGGACTCTAATGCGGCACGTACCGCATTCCGCCCGCCCGCCGCACAAGTGGCTAATTTTGACTCCCGCACGCAGGAGGTTGTTCAAAATCGAGACCGCCGGGGAAGCCTCTACTATCGTGTCACTTTTTCCTCGTACCGTAATGTGTACCATTGGAATAGAGTAGCACACTCGCCTCCGGTGGAAAAGGCGCGTTTTGCCGCATCTACGCCACGCCGCAACTTGCGAAGAGCAACCGCACATGCTACCGTTTTAATTAAACATGAATAAACTTCTAACAAAAACTGGAACAGAATTATGGAAAGAATCCCCCATGAATAAAGAACCGCACACGATATATATTGATAAACTATTCAACCGCAGCGAAGAGATGGAAATCGGGGATGACGATAAGATCGTTATTTTCAGCGATCTCCACATGGGCAATCGCCGCAGCAGTGACGATTTCAAGCGCAACGCCCCGGTCTTCATCTCCGCGCTGCGCGACTACTACCTGGAAAACGACTATACTCTGCTGCTCAACGGCGACGTCGAAGAGCTGCACCGCTACCCGCTCCACACGATTCGGGAACGTTGGAACGATATCTACGCCATTTTCGACCGCTTTGCCTCTAAGGGCAAACTCTACAAAATCTTTGGCAATCACGACTCCAAGCTCTTTACCTTTCCCGACCCTCATCTCCGCTACCCGCTTAAAGAAGCCCTCACACTCCTGTACAAGGGGAAGCGGCTCTTCCTCTTTCACGGTCACCAGGTTTCGCTCATCTACCAGCGTTTCAACACCTTCATCGGCCTGTTGCTGCGCTATATAGCCCGCCCGCTCCGGATCAAGCATTACTCGGTGGCTCACGATAAGCGGAAACAATATACTATCGAACAGCGCCTATATAAGTACGCGCAGGAGCGGGGGATCGTCTCCATAATCGGCCACACTCATCGCCCTCTCTTTGAATCAATGTCGAAAGTGGACACACTCAATTACAAAATCGAGCGCAATCTTCGCCAGCTCGAAACTTCCAAAGAAAAGGACCATCCGCAGATCGAAGAACGTATTCGCGCCCTCAAATCGGAAATCGACCGGCAGGTGCAAAAACGGGGCAAGGAGGTTTCCCTCAGCTCCATCTACAGCACCTACACTATCGTTCCCTGCGTCTTCAACTCCGGCTGTGCAATCGGAAAACGCGGTATTACGGGTATCGAAATCAGCGGAGGAAACATCGCCCTGGTCCACTGGTACGACAATACCATCGACGAGAAGTACAACCGGGAAGACGAGAAGAATACCACCCGTATTCCGGGCACCGATTTTTTTCGTACCGTGCTGAAGCAGGATTCCCTCGACTACGTCTTCACCCGGATCCGGCTGCTGCGGTAAGCGTTCCCACGCTGCAACGCCGCCACCGCAAGCACTCCGAGGCTTCCCCTCGGGCGTTCTCCCGCCTCGTATTGAGACTCTAGAGAGAAACATATATACTCTCACGCGTTATGAAGATTATACCCGCCATCGACCTTCTCGAGGGCGCCTGTGTGCGCCTCTATCAAGGCGACTACGCCGCCTCCACTATCTACGATCAGGATCCGGTGGAGACGGCCAGAGGATTCGCCGAGGCCGGAGCCGAACGAATCCACATCGTGGATCTCGACGCCGCCCGCGGCAACCCGCAGTCCAACCGTCCGGTAATCTCCTCTATCCGCCGGGCGGTGGATGTTGTTCTCGAGGTGGGCGGAGGAATTCGGCGCGACAAAGATGCGGAGGAGCTCCGCCGCATCGGAGTAGACCGTCTGGTGGCCGGCACCGTGCTGATGCGCGATCCTGAGCGGGTGATGCGCTGGGCACGCCGCTTCCCCGGTACGATCATCGCCGGCATCGACGCCCGTGAGGGGACGGTACAGATTTCCGGGTGGGAAGAGTCCGCCTCTCGGAGCGACTTCGAGGCGGCTGAGCTTGCCGCCGAATGCGGAGCGGTGAGCATCGTCTACACCGACATCGGCCGGGACGGGACGATGGTGGGACCAAATATAGAACGCTGCCGCCGCATTGCCGAACATGCGGGTCTGCCGGTGATCGTCTCCGGAGGCGTACGCGGGGAGGAAGATTTTCAGACCCTCGCCGCAGCCGACAATGCACTCCTGCCGGGTATCATCACCGGGAAAGCACTCTATGAGCGCCGCTTCGATCTTGCCGATGTTCTCGCGCGCTACCACAATCACTCTCACGAGATACCGGAGGTTTGGTAATGAATATTGAAGAGGTGCAACCGCTGGTGGTTCGCAGCCCCGAAGGTGAAATTCTGGATGTTTCCCTGATGAACGATAAGAGCTACACCAAATCCCGGGAACGTGGTGAACTTTGGCATCTCAACCGGGAGACCGGTCGTATCCTGCCGCATACGGCGGAAGGATCAATGCAGAGTCTCAAATCGCAGCACACCTGGTATGAGGCGGTCATTGAAGGTCCTTCCGCCTCCGCCCCCAGCCGGCCTGCCGCAATGCGAAAGACCGCCCCCACGAGCTCGGAGAACACGGGCTCCGGCGCCGTGCCGCAGGTCCCTCCGGTGGAAGGCCGATCGGAACGCCCGGAGGCCGACACAGAGGTTCTGCTGCGGCTGGAGCGAATGATCGCACGCCGTAAAGAGGAACTTCCCGAGGGCTCCTACACCACCCACCTCTTTACCTCGGGGGAGGAAAAAATCCGCAAGAAGACGGG